>JAFSEZ010000011.1 GCA_017435505.1 Akkermansia sp.
CCAGATGGACGGCGCTATCCTTGTTTGCTCTGCAGCTGACGGCCCCATGCCCCAGACTCGTGAGCACATCCTCCTTGCTCGTCAGGTGGGTGTTCCCTACATCGTGGTGTTCATGAACAAGATGGACCTTGCTGACCCCGAGCTCGCTGAGCTCGTGGAGATGGAAATCCGCGACCTCCTTTCCTCCTACGAATTCCCCGGCGATGACATTCCGATCATCATGGGTTCCGCTGTTAAGGCTCTCGAAGGTGATCCTGAGTACTGCGCTAAGATCCTTGAGCTCATGGACGCTGTGGACGAGTACATCCCCACCCCCGAGCGCCCCACCGAGAAGCCCTTCCTCATGCCTGTGGAAGACGTGTTCTCCATCTCCGGTCGTGGTACCGTTGCTACCGGTCGTATCGAACGCGGTATCATCAACAAGATGGAAGAAGTGGAAATCGTGGGTATCAAGCCCACCGTCAAGACCTCCGTCACCGACATCGAAATGTTCCGCAAGCTCCTCGACAAGGGTGAAGCCGGCGATAACGTGGGTGTGCTCCTTCGCGGTATCAAGAAGGAAGACATCGTTCGTGGTCAGGTGATTGCCAAGCCCGGTTCCGTGACTCCCCACACCTCCTTCGAGGCTGCCGTTTACGTGCTGACCAAGGAAGAAGGCGGCCGTCACACCCCGTTCTTCAACAACTATCGTCCCCAGTTCTACTTCCGTACGACGGACGTGACCGGTACCGTTACTCTGCCCGAAGGCACTGAAATGGTGATGCCCGGCGACAACGTGACCATCGGTGTTGAGCTCATCACCCCCGTGGCCATGGAAGAAGGTATGCGCTTCGCTATCCGCGAAGGTGGTCGTACCGTGGGTGCCGGTAAGGTGGCCAAGATCAAGGCCTAATCTTACAAAGCCTTTCATTCCGGGCGGCTTCATCCGCAGATAAGTTGCCCGTGGTTTTTGGGGGGTGCCTGTAGCAACGGGCATCCCCCCAAAAGAACCAAAAATCAGAGCAAGGTAAAAGGGTATTAGCTCAATTGGTAGAGCAGCGGTCTCCAAAACCGCGTGTTGGGAGTTCGAGTCTCTCATACCCTGCCAGCCTTCCTCTTTTTTTTTCTGAAAATTAACCACAAATCTCACTTTACTATGTTCCGCAAGATATCCCAATCCATTTCCAATGTAAAAGGTGAGCTCAAGAAGTGCTCTTGGCCTTGGGAGAGCGACCCGAAAGTCAAAGGGTTCAAAAAATTCCGTGAGTTGTGGGGTTCAACACTTGTGGTGCTTGTTGCCATGGTGTTGCTTGGCGCTTACGTCGCCTTTTTTGACTATGTGATGGCTCAGGTTGTGAGTTGGGTCATCGTACACCTTTCCTGATATCAAATCCATTTTTGCTGGCTATGTCCCGTCCTTACGAACGCAAATCCGGCTCTGAATCCTCCCGCATCATCCCTGATGCAAAGGATCAGTGGTACGTGCTTCATGTGCTCTCCAATAAGGAGCGCCGTGCGGTGGAAAACCTGAAGCGCCTCTTCAAGGAAGATGAGGAGATGGGTGCCCTTGTTCAAAGTGAGCCCCTTGTTCCCACTGAAAAGGTGGAAGAAATGCGCAACGGCAAAAAATACGTTCAGGAACGCAAGCTGTATCCCGGCTATGTGTACCTGAACTTTGCTTTGCGCCGCCCTGATGGTGAGCTCAACAATGATGCCTGGTACAAGATTCAGGCCGTGGACGGTGTGATCAGCTTTGCTTGTGGTCGCTCCAAGAAGCCGCTTCCCATGTCTGCCAAGGACGTGCGTGAACTGATGGCCGAAATTGCACGCCGTAGCGAGGGCTCCCGCCAGAAGATTGTCTTCAACGTGAAAGACGAAGTGGTTGTGCTTGATGGTGCATTCCAAGGCGAGCGCGGTATTGTGGAAGAAGTGGATACCGAGCGCGGTCGCCTTCGTGTGGGCGTGACGATGTTCGGCCGCTCCAACCCGCTTGATTTGGATTACACACAAGTGCAGTTGGTGCCTGAGGATGAACGCGGCACCGCGCCTAAGGCATAATTCCCTAAACAATTTTCCCGCGGCCTGTGTAGCTGAGAAGTGAAGCGGGCTGCAAACAAAAACAAACAAAACCATGGCAAAAGAAGTAGTTAAAGTAATCAAACTGCAGATTCCCGCAGGTGCTGCGAATCCCTCGCCGCCCGTGGGTCCTGCTCTTGGTCAGGCCGGTGTGAACATCATGGGCTTCTGCAAAGAGTTCAACGCTAAAACTCAGAAGCAGGCCGGCGATGTACTCCCCGTCGTGATCACCGTCTACAAGGACAAGTCCTTCGACTTCATCACCAAGATGCCCCCCGCAGCTAACCTCCTTAAAAAGGCTGCCGGCATCCAGTCCGGCTCCGGCGAGCCGAACAAGAAGAAGGTCGCTAAGATCTCCAAGGATAAGTTGATGGAAGTTGTCAATATCAAGATGCCCGACCTCAACACCACCAATCCTGAAGCTGCTGCCCGCATCATTGCAGGCCAGGCTCGTCAGATGGGTATCGAGGTGGAAGGCATGTAACCCCTTCCTGCAGGAGGGAATCCTCATATTAACCCGAACGTACTGCTAAATATATGTCTACAAAACGCTCCAAGCGCTACATTGAGGCAGCCAAGCTTGTTGACTCCAGCAAGAATTACGCTGTCGATGAAGCTGTGGAACTCATGAAGAGCTTCCCGGCTCCCAAGTTTGACCCCACGGTCACGCTGTCTTTCCGCCTTACGGTGGATCCTCGTAAATCCGACCAGATGGTGCGCGGCTCTGTTGCTCTGCCCCACGGTACCGGTAAGAATGTTCGCGTCATCGTCTTTGCTCAGGGTGAAGCCGCTCAGGCTGCTCTGGAGGCCGGTGCCGAAAAAGTTGGCCTGGAAGACCTGATTAAGGAAATTCAGGGCGGTTTCCTCGACTTCGACAGCGCAATTGCCACCCCGGACGCCATGGCCCAGGTGCGTAAGATTGCACGTATTCTTGGTCCGCGCGGCTTGATGCCCAACCCCAAGACCGGCACTGTGACGGAAGATACCGCCAAGGCTGTTCGCGAGGTGAAGGCCGGTCGTGTTGACTTCAAGGTTGACCGCAACGCCAATGTTTCTGCTGCCGTCGGCAAGCTTTCTTTCGATAGCGACAAGCTCGTTGAGAACGCCCGCGCCCTCATCGGCGCCGTGGTGAAAGCCCGCCCCTCCGGTGCCAAGGGTGCCTACATCGCCGGCGTGACTATCGCCAGCTCCATGAACCCCGGCGTGACTATCAGCCCGGTTGAATACTCCAAGAACTAAACCCAAACCACAGATACGAATATGAGCACTGAGAAAAAAGTGAATGCCGATAAGGGTATTATCATCGACGGCCTGCTGGAGAGGGTGAATGCTTCTCCCTTTGTGCTGGTGATTGATTACACCGGTGTGACCGTGCCTGAGTTCACCAAACTTCGCGCCGCTTTGGCCGAGGCTGGTGCCAGCTGCGTGGTGGCCAAGAATACCTTCATGGCCAAGGCTATCTCCCGCGCCGGTTTGCCCGATATCACCGCTTCCCTCAAGGGGCAGACAGCCTACATCATGGGCGATAGCGACGTGTGCGCAGCTGCCAAGGCTGTAAACACCTTCGCCAAAGCTTCCAAGAAGACTGCTTGGAAGACAGGTATCCTCGATGGCGCTGAACTGACTCCTGAAAAGATTAAGGCATTGGGCGACTTGCCCAGCCGCGAGGTTCTTCTTGCTACCTTGCTTGGTACCATCAACGGCGCAGGCTCTGCCCTCGCACGTGTCATCCAGGCATACGTCGACAAGGAAAACGGTGGTGCACAGGAAGAAACTCCTGCTGCAGAATAAAAAAAGACTTGAACAGATGGCGGCGGTGTGGTACTACCTCCCCGCCGCCTGAAAAAATGAGGTTCTCTGTCGGCTCTCCGGCCGGTGAGAACTGAAATGGGCGGGAAGCCCCCGTCCGCGACAAGAACCAAATAACACACATATTACTACAATGGCTGATCTCAATACAATCGCTGAAGAACTTGGCAAGCTTACCATCCTCGAAGCTGCCGAACTCGTTAAGATGCTCGAAGAGAAGTGGGGCGTGTCTGCCGCTGCTCCCGTGGCTGCTGCCGGTGCTGCTGCTCCTGCTGCTGAAGCTGCTGAAGAGAAGACTGAATTCGACGTCGAACTCACCGACGCCGGTGGCAACAAGATTGCCGTCATTAAGGCTGTGCGTACCGTCAAGCCCGGTCTGGGTCTGGCTGACGCCAAGAAGCTCGTTGAAAGCGCTCCCGCCGTGGTGGTGGAAGGTGCTTCCAAGGAGGACGCCGAAAAGGCCAAGGCCGAACTCGAGAAGGCCGGCGCCAAGGTCACTATCAAGTAACCTATTCGATTTTACGAGTGCAGGGGGGGATTTCTGTCCCCTCCTGCCTTCGCGTCCCGTCATGAACGGTGTATCTGTTCATAATGTGCTAACTATTAATTTTTAACGCATAGCAACGCGCGCCCCCGCGATAAGATGAGGGCAGGGTAAGCTCGACTCGGGCACATCCGCACAGATGAATCCAAGTCGGTTTTACCGGTCGTAAACCGAACCCGCATCCGGAAAGGGTGCTCAACAACATCTCCGCCAACTCCATGTCAAAGCCCAAGCAAGAGCGAATCAGTTTCGGCAAGATCAAGGAGGTTATTGAACCTCCCAACCTGATTGAGATCCAGACAAAGTCCTACGAGGAATTCCTGCAACGTTTCACCGAGCCCGACAAGCGGCTCAAGATGGGTTTGCAGGCTGTCCTCAGCGAGCATTTCCCGATAGAAAGCTACGACGGGCAGATTAGGCTCGAATATGAGTCCTACGAAATTTCGCCGCCCAAGACCTCCGATTTCGCCGCCATCCGTGCAGGTGAAACCTACAGCGCCTCCCTCTACGTGAAGTTCCGCCTCAAGTGCGGTGACTACACCGCAGAGGAAAACGTGTACATGGGCGAAATCCCCATGATTACCGACCGCGGTACTTTCGTGGTGAACGGCGCCGAGCGTGTGATTGTAGCCCAGCTGCATCGCTCTCCCGGTATCTGCTTCGAGAAGACACATCATTCCAATGGCAAGGACATTTTCTCCTTCCGCGTCATTCCTGACCGCGGTTCCTGGCTGGAAGTTCAGTTCGATACGAACGATTTGATGTATGTGTTCTTGGATCGCCGCCGCCGCCGCCGCAAGTTCTTGGCCACTACGTTCCTGCGCTATCTCGGCTATGAGAGCGATCGCTCCATTGTAGAGCAGTTCTACACCATTCAGAATCTTTCGTTGGCCGATGTTTCCGGCGAAGAACTGGAGTATCTCATTCCCTTCGAGGACGTGAAGCATGGTGATGAGACCAAATCCACCATCATCGCCAAGGCATACGAGCCGCTTAGTCTCTCCACCATCAAGAAGATGCTTGAATTGGGCATCGAGAAGATTGAGGTGATTGACCAGCGAGAAGAGGAAACTCTTGTCAAGACGCTCAAGAAAGATATCGCGTTCGACCGCGAATCTGCCCTTAAGGAAATCTTCCGCAAGTTCCGCCCGGGTGATCCTTCCTCCGTACAGCAGGCAGCTACCGCTTTGGACCGCCTCTTCAAGGAAGAAAAGAAGTACGACCTTACCCGCGTGGGCCGCTACAAAATCAACCAGAAGCTGGGGCTCGATGTTCCTGAGGACGTGCGCCTCATCCAGCCCATCGACTTCCTGAGTGCTCTCAAGTACCTCCTTCGCTTGCGCAATGGTGAAGGGCAGGTGGATGATATCGACCACCTCGGCAACCGCCGCGTGCGTGCCGTGGGCGAACTCATTGCCAACCAGTGCCGCGTGGGCTTGGCTCGCACCGAGCGCTTGGTCAAGGAGCGTATGACGCTCTGCGATACCACCCGCAATGATATTACTCCCAGCAAGCTCATCAACCCCAAGGCTCTGAGCGCTGTCGTGCGCGACTTCTTCGGTCGCAGCCAGCTCTCCCAGTTCATGGATCAGATTAACCCCTTGGCAGAACTGACGCACAAGCGCCGTCTTTCCGCTCTGGGTCCGGGCGGTCTGAACCGCGACCGCGCAGGTTTCGAGGTTCGAGACGTGCATCCCTCCCACTATGGCCGAATCTGCCCCATTGAGACCCCCGAAGGTCCCAATATCGGTTTGATTAATTCTCTTTGCACCTATGCCCGTATTGATGAATACGGCTTCATTGAGACACCCTTCCGCCGCGTGAAGGTTGTGGAGAAGAAGAACAAGAAGGGTGAGGTTGTGGACAGCGAAGTCATTGTGACTAACGAGGTCGTATACCTGACTGCTGATAAGGAAGAGTACCATCTGATTGCTCAGGCCAATAATCCTATTGACAATGATAACGGCAAGGGCCACTTTGTGCGCCCCCGCGTCACTGCCCGCGAACACGGCGAATTCATCGAAGTAGATCCCCGCCGCGTGGAGTACATGGACGTGTCTCCCAAGCAGATTATCTCCATTGCAGCCGGTCTCATTCCCTTCCTGGAACACGACGACGCTAACCGCGCCCTCATGGGTGCAAACATGCAGCGCCAGGGTGTTCCGTTGATGGTGAACCAAGCCCCGCTCGTGGGTACCGGTATTGAAGCCAAGTGCGCACGCGATAGTTGCGCCGTGGTGTGTGCCGTGGCTCCCGGCATTGTGGCATCTGCCACGGCCGAGTACATCGTCACTACGCCCGATGGCAACCTGCCGGTTTCCTCTCAGCGCTGGCTGAGCGACCCCGACAGCGTTAAGACCGACCCCGACAAGGGCATCTACGTGTACCAGCTGCGCAAGTTCATGCGCTCTAACGCCTCCACCTGCATTAATCAGAAACCCATCGTTTTCCGTGGTGATGTGGTGAAAGCCGGTGATGTGTTGGCCGATGGCCCCTGTACCGATGGCGGTGAATTGGCTCTGGGTCGCAACGTGCTGGTTGCTTACATGTCCTGGTACGGCTACAACTTCGAAGACGCCATTATCATCTCTGAGCGTCTGGTTCAGGAAGATGCCTACACCTCTATCCATATTGAAGAATTCGAGGAAAAAGCTCGTGACACCAAGCTTGGGCCGGAAGAAATCACCCGCGATATCCCCAACGTAGGCGATGACGCCCTGCGCAATTTGGGTAGCGATGGTGTGGTGCGAATCGGTGCTGAGGTAAAGCCCGGAGATATCCTCGTGGGCAAGATTACGCCCAAGAGCGAGACTGATCTCGCCCCCGAAGAACGCCTCCTGCGCGCTATCTTCGGCGAAAAGGCCGCCGATGTGAAGGATACCTCTCTGCGTGTGCCCCCGGGCACTACCGGCGTGGTGATGGATGTGCGCGTGGTGCGCTCTGCTGCTCCCGGCACCCCCGCTGTGGATATTGAGAAGGAGAGCCAGAAACAGCGCAAGAAGGTGGATACTGAGTACGCCCGCGATAAGGATGCCCTCATCGAGCAGCTCACCAGCCGCCTGTCCGACCGCCTTTTGGGCGAGAAGATTCCGCTGGAAGTGACTCGCGCCGGCTCCAGTGAGGTGATTATTCCCGCCAACCGCAAGATTACCAAGACCCTGCTGCGCAAGCTCGCCGTTTATCACGACCAGATTGAGATGAACGAAAGCCCTGTGCGCAATCAAATCTTTGAAATCATCAACGCATACTCCTCTCGCTTCGATGATTTGGATGAAGAACGCGATCGCAAGCTCGACCAGATTGAAGCCGGTGCAGAGATGGACCCCGGCGTTGTCACCGAGGTGAAGGTCTACATTGCCACCAAGCGCAAGCTCGGCGTGGGTGATAAGATGGCAGGTCGCCACGGTAACAAGGGCGTATGCTCCCGTGTGCTCCCGGTAGAAGACATGCCCTATCTGGAAGACGGTACCCCGGTCGATATCATCCTCAACCCCCTCGGCGTGCCCTCCCGAATGAACGTGGGACAGGTGCTGGAAGCACACCTCGGCGTTGCGGCCAAGGCTCTGGGCTTCAAGGTAGCCACCCCTGTGTTCGACGGTATTGACGAAGGCAAGATTTGGGATTACATGAGCCAGGCCAAGAAGGTGCCCGGTTTCACCTGGGTAGGCGATGGTAAGGATGGTACCGTGGCCGGTAAGAGCCGCCTGATTGACGGTCTTACGGGTGAATACTTCCACTATCCCGTGGTGGTTGGCTACACCTACATGCTCAAACTCAACCACTTGGTGGACGATAAGGTGCATGCTCGTGCCGTGGGTACATACTCGCTCGTGACCCAGCAGCCCTTGGGTGGTAAAGCCCAGCACGGTGGCCAGCGATTCGGTGAAATGGAAGTGTGGGCCATGGAAGCTTATGGTGCCGCCTACACCCTCCAGGAACTTCTCACCGTCAAGTCCGACGACGTACAGGGTCGTACCCGCATCTACGAGAACATTGTGCGTGGCGACAACTCCTTGGAAGCCGGTACCCCGGAATCCTTCAACGTGCTCATCAAAGAAATGCAGGCACTTTGCCTCAACGTGCAGCCGCTGGAGAAGAAGGACCTCGACAATGCTCCGCAGACCACGGACGACTTCTTCCAGTTGCTTGCTGATGGCGAAGGCTTGGATGAGGATGATGACAACAAGTTCGATGACGATGACGACTTCGACGATTTTGATGACGAAGACGACGATGACAGCGACTTGGAAGTGGACGATGACGAGGACGAAGACGATTCCGATATGTAAACCTGTAACCGCAGCCTGCACATGCACAGCAGGTGCAGGCTGCACCAAAACCTTCAAATACTAACACCCATATGTCTTTCAACGACTTTAACAACGAGAAGCCGAAGAACTTCGACCAGGTTTGCATTACCGTTGCCAGCCCGGAGGACATCCAGCGCTGGTCCAGCGGCGAGGTCAAAAACCCGGAAACCATCAACTACCGTACCTTCAAGCCGGAAAAAGGTGGCCTCTTCTGTGAACGTATCTTCGGGCCCACCCGCGACATGGAGTGCTCCTGCGGCCGCTATAAGCGCGCCAAGAATAAGGGCATGAAGTGTGACCGCTGCGGCGTGGAAGTGACCAGCGCCCGCGTACGCCGTGAGCGCATGGGGCACATCGAACTGGCCGTGCCTGTCACCCACATTTGGTTCTACAAGTGCATGCCCAGCCGCATCGGCCTCATGCTTGATCTGACCGCCCGTGATTTGGAGCGCGTCATCTACTACGAGGATTACATCGTGATAGATCCCCGCGGTATCAACGGTATTGAGCGTGGCATGATTATTACCGAGGAGCAGTACGATGAGCTTGTGGACGACTACGGCGACGATGCTCCCGAGGCCGGCATGGGTGCCGCTGCTATTCAGCGCCTGCTTGCCACGGTGGATTTGGTGGCCCTCATCGATGAGCTGCGTCAGGAGATGGAGAAGACCAACTCCAAGCAGAATAAGCGCAAAATTGCCAAGCGCCTGCAGCTGGCTCAGGGTTTCCTGAACAGCGGTTGCAAGCCTGAGTGGATGGTGCTGACGGTACTCCCTGTCATCCCCCCGGATTTGCGCCCCCTCGTTCCGCTGCCCGGTGGCCGTTTCGCTACCAGTGACCTCAACGATCTCTATCGCCGCGTCATCAACCGTAACAACCGCCTCAAGGAACTTGCCGCTTTGCAGACACCTGAGGTGATTAAGCGCAACGAAATGCGCATGCTGCAGGAAGCTGTTGATGCCCTCTTTGACAACGGCCGCCATGGTCGTCACGTCACAGGTGCCGGCAACCGCCCCCTCAAGTCCCTGTCCGATATGCTCAAGGGCAAGAGTGGTCGTTTCCGTCAGAACCTGCTCGGTAAGCGTGTGGACTACTCCGGCCGCTCCGTGATTGTGATTGGCCCGAACCTGCGCATGAACCAGTGCGGTCTGCCCAAGAAGATGGCTCTTTCCCTCTTCGAGCCCTTCATCATTCATCGCCTCAAGGAACTTGGCTACGTACATACCGTGCGCTCTGCCAAGAAGATGATTGACCGCAAGGAACCCTTTGTGTGGGATATTCTGGAAGAAGTGTCCAAGGGGCACCCCGTGTTCCTGAACCGTGCTCCAACGCTGCACCGTCTTTCCATTCAGGCATTCGAGCCTGTGTTGATTGAAGGCTCCGCTATCCGTCTGCACCCGCTTGTATGTACGGGTTACAACGCCGACTTCGACGGTGACCAGATGGCCGTGCACGTGCCGCTGAGCGTAGAAGCCCAGCTGGAAGCCCGCCTCCTGATGCTGGCTCCCAACAACATCTTCTCGCCGGCCTCCGGCAAGCCCATCAGCACTCCCTCTCAGGATATCATTCTTGGTTCCTACTACCTGACGCACACTCGCGCCAAGGAAGTGAAGGAGAACCAAGATCGCCAGCACTTGCTGCCGATCTTCGAATCCATCTCTGAAGTGGAGTTTGCCATTGCTGCACGCAAGATTGGCTACCACGAGTGGATTCGTCTCAAGAACCCGGACTACGGCAAGACCGGCAAGGAGTTTGACCGCCTTTCCTTCAACCAGGAAAATGTGAACCGTAAGACCATCGTCACCACGGCCGGTCGTGTGCGTTTCAACGAAATCTGGCCCAACGAAATCGGCTACATCAACCGCAACGTCGGCAAGAAGCAGCTCGGTGAAATCATCTGGCGCTGCTACCAGACCTGCGGCCAGCAGAAGACCGTGGAGACGCTTGATGCGCTCAAGTCTTTGGGCTACAAGGAAGCTACACGCTCCGGTTGCTCCATCGGTATCGTCGACATGGTGGTGCCTGAGAACAAGGATAAGGTGATTGCCGAAGCCTACGATCAGGTTACAAAGGTAACGGAACAGTATGAGGAAGGCCTCATTACCAACGGCGAACGCTACGAAAAGGTGGTGAATATCTGGTCCTCCACCACGGATGCCATCCAGAAGGAACTCTACACCAAGCTGGAGTACAACGGCGGTTCTGCTGTGGCCAACCCCCTCTACATGATGGTGGACTCCGGTGCTCGTGGTAATAAAGCTCAGATTAAGCAGCTCTCCGGTATGCGCGGCCTTATGGCTAAGCCCTCCGGTGAAATTATCGAACGCCCCATTACCTCAAACTTCCGCGAAGGCCTTTCTGTGTTGGAGTACTTCATCTCCACCCACGGTGCCCGTAAGGGTCTGGCCGATACCGCTTTGAAGACCGCTGACTCCGGTTACATGACTCGTAAGCTCGTTGACGTGGCTCAGGACGTCATTGTGCGAGAGGAAGACTGCGGTACGGACGAAGGTATTACCATGACTGCCATCTTTGATGGTGAGGACGAAATCGCATCTTTGGCCACCCGCATCTACGGTCGCGTCACCTGCGATGATATCTACGATCCCACCACGAGGGAACTGATTGTGGGGCGCAACGAAATCATCACCGATGAAGCCTCCAAGAAGATTGAAAAGGTGGGTATCGAGAAAGTGAAGGTTCGCTCCGTGCTTACCTGTGATTTGTCGCGCGGTTGCTGTGCCAAGTGCTATGGCCTGAACCTTGCTACCGGCAAGGCTGTGAAGGTGGGTGAAGCTGTGGGTATCATTGCAGCTCAGTCCATCGGTGAGCCCGGTACTCAGTTGACTATGCGTACCTTCCACGTGGGTGGTACTGCATCGGCTTCCGCCAGTCGCCCCGAGTTTATCGCCAAGACCTCCGGCCGCCTCATTTACGATGAGAACCTGCGAGATCGTTGCGTAGAGGACGAGAACGGCAACATGGTGGTGCTCTGCAAGAACGGCAGCGTCAAGATTTACGATGCCGAGGGCAAGGAACAGGAATCCTACTTGCTCACCATGGGTGCAGTACTGCACGTCAAGGATGGTCAGGATATCGAAGCAGGCCATCTTATCGCAGAATGGGATCCCTTCGCTATTCCCGTCATCTCCGAAATCGGCGGTACTGTTGAGTTCCAGGATATGATTGAGGGTATTACCTGCCGCACCGAATCCGGCCATACCGAATCCGGTAAGGGTACGACCGTCATTATTGATCACCGCCAAGACTTGGCTCCCCGCATCATCGTGCATACCGCCAAGCCCGGAAGCGATAAGGATAAGCCCCGTGTCTACTCCATCCCGACCGGTGCATACTTGGCTGTCTCCAATAAGCAGAAGATTTCTGCCGGTACGCAAATTGCCAAGACCCCGCGCAAGATTCAGAAGACGAACGACATTACCGGTGGTCTTCCCCGTGTGGCCGAGCTCTTCGAAGCCCGCCGCCCGAAGGATACCTGCACTTTGGCAGAGATGGACGGTATCGTTGCCATTGACGATGCAATGATTCGCGGCAAGAAGGTCGTGACTATTTACCGCGATGCCGAAGCTCGCGAGGCTGCCGGTAAGAGCCGCCGCCGTTCCACCCGCTTGGAAGAACGCGATGAGAATGACGGCGCTATCTCCTGCAAGCACCTCGTGCCCATGGATCGCCACATCATCGTGCATGATGGTGACTATGTGCGCGCCGGTGAACCCTTGTCCGACGGTTCCGAAGCTTCCGATGAAATCCTCCGCATTTGCGGCAAGGAAGCCCTGCAGGAACACCTCGTCAACAAAGTGCAGCAGGTTTACCGTGTGCAGGGTGTGGAAATCAACGACAAACACGTTGAAATCATCGTTTCCCAGATGCTCCGTAAGGTGCGCGTGAAGGATCCGGGCGATACCGGCCTCCTCTGGGGCGATGAGGTGGATCGCACCACTCTCTCCCGCATCAACAAGGAGACTGTCAGCATGAATGGTCGCCCTGCAGAGAGCGAACCCATCCTGCTCGGTATCACCAAGGCCTCCCTCAAGACGGATTCCTTCATCTCCGCTGCTTCCTTCCAGGATACCACTCGTGTGTTGACCGAGGCGGCTACCTTGGGCAAGGTTGATACGCTGGAAGGCTTCAAGGAAAACGTCATCTTGGGTCACCTCATTCCTGCCGGTACCGGCTTCAACAAGTACCGCAACATCGTGGTGGAACCCGCCCCCGGTGCCACGCCCATCCCCCGCGCTACCTATGAGACGGAGGAAGAATTGGCTCCTGTGGATGATGCCATCAGCGTTGGCTCCGATGACTAATGCGCCCCTTCGTTGATTGACGAAAGCTTAACCTCATGCCCGGCACGGTTTCACACCCTGCCGGGCGTCTTTTTAGTTTCATGTTTTTTCCTCAAAACGGCAGAAACTGAGGATGGAGAGGAAATGTGCCTTGACAAGTCAGGCCGCTCGTGTGTAGAATGCTTGGAGCAGAGATGAGCCGTTATCGCCGCCTAGCATTGTGTGTGTTGTTTCTGTGCATGTTGTCGCTGATAGCATGCCGCGGAGTCTGTGCGCACGCTTGCGAGCACCACACGGAACAGGAGCTTTTTGTATGCTCTGCTTCTACGCAGGGCTGTCTGCATCATGATGCGGAGGGGTGTCACCATCACCAAGATAAGCATCACCAGCACCTGCTCATCGGCATTCGGAGCGAGCGCAACCTGCGCTCCAAGACGCTGCCGATACTCATTGTTCATGCCGAGCGCGCAGATGTGGGCGTGCCCTCTCCCCGTGCACCTGCGGGCAAGCTTGTTTTTGCTCCCACTCCGGAGCATTGGGGCATCCCCCCGACACTTTGGCATAGACCCATGCTGATTTGATAGCACTCCCTTTTTTGTGTACGCTCGCTACCCATCTGTGAGTGGTGGGGGCGCTTTTTATCTCTTTCTGTTTTCTTTTTCTATTCTGACATGAAGCAATTTAAATTTTACACGAGCATTTGTACAGCATTGCTGCTGGTCTCATGCGCAAGCTACACGCCTGACCCGGTGAGCCTTGACCGCGATGGCACGGAGTGGTTCGCTGTGTCGACTCGCCTGTGCCCGCCCAATAGCAGCTTGAACCAAGGTAGCATGCGTAGTATCGGCCTTTTGCTTAACCCCGAACTCAATAGAGTACGCCTTTCCTATGCGGCTGAAACGGAGGTCGCAAATTACGCCGGATTATGGGAGGACCCCTCACTTTCCGTTGAGGGAGTACGCGTGCTGCGAGAGAACTTCAACAATAATTCCATCGGCCCGGCTCTCTCCATTCCCGTCACAGGGCTCCCCGCCCTCGCAAAACAGGTGGCAGAGCAGTACAACGAGGCCGATTACTGGAATGTCCGCGCGATGGAACGCTCCTTTTTGTCGGATTTGGATGTCCTTCGCTACAATATCCTGGTGATTCACAGCAAACTGAAGCTCATTCGCGAGCGACTCAGCCAAGTGAAGAAAGAAAAAAACGACATCGACCGCCTGTACAAGCTGGGTGAGGTGGAGCTGAGCGATTATCAGGCATCTTGCCAGCGCTACAACGATACCATGAAAGAAAGCCAAGAGCTGGAGAACGCACACTTGGCCAAGCGCCATGAGCTCATTGCCCAACTGGGGCTTCACCCGGCGGTGGGAGCCATTGAGCTTTCCGGCTCCCTGCCTTCCGGTGTTCCTGCTCTTGTACGCCCGCCCTCGGTGGAGCACTTGCTGGAGAGCCCGGAACTGCATTCCAAATTGGCTGCTTATGGAGCCAGCGAGACGGAGCTGCGCACGGAAATTCGCAAACAGTACCCTGAGTTGACCATCGGCCCCTCCCTCACCCGCGAGGAGGGCAACGAGAAAATCGGTATCGGTTTGGAGATGAGTTTGCCCATCTGGAACCGCAACCGTATGGCTATTGCCAAAGCCACAGGAGAACGTGATTTGAAGCACCATGATACCATCGCTATGTGGCGCAAACTGCAACAGGATGTCGCTGCTCTGGATGCCCGCCAAAAATTAGCAGCCGAACATTGTCGCACAGAGCATGAGCGCTTGCTCAACCTGCAGGAAACAGGCAACCGGCAGGAGCAGCTCTATCGTCTGGGTGAAACCTCACTCCCCGCTCTTGCAGATGCTCGCCACGAGATTTTTCAGCGCCGTATGAGCTACCTGGACTGCTTGGGTACGCTCCTTGAAATTCAAACAAAACTTCAATACCTCAATCCCTATTATCAGCCATGAAATATCCCCTTCTGACCCTGTGTGCCCTGGCACTCACATGCTCTGCTTCTGAACATGCCCACAGCCAATGCAGCGGCCATGACCACGCCGCCGAGCACAAGCACGAGCACGCCGCCGCAGAACACGGACACGATGCCCACAGCCAATGCAGCGGCCATGACCACGCCGCCGAGCACAAGCACGAGCACACCGCCGCAGAACACGGACACGATGCCCACAGCCAATGCAGCGGCCACGACCACGCCGCCGAGCACAAGCACGAGCACACCGCCGCAGAACACGGACACGATGCCCACAGCCAATGCAGCGGCCACGACCACGCCGCCGAGCATAAGCATGAGCACACCGCCGCAGAACACGGACACGATGCCCACAGCCAATGCAGCGGCCATGATCACGCCGCAGAACGCAAGCATGATGACCATAGCAATTGCAGTGGGCATGACCATGGTGCCGAAGGAGCTTCGGGCGGTGGAGTCATCATGGTGCAGGCAGATGCTCGCTCTCGCCACATCCTCAACATGCAGGTGGAGGAAGTGCCTGCCACCTCGCTGGCGCTTACTCATTCGTTGTATGGCTACCTGACTGTGCCGGAGCACGCCACGGAAACGTATGCATTGCCCTGCGCCGGGCGAATCTCTCTGCGTGTCAAATCCGCTCAGCAAGTGCACAAAGGAGATATCCTATACACCGTAGAAGCACCCGCCATATCCGAGCAAATCACCGAATTACAAAAAATTGAGGCCAATATCGACCGCTGTACGGAAGAAATTGCCGCAGTTGAGTCTCGTGTGGCCCGTTTGCATGGTGTGGGAACCCGCAACAGTGATTTGGAAGAGCAGCTCAAGTTCAAAAAAGCAGAGCTGGGGCAGCTCACTCGCGAGGAAAAAACTGCGAAGGCGCGTCTTCGTATGCTGGCCATGGGTGCCGAATTGGAGCAAAAGGATGGTATTTATACCCTTGTAGTCAAGGCAGAAAAAGAGGGCACCGTGCGCAACGTGGGTATTTCCCAGGGTAGTTGGGGAGAGCAGGGGGCTGCCGTCATCACCATGACCAATGTGGATGCCATGGAAATTGTGGGCACGCTTTACGGGTCGGATATGCCGCGAATTTCGGAGATTCGCGCCATCATCCCCGTTGGGCGTGAAAATGTGGCGCTGAAAGGTACTTGGCGCTTGGCTGAGCAGGTAGATGCAGCCAAACAGACTCGTTCCATTTATTTCACCCCGGAATCCCTGCCGGCCGGGGCTTTGGCCGGCAAGCTCTGCCGCTTGGATTTGTATGATAGCCACGCAGAGGAAGGTACTGTGTCCATTCCCGATACGGCCGTTGTTAAGGTCGGTGTGGATGATGTGGTGTTCGTGGAAGTAGGCGAGGGGCAATATGCCATGCTCAAAGTGCGAGCCGGTGAAAGCCGCCGCGGCATGACACCCGTGTCCGGCCTCACCCCCGGACAAAAGATTGTGGTCAAGGGGGGATATGAGCTCAAGTACATTCTTCCGGGCGAAGGGCAGAAAAAGAAAGCCGGTCATTTCCACGCCGATGGTAAATTCCACGAAGGGGAGGAGCACTAATGATGAGTCATCTGATAGCCTTCTGCCTTAAGAACCGCATCACGGTCATCCTCATTTCGCTGGTACTCACCGCTATCAGCGCTTTGGTGGTGCTGGGGTTGCCCATTGATGTGTTCCCGGAGCTATATGTCCCGCGCGTCACCATCCAAACGGAGGCCGGTGGACTCTCTGCCGAGGAGGTGGAGCAGTACATCTCCATCCCCCTTGAGTCTGCCATGAGCGGTACCGCCGGGGTGAAAGAGGTGCGCTCATCTTCCGGCAACGGACTCTCTTTTGTGTGGGTTGATTTCGATTGGGGAACAGATATTTACCGTGCCCGCCAAATCGTGTCGGAGCGGCTCAGCACCGTGCGGGATGCCCTGCCGGACAATGTGGAGACGGAGATGGCCCCCATCGTTTCCGTGACAGGTGAGATTATGCTCATCGCCATCACCGGAGATGAAACAGCCGACCCGCTGGAGGTGCGCCGCGTGGCAGAGTTCGGTCTTCGCAACCGTCTCATGGCTATCCCCGGTGTGGGGCAAATTACCGTGTTGGGTGGTCGCTTGCCTGAGTACCAGGTGCTCTACGACCCGGAAAAAATGCGCCAGGCCGGTATCGTGCTGGATGACTTGAAAGCTACCGTGGAAGCCGCGCAAAGCAGCATCCCCGCCGGCTATCTGGAGGACGTGGCAGGGCAGGAAATGCCTGTGCAGCAATTCACCCGGGCTCAAACCCCGGAGCACCTCAAGCGTACCCTTGTCCCCGGCCATCCCAGCGGTGTGCTGCGTTTGGAAGATGTGGCAGATGTGCGTATTGACGGAGCTCCTCGGCGCGGTAATGCCGGTTTTAAGGATAGCGAGGCAGTCATCCTCTCTGTGCAAAAAGTACCCGGTGCCAACACTCTGGAACTCACCGCCCAGGTGGATGCGGCCGTGCAGGAGTTCTCCCGCAGCCAACTGCCGGCCAATATGAAGCTGCATGCAGATGCTTATCGCCAGGCAGATTTCATCCAACTCTCCCTTGAAAATGGGCGCGAAACGCTTATCGTGGCCGCTGTCGTGGTGATGATAGTGATTGTACTTACCCTGCTCAATGTGCGCACCGCCATCATCACACTGGTCAGCATGCCGCTTTCCGTTCTGTTCGGCATGGCTCTGTTCCCTGTATTCGGGTTGGCGGTGAACATTATGACCTTGGGTGGTCTGGCTGTGGCCGTGGGTGACGTGGTGGACAACGCCATTGTTTTTGTGGAGGTGGCGTGGCGAAGCCTGAGTCGCAATGCTGCCCTGCCGGAAGAAAAACGCAAGAGCAGGTACCGCGTGTTGATGGGTGCCAAGAATGAGGTAGTAAGCTCCATCAGCTATTCCTCCGTTATCATCATTCTGGTGTTCGTGCCGGTACTGCTCCTGAGCGGCTTGGAAGGCCAGTTCTACCGCCCGCTGGGTATCTCTTACATGTTGGCGCTGGCAGCATCTTTGCTGGTGGCTATCACCATCATTCCTGTGCTGTGCATGATTTTCTTCAAAGCCGGCCAAAAGAAAAACAAGAACGGCGATTCCTTCACCTCCCGCCTCATCAAACGCATGTATGCTCCCATCCTGCGTTTCTGCATGCGTTGGCCCAAGACGGTGTTCGGTTCGCTCATGCTGGTCACCGGTGCATCGCTGTGGTTAGCCTCCACCTATGGCACCAGCTTCCTGCCACCCTTTAATGAGGACTGCTACACCGTCTTCATCAACACCGTGCCGGGTACCTCTCTGGAGGAAACGCAGCGTATCTCCCGCCAGGTGATGGCCGAGCTCGGCAAGCTGGACGGTGTGAAGAGTGTAGCCCAGCGTACGGGACGCGCAGAAAATGATGAACACGCCGAGCCTGTCTCGGCCTCGGAAATTCTCGTCCGCGTGGATTTGAGCAAGAATCAAAAAATCATGCGCCAACAAATCAGCGATATCATTCATGGTATTCCCGGCACGGGCGGCATGATAGGTTTCCCCATTGCACACCGCATCAGTGCCACACTCTCCGGCTCCAATTCGGAAATTGCCATCAACATCTATGGCAATGAGCTGCCACAGATTCGAGCCGCTGCCAAAAAAGCCGCAGAAATCCTCTCGGCTATGCCGGAGGTGGCAGATGCCCGCGCCAACCGCGAGGTGATGGTGGATACCGTGTGCGTGGATTACAACCGCGAGATTCTGGCCGCCTACAACCTCAGCGTGGCCGAGGCCGCCGAGCAGGTGTCTGCCGCGCTCAATGGCCTCAAAATGGGCGAAGTCATCCGCAACCTCGACCACTGGAACATCGTGCTGCGTCTTGACCCGGATCTGCGCACCAGCGTGGATGATGTGCGTAACCTCCAGCTCGTGGCTCCCGGTGGCAAGGCTGTGCGCCTCAGCGATGTGGCCCAGGTTTACCGCACAGAGGTAACCAACCTCGTTCTGCGCGATAACACCATGCGCAAAGCCATGATTTCCTGCAACCCCGCCCCCGATTCCAACTTGGGCGATTTGGCAGATGCCTGCCGCGAGAAGCTCGACCCCGTCATGCATGAAATGGGCTGCAGTGTGGAATACGCCGGTACCATCAAGAGCCGAGAATCTGCCGCGCAGCGTTTGTACGTGACAGGCGGTATCGTGTGTGTGCTCATTGTGCTGCTGCTCTCCAGCTCGCTGGGTAGCGTACGCCGCGCCGTGGTCACACTCATCAACATCCCGCTCTGCTTGGTGGGTGGTATCATTGCCATCTTCCTTGCTTCTCCGGATACCATCACTTCCATCATGCAGGGTGGCTACACCGCCCCCATCCTCTCCGTCAGCTCCATCGTGGGCTTTGTCACCGTGGTGGGTTTTGCCATCCGCTCCGGCCTCATCCTGCTCAACCGCTACCGTGATCTTGAACGCAGCGGACATAGCGCAGAAAAAGCTATCTTCAAGGGCTCGTTAGAGCGCGTCATCCCCATCATGATGACCTCCCTCACCACCATCCTGGGGCTGCTTCCCCTCATCTGGGCCAAAGATCAACCCGGTGGCGAACTGCTCGCCCCGCTGGCCATTGTGCAGTTTGGCGGACTTGTCAGCGCCACCATCCTCAACCTGCTTGTCATGCCGGCCACCAGCAAGCTTTTCGCCCCCTGGATTACCCCGGCTGAGAAGCAATAAGCTGCCCCCACATCATTATCGTCAATCCTCCCCCCTGCATCGCCCGCCCGGTGCAGGGGGCTTGGCTTCGTTTTGCTCGCGGATTTGATTGAGCCGTTGGCGGATTCCTTGGGCAATCTGTTGATATACGGGCGAGGGGAAGCGGGTGTGACAATCGCCTGTATAGGCTGCCAACTCTTTGTCTAGCTTGGTGACCATTTTGTTGATTTCCTTGTTGACCAGGCGCGAAGAAAAACCGACTTTGTTTCCCAGCCGGAGCAGCTTGTTTCTGCTAATCCACTCAAAATGATTGAGCCCCTCAATTTTCATGGCAAGTTTTGCCGGTCGTTCCGGGTAGATGGTTGTGGATAATAAATCGTATGCGGGCGCAAGGCGTGCCCTCCCGTTGGTGTAGAGGATGGAGAAGTTTTTGGCATGAGCATCCCCATTGCCAATCAGAAAAATAAAAAGAATGCGCCGGAAAAATTCAATCACGTCACTTGCCGGTAATTCCATTTCCCGTATCAATTGAAAGCATTGAGTGAGACGCGGGCCGCCCTCGGATTCATATTTTACTGATGGCTCAAATCCCAAAAGTTGGCAAAAATCTTCTTGGTGCAGCCGCTGCCACCCACTCTTTTCCATGCGGTCGTAATGCGTGGTGACATAGTAGGGAATACCTTTTACCTGAATGATATCACAATCCGCAGCGTTTAAGCCGCAGCGCAGCGCGAGCTTCATGCAGTAATATTCATTGTAGACACTTTCCGGGAATCGCTCAATGCCGGGCTTGATGATATGTGTGGATGGCGTGCCATACAGCGGGATGGATATGCGGCCATTCTTGATGCAAGCGACTAATTTATCCTGTGCTCCCGCTCCGGAAATATGCACACCTTCTGCGCCCACATGCAAGGGGCGTGTGGGTAAACTCGTCAAAATCTCGTGCGCTTCGTCTTCCGTTAATTCCTTGTATCTTTCGCCGCTTTGCGCAAACGGCTCACGCTCGGGAGGAACCAGAGAAACAGCCCCGGCGCAATCTTCGCCTATTCGCTTCAGAAGAGCAAAGACATTTTCTGCTGAAATGCCCAAATATCGAGCTACTTTTACGCGCACCGCATCATCCGGAAGGAGATTGGAAAAGAACGACACAACCGGACCGCCGTTTATCTTTTCTTCTTGTAATGGTAGGGTGTAGGAAAGGGGGACCGCATCGTTTTGCTGTAGATAGGCTGTTTCATACGCAAACGACAGCTTCCCCTTGTCCGAAAACAGGGAGCCCGCGTGCTTGCCGTGCAAATAGACGTGTAAGGTTTCCATCATTTAGCCTCCCAGCGATTCATCACATAGATGCCGTAGCCCAACGCTTCCACCACTTTGATCATTTTGTCTGCTTGGATGGTTTCTTTTCCGTGTTCCAGTTCTGATACAAAGCGGGTGCCGGTGCCGGCGACACCTGCCAATTGCTCCTGAGAAATCCCCTGTGCTTTGCGCTCCTGGCGCACGAAGACCCCGATTTCTTTTGTGCTTCTCAATTTTCGATGCAATTTATTCATTGATTTCATTCCCGTTCGGGAATAAAACGAAGCAAAACGGGTGGGAGGAGCCATTTTCATTCCCGTTCGGGAATGAAAATGCGGGTAAAAGGAGGGGGAAGGGGGCGGAGAAAGCGAAATGTGGCGAAATTGTAACATAAGCGGGCTTGCGTTTGGGCGGCGGTGGGAGTAGGATAAGAAAAAAAGGAAGAACCCCGGCAGCTTTGCTGCTGAAAAGGAGTGCATCTCTCTCCCCAAGCTGATAAGATAATGGCCGTGCAGATTGTTATAGTAGAAGATGATGAGGATATTTCTGACTTGGTAGCCTTCAACCTGGAGCGCCAAGGCTGGAAGACACATCAGGTATACTCCGGGCCCGCAGGGTTGGAAAAAATACGTGCGCTTTGCCCCGATATGGTGATTCTGGATATCATGCTGCCCGGTCTGGATGGGCTGGGTATCTTTCGCGCCATGAAAGAGGCTGATACCACCAAGCGCATCCCCGTCCTCTTTCTTACTGCGCGAGCCCAGTTGGATGACCGCTTGGCGGGGCTGCAACTGGGGGCAGATGACTATATGACCAAGCCGTTCAGCCCCAAGGAACTGGTGCTGCGCGTGCGCAACATCCTCAGCCGCAGCAATGCGAGTGCGGCCCAACTCGTCATTCGCAAGGGCGGGCTCGTGTTGGATAAAAATACCCTCAATGCCTCCCTGTATGGCGAGGCGCTGGAGTTGACCACCGCAGAGTTCAAGCTGCTTTCCTACCTCATGGAGCGTGAAAATCGAGTACAGGACCGCTACGAGCTGCAAAAAGAGCTCTTTGGCTATGCGGATACGACCCAATCCCGCGCGCTGGATACCCACATCAAGCGCTTGCGCCAAAAATTGGGGGCCTATGCCACCTGTATCTGCACCGAACGCGGTGTGGGCTATTATTTCGCCTTGAATACGGATTCGGCTTCTCTTTCGGCATCAATGTGATGCCGCGTGCGGAACTTTCACATCCCAGCAAAAAATGGTTGCCTTTTAGGACAGAATGCGGTAGAATCCCCCGCACACTTATGGCAAGGCAAGCATTAGGTAAAGGACTCGGCGCTCTCATCAAACGGAACGATGCTCGGAAAGAAGTTCCCGATACCACGGAGGTGGATTCGGATCGCGTGGTATTGGCTAATACTGAGGATATTCAGCCATCGCCGTTCCAGCCGCGCCGCCATTTCAACGAGGAGCAAATTGCCGAGCTGGCCGATTCCATTCGCGAGCGCGGATTGGTGCAGCCTCTTGTTGTGCGCCGTGTGGATGGTAAGTTTGAGCTGATTGCCGGTGAGCGCCGCTTGCGTGCCGTGCGTTCCTTGGGCCTCAAGGAGGTGAAAGTGGTTGTTATGGAAGCCTCCGACCAAGAGGTGGCCGAGATTGCGCTCATTGAAAACCTGCAGCGCGAAGATCTTACCCCCTTGGAAGAAGCAGAGCAATACCGCCTGCTGCAAACCAAGTTCGGCATGAAGCAGGAAGTCATCGCTCGCCACGTAGGCAAATCCCGCACGGTGGTGGCCAACATGGTGCGCCTGTTGGATTTGGCCGAGCCCGTGCGCAACCTGTTGGAGAAGGGCGATATTACAGTAGGCCATGTCAAGGTGTTGTTGCAGCTTAAGGACGATGCGCAACAGGAAGATGCTGCTACCCGTGTGGCTCGCCAAGGACTGACTGTGCGCCAGACAGAGCAACTCGTGCGCTCCATCCTCAATCCTGCTCCCAAGCCCCAGCCGCAGGAGCAAGTCCTGCCTGAACCCTATGCTCAGGTCTGCCGCCAACTTTCTTCCGATTTCGGCACACGCGTGAACATCTCCCTCAAGGGCAAGAGCAACGGCGTTATCGAAATTCCTTATGCCGGCCGAGATGAGCTGGTGCGTATCTTGCAGATGTTTGGGGTTGATGCCCCCCTCTGATGGTGAAAAAATTGCTCGCAACGCTGTGCTGCAGTTTGCTGGTGCTGACCGCCTGCAAAGAAGACCCTCCGGCTTCTTCTCAACCGGAGCAGCAGGCGGTGCTTCCTGCTGAGCTTCAAGATACTGTCGAGTTGTCCGGCGATAACGCATACGTGCATTGTGCTGCCCTTTGTTCATTGGGACCACGCCCCAGCAACTCCGTTGCCTACGAAAAGCAACTTGTCTATTTGAGCGAGTTTTTGCAAAAATTCGGCTGGCGTGTACGCCGGGAGTCGTTCACCCTCTCCAACGGCATGCTGATGACCAACCTGCATGCCGAATTCGGAGAAGAATCCGCCACGGCTCGCCCCATTCTTGTAAGTTGCCATATTGATACCAAGCGGGGAATACGTAATTTTGTGGGGGCAGATGACGGCGCGAGTGCAGCCGCCCTTATGCTGGAGCTGGCGCGCGTGCTGGCCGCCAAACCGGAACTGGCGGCCAAGGTGGAATTCGTGTTTTTCGATGGTGAGGAAGCCTTTGCCTCTCGCATGAGTGAGACCGATGGCATGTATGGCTCTCGCTACGATGTGATGCGTCGCAAGGGTAATCTTCCCGACTGGCAAATTAATCTTGATATGGTGGGTGGCCGCAACAAAATGATTGCTGTGCCTATTCTTGACACAGATTCCCGCCTCATGCAGCTTTATACCGAGGGCGTGGATAAACTGGGGCTTTCGCACGAACGCTGGACGCTCTATCCCGGTTCCTATCTGGACGACCACCAGCCCTTTGTGCGAGCCGGTGTCCCCTCTATTAATCTGATTGCGTATTTCATGGACGGCAATTGGTGGCACACCTCGCGGGATGACATGAGCCGCATTTGCCCTCATTCTCTCGCAGAATCAGGGCGCATGGTTCTTTATCTCTTGGATTGCTTGGATAAAGAAGGCTCGCAGCCTTAATCTTTCTGGCGCCGGTTGGGCCCATCGCCCACGGAAACGGTCTCCACCTTTACTTGGAGTACACCCCAGCGGTGAAACCCGATTGCCTTTGCCACAGCAGGGCTGATATCAATGATACGGCGGCGGTGGAAAGGCCCACGATCGTTGACACGCACTAGGCAACTTTTACCGTTTTCCAAATTGGTAACACGCACTTGGCAGGGCAGCGGCAAGGTGCGGTGGGCGGCATACATGCCCCGCAAGCGCTCACCCAGTGCACCGATGGTGTTGTTGCCGTTGTACAGAGAGGCCTCGCCCGTTTCGCAATATTGCAGCGCTTCCTGCACACCCATGGGGCGGTATCGCTTGCCCCCAACGGTGTACGGAGACCTTTTGAGCTTGGGTTCGGGGCGGGAATCCGACTGAGTGGTGTTGCCGGGTTGTTTTTTGCTGCTTTTCCATGAGCAACTTGTCCCCAGCAGAAGAAAGCCTCCTGCTGCCAGCACCATGAGCGTTCGATACCAACTGTTCACGTAGGACATTCTACCAAATAGGGTCGATAAAAACAACCTGTTAGTGAATGCTGTCACCATTTTGGTCGTTGAGACCGACCATGCGCGTCCTGGGCAAGCTTAGCGCAGCTCTTGCAGGCGGCGCAGCAATTCCGGGGGCAGCGCCGCGCGGTCTTCCGTCGAGCGCGCAAGTGTATTCATCCAAGGCTATTTCTGTTTCAAAAACGTGGTTTTCGTTGATAATGGAAAGGGTTATTTCTTACTCCCATGTGATGGAATCTTCATCGATTTGGGAAGATTATGTTCCACTTCATGTACATCCCCATTGATGAAATCACCGATATCCAATGGAACTTCACTTTCAATCCCGCATAGTTTCAATATCATTGCGTAAATCTGCCCATGCACTAGCAGCTTGTCTTTGACAGATTTTATATCTTTTACCAATTCGGGATGCCTCCGTCCATATTCATCAGAAAACCACATAAAAGAGGCAACGTGACGAAGTAGCTCAATTTCATTGTCGCCATGCATGAATTTGTTATCCTCTCCCAGAGATTGTCCGTGATCAGATACATAAAGCAAAATTGCATTTTTGTCGCGAAGTCCCTCCATTAATCGGTTGCAAAAAGCATCTATGCTGATGATGCAATTATCATAATCGTTGATAAGGAGCTCCCGCATGTTTGAAGGCTTAGGTGCAACCCAATCAATATTGCATGGGAAATATGTATCGTATTGATCTTCGTTGATATACGGATAATGCCCAGTCCCATTTTCTATGACAATCATCTGTTTGTTGGCACTTCTTTCCGGTAGCTCCTTAAGTATCTTATTTGCGACAGTTATGATGGGAAGGCGGCATACTGTGCACGATTCCATGTAGCGCCCAAAAATATCATAAAATAGACGCGAATCCGTGATATTTTCCGTATCTTCCGAGTACAAATTATTCACAAACCCGTGTTTTTTCAAGATTCCGGCAAAGGATGTTCGCAACGTGGGTTGCTTGTCATTCACTAACCCTGCAAAGAGCCCTTTTACGCTTTGATGAGTGGTTGCAGCAAAGGAGTACATCTTTGTGAAAAAGCACACGTTCGGATTTGCCGTGCAAAGAGGCATGGTGTTTCTGCTATATCCACCGGCAGGGACGTGATCCCCTCGGACGCTTTCCCCAACCACCAACACGATAATCAACTGTTCATCTTCCCACAATTCTTTCGATGCGTAACGTTCGGCTTCATGTATCGGGAGTTCTTTACAATACTCTTTTATCCCATCGTGAACGGCTTTTATGTTGCTGTATGGAAGTCGCCATCTATTATACACAACATCAGGGTGAACGGCAGCGCCCCCCATAAACCATTCCCTATTGTTACGCATAGTTTTATCCATCAACTTCAGGAAAAGACCATGCCTCGAGGTAACTGCGAAAGGAGGTAGTTCATATAAGCCAATCCACAGCAACGCAACAGCTAGTATGTGAGCCGTTCGCTTTAATGATATTGACTTCCATTTAAAACAGAATACTGCAGCTGTGTATATTCCGGGGATCGCAATCAAATAGCCGGCAAACGCAAGATAGAGAGAGTAATTCAGAAAGCCTTCCAACTCATGTCTGTTGGTCGTCAGTGCAGCGTTAACAAGTTCAAAGCCAACGGAGTAACCAAACACTTTATATGCATAGAAGCAGATGGCTGCGAACATTGTGAATACCAAATAGACCAATAGGCCAACGTATTTGAGGCGAACGCAAACAAACAATAGACCGGCAGCCAGCATACACCCGTAAATTTGCCTTAGCGGTAATATCCATGGCTGATAATCAAAGAAAAAAGGATCAAAAACTAAGCAAAAAACATATGATGTTACCAGTAATACCACGCCCCGCAGAATCAAACGTCTTTTTTCTGCATCTAGATTAACATTCATGCCTATATTTCAATTGTTTTCATTCTCTTGCGTTGAGTGAGCTACACGATTCCTGATATAAGGAGCGGTTAATCTGAGCATAGCGTCTGCAACGCTCTGGAAACCATACATCTCCGAGAACATCACGATACGGTTGCAACGCATTACTCGTTTGTATTGTCTACTTGCGTTGACCAGTCTCTAACCACACGAATCCTACCATGATTTGTATACTCCGTCAACGCCAAATTTGCCCATGCTACTTACCCGGGCCTGTTCCAGATTTGCTGGTGTTTATTTCTGTTTTTGACCATTTCAATGAAGTTAAGTCATTGAATGTCAAGCTAAGAATCCTCGGTGTCATAAAAAATGCATTTGTGTAAATTTATAAACACTCTAAAACAGAGTTAAGAGGACTTGTTCATAAATAGATGTAAGCATCCTTCTATACATTCATTCTTTACGAGTTATAGAAATTCGTTACTTCTTAGCCATCCTTACCCTATAGCCCCGAGAATGCTCTATTTTTCCAATTTTTACCAACAGATTTGAAACAGACCCCTTACCCCATACATAGCTCGGATTGCACCAACATTAAAAGCACTAGATTAATTCTAAAAATGGGCATTCTAAAATTGAGCAATTATGAGGTAATATGGTTGAAAACGGCAAAGCGAGCTCCTGACAGATGGGGGCATGCTTTACCGCAGCTCTTGCAGGCGGCGCAGCAATTCCGGGGGCAGCGCCGCGCGGTCTTCCGGGGTGTTGAGTGGATACTTTTTCAGCAACTGCCCGGTGGGGTCGTACACCTCCAGCGTGAGCAGGTTGCTGGCACCATGCAGTACCAGTGTGCCGGCATCATCATGGAATTGCAGGTAAGCCTCGCAGGCTCGCCCGGTCATCCATCCGTGGCGGTGAGCTTGGGCATCGCGCGCCAAATTGCGCAGCTGTTGCAGCTGGTTGCTTACTTGCTGTGGATTGAAATCGTGGGTGATCGAGGATAAATTGTGGCGTATTTCGCGTTTGAGATCTCTCATTTGCTCCAGCATCTCAGGGGTGATGTTGAGCAGCTTCACCATGCGGTCGCCGTGTTCCTTGTAGCCGGGGTCGGTGGGTGGGGTTGTAGGGGTGGTTTTGCGCAGCTTGCGGGCGGCAAGAGTGACCATAGCTTCTGCGCTTTTCTTCCCCCGTACATAGAGTATGGGTATACTGTCTCCCGGTTTGTGTGCGTGAATGGCTGCCAGCAAATCGCTTCGGGTGCGGATTGTTTTGCCATCCACAGCCAGCAGTACATCCCCCGCTTGCAGTCCGCTCTGCTCGGCGGGACTGCCCGGGGCAACTGCCGCTACTTCTAAGCCTTGGGGCGCCGGTTCGTCGGATGGCACAACCCCAAACACGGCACGCCCCGTAGCCGGAGCTGCCAGCGCACCGGCTGACCACAAGCAAGCCCCCCCCACAAGGAAGATGTTCCAAAGTCTGCGCATCAGATTACCTCTCCTTTCACACTCACAATCGTTTTGTTGGGAACACGGATAACCAGCGTTGTGTCATCCTCGCCGGATAGCACAAATGAATCTTCATACATCACCTCGTACTCCCGCACCGGGTTGCCGTCTGCCGCCCATTGCACGGTTTCTCCGCCCGTGCGTTCCAGTACGCTGCGGCGTGCCAGCCCTTGGGCTTCTGCACCACCCAGCATTCCTTGCAGCGTGGTTGCTATGCCGAATACACCCATGAGAGCCACACAAGCCACCGCCGCCATGCGGCCCCATGAATGGCGAGAGTATGGGCGATACACAGCGCTACGCTGCGCTTGCTGCATGCGGGCAAGGCAGTTGTTGCGCAGCGCGTTGGGCAGGGGGCGTGGTTTCAGGCGCACCAGCATACACTCCACATCCAAATCCTCGCGGGCTTCCTGTCCGGCTTCCTCCATGGCGTGGAGCATGCGGTCGCGCAAGTTGGCGGGTAGGGGCGTAGGCATCAATCCGGTGATAGAATCTGTGGGGGAATCTGTCATGGTCTGTTAATATGCTATGGGGTTCAGTTCCAGTTCTTCACGCATCTTTTTGAGTGCATAGCGGTAGCGCGAGCATACCGTGGGCATAGGCACTCCCGTGGTATCCGCAATCTGCTGGAAGGTGAGCCCATCCCATATCTTCAGGACAATCACCTCCGCAAACTCCGGCGGCAACTTGCGCAGCAGTTTTTCCACCTGCCGGCGCAAGTATTCATCATCTGCTCCGCAGCTCAGCCAAGGCGTTTCCTCGCACACGCCTTCGCCGCTGTCCTTGTGTGCCTCCGCATAGTTGCGGCGCACCTGGGCTCGGCGGCCGGCATCCATCGCGCGGTGGCGTATCGCTGTCAGGGCGTAGGCATACCACTGCCCCTCGCTTCCGCGGAAATCTCCGCTTTCCACCGCGCGCACCAGTTGCACCAGCGTTTCCTGCATCACATCCTCGGCGTCTGCTTCGGAGCGGGTCTGTTGGCGGGCATAGAGCAGCAAGCGCGAGCCGTGGTCATCCAGCCAGGATTCCCAGTTTATCTTGCCGCTTTCTGCGCAGATATAGCTCTTTTCGGCCGGCTGTTCCATACTCTCCGCATATTCAGGCGTTTCCCCCATGACTTTTTATCTTAGAATTGTTGGATTTTGAGAAACTCTCGCATTTATTCGTTCCTCTGCTAGTCTAATGGATACCTGCCGGGGAGTAAATCATAAAATGCTGTTGCCCTGCTATTCTAAGTTGATGGTGCATTAAAAAAAGGATGCCCGGGTTTCCCCGGGCATCCCTCAACTTACTACCTTAAAAGTTAGAAATAGATGCCTAAAACATAGCGTAACACACTAACTATGCAGGCGTTATGACTTTCTGGTTGCAACGCGTTGCAACAGCCATTTGCAATTTGCAACGCTTTTTCGTTGCGTTTCTGTGCGTGGAATAACAAAACGCTGCAAAGTCAATAGAAAATTTTGCAATTTTTTTGCAAATTTGCAACGAAAAACGCCCTAAAAACGCCTCAAAAACTTACTATCAAGAGAAAGTAAGGCGAGCCGAAAATGTAGCATAACGCATTGAGAATAAAGGAAAAGGACGGCTTGCAAAACTGCAAGCCGTCCCTCAACTTACTACCTTATGAAACTCAGTCTTTCCCTTGCTTGGGGAGGAATGCTCTCTCCTTCATTCCTGCGCCTCAGAATCGACTGATAAGGATTAAACGCCGGGATGGAGAGAAGCGTTGAAATTAATTTTCATTTTTTTTCCGATATTTTTCATCGGGTTCATCGGGGATGCCCACATTGTCGAAAAGCGGGCGGTAGGAAGGCAGCTTCCAATTAAGGTAAACGGCAATCATGCGGATGATGAAGACTGCTGCTACCCCTACGATGTAGGCATATTCGTAGGGAACATTGAGGAGCTCTTGCAGGATGATGAATGATGCACAGCCAACAAAGGAAGCTGTGGCGTAGATTTCACCGGGGCGAAAGACGTAGGGGACGTTGCCGGTGAGTACATCGCGCAGCACGCCACCGGCCACACCGGTACATACGCCCATGCAGATGGAAACCAGGTAGGGGCAACCCAGATAGTGAGCTTTGGCGGTTCCCAGCAGGCTGAAGAATGCCATGGAGAACGCATCTGCCACGCGGATGGTACCCACGGGCAGACGGTGCATGCGGGAGATGTAGAAGATGATGAGAGCTGTGATGATGGCAAAGTAGAGGAATTGCACATCATCTGCCCCCACCCAGTAGACAGACATGGGTTCTCCGTTGGGCTTGACGAGTCCGTTGAGCAGGATGTCGCGTACGGTGCCGCCACCCAGCGCTGCAATGGTGGCGCAGGTGACAATGCCGAACATGTCCATGCGCACGCGGCTGGAGGCGGTAGCACCGGCTATGGCTCCCACTACGGTGGCAAAAATGCAGCAAATGTAGAAAATCCAATGTTGGTCGAAGTTCTGCACGGCTTGCAGAGCCTCGGTCGCTGTTGTGGCAAGGGGGAACATGGAGAGAGCAGGGTGGCTTACTTGAGAGCTCGGGAGAGCAGCCAAAGGACAAGCAATACCAGCAGCACCGGCCAGAGCACACTGGCCAGCCCCACCAGCAGCATGACGAAGACGATTGCCAGCGCCACAAAGATGATGAGGGTGCTCAGCGGAACATGCCGGCGCAGCATGGTCCAGAAACTCGGGTTGGCCTCAGCTTCTTCCTCTTTCCGTAAATCCATTTTGGACAAATGGCGCCAGGTGGAGGAATTTTCGCGCCGTACCCAGGTGTCTCCATCAATTTCACCCGTGGCGCGCAAGCGCACCAGGTCTTCCCCGCTCACGGGGCCGACCTTGCCTTGCGGTGTATCGTAAAAATACTTGCGTGCCATGGGTGGGTGAGAATCAGCTCTTAGGCGTGAATGGCGCGGCCATCTGCGGCCAACACCGCTTCATGAATCGCCTCGGAGAGGGTGGGGTGGGCGTAGATCATGGCGTTCATGTCGGCATCCGTCAGCTCGCTGTTCATGGCCAGCTCCGGGGTGGCAATCATTTCCGTGGCAGTGTCTCCCACAATGTGTGCTCCCAAGAGCTCGCCGTGTTCCTTGCCGAAGAGCAGCTTTACAAAGCCTTCCGTCTCCCCGGTTGCCACAGCCTTGCCAATCGCCATGAAGGGGAATTTGCCTACGCGGTACTCTACGCCGGCTTCCCGGAGTTCGCGCTCGCGCTTGCCCACGCTGGCCACCTGTGGGTGGCAGTAGGTGCAGCCGGGTACGTGTACCGGGTGCAGGGGAGTGTGCTCGCTGTCGAACATGCCTTCCACGGCCTGTTCTGCCTCGTAACTGGCAGTGTGTGCCAGCATGATGCCGCCGATGCAGTCCCCCACGGCGTACACGCCGCTGATGTTGGTGCGGTAGCGCTCATCCACCTTGATGAAGCCGCGCTCGGTGAGCTCCAGCCCGTTGGCTTCCGGTACCACGGGCACTACGCCGATGGCCACCAGGCACACATCGGCGGTGATTTCCTGCACCTTGCCGTTTTTGGCGGTGATGGTGGCAGTCACGCTGTCGCCGTTGTCGCGCAGGCTATCCACCTTGGCACCGGCCATGCAGGTGATGCCCTGCTTTTTGAAAGCGCGCTCCATAGCGGTGCACACTTCGTCATCCTCGTTGGGCAGGATGCGGGGCAGCGCCTCCACCAATGTTACCTTGGTGCCGAAGCAGTGGTACACGTAGGAGAGCTCGGTGCCGATGGCTCCGGAGCCAATCACAATCATGCTCTCCGGGCGCTGCGGCATCACCAATGCGTCTTTGCTGCCAATGATGGTCTTGCCGTTGAAGGGGAATGCGGGCACCTCGCGGGTGCGGGCTCCGGTAGCGATGAGAATGTTGGCTCCTTCCAGTAGGCTTACACTGCCATCGGCTGCGGTGACTTCCACCTTGCCGGAGGCCACGATGCGAGCCTCGCCCACCACGCTATCGACTTTGTTTTTCTTGAAGAGGAAAGAGATGCCGTTGGAGAGGCGCTCGCTGATTTGGCGGGAGCGGGCGATGACTGCGGGCCAATCCACGCTCAACTCTCCCACGCTGATGCCGTATTCTGCGGCCTTCTTGGCCATGGTGTTGTATACCTCGCCATTTTTGAGCAATGCTTTGGTGGGAATGCAGCCCCAGTTCAGGCAGGTGCCACCCATGCGGTCGCGCTCTACACATACCACGCGTTTGCCCAGCTGGGCTGCACGAATTGCACCTACATACCCCGCAGGGCCACCGCCTATCACAATCAAATCATAGCTCATGCCTACATTCTACTCCACGCGCGCGTTACTGGCAATGCAAAAGCGCGCACTATGACAATTTGGAGACGAGAATTTTGCTTCGCCCTTCAGCGCGTACCTTTCCCCACCAAATGGTCATTTTTGTGTTGTGTATCGCTTTTCAAATGCGATATACCGTCTAAAATTAGCTTAAGTTGCTTATGGTGTGTGAAATATGCGTGACCGCCTCCTTGAAAAGTTGCTCTGTTTTCTCTCGTTTGAGACCAAGTTTTACTGCCCGTCGGCATGAAAAAATGCCTTATTTTCAACGTAAATCCGTTTTTTTGCTTGCTCATCGCATTTGAAATGTGCTAAACTACAAAAAAGCGCCGGATTTATCACTTAACTTGTTGTCACAAAATAAGTTAAGATGGTGGTGAATCCTGTGCGTGCAAATTTACGACTGATATGAAACTACACTTACCTAAGCTGTTACTGGCTGCTCTCTTGGCTCTGCCTCTCTCTGCTGTTGAATGGACAACGGAAACAACCGGTGACCAAACCGTGACTGAAAATGTGAATGTAACCGGCACAGCCCCGGTGGGCAATATTACCTTCAATGGCGGGGACGGCTCCACCATTACCGTATCCGGCGAAGGTTCTATCGGCGGCTCCGGCAACCTCACCGTCAGCAGCGGCACAGTGGTGTTTGATGGCGTCTCCCACCCTGCGGCTGCCGGGGATGTCACAATAGCAGCCGGTGCAACACTGGACCTGCGAAATGAGGCACAGATTTTTGACCCAACAAACCACAATAATAATAGTATTGTGAATCTAACCGGTACACTCATAGTAGAAAGCTTGGAATATGGAACCGGAAGCCTTGGCAAATTGCAGTATACCAATGTGGGAACTTGGGGTGATTCCACTGGCAAAAAAGTTTTCAGTATGCATGGCGGAAGTAGGTTAGAAATTTCCGGTGGTGGAGAGACAGAGTTGGGTGTCAATTTCATAAGCGGTTGGGGTGTCACATATACAATCGCATTGCTTGCCGGTGAGAGTGCTGACAATATTAGAACGTTTGCATGGAATAGTGGAGGTCGAAGCTTTTCCTCAGAAGCAAAGTATGGAAGCGCATTGAAACTTGAGGTGGGAGAACACGCCCAATTCACCTTGGGTATGGACATTGGAGCCGGATTAA
>JAFSEZ010000012.1 GCA_017435505.1 Akkermansia sp.
ATCCGGCGAATTTTTCTGCCCCAAAATGCCGACTCGCTACGCTCGCTGTCATTTTGGGGCAGAAAAATGGTGGATTTGCCGTGTTTTTTAGTCAATTATCCGCTAAAATTTCGGTGACCGCAATTTTGAGGCATCCACTTTTCGGTGACTGTTTTTTTTGAGGCAATACGCAGAAAACAGCTCCTGCACTTACCATGCAGGAGCTGTTAAAAATTGATTCAGGTACTTTCCGAAGATTTTTACAGGTCAAGCTCATCATCCAAATCATCGAGGGATTCCTCCTCGCTGTCGGCAGCGGGAGTTGCCTCCTCGACCTTATCTGTCACTTCTTCAGTCTCGGATTCTGCTGTAGGAGCAGATTCTTCTGCAGGCTCCTCGGCGGTTTCCTGAGCTTTTTCTTCTTTCTTCTTAATTTCAGCCAACTTAATCTGAGCCTTTTCAGAAAGCGGCTTGGAAATCAGATAGCGCCCCTGCGTCAACCCCTGCGACTTGCGCGTCTCGATGCGGTAGGAGTCATAACCGGCATCAGCCAAAGATTCCATGATGGCATCGCTCAGCCCCTTGCGTTCGTTGGTTTCGCACACATACATGCGGTAGTTGCCAATGAAAGGCAAATCCCATGCAGCCACGCCGGAGCGGGGGATAAGGATACCGACCAAGTTACCCATGCCATCGGAGCAGATTCCCCATACAGCTTGGCGACCGCGGGTATCAGTCAGGGACACATAGTACTGGGGATAAGCGTAAGAGAATGTCTTTACGGTAGATGCACGCAACCAAGCCTTCATCGCACGAGCAGTACGCTCCGGCAGAGGACCGGCCTCGCTGCAAATACGAGCAGCGGGAGTCACAGCATCATTGTAACTGAATACTGTGGCAGCCTGTGTAGCCTGCAGCTGATTATAAGCAGCAACGGGGGAAGGCGTAGAGCCACAGGAGCTCACGATGAGGGCGGCAGCCATGGCACCGCAGGCCACAGCAAAAGATTTGAGAAGGGAAAGGTGTTTCATGTCGTTTCGGTGTTCCTTATTCTAGCCAATATGCAAGGGGAAAGACAAGCAAAAACTTGCATTGAGTGCATTTTTTTGCATTTTTTTGAGAAAAAAAGCATGTAGAAGAACCAACAGCGCTCAACAAGGCATACATTTTGCGTCTCGCGCGTAGAAATAGCTTGACGCGCTGCGGCATTCAGTACAGAATAGATGCGTTATGAGAAGCCAAATTTTGTATCGGATTGCCCGTGGTGCATGCGTGACGGCCATGGGTTCAGTAGCCCTTGCAACTCTTTGCTCCTGTGATGACGAGGAAGCTACGACGCAGACTTCTGCCACCACCACGGCGGCACAGCAGGCACCGGCAGACACAGATGCCGCGAAAAATGCTCTCTTCAATCAGATGGTGTACACCATCGGCAAGCTTGCCAGCGCACGAGTAGCAGATCCTGAGATTACGGAACCCGTACGCGAAATGCTGGTACTGACAGAAGCATACTACAACGCCATTGCCGACAAAGCCACGGGTACTCTTGAAAAAGCCAAGTTGGCACTGCGCATCGCAGATATCACCTTGGACTTAACCGCCTTTGCCAAGGCTGAGACTGCATACGATACAGCTCAGAAAGACCTGGATGCCCTGCCGGAAGCCGAACGCAAAAGCCGCGAAGCCTGCCGCATTCAAAGCGCCATATACTATGGCAAGGCTGCTTCTCTGCTTTCACGCCGCCAAGCCAACGAGGCATTGCAGTGGTACGAAAAATCACTTGAATCTGATTTGGGGATCTACAAGGAACTGGCACCTGCCGAGGGCGAGAAGCTTCCCGAAGGCAGCGTAGACCCCGAACTTGCCCGCGCGGCAACGGACGTGATGAGCTCCTACCGCTGCTTGGGCGAATGCCAATTCTGGGCAGATGACCCGGAGGAAGCTCGCGATACATATAGCAAGGGAATTGACTTGGCCAAAGGCTTGGACAAACTTTCCCCCGAAATGTCCATCCAATACATCAAGCTGCTGGCCAACTTGGGCAACTTGGAAAGCCGCGTCGGCAACAAACAAGAATCGCTCAAGGCATGGTTGCAAGCCGTCAACTTCTGCCAGCGTCTCTATGCCAGCAACCGCCGTGGAGATATCCGTTTGGAAGCTCGCCGCCTCTTTGAGTCCCTGCGTCCGAATGTACTGACCTTGGCACGCGAGTTGCAAGATGAGCAGGCAGCCCAGGTAGAAACCCAGACCTTGCAGGACTCCCCAGCAGCGACCCCGGCAACTTCTTCCGAGGAGCCCACACCGGTTCCCGCCCCTGAAGGTGAGAAAAAATAAGGTAAGTTTGACCGGCCGTGGCAGACTTCCTCATCTCACTTCCTGCACTTGAAAAGAACGCACGCCTGTTGCACGAAACAGGCGTGCGTTCCGGTGCCAAGATGCTGCTGGCGCTCAAGGCTTTTTCCACAACAACGGCCTTTGATACCATACGCCCGTGGTGCGATGGATGCTGCGCCTCCGGTTTGTATGAAGCGAGACTGGCAGCTCGCCACATGGGGGGGCACATAGCAGTTTTTTCTCCGGCCTATCGCGAGGAAGAGCTGCATGAGCTCCTCAACATCGCCCACCACATTGATTTTAACAGCTTACCGCAGTGGGAGCGCTATCGTGAAGCGTGCCTGGCCCACCCCCGATACCAAAACGGCGAATTGCAACTGGGGCTCCGCGTCAACCCCTGCTATTCCACCGGACACACCGCCATCTACGACCCCTGCGTTCCGGGGTCGCGTCTCGGCATCCCGCCGGAAGAGTTGTGCGGAGCCGATTTGCGCGGCATCAGCGGTCTGCATTTTCACACCCTGTGCGAGCAAGGCTCAGCCGAACTCATCGACACATTCCGCGCTTTTGAAAAGCATTTCGGGCATCTTCTTGCTTCTCCGAGCATGCGCTACCTCAATCTCGGCGGCGGGCATTGGATTACCAAGCCGAATTATGACCGCTCTGCGCTCGTTCAATTGTTGCAGGCCATACGCACAGACTACAAAGTAGAAGTGTACTTGGAACCGGGGGAAGCCTGGGCCATCCACAGCGGAGTCTTGCGCGCAACGGTGTTGGATGTTTTCCCCTCTCTGGGATATCAGCACGCCATTTTGGATGTGAGCGCCAGCGCCCACATGCCCGATGTACTGGAAATGCCCTACCGCCCCGATGTGTATTGCCTGCAGCCCGGTGGCACAGGAAAACCGGCGGTGAGCCTTCCCGGCGAAGAATACAGCCAAGCAGGGGAAAGCGGGGTGCTGCCATATACCTACCGCTTAGGTGCTCCCACCTGTTTGGCCGGGGATATCATCGGCGACTACTCCTTCCCTGCCCCGCTAAGCCCCGGAGATACCATCATTCTGGATGACATGGCTCACTACACCATCGTCAAGACAACGCATTTCAACGGTGTGCCACACCCCTCCATCTCCCTCTTGCATGCAGACGGCAGCCGCCAAACCGTGTGCCGACTGAATTACGCAGACTTTGAGCACCGACTCGGCTGATTTTTCCCTCCGAAATGATTTTTTTTGCAATTTTTGCAAAATTTCTTATGATTTTTATTGACATTCACACCTAAAAAAGGTATACTCTGCGCACCGCGACAGCGGTAACAAACAACAACGCGCCCGTAGCTCAATTGGATAGAGCATCTGACTACGGATCAGAAGGTTTGGGGTTCGAATCCCTGCGGGCGTGCTTCTCATCCTAGGCCACAGGCCAAAGAAACGCCGGTTATCTTCAACGAAACCGGCCTTTTTTGACTCTAAATCCTTGGTGTGAGAGCACCACAACATGGGGGCGTCCCGGTTTCGACTGAACATTCGAGACGCCGGCTGCATGTGGAGGTTGAACGGCTGGCCTCCTAAAAAGCCGCTCAAACAATTAAATGCCTATTCCAATAACGAATACGCAATGGCTGCGTAAGACACGCGCCTAGATCTGATGCCTGACGCCTACTAAGGTTGACGATCCTAGCTCAGTAGGCAGGTGCCCGGCGGGGGAACCGCGCCGAGCATGACATCCACAGGTTCCTGGCTATGGTGAAAGGCCGGCGTGGAGCGGATCACCGGCGAGATGCAGCAAATCCACGCCTGAACATGGAGATGCTTGCGTCAACAGTGTCCAGGACAGGGGTTCGATTCCCCTCGCCTCCAGATAAAACAAACACCGCATCGGGTATCCGCATGCGGTGTTTGTGTATCAATCTATAGGGAGCTGGGGCTCATCCGACACAAAAATTCGGCGCAGTTCGGCAGAATCATAATAATTGTGCTCTTTGAGAGATTCTACCAAACGGCCGAAATCAACGTGGTAATCCTCCACGCGGCGACCATAGTACATGGAGCTTTCTTCATCCAAGGGGTGGGAAGCATATTCCTCTGCAAACATCTCCAAGATTTCACCACAAGCCAATGCGTATTCCACAAGGGATGCCACCGTTGCTGCTGTTTCCGTATCTCTCACCTCGTCCAGCAGCAGCACAATCATCTCCATATTGTTGAGTTTGAGTTCCCAGGCGGCTCTTGCCGCTTTATCTGGAGGCAAGGGAGCTTTCATCAGGGCCGCAAGGGAGGTGGCAGCGGGCAAGGAGACAGAGCCGTAATATTCCTGCTGTTGAAGGGCAACAATGGAAGCCACCGCAGATTTTCTGGCTTCCGCACAGCGCTGAGTAAATGCTTTTGCGTACTCCGGGCGCACATCGGCGTTGCTCTGCATGGCCAGCATTTCCTGATGCAAATTGCGCAGCATCAGAAAGTTCACGGCCACGCGAGAGGCCACTAAATCTGCATCATGCACATCTTGCACCGCACGGAGAGCCTCTGCCACATCTTCAAAGGAGACTGCCATTTTCTCCAGCTTTTGTTCTGCCCTGGAGAGAGCCTGTTGCTCTTGAGCAAAACACGGGAACACAATGCACGCACAAACAACTGAGGCTAGAAAATGAATGAACCTTAGCATCGGGAGCGAGAATAGCAAAGCAGCCGGGCAAAATCAAGCCATTTTACATTCTCTTTGTGGTGCTTGTGGAAGATGCGGGAGAGAGTGAGGATGCCAAGCTGCCAAAGAGCGAGCCTGCACCGGAAAGGAGTGCGCCGCGGGCTTGGTATCTGGCACGTGCGGCAGCATTGCGTGTATTCCATGCGGTATATGCTCCCTGTTCGCGGATGGAATGAGCCTGCTGAAGTGACGTGTTGGCCGTATGGGTGATTTCGTCTTGCAAGCGGGTGGCCATATCCACCTCTCGCATGCGGCTACTACCATCATCCACCAGATTTGAAGCCGCGGCATCCAAGCGGGCAGAGTCCATCTGCGCATTGGCATTGCGAGCCGAGCGTTGCTGGTTCTTCAAGGCGGTGGAAGTGAGAGAATCTGCCTGTCTGTTTGCCAAGCGTTGTTGCTGCTCGGCAGCGCTGTCCAGCTCGTTGGCTTGGCGGCGCAAGGAGGTATATTCCATGATGTGGGGCAGCGCGGAAGCTGCTGCGGATGCGGTCGTAGCTATTGTTGTAAATCCCATACACGCAGCATAGGTCAACCGCCGTGGGTTGGCAAGCAATACGCGACAGGAGCACGTGCTGCACCCCACTTGAGTGCAGGATCCGCTTAGGCGCGCCCGGAGAACATTTTCTCCACGTACTTCGCAATCATATCTACCTCAATGTTCACCATTGTACCGGGTGTGTAAGTGTGCATGGAGGTGCGCTGCCAAGTATGCGGGGTAATCCAAAACTCCAGTATCCCGGGTTCGGGCATGGATGCAATGGTAAGTGATACCCCATCTATAGCAATACTTCCTTTGTCGATGGTGTAGCGCTCATACTCAGCCGGGATGCGGATGCGCACCATGTGATCTTGCCCCACGGGGGTGATGGACACCACCTCGGCTGTGCAATCCACGTGCCCCATCACGAAATGGCCACCAAAGCGCCCGCTTCCTCCCATGGCACGCTCAAGATTGCAGAGTGCCCCCGGTACCAGGGTTCCCAGAGATGTCACGCGCATGGTCTGGGTGAGGAGGTCGAACTCCACGCCGGCATCGGAAATCTTATCCACCGTCAGGCAGCAGCCATTGACAGCCACAGAATCTCCCAAGGCCAGTTCCGCCGCAAAAGGGATTTGCACAGTGTAACGAGCGCCCTGCTCTACCGGCACCACAGCCAGCACCTTGCCGGTGCATTCTACAAGCCCCGTGAACATGGTCGTTAGCGAATAAAGTTAAACATGCAGAACATGATAGCCGTAGGAAGAGCGGCCCACAGGAAAAGGCGCAGGGCGCTGATACCGGACTTGAAGTATTTGCCCAAGATAGCCTGACCGGCGGGATTGGGGGCATTGGCAATCACGGTGAGACCACCGCCGGTGACAGCACCGGCCACGATGGCGTATTTGATTTCCTCTTGCAGGTTGGGCACGGTACTGGCCAGGAAAGTCACGGCGGCATTGTCATTGAAAGCCGTCAGGATGCTGGCTATACCCATGGTGATGGTTCCCCCCAACTCGGCAAGAGCTTGGAGTACCGGCTGCATCCACCATCCTTGCACGCCACCCATGATGAGCAAGCCGGCCAAGAAGAAGGCCACCAGCATGGGAACCTTGATGGAGAATGCATTTTGGTACTGCGGAGTAGCCATGGTAAAGCCCAGGAAGAACATGAAACCGCCGATGAAGATAGCAGGATGGTGGGCAAACATCACCGTCCACACCAAGAAGAAGATGGACACGCCATACACCCACACGGGGATGATATCCTGGCGGTCTTCCCATGTGGTAGGAACAGCACCGTCAAAGGCGCTATTGATGCGCTGCACCTCTTCCAAGCGCTTGAATTCTTTGGCAAAAATGAAGAAATAGATGATATTGGAGATGATGATGCCTACAACAGCCTTCCACCCGAAATGAGTCACCATGTGCAGCATGTCCCAGTCCCACTTACCGGCTACCATCACAATGGGCGGTGCTGCAAAGTGGGTCAGTGTGCCGCCCACGGATACGTTTACGAAGAGCAAGGCAATAGTGGCGTAGCACAGAGCCGAGCTGGGCTTGAGCTGATAGAACTTCTTGCCCAGCAGAATGGCGGCCAAAGTCATGGCGGCCGGCTCCGTGATGAAGGACCCCAGCAAGGGGGCAATGCACAGCACAGAGAGCCACCACGCAGCAGGTGTACCCTTGCCCAGAGAAGCACTGAACTTGAGCGTATTTTCTGCCAAACGATAGATGGGACGAGATGAGGCCACGACCATCACCACCGCCACAAAAAGCGGCTCTGTGAAACTGGTGTCATGGTCGATGTAGCGCAGGAAGTCTTCCATGGAGTAATAGTGGCAGCACACAAAGAAGAAGGGTACTATCCACAACCCGAACACCACCTCCACTTCCCCCAAGAAATGGCAGAGGGTGGAGGCAAAGGAGACAGGGATACGCTGTTCGGGGTGTAAAATCATGAATTTTTCATCGCGGAGGCGCTGCTTGTGACGTTTTTCCAGATGGTGTGCCAGCGTTTGGAACTTGGGGGCCAAGAAAGTATGCATAATGGCCAGCAGGAAAATGATAGTGGCCGCCAAATTAAAATTATCCACCTGCACGCGGTGCACCAGCTTCTGCCACAGGCTCATGCCTTCCTCGGCTGTGGCGTAGATGGAAAGAGGAATGGGGAAACGGCTGTACTGTTCCTTTGAGCCGGTGTAGTGGAAACTCCACGCAGGGAAAGCCCCCTCCGGATTGCGGTTGTACACCACTTTGCCACAATCGGGGCAAGGCTGGCCATCGGCAGGCGGAGAGAAAGGCACCTTCATGCAAGCATGCTCCAGCACGGTATGTCCGTCGTATGCGTTGTGCTCGTGCTTGAGATAGGTCTGCACAAAGTCCAAGCTCTTACCTTTCACCGCTTCCTCGAGCATGGCTTTGCCTTTTTCGGAAGACGTGGCAGAAGAGATAATCTGCTCTTTGAGCGCATGTTCATCCACCGGAGCCGGTGTGTTTGTTGCCACCTCCGAGACTGTTGTTGCTTCATGAACCGGCACAGAATCCTGAGCAGGCAACACACCGCCGCCCAGCACCGTCAACACCATGACGCCAATGAGAGAAAAAAACCTTTGCATGAGAAGAGAAGAGTGCGTTTCGCGTGTATCATATCATAGAGCGCACTTCATTTCCAGCCCAAAAAGCGTATTTCCCTTTGAAAAATCAAGTCTTGAGTCTAAAAAACTCGCTCTCTCTCCTGCCGGCTCATGTACCCCCACCACATCACTGCGGTATAGGCCGACATGAAAACCAGCACACGGGCAGACCAAAACCACCAAGAACCGAGCGGCAGGACAACATGCACGGCATAGGCCAGCCCACCCAATAGCGGGAGCCACAGCCAGCAGCGGGAAAAGATGCTGCGGTAGAAACGGCCTATCTGCAATCCCAGTTCCATCTTGTAATGCAGGAAGTTGAGCATGAGCAACTGAGTTATCATGGTGAAGATTCCCCACGCCGCTAAACCTACAATGCCGAACCAACGGCACGCCGCATATCCCCCCAGCAGAAAAAGCCCGCTGTTGAGGGCCGCTATCAGGACACGCCGACGCAGACAATTGCGCGCCTGCGAAATGTGCCACCCCACCCCCTGCACCAAACTGAGCGTCTGCGGCAGCATCAACAGCACCGCAATCAACCAGCACGTGTCGGTTGCAGAGCCAAGAGAATCACCAATCCAGAGGGAGAAAAACTCTCGCCCGAAAAAGAGCGCCACAAAAAGGGGTCCAACCAAAAGCACCACCAAGTAGCGTCCCACGCGTATCATGGCATCCGTCTGCTCCTCCGGGGTAGCACCGGCCACAACCAACTGCACCACGCGGGGCAAATACAGCCCGGTCAAACACCCGGCAGAGAGGAAATAGTATCCATACACCTTGAGCGAGTTGGTGTACAAAGTCACCTGCTCTGTATTTTGAGTGAGCGCCACCAGGAAGTTACCTGTACCCGCATTCATCACGTTGATGAGCTGGCTCAGAAACACCCAGAGGGAGAAGGCAAACAAGGAGCGAAGCAAAGGAACATCCCAGCCGTTCCAACTCACCCTTGCACGCAATACTCCAAAGCAATAAATGGCATGACACAGCAGGCTGAATACGCCTGTGCCTATGGTAAGTGCCGTGAGCGCCACGGAGCGGAATCCCAGCAAGAGCAAGGCAAAGGTACCGGCGATATTGAGAGCAGAAGCCACCGCCGTGATGACACCCGGCACACGAAAACGCTGCTGAGCAGCGGAAATGCCGCCCAATGAACGCGCCGGAAACATCAATGCCGTGTTCAGCAAGGTCATTAGATACAGCACGCGAAAAATCTTCATCTCTCCCGGTGTGAAGCGGCTGAACACATCCCCCAAGAAGGGATAAAATACCAGCCCCAGCACCAATACCACCAGCCCCCCCAGCGAAAAAAGAGCCAGCAAATTCCCCAGAAAATGAGCTTCACCCGCAACATCTCCCCGCGCCCGGTATTCACTTAAGAAGCGGGTGGCCGAGGCTGTGAGCCCAAAATCACACAAGGCCAAGCGCGCCACCACAACTCCCGCCAAAGTGTAAATAGCGAACTCCGACTTCCCCAAGCTAAGCAGCAACAGGGGCACCATGAAAAAATCCACCCCGATGCGCAGCAGCAAATTGGCGTAGTTGAGCAAAGTACCTGATCGTATTTCCGACTTCATGGCATGCGATTGGCGGTCTTCATTTCAGCATTCCCACACCTCCAACAGATCGGGGGGGAGCGTGGTCAGAAAGCGTGAGGGCGGGCAGTACTGGCTATCATAGCTATGGCCATTGTAGCGGGGGAATGACATGTAGAGGCGATCCTCTGCACGAGTCACGGCCACATAGAAGAGGCGTGTCTCCTCCTCCATCGCGTTGGTGTCCCCCTCCGTTATCACTCGGTAGTGGGGGAACATTCCCTCTGCCAGGAAGATGATGAACACCACCTTCCATTCCAATCCCTTGGCCTGGTGAATGGTACTCAGCGTCACGCAATCATCATCCGGCTGCACCTCTTGGTCCACCTCGCTCAGCAATGCCACTTGCGAAAGAAAATCATCCAACCCGGGGGAATCGCCCACCGTACGCGCTAACTGGGCAATGTCTTCCAAGCGTTCCTCGTAGTTTTCATAGGTGGTGCGCAGGTGTGCATCAAGGTAATTTTGGACGCGCTTAATCAATTCCGGCGGGGTGAGTTCTTGGCCGGCAGGGCGCAGCGTGTCCATGAAAGAAAGGAAAGCCACCCAATGCGGGCGCACTGCCGGCGCGACTGCCACCGGGCGCATGAACTCGCTGTAGGAGGCGATGCGCGTCTCGTCCGGGGGGAGACTTTCCACCACCCGCAACCACCCGGACCATATCTTGCTTGCAGTGGCATCGCCCACGCGCGGAAAGGTTGAAACCAATCGGCGGAAAGCCACCTCATCCCGCGGGTTGATGAGCAAGCGCAGCACGGACAACACATCCTTAACATGGGCTTGCTCGAAGAAGCGTAAACCACTAGTGATGCGGTAGGGAATATGGCGGCGGGAAAGCTCCATCTGCACATCCAAGCTATGGAAATGCGCACGGTACAGCACTGCTATATCCCGACCGGCAATCCCGGATTCCAGCAGCGAATCAATCTCGCGTGCCACCATCTGCGCCTCCGTACGGTTATCAGGGGCCGGTATGACGGCGGGTAAAAACTTACTGGCAGGGCGAGCGGGGCGCAACACCTTGGTGATTTGGCGAGAGTTGTGAGCTATCGCTACATTCGACACCTCCAGAATGGCAGGCACGCTGCGGTAGTTTGTCTCTATCTTGTGCATTTCCGCATCGGGGTAGGTCTTGCAGAAATTGAAGATGTGATCGACATTAGCTCCGCGCCATGAGTAGATACTCTGGGCATCATCCCCCACTACCATCAGGCTTGTCCGCTCCCCCGCAGCCAGAAGCGAGATGAGTTCTTCTTGCAGCACGTTGGTGTCCTGATACTCATCCACCAGCACATGCAGGAAACGTTGCTGCAATTCCTGCCGCAAATCGGCATTCTCGCGCAAAAGGCGCACGAGGTTGAGCAGGAGATCATCAAAATCCATAGAGTTGGATTCTTCCTTGCGCCGGGCATAAGCCTCAAAGATTTGGGCTATGGTATCAGCGTGTTGCTCCAAGTGTGCATATTCCTCATCCAGGGTGCGCTGCCAGCTGCGGCCTGTGTTGTGTGCCAAGCTATGCAGCGAGAGCAGCATCTCCGGTTTCGGGAAGCGGTCTTTCTTGCTTGTTTTGCCGGCAAACTGCTTCACCAACGAGCGAAAAAGTGCCTTCTGGTCATCCGAATCCAGAATGGTAAAACCCTGTTGGTAGCCCAGCCTGCCGGCATGGCGGCGCAAGATGCGGTTCGCTACGGAGTGAAACGTGCCACCCCACAGCTGCGCAGAATCCACGCCGGTGAGTTCCCCCACACGCGCCAGCATCTCGCGGGCTGCCTTGTTGGTGAAGGTGAGCAGCAATATGCGCCAGCTCGGCACACCATCTGCCAGCAGACGCGCCACGCGAAAGGTGAGCGTGCGCGTCTTGCCGCTACCTGCGCCCGCCACGACCAATGCATGGCGGGCATTCGTCATCACAGCCGCATATTGCTCCGGGTTGAGCTCTGCTGCAAAATCCGGCTGCTGCACTACTGCGGAGAGCGGGTGCATCAGGACTCAAAGTCCAGATAGATTTCTGCACGGCGGTTTTCTCCGCGCACATAATCAATCTGCTGCACAGAATCCTCGGGGCGGTAGTGACGGCGTGGCTGGCTCTTACCCAAGCCATGCGTTGTAATCTGCTCTGCCTGCACGCCGAAGGAGACGAGAGCCGTCTTAACAGCATCTGCACGGCGCTCAGAAAGCTTCTGGTTATATGCATCGGAACCCACATCATCCGTATGGCCGGAGATGTTGAGCTTCTTGCCGGGGCTCTGTTTGAGCAACTCTGCCACAATCTGCAACTGGCGCAGAGAGCGCGGAGTAAGCTCTGCCTCGTTGAAGCCGAAGAAGAGAGCCAAGGAATCCCCACCGCGAGGATTCTTGACAATGGGGAAGTAGCGGCCGCCTTCCGCACTGGCGCTGGCCTCATAGCTGCTCAGCAGGGCATCCAAAGCCACGGCGCTCACGCGCCAACCGGGTTCGGTGCGGGTCATCTCCAGGCCGACATTACCGGGACGCGGGCTATCCTTGGACACGATGTACACTAAGAAACCGGCGTGATCCGCATTCTCAAATGTGCTGCGGATGGGTGCATCTGTGCGCAGAGAGAATGCGCCTTCTTCAAACACCATGCAAAGGCCGGCCACCGTTGCATCGGATACTTCCGTACCTGTCACCAGCGAACGTGCCGTGGTCATATCTCCACGGCGCACAGCCTCCATGAACCCTTCTGCCACCGTCAAAGCATCCGTATTGATGCCTACATGGGTTTTATCAGCCGGGGTTGCCTTAGCAGCATCAATCGTCACTTCGCCGTTGCGAGCCGTCACCACATCCACCAGCATATCTTCACCACCATCTGCAGATTTGATGCGGTAGCGAGTCACCTTAGCCCCATCCGGGCGCCGGGCGGTACCCACTTCTTCTACAGAAGTGGCTTTATGCGCCGCAGCCCATGCCTTGAGGGCATCTGCCGCGTCCTGGCTCATGCGCCCGCGCTTCACCATTTCATCTACTACTGCGGCGGCGTTGTCTCCCTTGAGAGCCTCTGTCACCTGCAAGGCCATGGAATGCTCCACGCTCCGGGGCTTCTCGCCGGATTGCGGTAACGGCCGCAATGCAGGCGCAGGACGCGGAGTCGGCGCAGGCTCCGGAGCAGGCGCAGGGGCCGGGGCCGGCTCAGGTGCGGGTGCCGGCTCAGGTGCGGGTGCGGGAGTGGGCGCAGGAGCCGGGGCCGGTGTGGGCGCCGGGGTCGGGGTAGGCTCTGCCGGTTCTTCTATGGCAGGTTTTCGGTTGAAGATGCTCGGCATTTTGATGATGCCGCCCTTTTGCAGCAGGAAGTACACAGCGGCAGCAGCGCCGATGGTCATCAAAAAGGCCAACAGGAACAAAACAATACTACGTTTCATGGTGTGATGAATTGAGATGGGTTAACAGGTATAGTGCCCTCCGGCACCGGAGTTGTGGCGGGCTGGGCAGTTTGAGAGCGGGAAAGATATGCTTCGCGGATGCGCAGACTGCGCACCGCATCATAGGCATCCGGGTGCTTCGGTGCCGGGAAACGCGCAATGACATCTGCCGGGTTCAGGCGGTTCATGCCGCCGGCAGGGTGGTAGCCCGGCATACCGGCCTCCGTGCAGCGGGATTGGATGACTTCAAAATGCAAATGCGCCATATAGCGCCCGCCGGCAGTACCGATGCTGCCGATGCGGCGCCCGCGGTGCACCATGGTGCCCAAGCTCACATCACGGGTATCCAAGTGAGCATACAAGGTTTGGATGATACTGTCTTCCCCAGGCAGGCGATGCGCCAGCACCACCACATTTCCCCACTCTTCCGATGGCTTGCCGCTGTATACGACCATGCCGCGGGCAGCAGCGTACACCGGTTCGCCCAAATCCGTATTCTCGCCGCCAATGCCATTCAAATCACAGCCGCTGTGCTTACCGCCACGCTTCGCATTTTCTGCTCCGTAGGGCTGTGCATCATACACCATCCCGCCCTCCTGAGTACCACATGGCCATTCAAATCCATCTGCCAGCGGCACGCGTGCCATTTGCTCCGGTGTCAACAAAATAAGCCCACCGATAAAAGGCTCCGGCATGCCGGCCTTGGGCGCATCTGCCTCATAAATGGATTCCCCCTCCACGCGCGCTGCGGCCGCAGCTCCACGCCCGGCCGCCAAATAGCAGCACAACACCACCAGCCCCACCCCCAAGAGGATGAAGAATACCCACCGCAACGGGCTGATGCGTCCTTTGCCTATCATACCAAGGGTATTTTATCCGAAAAGCGCTTGTAATTCAAGAGGATTCTCGCGCCCGCGAGCGCAAGAGCGCGTTTCCGCACCAAGCGGGTGCGTCATACTCCCTCGGCTCAGCGCGTGCTTAGTCTTGCACCTGCTGCTTCATTTCCTGCACGAGGGATTCCATGGCACGCTCCAGCAGCTGCACCACGGCATCGAACCCGGCAGGCCCCCCGTAGTATGGATCAGGCACTTCGCGCTCGGTTTCACCTGCGGCAAACCAATCGCTCATGGGGTGCACCTTGGCTTTCTGTTCCGGCCGGGAAGCCAGCGCTAAGATATCGCGGCGGTTGGCCTCATCTTGGGGGATGATGAGGTCGAACTGTTCAAAATCGCGCCGAGAGAAGGTGCGGGCGCGGTGACCACCCCAAGCATAGCCGGCGCGCTCCAAAGCTGCGAGCATGCGGCGATCCGGTTTTTCGCCCGTGTGGTACGAGGCCGTGCCACAGGAATCTGCCATCACCCTATCTTGGAGTCCGGCGCGCTCCACAGCAGCATGAAACACAATTTCCGCCGCAGGGCTGCGGCAGATATTGCCCAAACAAACAAAGAGAACTCGGTATTTCATATATGTGTGATGATGTGGGTTCAATTACACTCCTTTTTTGGTATCCCAGAGCACAAGGTGCAAGCGCTCGCCCAAGCGCACGCGGTGGCGCAAACACATCTCCGCCACGGCCGGACGCGCCTGGGCCAAGGCTTCGCGATTGGCTGCCAGCGGCATCAGTATCGTGCGTTCACGGGGCAGCTGCAGGGCTTCTATGGCACGCCAATCGGCCTCCCCTTGCACCACAAACTTGAACCAAGCATGGGGCAACGCCGCAAACGCCGCCAGCGCATCTGCTTGCAGCGCCGTTTCAGCAACATTGCCGGAGTGATACAACTTGGGGGAGACATTCCACTGCCCTACCCTCGCCAACAAATCTGCAGAGGGAATGAGCGTGCCGTTCGTTTCCACCTCCACAAACATATCCGGCGGCAAAAGCTCCAGCAATGCCGCCAATTCCTCCTGCTGCATCAGCGGCTCTCCACCGGTCACGACAAGTCCTTTGCAATCATACGAGCCGATGCGTGCTGCCACATCTGCCACGGATACCTCCACCCCCTTTTTCCAAGAGTATTTCGTATCACACCAGCTGCAATGCAAGTTGCAACCGGCCAAGCGCAGAAATACTGCGGGAGTTCCCATGCGCACCCCCTCCCCTTGCAGGGAATAAAAAATTTCCGGTGAATCGTGTAAGCTGGCAATCTGCATGGCGTATCAATCGTGGCTTATGCTCGCCTTTTGTTTACCAAATTCCGCAGGTTGGTGCAAGGGCAATTTGCCACCAAGAAAAATCATTTGGTGATTTTAGCTTGCATAGTGCTGCATTTGGGGTAGAATAAGCGACAGTAGTAGCTCCTGCGCGTATGAAGAAGTTCTGCTTATCCCTTTTACCCGTGTTGCTGTTTGCCATCAGCCTCATCACCTGTGCCTACCCCTACGGTTCGGTCAGCAGCGATGTGGTGCACGAAGCCATCCACGCACGTACCATGGCGGTCACCCCCTGCATACCGGGCTGGCTGCTGGATTTGGATGAAATCAAGCCGCTTTCAGATGGCGAAATGAGCCAGGTGCGCACCATCCTGCACCGTTCTCAAATCAAGCAGGTGCATGAAAAATACTACCGCGAAGGTGAAGGCAACCAGCAGCATGCCGACAACATTTTCTACCTCTATGCCAGCAATGGCCAATGCTTGGGCGGCAAGGTGGAGGGCACACAAGTGCTGATGGATGATTTGGAACTGACGGATGAGGACAGCTCTTTGCTCTATGCTGTTCTGCGCCCACACCTTCAAACTCTCTTTCCCAAGCTTCCGTGAAGAATCTGCCCCCATGGGAGCGCCTGGAGGCTGAGGCACATGCCCTGCAGCACCTGCAAGCTTGCTGCCACGGCAGTATTCACCCTACAGCGGTCGTAGAGGGCGTATTGGAGCTGGGAGAAGGGTCTGTCATCAAAGCCGGCACCGTCATCGAGGGTTTTGTGCGCATAGGGAGACATTGCAGCATTGGTCCCAATGCGTATTTGCGCGGCACATGCTCTATAGGAGATAACTGCATCATCGGCCACGCTGTAGAGGTGAAAAGCTCCATTCTGGGAAACAGAGTGGCCGTTTCTCACCTCTCCTACATCGGGGATTCCGTCTTGGAAGACGATATCAACGTGGGCGGTGGCTGCATTTTTTCCAACTTCCGGCACGATGCCGGCGAAATTCGCATGCCGTGGCAGGGCGAACTCTGCCACACGGGCCGCAATAAGCTGGGAGCCCACATCGGCTCAGGTTGCCGCATCGGCTGCAACACCACCATCCTGCCCGGCCGCTGCTTACCCCCGGACTCCGCCACCCTCCCCGGCAGCGTCATTGCAGAGTGACAAGAAGCACGCCGACAGCATTCAACCATCGGCGTGCGGCAAAGGGGCTCTTTTGATGCAGGCTTATTCTGCTGCGGGGGCTATCTTCTTCATCTCTTCGTTGATGCGCTCCATGGCAGCCACAATGCGGTCGTTCACATTGTTGCGGCACATGCCGTCTGCCATGCGTATCGCGTTGAGAATAGCCGTGCCATTGGCTGAGCCGTGGGCAATGATGGAAACGCCGCGCACCCCCATCAGCGGGCAGCCGCCTATGGTATCTGCGCTCATTTGCTTGCCGATCTTCTTGAAGACTCCGCGCATGCCCATAGCACCCAGCATTGCCATGGGGCTGGCTTTAATGCCCGCCTTGAGCCAGTGCGCAAAGGCTTTGGCCGTGGCTTCTACAGACTTGAGCAACACGTTGCCGGTGAAACCATCTGTCACGGCTACGTCTAATTCCGTCTCAAAGAGGTCGTGCCCCTCGCAGTTGCCCATGAAGTTGAACGGCAACACCTCGGCATCTGCCAAACTACGCAAAATGCGGTACACTTCCTTAGAGAATTCGCTTCCCTTGCAATCCTCTGTGCCATTGCTCATCACACCCACATTGGGGTTGGGGCGGTCGTAAATGTAGCGAGCCATCAGCGCCGACATGACTGCGTACGCCACCAAATGGCGGGGCTTGGCATCGGGGTTGGCTCCTGTATCACTCACCAGCACATAGCCGTGCACGCTGGGCAAGGGTGATACAATTCCCGCGCGCTCCACACCCGGAAGCAAGCGTAGTTTGATGGTACTGGCTGCCACGGCAGCCCCTGTGTTGCCGGCAGAAAGCACTGCATCACAAGTGCCGTTCTTCACCAAGTCTACCGCCACACTCATGGAGGAGTTGCGTTTCTTTCGCAAGGCGTCTAATCCACTATCTTCCATTTCCACCACTTCGGGGGCATGCACAATCTCCACTCGGGCATCATCCAGAATCCCTGCTTCCTTGCACGCTGCCCGGAGCTCATCTTCTCGCCCTACCAGGTAGAGCTTTTCAAGGGTTGATATCTCTGCCAGAGCCAGCTTGGCTCCGTCTATATTGATTTGCGGTGCATTGTCACCGCCCATTGCATCCAATGCCAATTTCATGGTCTGAAGCTCTGTATAAGGGGTTATACTCGCGTATACTCTAGCATAATTTGCTATCTTGTCAACACAAAAACCGCCTTGCCATTCACAGCAAGGCGGCTGAAATCGTTGTTAGATAACTTTGTCGCGGTCAAAGCGTGAAACTTAGTCCACAAGCTTCACCACAACCTCAGCACCACTCTGGGTCTTGTAGGTACCGCATGCAGGGCATGCTGTGTGACCGGGAACTGCAGCACCGCACTTCGGGCACTTGCCGAGGAGGGGAGCCTTCCAGGCCTTAGCGGCCAGGCGGGAGCGCTGCTTCATCTTGGAGGTTCTGCGTTTAGGAGCTGCCATAATTCTGTATCAGGTTAAATGTTGCGGATGTGGTCTTGAGTGGGCCCCCGGATTCTTACCTTCCGGGATATTGATCCAGGGCGTCCCAGACGCTATTGCCACTCGGGGTGGCAAAGTTTACACCCGATTGGGGGTCTTTGTCCAGCCTAAAATCACCAAATTTGTCATTTATTTCACATTCTTGGTCAATTAGCTCGCATTTGGGGTAGCCCGGAAGCTCCAGCAAGATGTCCTCCCGCACATCTTCCGTGATATTGGCAGCAAGTTTACCTTTCACGTCAATGGCGTAGGAAACATCATCTATCGCCACGGTATAATCAAACTCCCCAAGGCAGCGCATGCAACGCAGGCGGAAGGGGGCTGCCACCTCACCCCGCACCACCAGTTCCGTGTCGTATAGCTGTGCTTCCAGGTTGTACTCCACCGGCCCGGTGCTGCGCACATCATCACAGTCTATGCCAAAGATACTGCCGTCCAGCTCCCCGCTCAGCGTTATTCCGTCTTCGGGGAATTCCTCAAGCGGGATGATTATCTGCTGCTTCATGCACCGCATTGTATCTCATCCTCGCCCCTTTGGCAAGTGCCAAGCTTACTTGGTGCAAAACTCTTCTTCCCTTTTAATGATGACATATACATTATCTTCATAACTTATTGATAACAAATGTTTAATAATAACAACAATTTAATAATTATTAACTATTTTCCGCTCTTTTTGGGTATTTCATCAAAACAAGCATCTATTGCCCCCTTTCTCGTTGTTTGCTAATGGTTTACGTGGCTTTCAAAGCCGCACAAACAACAAACAAAACGAGAAAAAATGAATACAGAAAACAAAAGCAAAGCCTATTTGCAATCGCCCCGGGTTATCAAGCGTAATCTGAAAGGAATCAACGGATCGCGCTTTTTCAACATACCGGGAGTCATCTACCCGGAAAGTGTGCTCAAGGTCAAACCGGGGTACAATCCACAGACGGGTGAACCCTACCGGGAAAAACCGTCATGGGGTATCAGCTCGGCAGAGGCAGGAGCCATCCTGCACTGCACCGCATCGGCAGCGCGCATAGGCTTGCTCAAACACAAAGTGCGCTTCCACGTAGTGCGCACGGCAGCCGGTCCCCTGCAAAAATACTGGAGCCGCACCCAAGTGGAGAAACTGGCTGCAAGCCGATTACCCATCGCCGCCGAGGCGGAGCAAGGGTACATCAGCATGGGAGATGCGGCAGAGAAGCTGGGGGTGACACGCACCTCATTGCAGCGCTACTGCGAGCGTGGGTTGCTGCACCCACTCAAACGCCGCGTGAACACACGCTGCGGATTGCGTACCAGCTTCTTCTTCTCGGAAGCAGAAGTACAACGCCTCTGCTCTGCACGGCAACAATGGCAAACCGGTGGCTCGCCCATGCAGCCACTGGAGGATTTTATGGAGAAATCACAACAAGAAGGATGATTCCACTCAACGGTAGCTATCATATACCTTCTTGATATCCTTCTCATCCCATGAGGGCAATGCAGCCAAAGCATCCAAAATACTCTGCCGCACTTTCTGAGCTTCGGCCAGGGAGGCCTCCTCCGAGCCAAAGATGCGGTCAGCAAAGTATTTGACGAACAGACACTTCTTGCGGCTCAGACACAGGCGCCAGCCTTGAAAGGAAGTCTTCTCGTATGTGTAACGGGTAATATTCTTCATAAGACGCACTCTTTCTAACACCAACTTTTATTCATAGTTGCACGAAATTTGATTTTTTTCAATTTTCGGGCATTCTTCATGACGAGTGAAACGAGTTCTTACCCCTAACACATCCTGCGCCAGCGGTGCGCGGAGCGCAGGGTGGCATAATGTCCCGCACCGTACAAATGCCCCGCTTTATGCCGCCCCGCCATCCGGCGGGGCTCTCATCTTGCCGCGGCTCCCGCCGCGGGGAAATTTCTACCCGCTTGCAAAGCGAGCGAAGTTACCTGCGAAGCAAAGTTCCCGATGGCGTAAGCCATCTGTTCCCGTGCACCGCAGGTGCACTGTTCCCTGAGGCGAACAGCCTCCTTCTTCCCCGCGCCATGCGCGCTATCTTTGAGCCCGTGCAACGGGCGGCATACCTATAGGCAGGGGCCTTGGC
>JAFSEZ010000013.1 GCA_017435505.1 Akkermansia sp.
ATGAACCGTTATCCACGTCGTATCTTCAACGGACAATCTGCACGCACAAAGGCACGCCTCGAAAACCTTCATTTTATCAAATTTGCCGCTTAATCAGAAGAAAAAACTCCTATTGTCGCATTTGGTCTTGCAATTCAGCGACGTCAAACCAACTTCAAGTCACGATAAGGAATAATTGATTCTTGCGCACGCGCGTAAAATATGCTAGAAAGAAAGACATGATAAGCAAGTTGGTCGTAGAAGGATTTACGGTATTCCCCAAGAAGGAATCCTTCTCTTTTGTACCCGGAATCAACATCATCGTGGGTGGCAACGACTCCGGAAAGAGCCATCTCATGAAGCTGTGCTACGCACTGAGCAAATGGAGCAGCGGAGGCACGCGCCGAGAATTGCCGGAAGTGTGGGCAGAAGAAAAGCGTTTGCGGCGGGATTTATTGCGAGTATTCGGCACACGAGACCTCACCGGGCTGACCGCTCGCAATCGTGGTAATGGGAAGGCTGCTGTGCATGTGTCCATGCAGGGCGAGAAAGCCCCACTAGGCACAGCAGAGCTGGCATTCTCATTCTGCGCAGGGCAAGAGGAGAATGGTCTGAGCATCAATAACATGCCAACGCGTTTCCTGCGGGAAAACGCCGTCTTTATCTCGCCGCGAGAGGTGCTTTCCATATACCCCTGCTACATGCAGGCTGGCAAACGCTACCCGGAACTGTTGGATTCCGCCAGCTGGGAACTGTGCCGAGCCTTGGAAGATGAGCCGGGGCAAGTCACCATCAGCGAAGGGCTCCGACACGTCATCAACCAAGTGGAAAAACTGCTCAATGGCCACCTGCTGCGACTCAACGGGCGTTTTTACCTGAAACGCCCCAATCAAGAACCATTGGAGCTCAACTTGGTAGCAGAAGGATTCAAGCGCATTGGCACCATGGGGCTACTCATCGGCAATGGCACCATACGCCCGGGCACCTCCCTTTTCTGGGATGAACCCGAAATGAATCTGAACACCACCCACCTGCCCTTGCTTGTGAACATGATGATGGGACTGAGCCGCGCGGGGGTACAAATTATGCTCACCACACACAGTCTTTTCCTGCTGCGCGAACTCATCATCCAGCTGGCAGAGCGCCGCAATAAATCCATTTCACGGCGTTTCTTCGGCATGCAGCCTCCCGGCAACAGCCAAGCCGGTGTGCGAACATCGGTGGGCAATACACTGGAAGAAATAGACCATATTGATAGTCTGGAAGCAGAGATGGAGCAAGCCGACCGCTACCTGAATATGAGTCCTCAACCCCTCGACTGATTTCACACGTGTTCCAAGCAGGTACCAGTTGTGTGGAAGGGCTGCACCGCTTCAACTTCGAAGCAGGCTACTACGTGTGCCGCTTTGAATGCTCTCCATTCTATTCCCGCGAAGCACAAAACTTTTGCAATGGCTGCAAAGAGATGGATTTTGTGCTCTACCATCCCGGCAAAAAAGAACTTTGGCTAATAGAAGTCAAGGACTACCGTTTCAACGCGAGGCCCAAGGTACGTGAGCTTGTGGAAAAGCTGTGTCGCAAAGTACGCGATTGCCTCTTTCTGCTGCGTACAGCGGCTCTCTGCGCCCCGGAAGAGGAGCCGGCAGAGGGCATCAGCCTGCGGGATATCGCCCGTATGAGCCTGCAAGCCAAACGCATACGCGTAGCTTTCACTATTGAATTGGGACGCACCGGACTTTTCCCACCCAAAAGCTTGCTTGCCACCATCAAAGATTTACTCTACCGCCACATTCGATTCATCGACCCCGACATGCTCTGCTTACCCATCACCGAATCCGGCGGTGTGGGGCCTTGGACGATTACCCCGGCCGGGAACGAGCATTCCTCTCGCATCCAAAAACGTATCGAGGAAGCTCGTATGGCTCGCGAAAAAGAAGAAAAACTGGCCGCAGAGCGTGCCAGGCACCGGGAAAAACTAGCACGCAAGAAAAAAGCACGCGCCCGCAAATCCTCCATCCCGCTCTGGAAGCAGCGAGCCCAAGAACGAGCCGAAGGAAAAACCGGTACCCACGCAGATCGAGCAAAGCCTCCCCGCACGGAGCAACTCTAGTTCTTACGCTCATATTTGCTTTTCATCCGCGCGAAAATATGGTAGATAGAGAAACATGTTGAAAACTCTTTTTACCGGAATAATGATGGCGGGTGTATTTTGCACACCGCTGATGGCACTCAGCGTGGTAGATACCACCATTGCAGACAAGCAAATCACCATCACCTTTGACGAAGCAGTCAACGCCGGAGACATAACCGGATTTGAAGTGGCAGATAAGCGCTATGGTCGCTTCTCATCGGCTGCGGCTACCGCCGATGGCAATCGTATCACCCTATCCTATGAAAGCTACGCCCCCGTCAAAGTGCAGAAAAAGAACCTTGTATGGCGCTATAGCGGAGACCCTGCCCATCTGGCAGCCGGAGCCACCGGCCCGCTGCAATCGTACGAGGGAAACATCACATTCAAAGCCGTGCCACTGGGCAAATACCCGGCCGTGGGCAAGGTGTACATTGCCTGCGTGGGCGATAGCATCACCCATGGCTATGGTATCCGCGACGAACAACAACGCTACCCGGAAAACCTAGCCCGCCTCCTCGGCGAGCAATTCTGCGTGGGTCGATTCGGCAACTCCGGCAAAACAGCAGGCAAATGCCAACCCGGACGCTGGTACGGAGAGCAAAAGGAATTCACCGCTGCTTTGGCATTCAAGGCAGATGTCTACATCAGCAATTTGGGCATCAACGACACAAGTGACGGCTGGTGGAAACCCGATGCCAGCGAACGCGATTACGCCACCCTGATTCAAGCATTCCGCGGAGCACACAACGCCACCGTGGTACTCTGGACCAAACTGGGGCCGGATTTCCGAGGTACCCCCGGCAAAAAAGCCTACCCGGGCAACGTATTCAAGGGGTATTCGTTCCAAACGCGAGATAACGGCACTGCAACCAATCGCCCCACCATGGAACGCATCATCGCCAAATTAGCTCGTAAGTATGAGTGCGAAACCATGGACGCTTATACAGAAATGGCGAAAGATCCTGAAATGTATAAAGTGGATGGCTTGCACCCCACCCCCAAGGGTGCTGCCAAGCTGGCAAAGCTCACGTACGACTGGCTCGCCAAAGCATACAACCTGCCTAAATAATAAAGCACCATGCGTATTTCACGGACTCTGATTTTTGGGGCATTTGCCTGGCTCGTGTGCGTCTTGAGCGCAGCGGCGGATGCCAGGCTGGCGCAGTTGGCGCGCCAACAAATCGGCGTAACCGTGGAATACGACCCGACCTACGTGGTGCTCCCCTACCCCGGAGGAGATGTAGCGCCGGAGCGCGGAGTGTGCACGGATGTCATCATCCGTGCCTTCCGCGGCATCGGGTTGGATTTGCAAAAAGCCGTGCACGAGGATATGAAAAAAGCATTTGCCGCCTACCCACGCATCTGGGGACTCAAACGCCCGGATAAAAACATAGATCACCGCCGCGTCCCCAACCTGCGCACCTACTTCAAGCGGCGGGGGTGGGAAGTGCCACTCACCCACAACGCGGCAGATTACAGACCGGGGGATTTGGTGACTTGTATCGTGGGTGGCCATTTGCCGCACATCATGATTGTGAGCGACCGCTGCACGCAAAACGGCACCCCGCTCATCATTCACAACATCGGTGCCGGCACAGAGGAGGAAGATGCGCTTTTTCTCTACCCCCTCACCGGGCATTACCGCCCCAAATGAACTCACGTTCGGCTTGCACTGAGCATAATTTTGTTGTAAGCTATGCGGCGTTATGTGGACCGGTAGATTTTCTCAAGCAACGGCAGATCTTGTTTTACAATACGGCGAATCCATCTCCTACGACTGGAAGCTATATCGGCATGATATAGCCGGCTCCATCGCACATGCGCGGGCTCAGCTCAAAGCCGGCATGCTCACGCAAGAGGAATTTGGTGCTATTGAGAGCGGGCTAAAAGGTATTTTGGCTGATATTGAAGCAGGCAAGTTCCAATGGAGCATCAAGCTGGAAGACGTGCACATGAACATCGAAAGCGAGCTGACCCGCCGCATCGGTGCCCCCGGTGCCAAGCTACACACTGCACGCTCCCGCAATGACCAAGTAGCCACCGACACCCGCCTGTACTGCCGCGCGGAGATTGACTCCACGATGCAACTGCTGCAAGACATGCAGCGCGCCCTCGTGCTCAAGGCCAAAGAATACGCCGACATCCGCATTCCGGGCTACACCCACCTGCAGCGTGCCCAACCGGTCACCATCGGTCACCACTTGTTGGCCTACGTAGAAATGCTGGGGCGAGACTACGAACGCTTGGCCGACTGCCGCCGACGCGTCAATGTATCCCCCCTTGGTTCTGGCGCCATTGCCGGTTCCACCATCAATTTAGACCGCATCGGTATTGCAGAGGAGCTGGGCTTTGCCGGGGTGACAGAAAACTCCATGGATGCTATCGCCGACCGCGACTACATCATGGAAACCCTCTTCTGCCTCTCCCTCATCGGCACTCACCTGAGCCGCATGAGCGAAGACTTGGTACTCTGGAGCAGCGCAGAATTCGGCTTCTGCACCCTGTCGGATGCCCACACTACCGGTTCCAGTCTCATGCCTCAAAAGAAAAACCCGGACGTCTGCGAATTAACACGCGGTAAGAGTGGGCGCTTGTATGGCAACTTGGTAAGCGTGATGGTGGCAGTCAAGGGGCTCCCCCTCACCTACAATCGCGACCTGCAGGAAGACAAAGAACCACTCTTCGACTCTTTTGAAACCATCAGTCTGGCTCTGCGAGTCAATACGGAAATGGTGGCAGCCATGCGCATCAACCCGGAACGCTGTGCCGCAGCCGTGGCAGACCCGCTTCTGCTGGCCACAGACTTGGCCGACTACTTGGTACGCCGGGGCGTCCCATTCCGCCACGCGCACGAGCTGGTAGGAAAAGCCGTTGCCGTTGCCGTGGGCAGCAACACTCCTCTCAATGAGCTGACGCTGGAACAATTCCGCGCTATTTCCCCCGAATACGCCGAGGATGTACACAGCGTCTTCAACCTCGACCGCGCTTTCCGGTTACGCACCAACCCCGGTGCCCCCAATCCGGACAACACAGCGCATCGCATTGCGTTCTGGCAAGAAAAACTCGGATAAATCACTCTCGCAAGGCTAGCTTCAGCTAGCCTTCTTTTTTATGCTTGCTCTAGCGCATTGCAGTCACAAATAACACGTCAGATACATACTTTCCGCTTGCATTCCCGGAGGTCGCTCTATATACTCCCCGCATGGAATGGAATGACAGCTTCATGAACCTCTTCAGGAATGCGGTAGAGCGCTATCACGAGCGCCCGCAAACAAGCATCGACCGCTTTTTCCTGCCGGAGGAAGTGAAGATTTTGGCAGACATGGGCTATCAACCTGCCGAAATGCACGCATACGTGCAGGAATACGCGCTGAAAGGAGACCCCAGCCCCTCCACCATTTTGCTGATAGCCGCAGCACGCCGCTCCTTCTTCCTGACCCAACTGCGCGGCATCTCCGGCAATGCTCGTCCTGTGCGTGCCATTGATTTACCGGCAGAAACCGAGGATTTCCAGGAGATACCCTACCTTCCCCGTATTATCAGCAAGGCGACAGCCAAATTGTTCGGCACGCTGGACCCGGAAATCATGTACTATGATGAAAAGGATCGCAAGTTCCTGCGCGAACACGGCAACATTCACCCGGCAGATTTCCTTTATCTGACGTGGAATGCCCACGGAGACAAGCAAAAAATGGTATCTGCCGTGCTCAACGCCATCCGCACAGCCCAGCAACAAACGACACCACCCACTCCCCCAGCAAAACAAGAAACGGCTCCCGTCATTCAAAGAGAGTTCATACTGGAGTAACACCCCATGCTCACCCCGGAGGATTGCAACGAATACCAAGACGAACGCGTCTCTACGGAGCCGCAACGAAAAGCGCTTGACGCCATGTCTGAAGACTTAGTGCGCAAGCTGCATGCCATGGTAGCAGAGCAAGAAGCAAGAGCCCGCGATTTTGCTGCCCACCAGCATTCACTCTCTTCCTTGCCCCAATTGCAGCAAACTTTCCAACAAGCGGCAATTCCTCCCGTCTCGCAGCTTCCCCCTCAATCTCCTCCTGCGAGCACCATCACCAACGGCCCCCGCCTCCCCAAGAACAGGCCACAAAGAAAAAAGGCGCAGCAGCCATATTCTCCGGCAACTGAATGGGACTCGGAGGTTACGCCACCCACTACCCCAACCCAACCCCAAAAGGAAAGCGGCATCGGCGCAGGTACCATCATCACCTGCATCATCATTTTTCTCATTATCATGCGTAGTTGCAGCTGATTTATCACCTTTCATCCACCTATCAACATGTCAAGAAACTCACTCATTGCCCTTGCGCTCTGCGGATGCACCATTGGAATCATGCTGCCGGCATGTCACAATGAAGAAGACATCTCAACACAGTCTGAAAACATAGGCATCAAAGTCTTTACCATCAAAAAACAAACAGTCACCGACACAGGAGACTGGTTTGGCTATCTGCGAGGCAAGAATGACACCGACATTCATCCTCGCGTTTCCGGTTTCCTCATCTCACAAGAATACAAAGATGGGCAATTTGTAAAGAAAGGTGACGTGCTTTTCAAGATTGATCCGGAACTGTTTGAAGCAGAACTGGCACAAGCCAAAGCCAACCTGCAGGCAGCTGAAGCCTCCCTCGCCTCTGCTCAGGCATCCCGCGAACAATGGAAGCTGGATGTCTCTCGCTACGAACAACTTGTCAAGACAAGTGCAGTATCGGAAAAACAACTCAGCGATGCCCGCCACCAACTTCGCGCTGCTGAGGCCAACGTCAAGGCTAGTGAAGCAAGTGTGCAGCAAAACAAAGCATCCGTTGAGAAAGCTCAAATTAACTTAGACTACACCGTGGTGCGAGCTCCCTTCGATGGTGTCGTTAGCACAGCTATCGCTTCCCTAGGGGATCTGGTCGGCGAAAAAACAAAGCTCGCCAACATCACCGCTATCGACCCCATTCGCGTAGACTTCTCGCTGAACAGTGATACTCTCGTCAAATCCTTCCGCAAGTTTGGCAAAGTCGAGTCAGCCAAAAAAAATCCCGCGCTTACCTCCCCCAACTTTGACCTCATCTTGGAAGACGAAAGCGTGCATCCCTATAAAGGAACCCTGCTTTCCATGGAAAGCAAGATTGACAGCACCGGGTTGATCAATGTGGAAGGCGAAATAGAAAACCCCGACATGCTCCTGCGTGGCGGCATGCCTGTGCGCGTGCGCATCCCGCTGGGTACCAAAGAGGCTATACTCGTGCCCCAAGTGGCCATCCGTACCGTCTTGCGCAACAATTTCATCATCGTGGTGGATAAAAACAACGTTCCTCACACCGTCCCCATTGTGCCGGATGGAAGCTATGATGTCACCATCACCGAGGAAGATGGCTACACCTCCACCCAGAAACTGGTCGCCATCAAAGCATATTCACGCCCGCTGGAGGACTATTTTCGTGAATTTGGCTACGAGGATGCCTCGCAAGTCCCCGTCGTAGCCGACAACGAAAATGGGGTGAAAGCCATGAACATCTCCTCAGCCAACAGCCGCTTGTCAAAAAATGACCCCACCCCGCGTGGTACCATCAAACAAGAGCCTTTCACCTTCCGCCGCACCCTGTCTACGGCAGAAAAAGCTGCCTTGGAGCAAGCCAAACATGGTAAAAAACCGGCAGCCAATGTAGCTGCCACCTTGCCCCCCTTCCCCGTAGAGGTCATTCCCCTCATCAAGCAGGATGTATCTATTCAGAATGAGTGGTTCGGCACACTGCGAGGCAAAGAGGAAACAGATATCCGCCCCAAAGTCAGCGGCTTCATTCTGACACAAAATTTCCGCAATGGCACGCTGGTGAAAAAGGGAGACGTACTCTTCACCATCGACCCTGCCCCTTATCGTGCAGCATTGGCTGAAGCTCAGGCCAATCTTCTCTCAGCTCAGGCATCCTTGGAACAAGCCCAGGCCAAATTGGATATGAGCCATAGCGACTACGAACGATACAAGAAACTCATCGCCACAACTCCCGGTGCTGTTTCCGACAAAACCGTAACAGATGCCGCCACCCTGCTCCAGACCAATAAAGCAGCTCTACTCAAGGCTCAAGCCACGGTAGAGCAGATGAAAGCTGCCTGCAATCTGGCAGAAATCAACCTGAGTTACACCACCATCACCGCCCCCTTCGATGGCCGTGCCGGTATTGGCAAACCTTCCATCGGCGCGCTTGTAAGCCCAAGCGATGCAGAACCCCTTGTTACACTCTCCTCCGTGAATCCCATGCGCGTGGATTTCAGTGTGAGCGGCAAGGGTGCCTTGGCCGGTATTGATGCCATCCGTGCTGGCAAGGTAACAGGCGAAAACCGCCCCACCTTCGAATTACTCCTCAAGGACGGCTCCATCTACCCAACAAAAGGAACCATCATCTCTACCGACAACGCCGTCAGCACAACGACCGGTACATTCGGTATGGTGGGCGAGGTTGAAAACACCGATTCAGGCTTGCGCAGCGGTATGCCCGTGCGGGTACGCGCCGGCATGAGCAAAATACCGGGCGCATTCCTCGTGCCGGCTCGCGCTCCGCTCACGGCACAAGGGCGCGATATCCTCCTCCTGCTGGGCAAAGACAATGCCCCCGATGCCATGCCTATCACCAAGGGCGCCATGGTCATCGTGCCTGTGGATGAAGGAGAGGGAAAGATAACCACGCAGCCTATGTATATTGTGGATGCAGATCGGGCATCCATCACCCCGCTTCTGCTGGCAAAAACCGGTGCCAGCAGCCTAGATGCCCTCATTCTGGAGCAATCCGGTTGCAAAAGCTGGGATGAACTTGCACTGAAACAGTTTGATGCGGCCGATTTCAAAGCTTATGCTGAAAAGCTGGCCGGCAAATCTCTACCGGATGATTTGCCGCAAACCGAAGGAGCCACAGATTGGAAAAGCCTTGTCCTGCAAAACCAAGGTGTCAAAAACACCAAGGAGCTGCTTTTCCACCAAATGGGAGCCAAAGATGCCCTGGATTACTTTGCTCACAAGCAGGGATTTGGCTCGGCCATGGAAATGGCTCTCAAGCAAATGGGATACGACAATATCAGCGATGTGCGCGTCATCGTAGAAGGCTCCATCATGGCGGCCAGCCAAACTATGGCTGTCAACAAACAAGCCAACACCCGCGCCAACAAGCTGACGCCTAAGCCCTTCCACTATGTCGCACCGCGCACCGTGGTCGACTCCGTCACCGCAGAATCCACCTCTGACACCGCTCCGCAATACAAATAACCCTTCATCTGTTCCTCATTCATGTCCCCGTACTTTATCAAGCACCCCATCATCGCAGGCGTCATCGCCATCGTCACCACGATGCTCGGTGTCATTTGCATGCTTGCCCTGCCCATCTCGCAGTATCCGGATATTGCCCCCGTCACCATTCAATTGAGTGCAGCGTATCCCGGCGCTAATGCGCAGGAGGTAGCAGATTCTGTAGCCACCCCCGTTGAGCTGCAGCTCTCCGGCATCAGCGGGATGGATTACATGAACTCCACCTCCTCCAACAATGGTTCATGCACCATCAACGTGATTTTTGAACCCGGCAGCGATGCCAATACGAGCCAGCAGCTCACCTACATGCGATACAGCCAAGCCACATCGCAGCTCCCATCCTCGGTGGCTCAGATGGGTGTCACCATCAAGCAATCATCCGGTTTGCCTCTGGTTATCTATGCCATCGACTCCCCGGAAGGATTCTTCAGTCCCATCGACCTTACGGGCTATGCCTACATCAACCTGGTAGACCCCATCAAACGCGTACCGGGCGTGGGCGATGTGATGGTGTTCGGCGGTCGCTATGCCGTGCGCATCTGGCTCGATAGCGAAAAAATGGCTCAAAAAGGGCTGACAGTCAACCAAGTATACAACGCCGTATCCTCACAAAACGATATCAACCCCGGTGGCTCCGTGGGAGCAGAGCCCATGCCTGACGGTCAGGAATTCACCTTCACCATCCGCAACAAAGGGCGCGTGGGCAGCATTGAAGAATTCGGCGACATCATCGTGCTGCAAAACGGCACGCAATCTGTACGGTTGAAAGATATTGCCAAAATCGAACTGGGTTCCCAAAGCTATTCCCTTGCCGGCCGCGTAGACAGCAACCCCGCCACCTGCTTGGCCATCTACCAAGCTGCAGATGCCAATGCCCTGGAAACAGTAGCAAACTTACGAGCACTCTTTGCCGAAAAAGAAAAGGTGATGCCTGAAGGCATGCGCGGGTTCGTGGCTCTGGACACCACCACCACAGTGAGCGACTCCATCAACGAAATCATCCACACCTTGTTCGAAGCGCTTGTACTCGTAGCTTTCGTGGTATTCCTCTTCCTGCAAGGCTGGCGTGCAACCCTCATTCCGCTCATTGCAGTGCCGGTATCGCTGGTCACCACCTTCTGCTTCTTCCCCATCTTGGGGTTCTCCCTCAACACCATTTGCTTGCTGGGCATGGTGCTGGCCATCGGTCTGGTGGTGGACGATGCCATCGTGGTGGTAGAAGCCGTGGAATCCCACATGGAAAACGGCATGAGTCCGCGCCAAGCCACCTTTGCAGCTATGAAAGAAGTGAGCGGCCCGGTGGTGGCCATTGCACTGGTGCTGGCTGCCGTATTCCTGCCCTCGGTACTGTTGCCGGGCATCACCGGCACCCTCTTCCAGCAATTTGCCGTCACCATCGCCGTTTCGATGCTCATTTCGGCCTTCAACGCCCTGACGCTATCCCCGGCGCTCTCGGCCATCATGCTCAAACCAAAGAAAGAGCACAAATCCCTGCTCACCCCCTTCTACAATGGCTTCAACAAAGTATATGACCGGGTAGCCGAGTATTTTGCCGCTGTGTGCGGATTCCTCTGCCGCAAGCTGTGGTTTTCCATGCCGCTGCTGGCAGGTATCACCCTCCTGATTATACCCACCGCCTCGCGTGTACCGGGCGGCTTCCTGCCCAGCGAAGATCAGGGCTACCTGCTGGCCGGTGTCATTATGAAACCCGGCGTTTCGTTGCAACGACTCACGGACGAAACCATCCCCGTGGAGAAAGTTCTTACCTCCGACACTGCCGTAGACCATGTGGTCTCCATTATTGGCATGAACTTGGTGCTGGGTGTGCAAACAACCAATGCCATGACCTACTTCATCAAGCTCAAAGACTACGTTGACCGAGAACCCATGGAAAACGGCAAAATCCCCACCGCAGAAGACATCAACAAGCGCATTCAAGGCAAGCTGGTGATGTGCGGAGTAGACGGCACCGCTTTCGTTGTCTCGCCGCCGGCCATCCCGGGCGTAGGCACGGGCAACGACATCTCCTTTGTCGTTGAAGATCGCGAAGGCCAAGGCGTGGGCGCACTCTACGAGCAAATGCAAAAATTGGAAACAGCACTCCGTGCAAACCCCGCTATTGCAAGCGCCACGGATATGATGCTGCCTGCCGTGCCGCAAAAAAGCATCGCCATAGACAAAGACAAATGCTTAGCTCAGGGTGTCAACTTCTCGGATGCCAACTCCCTCTTAGCCTGCTTCAATGGTTCCCGCTTCGTCAACTACTACACTCAGTTTGGTCAGCAATGGCAGGTCTACCTGCAAGCTGCCGGAGCCAACCGTGTCAATACCGATCAAATTGCCAACTTTTATGTGAGCAATTCCAAGGGAGAATCCGTACCCCTGAGTACTCTGGTCACTATCAAAGACATAGCCGATACTGAGTTCGTACAGCACAACAACAACTACAACAGCGGGCGTATCAGCGTCAAACCGGCAGAGGGATACTCCTCTGCACAGGCTATGGCCGCCATTGAAAAAGTGTTCGACGAAACGATGGATAAGACCAAATTCGGCTTCTCCTACGTGGATATGAGCTTCCAGGAAAAGAAAGTGCAGGATGGCCTCGGCCTGGGCTCCATCTTCACCCTCTCCGGCATTTTCGCCTTCCTCATCATGGCTGCTCTGTATGAAAAATGGACTCTTCCGCTGGCTATTTTCCTCTCCGTCCCCATTGCCGTGTTGGGTGCATTCTTCGGTCTGTGGATGAATGGCATGGCGCTCGACCTCTACGCCCAAATTGGTCTGGTAATGCTGGTGGGTCTAGCGGCTAAGAATGCCATTTTGATTGTGGAGTTTGCCGTGCTGCAAATGGAGCGTGGGCAAAGTCTGCTGGATGCCGCCGTCACGGCGGCTCGCATGCGCCTGCGCCCCATTCTCATGACCTCTTTCGCCTTCATTTTGGGCTGCGTACCGCTGCTCACGGCAGAGGGGTCCGGCGCATTGGCACGCAATGCCATCGGCGTGGTGGTAGTGGTAGGCATGTCCATCGCATCCCTTGTCGGTGTGTTCTTCATTCCCTGCTCCTTTGTCTTCATCATGAAATTGTTCCGCTCCAAGGTGAGCAAGGCCCAGCACGGCCCGGACCCCGATGAAGAAATCGCATACTCCCGTCTCGAAGCAGAAGAAGAGGCTGCAACCATCAAATCCTGACAGGAGATAAGGATACAAACCCGTTCATTCAAAACCCCGCCGAGATTCACTCCCGGCGGGGTTCATTTTGTTCAAATCCTGAAGCAACTGAGCATTCAGCTCCGCGTTACTTCACAAAGCAACTCCAAAGCTCGCTGCACCACCCGCTCGCGGATTGCACGGCGATTCAATCCCGGCAGATGCAGCGTTTCTGTGTGCAGGGGGCGCTGGGCGGCGCGGCGGCACAATGCCAAGCACACCGTCCCCACGGGTGGCTCACCCTCTGCCGCCGTGGGGCCCGCATTGCCGGACACGGCAATTGCCATATCTGCCCCGGATTGGCGCATCGCATTCTCCGCCATGGCCGCTACTACCTGCTCGCTAACCACCGTGTGGGTGGCTATCAAACCTTCCGGCACATACAACAAGCGTTCCTTAGCCTCGTTGCAATACGTAACCCACCCATAGCGAAACACGGCCGATGCACCCGGCACCTCCGTGAGTGCCGCCGCAATCAAGCCCCCCGTGCAACTCTCTGCCGTAGCTACACTCAGCCCGGCAGCTGCCAACTGCTGCACCGCCGCATAAGCCATCAATTCAAGGGGCGGACTCATCGGTATCAATCCTCCTCCTCCGGCACCAGCAAAGACACCGTAGCAAAGGCTGCCATGCCCTCGCGGCGTCCCAATGCGCCCAATTTCTCATTCGTGGTGGCCTTAATCCCCACGCGGCGCGGTTTCACCCCAAGAATAGGAGCCAAAGTTTCCTTCATCTGCTGTACAAAAGGCAAAATCTTAGGGGCCTCCGCAATGAGAGCACAATCAGCATTCACCACCCTGCCGCCTTGAGCACGCAGCAGTTCCACCGCTTTCTCAACAATACGCAGCGAGCAGATATTCTCGCAACGATCATCGTTGGGGGGGAACCAGTAGCCGATATCCGGCTCCCCTATGGCTCCCAATATGGCATCGGCCAATGCGTGGCACAGCACATCAGCATCGCTGTGGCCTTTCAGTCCCTTTGTTTCATGCACCTGCACACCCCCCAACCACAGCGGGCGCGGCGTGGGTGAAAATTGATGAATATCATATCCCAATCCTACTAGCGTTGTCATGACTTCTTGCTATCAAATGAACAAAATCACCATAGCACACCCTCCCCCGGAATCAAGTTTTTTCTCCGCATCAGCGGTGCAAAACCTGCCACAGATGGACAACATAGGTAGACAACAGCGCGTATGGTAGCAAGGCAAGCAAATAAAGAAGTATTTTTCCCCACCGACTCACATCCAGATGCCGTTTTCCGGGACGGTCTAAACCAAAAAAGAAACAAGGAAGCCACTGCACCGCAAACCACACTCCCATAGGCGGATAAGTGCAAAACGCCCCGATGAGAAACAGAAATATCGGCACATTCAGGAGGACATATTGCCGGCAACTACTGGCCAAACAGCAGATGATATAAAACGTCAGCGGCAACAGCAGCGAACACAAACCACAATACAACAAGAAAGCATACAGGAGCAACTGCAAGAAAGCATGCATCAACAACCAGATGTTGCACACAAAAAAACATCCCATCTTTTCTTTCAGCTCGGTCTTGGCGCTCATCTTTCAAAATAACATAGCACACCCCCATACGGGTGTCAATTCCTGCCTATAGTCTTCATCTGTACCAAAATACCTTTTTTTGCTGACATGATAGGCACCCGGACGCAGCGTTGAAAAGGCTTGCAAAATCAAACAGAATAAAGTAATATCCCGCGCGTCATGACCGAATTGCCCAAGGCTTACGAACCGACCGTTGTTGAAGAGAAATGGCAGACCCGCTGGATGCAGGAGGGCTGCTTCCATGCCGACCCCCAATCCACAAAGCCAGCATACAGCATTGTGATTCCCCCGCCCAACGTGACGGGTGTGCTGCACATGGGGCATGTACTCAACAACACTATTCAGGATATTTTGGCACGCCGCGCACGCCAAGAGGGGAAAGAAGTTCTCTGGTTGCCGGGTACCGACCACGCCGGCATTGCCACCCAGGCTCGCGTAGAAAAAGAACTGGCCAAGGAAACCCCGCCCCGCACGCGCTACGATGTTGGCCGCGAGGACTTTGTGAACATGGTGTGGGAATGGAAAGAAAAGCATGGGGGCATCATCATCAAGCAGCTCAAGAAGCTTGGCTGCTCCTGCGACTGGGAGCGAGAGCGCTTCACCATGGACAACATTTTTGCTCCCGAAGTGGCTCGCGCCTTTGCCGAGCTCTTCAAGCAGGGTCTCATCTACCGCGGTCGCCGCATGGTTAACTGGGATCCCGTTTTGCTCACGGCACTCTCTGATGAAGAAGTCATCATGACACCTGCCAAGAGCAAGCTGTACACGATTCGCTACAAACTGGCCGACGGCAGCGGGCAACTGCTTGTCTCCACCACACGTCCCGAAACGATTATGGCAGACGTTGCGGTGGCGGTGAACCCCAAAGACCCGCGCTTTGCGCATCTCATCGGCAAGACCGTCATCCGCCCCTTGGTGGAGACAGAAATTCCCATCATTGCAGATGAGCACGTGGAAATTGACTTTGGCACAGGTGCTCTCAAGATTACCCCCGCTCACGACCGCACCGACTTTGAGGTGGGCATGAAGAATCATTTGGAAATCATTGATGTACTGACGGCCGATGGCCACATCAACTGCCCCGATTGCCCTGAACTGCACGGGCTGGATCGCTTTGTGGCACGCGAAAAGTCCATTGAAATCATCGAGGCCAAGGGGCTGCTGGAAAAGGTGGAAGACTACGAGAACAACGTGGGCATCTCCCAGCGTTCCGATGTACCTATTGAGCCTCGACTGAGCATGCAGTGGTTCCTGAAGTACCCCTGCGTGAAGGAAGCCGCCGAAGCTGTAGCCAACGGCGATATCGTTTTCCGCCCGGCTCACTGGGCCAAGACATACGCCCACTGGTTGGAGGGCATTCAAGACTGGTGCATCAGCCGCCAACTCTGGTGGGGACACCGTATCCCCGTGTGGTACCGCAAGGAAAAAGCAACCGCCCTGCAAGAAGCCACGAAGCTGGATGTGGAGGATGCCGCCGCAGGTGATATTTACGTGGGAGTGGAGCCGCCCGCCGACCCGGAAAACTGGGTACAGGATGAAGATGCGCTCGACACCTGGTTCAGCAGCTGGCTGTGGCCCTTTGCCACCATGGACGATGAGTGCCGCGCCAAGTTCTACCCCACCAGCGATTTGGTGACCGGCCCGGATATCATTTTCTTCTGGGTGGCTCGTATGATTATGGCCGGCTACCGCTTTGCAGACGGCAAGCCCTTCTCCAACGTATTCTTCACCTCCATCGTGCGCGACTTGCAAGGCCGCAAGATGAGCAAGAGCTTGGGCAACAGCCCCGATCCGCTCGACCTCATTGCCCGCTATGGTGCAGACGGCCTACGTTTCGGCCTCATGCGCATTGCACCCACCGGTACCGATGTGAAGTTCGATGAAAAGCAAATTGAAGAAGGCAAAAACTTTGCCAACAAGCTGTACAACGCAGCCCGCTTCCGCATGATGCAGGGAGAAGCCGGTACTGACCCCGCTCCCCGTTTCACCGCAGTACACATCGACATACTGGCCAAGCTCAAGGAGCTGCACACCAACGTAGCAGATGCATTTGCGAAGTATGAATTCAACACCTACACGCAGGCCCTCTACAGCTTCTTCTGGAATGAATACTGTTCCCTCTTCCTGGAAGCCGTCAAGAATGACCTGCGCGATGGTGCGGATACCGCCGTGCGCAACGCCACCCTCTACACCATTGACATCGTGCTGCGCCACTATTTGGCCTTGCTGGCACCCATCATGCCGCACATTGCCGAGGAACTCTGGCAGAGCTTGGGCTTCGCCACACGCAATGGCGGTCAACCGCTCATGCTGACAGAACTGCCCAAGGCAGATGCCCTGCTGGCCGGCTTGGACGATATCGCCATAGCCAAAGCTCGCGCCACAGCCACCGCCCTCTACGAATCCGCCAACCGCGCCCGAAACCTCAAAGCTGAATACAACTTGGCTACCAACCGCAAGGTTCGCTTCATCCTCAAACCCGTTGCACCGTTGGATACGGACACCTGCGCCCGCTTGGCACTGCTGGCCGGGGCTCTTTCTGCAGATGCAGACGCAAGCTTCGAAGCGCCTAAAGGCACCCCCACCACCCTCACCCCCTTCGGCGAGCTTTTCTTGCCGCTGGAAGGCTTGGTAGACGTGGATGCCGAGCGCAGCCGCATCAGCAAGGAATTGGAGAAAATCACCAAGGAAATCACCAAGAGCCAAGCCAAGCTGGGCAATGCCTCCTTCGTGGATCGAGCACCGGCAGCTGTGGTAGATCAAGAGCGAGCCCGTCTCTCGGAATGGGAGAACCGCAAAGCCCAGCTGGAATCCATGTTGGCGGCCTTGGTCTAATCCCCCCGCGCTCCCTCACCTATGCAGGTCATCATCTCCAGTCTTTCCCCCAAGCAACAAGCAACGCTCAAGCTCTGTGGCATCACGCAAGATGAGCAGCTTACGCGCACGAGTCCTCAGGCTTTGGCGCGTGATGTGGAGACATGCAAAGAGCATTTCCCTACAGAAGCTTGCGAGATTTCCCTGCATACACTGCAACAGATTTGCGAGGCAGCCCGCGCACAAAGCGGAGCTGCCTGCAAATCCGCTCAGGCAGACGTGCCGCAACCGGCCGCAAAAGAGGAAGAAAGTGATGCGTTGTTCTTCACGCGCAGCTGTCCCCCACTCATTGTATCAAAGCGGCGCAGAACACGTTCTCACGTAGCCGGGGGCACCCCGGCGCTCCCCCTTGGAGCAAGCAATGAAGATATTGAAAAAAACGAAATTGACCAGTTCGGGACGGGAGAACACACGAACGACAAACAGGAACGAATCGGGGCAGCCGCAGCGTATGAATTTCACAACGCCGTACACAACACGCACCCCGTTGCAGTGTACTTCGGAGCTTGGGCTACCATTTTGCTCGTGTTGGATGTGTGTGCCATCATCATCGTCCCCACACTCATTATTCTGGGATTTGACTTGAATATCAACATTAAAACAACGGGACTCGCCCTGGCAGTCGTCTGTGCATTACCTTATTTTCTTCTGTCCTCTCGTGCTGTGTGTTCTGTGTGCCGAATCAGAGTATTCTCCTTCAAAAAATACTCCCACAACAGGCAAGCTCATTGGATGCCCCTGCTGGGATGCGCCCTGCCCACAGCACTACACGTTGCATTCCGCTTCTGGTTTCGCTGTCCTGCGTGCGGAACACCACAAAAACTGTATCGCCACACACGGCATCACCATTAACACGACTCCCGCCCGCACATGACACCCAACTCTTTCTGCACCACTTGTTTTATAATGGTCTCCACCTGTTGCGTTGCGGTGGCACAACAGGAAACAGAGCTTACAGCAGATACGCACCAATCCTTGGCTAAAGAGCTGGTTGATATCCTCTCCCGGACGGAGATACAACTGCGCTCCTGCGTAGATGAGCAGGCTGTCACAACGGCCATTCCTCAACTGTTGGAGCTCTCGCAGCGAGCAAGTCAACTCAAGCAGCGCCAAAAGGCGCTTCCTGAACCCACCGTGCAAGATTATATGGCAGCTCAAAGCCTCGTGGGAGATTTCAATACCATCGTCCAAGCTATTGAACAACACATTGCGCGGCTTGAGCGCGAAAAGCTGCTCACCCCGGAGCTCAGGAAAATCCTCCATTTGCCCAACTGATTTCCCGGAAAACCCACAAGCTGCCGTACCAGGTTTCTCTTACTGCGCCCACAAAAACAACATGTGGACGCATTTTTTTATAAATCCACCAAACTACAATATATAGTATCACCTTGCAAAAAGCTATGCCAGATGCTTTAATCGGCATTTTGAAGAAGGGGGTAAGCCACGGATGCGAGAGAATTTTATGCTTGCAAAATGTCAGCAAAGCCGTAATATCTGAACATCCGAAGCACTTTTACCTATGAAAGAGAGACTCTCTCCCATCACCCCGAAACTTACGGCCGATGAGGCACAACAGCTGGCAGATTTTGTTTTATTCTCCCAACGCAACTGCATATTGAAACTATCTCCGGAGCTGAGCCAAGGGCGCGTATCTTATCCTCAATTCTTTTTGCTGACCTACTTAGCCGAGGAGGAATGCTTATCAATGAGCAGCATCGCTCGCATGATGGGCCACTCCACCGCAGCCGCTACAGGGATGGTAGACAAACTACAGGAGCTTGGGCATCTGAAGCGCTACACCGCAGCGGCTGACCGCCGCAAAATCATGGTGCGCATCACCGAACAAGGGCGCGAGCTGATTGAGCGCATGCGAGGTAACATCGCACGAGACTTAGCGAGTCTCATGGCTCAGGGAGACATGCCGGCCCGCACCTCGAAAGCTCGCACCATCATCGCCCGCCACAGCTCCGGCAAGAGCAACATTTCCTGATTATACCCACTAGCGAATCATGTCCGACTACAAACCGGCGTATCTGGACCGCCTCAACGATGTACCGGAAAACTTTGCACGCTTCATTACGCGCATTCCCGGTGTACCCACAACAACTGATCGAGTAGCAGTCATTGCTGCTCTGACCCCCACACACGAAGAAGTGCTGCGAGAAGGCGGCATCGACCCCAAGATGCTGCGCCGTGCACAACAAGTACATGGCAACAAGGTGGCACTGGTTGGTGACATCGGTTGCCACTATCCTGTGGAGGGCGTGGATGGTCTCATCTGCGGAGCCAAAGCAGATTGCTGCTTGGGCATTTATGTAGCAGACTGCGCCGCCGTATGGATTTATGATACAGCAACAGGCAGCCGTGCCTTGCTGCATTCTGGTAAGATGGGAACCCAGCAAAACATCGTAGCAGAAGCCATGCACAAAATGCGCAAGATTTTCGGCACAGCACCTGCCAACTGCATTGCAGTCATCTCGCCCTGCATTCGCCCCCCTCACTACGAGGTTGATATTCCCACCGCTATCAAAGCCCAGCTTCTGGAAGAGGGGCTGACGTCAGAAAACATCATCGACAGCGAGTTAGATACCGCTGCGGACTTAGAGACTTTCTACTCATACCGTATAGAGAAAGGAAACACCGGCCGCATGCTGGCTCTCTTTGGCCGCATGCCGGAGACCGAAGCATGAGCTCTGGCGAACAAAAGAAGCTTCAACGGCAGGAGGTACTCGCTCGTCTGCGCGCCATACCTGCCACCACACGAGAGGAGTACTCTGCGCGTTTGCGGGGGCTCCTCTCGCCGCATCTGGAGGGAGCGAGCAAAACCATTGCTCTGTACTACCCGCTGGCTCATGAAGTCAATTTGCTGCCACTCCCGCAAGAATACCCGCAGCATCACTTCGCTTTCCCCCGTTGCATGCCAGGGCGGCAGTTGCAATTTCACCATGTCACAGCACCTGATACACAAATGGAACCGGGGCTCATGGGTATTCCAGCCCCTGCACCACATTTACCTATCATTGCTGCAGAAGATTTTGATATCATCATTGTGCCCGGAGTGGCATTCACCCACACCGGTTCAAGACTCGGCTATGGAGGAGGATATTATGACCGCTACCTCCCTCACTGCACAAACGCCAAAGCGATTGCTCTGGCCTTTCCCGAACAAATGGTCAAAGATATTGCTACCGAGGCGCACGACTTACCCCTCCCCTTAGTCATCACGCTTTGAAAACAAAAACACGCTCACCCTGCAATAAAGGTGAGCGCGGTTTTTATACGAAATCCACATCAAGCCTGCTGAGCAGCCTTGCGAGCAGCTTTAGCTGCAGCCTTGGCCGCTTTCTCGGCCATTTTCTGTTTCTCCTCCTCAGAGAGGATTCGCGGGAAGACTGGGCTGGGAGCCTGCACGGTGTGCCCATCCTTGAGCAATCCCCATGCGAGAGACTGAGGCGTGAGACCGGCTACATCCACCTGCAACTGAGAAAGGATGCGGGAGGAGGCATCCGGCAAGACGCAAGCGAGCAAATAGCCCACCTGAGCACAGCATTCAAGCAAATGAGCCAACACACGCTGCAATTCGGGCATATTATCCTCATCCTTGGCGAGAGTCCAAGGCTGTTTCTGCTCAATGTAGCTGTTGCACAGCCCCACATGCGCATTCAGCGCAGCGAAAGCATCTGCCGTATTATCGGCATTCATGTAGGCGGAGAAAGTCTGCACCGTATCAGCCATATTCTTGCGCAGCGCAGCAGAAAGTTCATCGTCCCCCTCGGCCACGGTCACCCTGCCACCGCAGTAGCGAGTACACATATTGAGGGAGCGATTAGTCAGGTTGCCGATATCATTGGCCAACTCCGTGTTGTAAATCATCTTCAGGCGTTCGGGATCGTAGTCGCTGTCATAGCCGGTTTTCGTATCGCGAACCAAGTAATAGCGCACGGCTTCCGCACCGAATACATCGCACAAATCATTCGGGTCTACGATATTACCCAGTGATTTGGACATTTTTTCACCCTTGATGTTGAGCCATCCATGCACGAGTAAACGCGGCATCGCTTCATCCGGGAAACCCATGGCGTGCAGCATGCACAGCCAGTATATACCATGCGCCGGCACCAAGATATCCTTGCCTATCACCTCGCAGGCAGCCGGCCACAGTTTGTTGAAATCCGGTAGCCCGGCTCCTTCCTCTGCCAAATATCCGGCAAAAGAAATATAGTTGACCAAGGCATCAAACCACACGTAAGTCACAAAATCAGGGTCAAACGGCAGCGGAATGCCCCAAGAAAGACGATCTTTGGGGCGGGAAATGCACAAATCCACACCGAAAGAACGCTCAATGGCATTGAGTAGGTTCTGGCGGCGGAATTCGGGTTCGCACACCGTGGGGTGATTGGTCACATAATCCTTGAGCCACTGCACATGCTGACTGAGGTTGAAGTACCAGTTTTCTTCCTCCAGCTCAATTACCTCGCCCCACTCCGGGCCAAACACGCCTTCTTCATTGCGCTCCTTATCTGTCAGGAATTGCTCCTGACGCACGGAGTAGAAACCCTTGTATGCCTTCTTGTACAGGCAACCATTCTCTTTCAGGTTGGTCAGGATGCGCTGCACGCAAGCCTCGTGTCGGGGATCTGTCGTGGCGGCCCATCCATCGTAGCTGATGCCCAAACGCTTCCACAGGGCGATAAACTTCTCTGTCACCATATCAGCGTATTCTTGGGGTTGCATGCCTGCGGCTTCGGCCTTTTGCTGCACTTTTTGCCCGTGCTGGTCTACACCGGTCAGGAAGTATACATCCTCCCCACACATTCGGTGCCAGCGAGCCAAAACGTCTGCCAGAACCTTTTCGTACGCATGCCCGATGTGGGGTGCGCCGTTCGTGTAGTCAATTGCTGTGGTGATATAATACATAGCGCGGGGATTCTACCACGCCGCCCCGCGCAAAGCAAGGGCAATGCTAGCGGAAAGCGGGGCTTTTTTCTGCCATACGGGGCATTCTACTTGAATTGAACGAGTCTAAAGTGTAAAATCACCACGCTTATGCAGGAGACGGAGACAAACAAGCAACCGGGAGATAGCACGCTCAAGCGCGGTAGTTTGGGCGATGGGGCAAGAGCTCTGCTCACCGTAGCAGCGGCTATCATTGTGATATTCGGATTGCGCGAAGCGCGGGACTTGCTCGTACCCATCATGATGGCATGTTTCTTGGCCATCATCAGCTACTCGCTCACCGATATTTTACGCCGTTATCTGCGTTTTCCTCACTGGTTGGCAGTTACGTTTACCGTCATCGTTGACTGCGGTGTCATTTTCGGCATCATCAGCCTCATCAAATTCCTGGCAGCAGATATGCGCAGCACCTTGCAAGGTGATTTGGTGACTCGCTTTGCAGAAAAGTTCAACCAAGTCATGGCTTGGATTGACCAATTAGGTATGGGAGAAGAAGCCCGCAAGTTGGTGGAATCCCCGCAAGATATCATCAACCCGCAGCAATTACTCTCTATTTCTCAAGCCATCACCGGGCAAGTACTCTCCTTCATGTCTGTGTGTACGCTGGTGCTGGTGCTCATGACTTTCCTATTGGGAGAAGCCCCGCTTTTTCGCCGCAATTTCCGCAACCTCCCCAACAGTGTGCAAGGCAAGAATGAGATGATAGCAGCTCTGCGTGGTGTGCAGCGTTATCTTTTCATCAAAACAATTGCCAGTGCTTGCACGGGGGGACTGGCATGGTGGCTCTGCGCCGCCATGGATGTACCCTTTGCCTTTCTGTGGGGCTTTGTGGCATACGTGTTGAACTACATCCCCACAATCGGTTCCATTGTAGCAGCCATCCCGCCCGTTCTTATGGCTTTGTTGCTGGGCAGTTGGGGCGATGCGTTCATTGTGACCGGCGGCTACGTTGCCATCAACTTCGCTATCGGCAATGGCATTGAGCCCTTGTTCCTGGGGCGCCAATTCGGCATCGCCACCTCTGTGGTATTGCTTTCCGTGCTTCTCTGGGGCTGGATATGGGGTCCCTTGGGCATGCTGATAGCCGTACCGATCACCGTTTTGGTGAAACTGGCACTCAAGAATTCCCCTGATTTATCATGGGTGGCACTCATCATTGATGACACTACCACCGACACCGGAACCTCCCCCCCAAAAAAAGACTAATTTTATGCATACATTCGCCTACAAGAACGGAACGCTCTGCTGCGAAGATGTCAATCTTGCAGACATTGCAGCAAAAGTCGGCACTCCTACCTTTGTATATAGTAAGAAAACAATCGTTGATGACTTAGCCGAGCTGCAACAAGCACTTGCCCCGCTGGATGCCCATGTGGCCTATGCCGTGAAGGCTTGCTCCAACAAAGCCATCCTCAACCTGATGGCAAAGATGGGCGTTGGATTTGACATCGTATCCGGCGGCGAGTTGTGGCGAGTCATCAACGCCGGGGGAGATCCCGGCCAATGCACATACGCAGGTGTAGCCAAAACTGAGCCGGAAATTCGTTATGCGCTGGAGCAAGGAATATACTGCATCAACTGCGAAAGCGAGAATGAGCTGCGAGAAATCAACCGTATCGCCGGTGAAATGGGTATCAAAGCCCCGGTGGCGGTTCGCGTGAATCCGCATGTAGATGCCCACACTCACAAATATATCACCACCGGCACCCATGAAAATAAATTTGGGGTAGATATCACCCGCATTGAAGAGTTGTATGCAACCATTGCGGCCGAAATGCCCAACCTGCATATCAAGGGGCTACAAATGCACATAGGCTCGCAGCTGACCGATGTGGAACCATTTGTCAAAGCCATTCAAAAGGTAAGCCCCATCGTTGCCAAATTCAAGGAGCAATACGATATCGAGTTCTGGAGCATTGGAGGAGGAATCGGCATTGTGTACGATGGATGCTTGGCCTCCGGGCAACCGGAATGGTGGACAGCACGCCCTGAGCAAATCACAATCCGCAGCTATGCAGAAGCCATTATCCCACTCCTGCAACCGCTGGGGCTCAAGATTCTGATAGAACCCGGGCGCCGCATCGTTGGCAATGCTGCTGTAATGCTCACGCGCTGTGTATACGAGAAGAAAGGCGAGGTCAAGACCTTCAAGATGATAGATGCGGGCATGAACGACATCATCCGCCCGGCTCTCTACGAAGGCTACCACGAGATTTGGCCCGTCGCCGAGCACCAAGGAGACACGATTACCGCCGATATTGTGGGGCCCATTTGCGAATCCGGAGATTTCCAAGCACAGAACCGAGAAATAGCAGATGTGAAGCCCGGTGAGCTGCTGGCTGAAATGAGCGCCGGAGCCTATGGTTTCAGCATGGCCTCCACCTACAACTCACGCCCGCTCGCAGCAGAGGTACTGGTAGATGGCGATAAGTGGCACATCATCCGCCACCGCCAAACGCTGGAACAAATGGTACAAGGCGAATGCCTGCCGGAGTGCTAAACCAGCCCCTGCCCTACAAAAAGAGCCCGCATCAGCGGGCTCTTTTGCATGCTCAGCGCAGAAAGAATCGCAGTAACTTTTCCCCCAAGCCGGTGTATGGATGGTACCGGAAGGGCAAATCCAACCAATTGGCTTTTTTGAGGATGGATTTGTAGTGGGTAAACGTATCAAACCCGGCCTTGCCGTGGTATGAACCCATGCCACTATCGCCAATACCGCCAAAGGGCAAACCATGCACGGCAAGGTGGACAATGGTATCATTCACGCAGCCACCGCCAAAGGAAAGGTGCTGCACAAAACGCTTTTCAGCGCGCGCGCTTGTCGTAAAGAGATACGATGCCAACGGGCGCGGACGAGAGAGCACAAATTGCTCCACCTCCTCCCACTTTTCATAGGTAAGCAAGGGGAGTAGCGGTCCGAAGATTTCCTGCTGCATCACGGGAGAATCCGGTGTCACATCCACCAACAGAGTGGGTTCTATCCGCAGCGTAGCGGCATCTCCCTTGCCGCCGATGAGGGGAGTGACTCCTTGCATCAACCCCATCAGGCGGTCAAAATGACGCTGATTGACAATGTGAGTAAACTCCGTATTCTGCAAAGGGGTTTCCCCCAGCATACGCTTGATTTCTCTGCCGTATGCCTCGATAAACTCTTGCTTGCGACTACTGTGAATAAGCAGATAATCGGGGGCTACGCAGGTTTGCCCGGCGTTGAGAATCTTGCCGAACGCAATACGGCGCGCCGCCACGGTGATGTTGGCCGTTTCATCCACAATACAGGGGCTCTTGCCGCCCAGCTCTAACGTCACGGGGGTAAGATGGCGAGCAGCAGCCTCCATCACCACGTGTCCCACTACCGGACTACCGGTAAAAAAGATATAGTCAAACTTCTGCTCCAGCAAGGCACCGATGGATTCGCGACCCCCCAACACCGTGGTCACAAACTCCGGCGGAAACAGGCTGCCCAGCATCGCGGAAATGACTTCTGATGTAGCGGGGGTCATGGAAGAGGGCTTCACGACACAGCAGTTGCCTGCCGAAATGGCTGCGGCTAGGGGGTCTAAGCACAAAAGGATGGGGTAATTCCACGGGCTCATGATGAGCGCCACACCATACGGCTCCGGCTCCACTCGGCAGGAGGAGGGAAACTGTGCCAGCGAAGCAGACACGCGTTTGGGGCGACTCCAACGGCGCAGGTGGCTCAGTGTCTCGCGCAGACCGGCGCGCACCATGCCGATTTCGCTCATGTACGTCTCAGTGGCACATTTACCTAAATCCTTCTGCAATGCAGCACAGATGCGGTCTTCCCACTCCACGAGAGCTCGCTGCAATTTTTTGAGGGCTTGGAGGCGGAAACGCACATCACGGGTGGCGTGCGTGAGGTAAAATTCGCGTTGTTTGGCAACGATATTGTGCATATCAGTAAGCGGCGTTGAGGATTTCTACGACCTGTTCTTCGGAAGCGGCGCGGGGATTGACAATGAGTGCGCCATCATTCACCGCGAACTCAGCCACCTTGGCAAAGGCATCTTTTTGCACCCCGGCATCGCTCAGGCAGAGAGGCAACCCGCATATGGTGTTAAGGCGCTTGCCAAGCGATTCGATGCAGGAAATGGCGGTCTCTGCACGTTTCTCTGCCGGGGTCTTGAGCGCCGTATCCATACCGACAAGCCAAGGCAGCAACGCAGCGTATGCTTCTGCACAATGGCTCAGGTTATAGCGCATCACATGCGGCAGCAAAATCGTCATTGCCACGGCGTGGGGCACATGGCACACACCGCCCAGTGCATGCCCAATGGCATGCACCGCACCCACCATGGAGTTGGAGAACGCAATCCCGGCCATGGTAGAAGCCAAGGCCATAGCAAAGCGGGCTTTCTTATTGCCGCCGTTGCGGGTAGCCTCCTCCACATTTTCTGCAATCATGCGAATGGCAGCTGTGCCGTATGCAGTGCTCAGCGGATTCGCCTGCTGGCAAGTGCAGGCCTCTATCGCATGCACCAAGGCATCCATGCCGGTGCTGGCCGTGGCTTTGGGGGGCAGCCCCAGCGTCATGCGCGGGTCTATCACCGCGACATCAGGCTCCACAAAGGGGGAAAGGAACTCCATCTTCACGCCATTGGCATCATTGCGAATGACGGCAACCCCGGTGCATTCCGAGCCGGTACCGGCAGTCGTGGGCACCACCACAAAGGGTATGTGCTTGCCGCGAGTCAGATTTTCCACCCCGCTGATGGCGAGGATGTCATCCGTACCCTGAGAGAGCACCAAGCGCACCCCCTTGGCCGTATCAATGACAGAGCCGCCACCCACAGCCACGATGGAATCGCAGCCCTGCTCGCGGTAGTATGCAGCTATCTTGTTCACCACAGCCAAGGAAGAATCCACAGGGATATCCGTGAACGTAGCACCGGCGGTGATTCCCTCGGACTGCATGGCTTCTGTCACCTGCTCCAAGGTGCCGATTTTGCTCAGCACGGCATCGGAGAGTACCAGCGGGCAGGAAGCGCCCAGATGCTCCAACTCAATGGAGATACGCTCCAAAGCAAGCTCTCCGCAGAGCAATTTTACAGCATTCTGAAATTCAAAGTAAGGTACCATCGTTACAATTTATTTGGAAAGTTTGTATTTACATGTCAGGAATCCCCACGCAATACGAGCGTATGCACGCAGGAAGCATACCTCCGTTTCGGGCACATCGGTCATGATACGGCGCGTCATGATTTTGGGGAAGAGGTAGGCCTCCACCAAGTTGACAAGGCGTGCCAAGCGCATCACGTCTGCCACCTCACCGGCCATTGTAAACGCATGGCGAGCATATGCTTGAGCCATACCCATCTGCCCGGTGAACAATTGAAAGGAAAGCGGCATACTCTTGATGCGCAAGCTGCACACAGGAGCAGGCAAACTCGGCACTCGCTTGAGCACGCCATCCTGCCACAGCACATGCAGAGTCGGGCCCTCAAACCCGGTGCGGATGGAGTAGCTCAATCCCTCCGGGAAACGCTCGAACTCTTTTGCCACGCGGCTGTCCAGCGCACGCAGTTCTATCAGCGCTGCATGAACAACCCGCAGCACGATAGACACCGTCAGAATCTTAATACTGCTCCACATGATCCGTCATTATTCATCGCGGTTGGCAGCAGCGCGGCGCAGGCGATCCATCATGGCACATCCCAAGCCCGTTTCCGGCAGTTCCTCTGCCACAATAACCTGCACATCCTCGTGCTCATCCATGGCACGCATCACGGCAAAAAGACGCACAGCGGCCTCTGCCAAGCGCCCGCTCCCAGGGGAAAGCGGCATCACCTCTGCCCAGCAATCCTGAGCAGCCAAGGGCGAGTCCCCTTGGTAGGAAATGAGACCGTATGTGACACCTTCTTCGGGTTCAAAAGGCTTGCGAGCATCGTGCAACACCAGTTTTTTGGCAGGGGCGTAGTGACTCTTGAGCTGGCCGGGAGCCGTGGGAGCTGCAGCCGCATCCACCGCTTTATTTTTGCCGGGGCGAATCACACGGCATATACCACGCAGTTTTTCGCGTGTGATGGGGCCCTCTCTCAAGAGGCGCACAGCGGGGTTCCCCTTCTCATCAATACAGGGAGCCAAGATGGTGCTCTCCAAGCCTTCTGCACAAGCACCGGCATCCAATACCAGCGGGATGCGACCACCCAATTCCTTGACCACGGCACCTGCGCTTGTGGGGGATATGTGGCCAAATCTGTTCGCGCTGGGTGCCGCTATGGGATGCCCCAACGCACGCACCACCCCGCGCATGACCTCGTGGCTTGGCACGCGGCAGGCCACCGTGGGTAGCCCGCTCGTCACAATATCCGGCACACATGCACGGCGCGGCAGCACCAGCGTCATCGGCCCCGGCCAAAATTCATGAGCCAATTTATCCACCAGAGCTTGCAGTGCCGCCGGCACGTCTGCAATATCCTTGAGTCCCTTGGCATGTGCCAAATGACATATAAGCGGGTCGAACGCCGGGCGCTCTTTCACCGCAAATACTTGAGCCACAGCCTCAGTATTAAAAGCATCTGCACCCAATCCATACACTGTCTCTGTAGGCAGGGCTACCAAGCCGCCCTCTGCCAACACGGCTGCTGCCTCTTTATATACGGCACGGCAATCATCCAACAAATCCACCTCAATCACGCGGGTTTCCATGCCCGGCATCATACACGTGTGCGCGCGTAATGTCAAGGCGCAAGCTCAAGTAAACTCAAGCTTCCTTGCAAAAATCAACCAGCGCAGCCATATCTGCCGGCAAAGGTGCGTGTACATGCACCATGCGGCCCCGCCATGGGAAGGTGAGATCAGAGGCGTGCAGTGCATGGCGGTGAAAATGCAAGCGAGCAGCCAAATCATCCGTCCACCCCCGCGCAATGAAATCCAGATAGCAGGTTTCATCCCCGCCATATATTTTATCGCCGAGGATGGGATACCCCAACCACGCAAGATGCACGCGAATCTGGTGCATACGCCCCGTGCGGGGGCTGCATTGCACCAGAGCAAGCGGTGGCATAGTACCCTGCCCCGGCACTCGCTTAAGCACGCGGAAATGAGTCTCGCACTCGCGGCCACCGGCATGGCAACTTTGGCGCACGTATATGCGGGTGGGCTCCACATCTGCCATGCGGCCGATAGGCTCCGCACAACAAGCGCTTTCCCACAGGGGCCACCCCTGCACCACCGCCAAATACTCTTTCTGCATGAGTCTATTTTGCATAGCCAGCCCCAGCTCGCGCGCAGCCTCTGCTGTTTTGGCAATGAGAACCACTCCGCTCGTCTCGCGGTCGAGGCGATTCACCAGCGATACCTGCCCGCCACATGCCAATTCATAGGCCAACAATTCCTGCACGCCATGTAGAAGTGTCGGCTCATTTTTCTCCCCCGTGGGGTGCATCAGCAGCGGTGCAGCCTTGCCAACAGCCAACACACCGGCATCTTCCCAGAGCACGGTAAAATCCGCCTCCACCGCTATGGGCATGTCAAAGCTCATCGGAACATGGCAGGATCTATAGCGACCCACTCTCCCGGTTGCAAATTCAAATCCTCCAACTTCAACGGCCCAATGGCAGAGCGGTGCAAACGCACCACAGGAGCACCCACTGCAGCCAACATGCGGCGTACTTGGTGATAGCGCCCCTCGTGCAACACCAGCTCCCCCCGACATGGAGCGATGATACGTAATTGAGCGGGCGCACAGGGCATTTTTTCTCCTTTGAGTACAAGCTGACCATCGGCAAAAATCTGAACGGCCTCGGCAGGTATGGGGCATTCCGTTTCAAACTCATAAACCTTGGGCACGTGGCGCTTGGGACTTGTGAGCGCATGCAGAAAAGAGCCATCATCCGTCATCAGCAGCAAACCGCTCGTCTCCTTATCCAAGCGCCCCACGCTATTCACGCCATCTCCGCGCCGCATCCATTGAGTCGGCAACAAATCATACACCAAGTCTCCCTCCTCATCATGACTACAGGTATATCCAATAGGTTTATGGAGAGCCACATACAAACCATCCACAAAAGGCACCGGCTCTCCGTCCACCAGCGTATCTGCCGGCTCCACCTTGCTGTTCACATTCTTGATGACCACGCCACCACTCACCACTCGGCCACCATTTACCCACGCACGGGCCTCGCGCCGCGAACAATAACCATAGCGGCTCAACATAGCATCCACTCGCATCATGGGTTCATTCTGCCACGTTTTTTTCAAAAAACAAGGTTGAAATCTCATCCCGTTTGTGGTAGTAGTATGGAAAACGCACTGCTTGCGCACGCGTTCCGTGGCGCGTTGTTGTCATTTCACTTACTTTTACTCATATGATTACTATCGTTACCGACAGACAGCTTCCCCAAGCTGAAATGGGGCTTTGGATTAAGGCCCAGCAGGCTGTGGATGCCAAAAACTACAAATATGCCGTCAGCATTCTGCGCACGCTCATCAAAAAAGCTCCCGGTTTCCTTGCCGGTCGCAAGGTGTTGCGCGCTTGCGAGGTGAAAGTTACACCCGATGCAGGACGCCGCTCCTCACTCTTCAGCGGGGTGCGTCTCACCACCACGCGCAAGGACCCCGAAACAGTACTGGTGACGATTGAGGACGAGTTGGAGCGCGACCCGTACTCCATCTCTGCCAATGAAACACTGTATGCAGCAGCTTGCGATTTGAACCTGCCGGACATGGCCGCTTTCGCGCTGGAGACCATCTGCCAGGGCCAGCCCAACCCCAAGAAGCACCTGCACATGCTGGCCAACCATTACATCAAGCACGAGCAGTTTGCCGAAGCTGCGGAAACATACCGCCGCGTCCTCCAGATTGACCGCACCGATCCCATCGCCATGCGCGGTGAAAAAGACTGCGCAGCCCGCGCTTCCATGAAGCAAGGCAACTGGGAAGGATCCGGAGACTTCCGCACCAAGATGAAGAACAAAAATGCCACGGCCGACCTTGAAAGCGGTGATAAGATGGGGCTGACTCGCGCGGAAATGGAAACTCGCTTGGCACAGCTCTCCGAACAATACGCTGCCGACAACACCAGTCTGCCCGTGGTGAAGGACATTGCCTCCATCTATGAGCAGATGGAGGACTATGGCAACTCATACTCCTTCTATGCCTACGCCTACCAGCTGAGCGGCGAGGCCGACATGGCGCTCAACGACAAAGCCATGGAAATGCACGAAAAAGCCATGCAGGCTGAGCTTGCCTACTACGAGCAAGTGCTGGCAACAGATCCCACCAATGCAGAAGCTGCAGCCAACTTGGCTGCCCGCAAGAAGGAAATTGCGCTCACCGTTGTGGCCGATGCCAAGGCTCGCGTAGATGCCAATCCCACGGACGCGCAGCTTCAGTTCAAGTATGGGCAGGCGCTGTTCGATGCAGAAGAATACTCCGAAGCCATCCCCGCCCTGCAACGAGCCCGCAACAACCCCAACCTGCGCATCAAAGCCATGCTCATGCTCGGCAAATGCTATGCCTCCAAGAACATGACGGATATGGCCATCCGCCAATTGGAAGAAGCCAACAACGAGCTGCTTAACATGGATGAGACCAAGAAGGAGATTCTCTACATGATTGGCGAGCTCTGCGACAAAGCCGGCAACAAGGAAAAAGCTCTCGAAAGCTACAAGGCTATTTACGAAGTGGATTACGGCTACCGCGATGTGGCACACAAGGTGGAATCCGCCTACTCGTAAATCACCGGCTTTACACCTCTCTGTCTTTTCAACACCGATGCCCCGCGCATCGGTGTTTTTTTATTTCACCTAAACTAAATTTTCTTGTCTGCCTAGGAAGAAATAAGTTAGAATAAGGTATGGAAACGGAGCCGGGACATGAGAAGGCCATTGCGCCCCAAAAACGCAAACGCTTCAAAGCTATCATCGTTGTAACGATACTTATTTTTTGTCTGCTGGGCATGAGTGCTTACGATTACTATCACACGGCACAGGAGGAAGCACGAAAAGAAGCGAAAGCCAAGGAGAGTAGAATGGCAAAAAAACGACGCCTTAAAGCTGAAGCAGAAGAACGCCAACGCCAAGAAGAAGAGGAACGCCAGCGCAAAATAGCAGAGGAACGCCAACGACAAGAAGCAGAAGCGGCAGAAGCACAGCGTAAAAGGGAAGCCGCCATTGCAGAATCAGCCCGGCAAAAGGAAGTGAACAAAGATCACATCAAACAAGCTGCTGAGGTTGCAGAACAACGACGCCAAGCATCCGAGAAAGAATCACTCCAAGATAAAGAAGATGAGCTTCCGACTTCAGATGGACTCATGGCACATGCCCTCAAAAATGCCTACTTCATTAGTGAAGCCCGCCCCTCACCTGATGCTAAGTATTACATTTTTTTATTAACGGAAAACCACCGTATCGGCTTTATTCGCGAGCATTACAAGAAAGACCTTGCAAGTGATGGCGGAGAACTCATTTGCTTATATACAGAGAGTGAACAGGATGCCAGGCGCAGCTATGAAGCACAAGGGCTCGACTGTCCTGCCATGCTTTGGTCCGATGTACCTTTCCTGTCTCATTTTCCTGCCGGACCCTGCTATGGCGAGTTATTTTACTGTGCCGTCATGAGGAGTAACGGCAAACTTGAAACAAACGGAACGGAAAAATGCAAACAATTCTTGCAAGGCTTAAGCCGATACAGGGCAGGCAACGCAAACACCGGTTCCGCAACACCCGGAACAAAAAACAAGCTTGCTCCCAAACTCAAAAAGCTTCAATTCGGCAAAGAAAAACCCTCTGCCAATGCTGATTTTTATCTTTTCGCTTTCCTGTCAAAAGACGCCATTAAACGCAGGCACAAACAGTTGGAGGAAATAGTGCAGCAACAACGCACCAATTAATCTTCCTCTGCCAAACTGGAATTTATCGGCATTACATACGGCAACGGTGCTGAGCCCGAAAGTATAGATTTCCCTGTAGTATCCATAGCCGACCCCCACCTCACGAAAATACCGGGATATAAAGACAGGACAGCCCAAAACCCCTTTTTCGCTGTAAACAAAGAAGGAACGCCCATCCCCCTGTGGCAAACCAATGATGACTATGTGGCAAAACCGCCTTCGCAGTTACCGGAGTGGAGAGACCAAATAAAGAAAGCAATGGGAAACTAACCAACAAATAATATGAAAACCATATTGCGTATAGCATGGGGACTTCTCCCGGTTTTGTTTTCACCGGCCATGGGATTCGAGCTTCCACCGCTGGGGAAGGAAACGATACTCTCCCCCACCGAAACATACAGACTGCTTCTGGATGAGAATGAAATGCAGATACTGCAACGCAGTCTTCGACAAGAACCCACAAAGGAAGACCGGGAAAAGGCGCTACAATTCTGGGACAAACTGCTGGGAAAAGGAGGCATATACCCGGCATCATCCGACATGATGCTGTTATTATACAGAAAGTATAACGAACAAAGCTCTCTCGAAGATTACCGCATTTTGGCGTTGGGTGCCCTTTACCTGCGCGTGTTGGGCATCCCCCCGCTTCAACCGGAAATGTTACCTCACGCTTCTCCGGCCCCGCAGGCAGGACCAAGCCACTGGGATTACCTGAACCCCCACGTAAACAATCCTGCACCCCGCCACCCCGAGCAAGCCCCCGCCTTGGAACAGGGCACTCCGGAAGCAGACACCGCAGATTCCGAATCAACGGATTCCGCTCATAAAAAAAAGAAAAAACAAAAAAAAAGCTCTCGCGCACAGGAAGAAGCCCTGCAAATGCCCAATAAAACGCTACAAGGCATGCTACGTGCATCTCTGCGCTTGCTTCTGCTGAATGCTGAAGATGACACCATGCGTGACAGTTATGTTCATACGAAATGGAAACCGCAGGATTTGGCGCAAAATGATAATGACTACGTGAAGCTTTTCTCCATCCTATATCCTGAGCTGTGGGGGCTTAGCGACCTGCCCGATGATTGGGAACAGCAGGCAGAAAAGCTTGTCCGTGAGGGGAACAATCTTAATCCCCCGCTGCGCTATCGAAAAATGCTGCAAAAAGTCATGAACCCTTATACCAGCAAGCATGTCAACGAGTTTCTGCATTACTCCATGACAGGCTTCGAAACAGAATTAGGCTTTGTTATGCAACCGGAGCCCGTTCGCATCCCCGGCACCATGAATTACATTAATAAAACCATGGCAGAGTGTTTCGCAGAAATCAGCTCAGATTTTCACGCAGAAAGAAAGATGAGCACACTGCTTTTCCTGCTGCGAAACGGCGCATTCTTTCCCGGCAGCACACTGGAAAAATTGAGCAAATCAGATCCGGAGCTATTCATCCTCACTATCCCTTATACCAATCATAGCAACATGCACCCCAAAGAGGCGTGGAACATCCTGCGAAAATTACTTCGCGAACTAGACACAGTTAGTCCGGAAGAAAGACAAGGAAAATTTGAACAAATCTGCAACTTCGTCAAACTCTCTCAACTCAACATCAATAGCATCGTCACAGATATAACCAGAGATAATCCTTATTGGTCCATGATACTATTCTCCAATCATTTAACTGATGATGAATGCGTAACTCTGCTTCGTACGTTTCATGATTGCCATAACATCGTACCGGGAAGCAAACATGCACCGGCGCTTCACTACGCCAGAGAAAAGAAAAAAGAAAAATTTGCCAAAGCATTGGAGGACTTAGGCATCGAATAAAACCTTAAACACCATGATAAACGCATTCAAAACCATTGCCCTGTTGTTCGCGGTTGTTGCGGCTCCCGCATCGGCAGATTTAAACTGGATGGACTATGGTGATGCCGTGCAGCATGCTCGTAAGCACAATAAACTTATGCTGGTTTCCATACCCAACCATGACATCATCGGGTTCGGATCATACCGCGCTCTTACAGACAAGACCGTTGCCGCGACATTGGGAAAAGACGTGGTAATCACCGGCTACAAGCCCAATGAATCATCTGATGAAACACCTTACGGTATCCGATTATTGGCGTTTGCCCCTACCGCTGAATGTCTGGCAAAGGTGGATATCCCGGCTCAGCCGGAACACGTTCCGGCGCGTCTGCAAGCGGCGTTGCACATGCACACGCTCTTGATTGAGGCGAGAAAGTCGAAAAATACGGAAAATAAAATACGGTTTCTGAAAGAATGCTACGATGAACTATCATGGCAAGCCGGCTTCCGCATGCTGAATTACGATGATAGACGGATTCTCTGGGAAAGCAGGGAGAAGCTGATGCGCAAGATTGCAGCGCTTGATACCAATAACACAACAGGTCTGAAAAAGGAAGTAGCCGCTCTTGACCAACTTCGCCAATTTCAAAGCACATTAGCAGCCTGTGCAGATCATCCGGAAACACTCATTGCCACCGTTGATAAATTGTTGCAAGAAAGTATGCCCGCCAACAAATTCTACCTCTACAAAGTGAAAGGATTGGTGCAAATGATTACAGCCCAGACGCCCGAAGACTTAAGCAACTCTGCTACCGCAGTATTGAAAGCATACTATGCCATGAATGAAGGCGAAAAGCAACGTGCTTTTAATTCAGATGTATCTCATTGGGCCATTATGCAACCTAACGCGCAGGCGCACATGCTACAATACCTGAAGAGTAGAATTGCCCCGCAAAAATCCAGATAAAAGGGCTCGCAAGCCCTATTTATCATGCTTGCGAGCCACTCATAAAGAGGTTCAAAATCATCCGAGGAATCACAGCCAGCCAAGGCCCACAGCTTTGCGCACGCGAGTGAGGGTCGTAGCGGCTTCCTCCCGGGCGCGTGCCGCACCATTGTTGAGCGTTTCATCCACGTATCCGGGATTAGCAAGCAACCACTCGCGGCGCTCACGCGGGGCGCGGAAGTATTCCCAGTATGCCTCAAACAGGTCTTTCTTAAACTGCCCATAGCCCACTCCGCCACGATGGTGAGCATCAATCATCTCCTGATATTGCTCCGGCGTAGCAAAAAGCTTATACAGCTGCAGCAGGATAGAGCCCTCGGTCGGTTTAGGTGCTTCCAGCGGGGTTGCATCCGTGATAATTTTCTTGTTGATGAGCTTGCGAATCGGCTTTTCTTCTCCGAAGATAGGCAGGGTATTACCGTAGCTCTTGCTCATTTTTTGCCCGTCCAACCCGGGCACCACTGCGGTCACCTCGCTGATGATGGGTTCCGGCAGTTTGAAAATATCATCACCGAACAAGTCGTTGATTTTACCGGCTAAATCGCGGGTAACTTCCAAATGCTGTTTCTGGTCCTTTCCCACCGGCACAGCATCTGCATTGTACAACAAAATATCAGCAGCCATCAACGCAGGATAAGCAAAAAGAGCATGGCTGGCCGCAATACCGCGCGCCATTTTTTCCTTATAGGAGTGGCAACGCTCCAAAAGCCCCATGGGGCACACCGTGGAAAGAATCCATGCCAGTTCGTTCACTTCCGGCACAGCGGATTGTGCAAAAAATACAGATTTTTGGGGATCCAACCCACAGGCAAGAAAATCCACCGCCAAACCACGCGTATTTTCCAACAACGCTTGGGCGCTCTCCATGGTGGTCATGGCGTGATAATTTGCAATGAAGTAGAATCCTTCTCCCTGCTCTTGCAAACGAACGGCCGGCTCAATAGCGCCAAAATAATTCCCGATGTGAAGTTTGCCGCTGGGCTGTAAACCTGTTAGAAAACGCATAATGTGATGAATTGGGTATAAGCTAAAATCAGAATGAAAATTATTGCGGGGTTACAGCCCCCTGTGAAAGCACACTACGAATATAATTGCGTAGGCTGCCGGAGTTGTAAGCTCCCTCAATCGTGCGAAGCTTGACTCCTTCCGTGTACAAAATCGTTGTTGGCACCTTGGTAATACCAAATTGCTCTGCAAGAGCCGGGTATTCATCCGCATTCACCTCAACGACCTGCACTGTCCCTTTCTCCCCTTGTGCCAAGCTTTGTAATTCTTGGCGCATACGAGTACTGTGCGTGCACCATGGAGCTGTAAAGCTCAGCAACAGGCTACGACCGCTCACGCCTGTTACCTGTTTGATATCCTCTCCCTTGTACTCGCTATATAACTCAAAGCGGGGGGCTCCAAACAAATCCGTAGGCTGATTTTGATTACGCCGCACCAAGGAGCCCAAGGACTCACGCTGCGGATTTGGTGCAGGCTTAGTAGCTGTTGTAAATTGCGCAGCCTGCTCTGCACGAGCAGCTTTCTCTTCGTCAGAATCCCCACAGCCCACCACTAATAGTGGCAGACCCAGCATGACAACAAGGGATACGAACGATTTTTTCACGCACTCATTGTCCATATTTTACCCCCCTTTGAAAAGATTATTTTGTGTCCTACAACGGAAAGGATGGGCTTATCTTCATGCTCCTTTGTACGTACTGGGAGAAAAGCGAAGTTCCTGCCGCTCCGGTAAAAGCATCACCTCGCCGGTTCGGGGATTTTTCAATCGACGGGGGCGGCATGTTCTCATGCGGAACGTACCGAATTTGGACAAACGCACCTCTCCGTCTTCTGCCAGCCCATCTCGAATAGCACGCACTACCGCTTCCAGTGCCAGCTCCGCTGCACTCTGCGTTGCTGTGCCTCCCAGCGCATTGCGCACCATTTGTAAAAGGTCACGCCGTTGCATCAGTCGCGTCTGCCGCTCGTGCGACTCAGAATAATTAAAGCATAATAGACCAACATGGCAATGGAGGACAATGCCGCTGCCACATAAGTCATGGCAGCCCAGCGCAAGGCAGTACCGGCCTGTCCATGCATGGCGCGTGTTGCCAACCCGGAAGATTCCAGCCAAGCCAACGCCCGGCGGGAAGCATCAAATTCCACAGGCAACGTCACAAGGGCAAATAAAGTAGTCGTTGCAAACAGTGCCAACCCTATCCAAGCAACGGTTGTGCCACTGCCGAACCCCAACATAATAAGCCCCACCATGAGAACAATCTGTCCCAATCGTGAACCCAGATTCACCAAAGGCACCATCTCCGAACGCAATTTAATCCAAGGGTAGGCCTGCGCATGCTGCACTGCGTGCCCACACTCGTGCGCGGCTACCGCCATGGCGGCCACGCTGGCCTCTGCATATACGCTATCACTCAGGTTAACGGTTTTGTTGACGGGATTAAAATGGTCTGTCAGCTGCCCTTGCGTGTGGGTCACCCGCACATCATGAATGCCATACGCCGCCAGCATGCGCTGCGCCACCTCTGCCCCCGTCATTGGTGCCGGGGTGGCTGAAAACCGCTTCATACTTGCCATCATCCTGTTCTGCACAATCCACCCAATCAACCCGGTGAGCAGCAGCAAAGCAAGGCCTATCATCGTCACTCCGCTATACATCCCGCCCTGGCCCATGCCATTACCATAGTAAGAGCTGTATTCCGTATATTGGGGCATATACTGCGCCCATACTGTTATCATTGATACCATATCTGCATTCATTCTATCATTTTGACACAAGCTTTGCAAGAAGCGTTCATTTTATCTCTGCGTGCGCCTCAACTGATTATCAGCTTCACCTGTATCTCACTCTGCATGAATCGGCAACGCGGAGAAGAAACAACTCTATTGTTTACCCAACAATCTATAAACAAAGCGTTTTCCTGCTCGTAACATGCGATAAATGGCCCATTTCCTGTTTACTTTGAACGGCCCCCATCGCACAATATCGCACACCTCTATTACAATTTTTTTAAGCGGCTCTTTCTCAAGTTTTTCCAATATATCCGGTTGATAACGTTTCGGATTCGCATGCAGCTTTATGCCTCCTACCGGCAAATTCTCATACGTTTCAGGGTATAACTCCACCTTATCCTGCAATTCAGAGAAGACACGAACTGCTTTTGCCGTGTGTACCAATACAACTGATACGCCGCTTTGCAAAGGCCAGTCTTGGTGATACCTCTCTATCCCCCAAAAATCTCCCAAGGTAACATCAGACACCCGCGGAGCCCCAACAAATGGGCATTGGTAACACGATGCGTTCAAGATACTATCAGAAAGAAATAGCTGCATGTATAAATCCTCATATAAGGGAAGAAATGCTGCCGTGCCGTCATTATAAAAACGGCGCACTCCAAAAGAAGACCATCCCATTTCCTTATCTCTGAAATTCAAGCCCACAACCCACTTTTTGCCGGTTCTATATTCATCCAGATATTTGAGTAACAATTTACGGGAGGGAACGCCGTGACACACGATATCCATGGTAAGCAAATTATCATATGCTTTCCCAAGAAACTCAGACAACGCATTGACCTGACACGGAGTACCGGAAAAAAGGACCTTGCGCCCCCTCAGTAATTCTTTTTTCACCTCACGATACACCCCGTTTACCTGCGCTTGGGTGTACTTAGAGCCGCGCATAGCCTGCATCTCCTGCATTGTTTCCGCTTTCGCAAATACAGCATTACTCGCGTCTTCCCACACGACGCCGAAAACACATCCTCCCTGCGAAATAATCCACTCCGCAAGCGCAGAAAAAATACCGCCACTTGAACTAAGCTTACGTGTAGACTCATCCCGGTGCCACGCCCCCCATATATCCGGAGCCGCAACATGGGACGCACTACCATAAACGCCTTTACCTGCTGGGCACTTTCGTATGCACAACGTACAGCCCACACATTTTGAGGAGTCTACCCTCGGAACTAAAAAACCAGTCTCACTCCATTCCATCTGTATGGCTTGTTGTGCACATAAATTTGCACACAACCCACACCCCATACACAAATCCGGCACGGGATTCACATTGGCCTTTTTGGGAATATCACTCATCTTGTAACTGGTTTTGCAAAAAGCTTATACCCTTTTTTTGAAGACTCTCCACCTCATTTGCCACATCGTTCCACTTCTCTTTCGAAATGGGGTGAATTGTTGGAGCGTCGTTCACCTGCACCATTCTCTCTACCAAGCCCGTACGCGAAAGAAGAGAGAAGAAACGAGACGAACCTCGTTTTTCGTTGTTGAATACAATGAAACTGGTACGGTATATAATAGAAAAAACTGTACCATGAAAAGAGTCCGTCACGACCAATGAGGCATGCTTCACAATATCAAGCCACTGCTCAATTGGGCGTTTCAATACCCCAGCTGCATCTAACTGAAGGTTATACATCATATCCACCAAGGGAAGCTTCATTTTGTTCGACAGCGTCTCAAGGTAACATCGCTTCTCCGCAGTCATGTCAAGAATATAGAATGCGATAAACTCACCCTCGTAATCTTTGGGATAGCGGGATAAAGATTTTTCAATCATTTCATCATATTCCCGTGCACAGACAAGCATTGTGGGGTCAGGCATCACCTCAGCAAGCACCTCCATATGCTCTCTGCACATATCTACCCCGCTTTGCTCGCGGACAGATACGGCTCGCAAATCTTTTGCCAAGCGGCGAACGAGCTGCGATGTCTCAGCGTCTATCAACCATTCTGAAGAACCAAATGAAGCAGCATAGGCAAAACTTCTTTTTCTCTCCTGAGAAGGCAGAAAATTCAGCAAGTAAAACGCAGCCGGTATATTTGGATGAAAACGCCACACCTGATCACTCCCGATAATCCATTGAGAAACACCACGGGAAGCAGATGTATACGGAGGGAATGTCAAACGCGTTTCCTGAACATTTTCTTCTATAAACGAACGAAAATAATGAGCATTTGCATTTAATTTGCGAGCCCAAGAAGCAAACGGAAGGTGTCGATTCTTGAAATGATAAAAGCACCAGCCAAGCATTGATTTCAATCGAAACGGCGGAACCCATTTAAAAGTTCTACACCGATATCCCAATTTGCGTACAGCTCGTTGCAGAGCTGCAGTCTGCAAAATCCCTCCGTAATTATCATTAAGGGGCAATGTGCATATTACGATATCTTTTTTCACCATATTACGAAAAGGATTTTGGTGGATTGTATCATATAAGCTTGTGAAGTCAAGGTGGAAACACCCTAGGTAAACACCTGAGAGCGGCAAGCTTAAATGCGACAGGATGAGTACACAAAAAAGGGGATTGAGTTCATAGGTGTTAGCGACTACACTAACGGGAGAAAAGAAAAAAACAACCAATCTCCGCACCGCAACTATCTCTGCACGAACAAATTGCCAATGACTTGGCAGAGCACACCTCATTCATTCCGGCATTTTGACACAAGCTTTGCAAGAAGCGTTCATTTTACCAGGCAAATCTCCTACTGTCAGCATTAAAGCTTGCGTGTGGGGAGGCAGCGGATATACTGTGGGTGAGGACATATGAAGATACTGAGACGCAATTTAAGCCTGATGCTGGCGGTAAGATACCTGAATCCGCTGCGTACAATGTTTTCTGTGATAACGCTGATATGCCTTGGGGGTGTCGCCTTGGGGGTGATGGTGCTGATTGTGGTATTGTCCGTCATGTCGGGTCTGCAAACAACAATGGAGGAAAGAGTGCTGGCCTTTACGCCGCATTATTCTGTTGTGCTGACGGATGGGTTTGGCCGTTCTGCCATCAGCGACCAAGAATGCAACTGGGCGGAGACCATCGACAAACTTCAGGAAGTTCCCGGAGTGGTAAGCGTGTATCCTCAATTAGAAAACGATGGTTTTGCCCAAACAGCTCACGGGCGTTTGACGGTGCATTTCAATGCCATTCAGCCCCATAACTATGCTCAGTGGCTTCCCCTGAAAGAGATGCTCAAAGAGAAAGATGAATGGTTGGCCGGGGAAGACGAACGTCTGAAAGCAGGAGAACAGGATTTTGGATTTGGCGAAGGTCTCAACCAAGAGTGTATCGTCTCAGCCACCACAGCCACAAGCTTGGGACTCAATGTGGGAGATACTGTTCACCTGACCCCGGTGGGCAGCTTGGATGAGGTTGCCTCCATCTATGCCATGATTCAAAGTCCTCTGCAAACGCAAGAGAACAAGGAGTTCATGGAGGGTTTATCGGTACTGTTTGAAGGTGCAGCAGAAGCCAATGGCGGGATAATCGTAGCCCCGGAGAAACTGGAAAAGATTCTGAGTATCATCCAAGAGTTTGACCAAAAGAAACTGCGAGACAGCGAAAAAGAGGCATGCGACACTCTCTACATGCTGGCGGCCGATCACTTAGGCAATGTGCCTTTTAGCGAAGAAGAACAAAAAACGTGGAAAGACACTGCAGCAGGCTTGGCCGCACTGGACCGCGACAAAGAAGACGGCAAGGCTGTAAAAAGCATCAATGAGATGGTAATGCCCGTGGATTTAAAAGTAATCGGCATCTACCAAGCACCGGAAAACATGCCGGGACCGAATATCTACCTGCCGCTCACCATTGCTCAGGATGTCATGGGATACTCTGCCACAGCCACAGAAAGCGCAGATGATGAGGCGAGCGGAGAATGTGAACCCGGACGCAGCGGCCAAATCATGGGTATCTGCGTGCGCGTGGAAAACCCGAACAATCCCGGTGATGTAGAAATGAAAATCCTGCAGGCATTGCCGGATATGAGCACCCCCAGCCAAACTCACCCCATGGGAATGGGGTGGCACATTTCACCTTGGACCAAGAGCTTTGAACAGTGGTACAAATTGATTGCCAATGAGCGAATCATGATGAGTTTTGTGCTCTCCATCATCTCTCTGATTGCCAGTTTCTGCATCATGGCAGTGATGTTCACCATGTCCATGCAGCGCAAGCGCGAAATTGCCGTTTTGCAAGCACTGGGGGCAACGCCGGGCAAAATTATGGGAATCTTTGCGTGGCAAGGTGTCATCATCGGTTTTGTAGGAGCCATCTTGGGTGTTGTACTGGCTTTGCTTGTGCTCTACTTCCGTTTGGAAATTCAGGCCGCATTGGCAAGCATCGGCATGGATCCTTTCCCCATGCAAGCCCATGGTATTGAATTACCGGCAGAATATGACCCTGCCATGTTCGCACGCCAAGCGATACAAGCTTTTGTCATGGTGACAATTGCCTCTATCATCCCGGCGTTCATCGTTTCTCGCCAAGACCCGGCCAAGGCTCTGCGAGCCAACTAACCCCACCCCTCCAGCTCCCCTTATCAAAGCCCTATGGATATATACTGGATTGAGAACGGCAAGCGCAAAGGCCCCGTCACGGTGCCGGATATCATCTCCTTGGTACAAATGGGAGAACTCACACCCGATACCCAAGGCTGGCATGCAGGATGTGCCGCTTGGATGCCGCTGCGCGAGCTACCCGCTCTGGCCGATTTCTTGGGCAATTTAGAAAACCGCAGCAAAGCGGCCAAACAAGAAGACACCACGCCCGCAGAACGGGAGCAGAACCTACCGGGAGGCTTGCCACCTATCCGACACCTACCGGCACCCCACAAAATGAGGCTGATGCCACATCACCCCGCATTGTGGAAGTATTCCCGGCCACCGCTTCAGCGCGGCTCATGGCAAGGCTTGTCGATTCCGCGCTCTATGCCGCAGCCGCTTTAGGTGTGGCCTACTCTCTCGGTTTGGAGTACAGTAGTTACTATACCCCCAGTGCACCGGCATTCTGGCTGCCCATGGTCGTACTGGAAGCCCTGTTCCTGAGCCGCCTCGGCACCACGCCGGGCAAATGGCTCATGGGTATACGGCTCGCTTCGCTCCTGGGGAGCCCCCGCATCAGCTTCGGCCGAGCCTTATTGCGCTCTGCTCTGGTGTTCTTTCTGGGCACGGGGCTCATGATGTTCCCGGTGGGCTTGGTCATGATGCTTTTTTCGTACTGGAGCTTGCGCTCCCGGGGAATATGCCTTTGGGACGCACGCGCTACCACCTTGCCTGTACAACCGGCTAAAAGCGGTGCCGGACGATTTGCCGGAGCTGCGATTACCATTTATCTGGCACTCACAGCTGCGGGGCTCTTCATGCAACCGTGGATACCCACCATGCTGGATGAGGTTGAAAAACAATCCCCCGATGCCGCGCGTCAACTGCGCGAGCTGATGCAGTTTCAATTACCCGGTACTCAACAAGGCAATACCCCGACCATCCCCCAACCCAAGGAGTAATTGCACTCTCTGCTTTCTTTAACATCAGAATTGATATTTAGCAGATTTTAGGCTTGCCAAGCAGCAACAAAAAGAGTAGAATGCCGCGCCCGCAGTCAGAACCCTGATATTTTGTGGGTCAAGCTAACTATATCACCGTATCTGAATATGAAAGAACTTAAAGGTGCATGCATCATCGGCCAGTCCGGCGGTCCTACCGCTGTGATTAACGCCAGCGTTCTCGGCGCTGTGCAGACGGCTCTCAACACCCCCCAGATTACCCGCGTACTCGGCGCTGCCCACGGCATCACCGGTGTACTCAACGAACAGCTTTACGATATGGGTATGGAAGACCCCGCAGAGCTCGAACTTCTCAAGTTCACCCCCTCCTCTGCTCTGGGCACCTGCCGCTACAAGATGAAAGACCCCGATGTGGATCCCACCGATTACGAGAAGATTTTGGAAACTTTCAAGAAGTTTGACGTGCGCTACTTCTTCTACAATGGTGGCAATGACTCCATGGACACCTGCAACAAGATTTCCAAGTTCATGCAGAAGAGCGGCTACGAGTGCCGTGTGATGGGCATCCCCAAGACCATCGACAACGACCTGTACGGTACCGACCACTGCCCCGGCTTTGCTTCCGCAGCCAAGTACATCGCCACTTCCTGCATGGAAGTGCAGCACGATGCTTCCTGCTACGACACCGGTATGGTGACCATCATCGAAGTGATGGGTCGCCACGCTGGCTGGCTCACAGCTGCCGCTGCTCTGGCCAACTACGCCGGTGCCGGCCCCGACCTCATTTACCTTCCTGAGGTTGACTTCAACATGGAAAACTTCCTCAACGACGTGGAGAAGCGCTACAACGCCACCGGCAAGTGCTTGGTAGTGGTGTCCGAAGGTATCCACGACGAATACGGCAAGTTCATCTCCGAAGCCAAGACCAATGGTAACGATGGCTTCGGCCACGCCCAGCTCGGCGGTCTGGCCAACAAGCTGGCCGAGGTAGTGCGCGAGCGCGTTCCCTCTGCCAAGGTACGTGCCATTGAACCCTCCCTGCTGCAGCGCTGCGCCACACACTTGGCCTCCACCACGGACGCAATGGAAGCCTACTTGGCCGGTAAGACTGCGGTGCAGGCTGCTGTGAACGGCGACACCGACAAGATGGTAGCCTTTGAGCGCAACGACCTGTATGGTCAGTATGTGTGCAACACCAAGCTTCTCCCCTTGGAGAGCGTTGCCAACTTCGAGCGCAAGGTCCCCCGCGAATGGATCAACGCTGCCGGCAACGGCATCGAGCGCGCCTTTATCGACTACGCCCTGCCCCTCATCCAGGGCGAGACCGGCATGAAGACGGTACAGGCTCTGCCCCGCTTCGCCCGCCTGCGCAAGGTGCTGGCCAAGCCGGTGAGCGAACTGTAATACAGCGCCATACACAATCATTCCCTCCGGGGGCGGTGCTACGGCATCGTCCCCGGTTCATTTCTCACAATAAGCTTGCTATCAGGCAAGTGATATGTTAGCATCCCAGCACACGCATGATTACTGATTTCTCGTCTCTTGCTGAATGGAAAAAACGCGCTGTAGCCCAACCACAAGGGCGCACCGTGCTTGATCTGGAAGCAGATAGCTTGCACCGCCACCAAGAAAAACTGTGTCTCATTCAATACGGTGATGCTGACGGAGTGGAAATCATCGATCCTCTGGCCATCGAAGACATGCGTATCTTCGTGCTTTGGATGCAACAAGCAGATGTATGGATGCACGGGGCAGATTACGACATGAGCCTTCTTCTTCATGCGTATGGGGAGTTGCCTCACATGATTCTTGACACCCAAATCGCAGCCCGATTGCTGGGGCACCGCAAGTTCGGTCTGGCCGCCCTGGTTGAGCATTTTTACGACATAAAACTCAGCAAAAAAAACCAGAAAGCCAACTGGGGTCTCCGTCCCATCCCTCCTGAAATGCAGGAATATGCCCAAGGCGATGTCAAATACATGCTGAGCATGGCAGATCAGCTGGTAGCTCAACTCCACGCAAGAGGGCGCTACGAATGGTTCATCGAAAGTTGCGCAGAAAACATGGTTCATGGCCGAGAACGCTTTGCTGCGGGCATCCAAGACCCCTGGCGCATCAAGGGAAGCGGCAAACTCACCCGGCGCGGCTTGGCCGCACTGCGCACCTTGTGGTTGTGGCGAGACCGCGAAGCAGCCCAACAGGACAAACCCTCCTTCATGGTATGCTCCAACGATGATTTGTTGCGGTGGAGTTTTTCTCTGCAAGAGTTCCGTCCCGTCAACCCGGCTGCACATTTTTATGCACACCGCGCAGCGCGTTTTCGCAAGGCTGTCGAAATATTCCAGCTCATGGATGAGGATGACTACCCGGAACTTCCCAAACACGAGCGCCACATGAGCGACCCGCATTTCGAAACCCGCTTGGAATACTGGCAAGCCAAGAGAAACGCCATCGCAGAGCAGCTCGACATTGAAAACATGCTCATCGCCTCACGCAGCGAGCTCGAAAGCATCGCCAATAACGAAGAACGAGGCCTCTCCCGCCTCATGAATTGGCAACGAAAGTTGCTTCTCAGCTAATTTCCCCTCCATATTGATTTCCGCTCAGCAAAAGTCTTCTACAAGCGCAAAAACAGAGAACTGGGCGAATCCAAATACCCGCTGCGCAAGATGATTGCGCTGGCATGGAACGGCGTGGTCAACTTCTCGGAGGCTCCTCTCATCCTCATGATTTGGTTTGGCCTATTGGGCATCCTTGCCAGTGCTGTATTGATGGGCTGGATTATCTATTGTTGGAGTGTAGGTCAAACCCTTCCGGGATGGACCTCTACTGTTCTCATTGTTGCTGCTTTTGGCAGCATGCAATTCCTTTTCACCGGCATCATCGGATTGTATTTGGGTAAAATTTTCCACGAAACCAAGCACCGTCCCCTTTTCATTGTGGATGAGGATTGCACAAAAAGCGAATAAATCACTACAGACTCGCGTGAAAGACCTGTTTTTCTCTTGAAAAGAGGCACCGGAATGGGTATGATACGGGCAAGAAGAAAGGGAGCGCCCCTTCTGAACCACGTATCATAGCTATGAAAACACTCATAACCAATGCTCGCATCATATCCCCCGGCGTTGACATTGCCGGTGGCTCCGTGCTCATCGATGGAACCCGCATCGCCGCCGTACTCTTGCCCGGTGAAACTGCCGAAGCAGATAAGATTATTGATGCCCGGGGCAACATGCTCATGCCCGGCTTCATTGATGTACACTCTCATGGTGCCGGCGGCTGCGATACCTGCGACTGCAAGGTCGAAAGCATCCGCACCATTGCTGATTGCAAGATGAAAGAAGGCGTGACCACCTGGCTGCCCACCACCCTGACCCTTGGCACCAAGACTTTGGCAGATGTGTGTACCGTGGTGAAAGAATACGCCGCAGCCCCCACCGGGGCCAAGACTCCCGGTGTGCACTTGGAAGGCCCCTATATCAACCCCAAGCAATGCGGTGCGCAAAATCCCGCATTCGTGCGCCCCGCAGATTACGAGGAAGTCGCCATGCTCAACGACATTTACCCCGTACTCTACATCTCCTTGGCACCTGAAATGCCCGGCGCTGTTGACTTCATTGCCAAGGCCAGCGCAGCCGGCATCACCTGTTCTGCCGGCCACTCCGCCGCCACCTATGCGGATTTCAAGAAAGCCAAAGCCGCCGGTCTGAAGCACCTGACGCATTTCTGCAACCAAATGAGCCCCCAGCACCACCGCGAAATCGGCTTGGTCGGCTCCGGCATGCTGGACAAGGACATCAAGATTGAAATCATCTGCGATAAGATTCACCTCTGCCCGGACATGCTCAACCTCACCTTCACCAACAAGGACATCTCTCAAATGGTGATGATTACCGACTCCTTAGCTTGCTCTTGGATGCCCGATGGCCCCGGCCAACTGGGAGGTCTGCCTATCATCGTGAAGGACGGCGTAGCTCGTTTGGAAGCAGGCAACTTGGCCGGCTCCACACTGCGCTTTGCCAAGGGGCTCAAGAATGTGCAGGAAATCACCGGTAAGCCGCTCAGCGAGCTGGTGAAAGCCACATCATGGAATGCAGCGCAGTCTTTGGGCCTGTACGATTTGGGCAAGGTAGCCCCAGGCTATACCGCCGACCTGGTAATGCTGGATGCAGAGTACGACACCGTGATGACCATCATCGACGGCGAAGTGCGCTTCGAAGCATAATAATAATACATACAGGACACTCCTCACCCGCGCGGGGACGGCACTCCTCGGTCGTCTCCGCGCTTTTCTTATTCCTCCATCTGCTCCATTTCCCCCATGCTCATATCCCCTCTCGCAAAAAAACTCTGCATAGCCAAAAGAATAGACCCGGCCACCCTTCGCGGGACAGGCCCAAGAGGACGCATCATGGCGGCAGATGTAGTGGAACCCACATTGGCTCTCCAAAAGCGAGGGGGAACCACCATGGCAGATTTCTCCACCCTGCCGACACGCCCGGAAAAAGATGGGTATTATGTGTACGATGGCACCGTCAACATGCAGGCGTTGGCGGATATCAGCCTCCCAATCGCAGTACAATGCGAGAAACTGCTTGAGAATCGCTATTCCCTGTTCGATTACATCGTACGAGCAGTCGTCAAGGCGTGCTGTACCTGCCCATCCTGGCAAGATGCCGGGGGCAAAACAGATGTGTTGCTGTTCGAGAACGAAGGGCAAAGCCAGTGCTGTATCAGTGATGCGGCCAAGAAAACAATCTTCCGCATTGCCCGAGAAACAGCCAACCCTATCCCCCCCGATGCCGATTTTTCGCCCCACATCATCATTTGTGATACCCACACCAGCCGCGAACAAGTGGCCGCAGCCCTCAAGGCAGACAAGCGACCGGGCTTTGCACTCGTCGTGAGGGGCAACTCCTCCAAAGTAAGCATCCGCGCCGGGTTCGATCATATTGTGGACTTTGAACTGGGCTACACCTTCTACGCCTCTACCACCATAAGCCCAACAGAAGCAAACCACATAGCAGCCCACCTGCAAGCACTACTGTACAACCCGGTGCGATTACTACTGCTCAATTAAGAAACATCCCCTTTTTCGACAAAAGAGCCATCCCGATATTCCAACGGGATGGCTCTTTTGTTGTTAAGACGAAATCTCAACGCTTCTCTCGATGTTCCCAACCAAAAGGTTCGAACTCTGCCTTGGCAGCAGGATTTGCCCACGAAGGGCGCCGCATGGCATAGATGATGAAAGGAATGGCCGTGAACACCACGCAACCCGCAACCAGGATTCCCACGTACAACACAGGGCTGCCTACCGGAATCTGCCCTGGGGGAATAAAGCTGAACACAAAGGCCAGCGCGCTCCCCAGCAGGCCTAAACCACCCACCAGCCACATACCCAGAGTCTTGCCACCGGGAATGCGGAATGTGCGCGGCGTTTCCGGCTCGCGATAACGCAAGTAAATCGCTGCCGCAAACATCAGCATGTACATGATGAGGTAAAGAATAATCGTGAGCTGAGAGATGATTTGGTACGCCGTCTGCACAGTAGGCAAAATCACAAAGAAAATGGATAACAGCGTGACTACTCCGCCCTGTATCAGCAAAATCCCCACCTGCACACCATTTCGGTTGGTATACTGCATGAAGCGGGGCAAGTACCCTGCACGTCCCACCTCCAGCAAGCCCTTGGAGGGTCCACCCACCCAAGCAACCACCTGAGCCAATACACCAAAGGTCAGGCAAAGCGCCATCACAGGCCCCAACCAGCTCACCCCAAAGTAAGCAAACAACTTGTCATACGCCACCAGCAGGCTCTGCACTAAATTAATCTGGCTCTGCGGGATGATAAAGCCGATAGCAAGTGTACCGAACACAAAAATCAACACCGTAATGACTGAGGCAATGCCGATAGCAAGCGGGTAATTGCGCCCGGGATTTTCCACGTCTTTCACGTGCACGGCACTCATCTCCATACCGGCATAGAAAAGAAATATACTGGCAGCCAGAACAATGTTGTTGAAATTGCTCAAATCCGGCACAAAATCTTGAGCCTGCATGCTGATATCAATAGGATTACCCTGTCCCCAATAAATCATACCCATGAGTACCAGCAGACCGGCAGGAATCACCGTGCCTAACAACGAACCCCACTTCGTGATACTACCGCTTGTACGCATGCCCCGGAAATTGAGAAATGTGGCCAGCCAGTACACCAACAGCACCAAGCACAATACATATTCGCTATTAGATGACAGCGCCGCATCCCAACTCTGGTTTGGCCCCATGAAGGCGATGGACACAGCCGCAAAGGTCAGTACTGTGGGGAACCATATCGTACTTTCTATCCATTGCAGCCAAATGGCCAAGAACCCCATGCGCGGCCCGAATGCCTCTCCCACCCAGCGAAACACGCCCCCTTTTTCCGGCCAGCCCGTGGTCAATTCCGCAGCCACCAGCGCTACCGGAATCAAGAAGAACACGGCCGCAAAAATATAATAAAAGGCCGAACTGAGGCCATACGTACTCTCTGCCGGCAACCCGCGCAAACTCACGATGGCGGATACATTAATCATCGCCAGCGTAAACACGCCCATGCGCAGGGCGCGGCGGCCTGCGGGAGCTGCTGATTTTTCCTGTGTCTTATTCATAATTCATTGTGTTTTGCATGTGGCGATGCCTGCTCCGTATCAGGATGCAGCCATTCGCTCATGCTGGATTCATAATAAAGAGAAACCATCCGATTAAGCGGATATGCCACTCCGAGCTCCTCCTGCAGCCTCATTGCGGGGCCACTATCGGAGGTGCTCAAACTTGCTTCTTCTTGATTCTCCATACCTGAAAAGACCTCGTCCCCCCTCCTCTCGTTCTAAATATGGTGGAGCTTTCTTTCTTCTACACGAAAAATTACACAAAAAAATGCTAAATAAAGCTTGACTTTCTTTCCTGAATGATGTAAATAACGCCCCCACAAAGTTATGGCTAAGAAAAGCTGGATAGAAAGAAACAAAAAGAAGGCAGCTGTCGCGGCTCGCTATGCAGACCTCCGCGCCAAGCTGAAGGCTGAGGGCGACTATATTGGTCTTACAATGCTTCCGCGCAACGCTTCCCCTGTTCGCCAGGTAAACCGCTGCGAGCTGACGGGGCGTCGTCACGCATTCCTGCGTCGCTTCCATCTCTCTCGTATCGCTTTCCGCGAACTCGCTAACGCCGGTATGATTCCCGGTGTGACGAAGTCCAGCTGGTAAGCCCGAGACAATACTTGACATTTTTCCTGCGCGGGTTATTCTATAAGAGTAGCCCGCGCTCGCTTATGCCAATATACGAATATATATCTGAACACCCTGACGATCCTGAACGATCGTGCCGGGTTTGCCGCAAAGGTTTTGAACTGATGCGAGCGGTTGATCGCGAGCCGTTGACGCGGTGTCTGTATTGCAAGAATCCGGTTCGCAAGAAAATCGGCCTTGTGAATGTGCCCAAAATCACAGCGCCCATCTCCATATCAGATGCCAAGAAAGCCGGTTTCACAGTCATGGAAAAGCGCGACACCGGCGTATATGAAAAACTGTAATATCCGTTCCCTTCCCCTTTCTCTCAACACGAAAACACTCAATGGACATCTTTCTGACACCAGACCAAATCTCTTCCCTACAGTGGGAATACCCCAGCATTGGAGCCATCTTGCTTTTCATCATCGGCATTGCTTTCTTCCTCTTTCTCAACGCATTCTTTGTAGCCAACGAGTTTGCCAGCGCCCGCGTGCGAGAAAGCCAGCTGGTAGAAAATGATGAGGACAGCAAAGCCCAAGCCAAGCGTCGCAAAACAGCCCGCCACATTGTCCGACATCTCGACACCTACCTCTCAGCCAATCAGGTGGGCATCACCATTGCTTCCCTCGCCTTAGGCGCCATGGGCGAGCCCTTTATCAGCAGCCTGATTGCCCCCCTGCTCACTTACTTTCTTCACCTGTCGGAAACGGTGGTTCATGTCATATCCTACACCTTGGCTTATGCCTTGTTCACCTTTGCGCATGTGGTACTGGGTGAGCTTGTACCCAAGAGCTTGGCCATACGCCACCCGCTTGAAATCTCAATGGGCACAGCCGTGTGGATGAAACGTTTTGCTACCTCCACCTCGTGGATTATCCATCTGTTCAACAACACGGCCAATGCTATCGCCCACCGAGTCTTCGGGGTTGACCCGCACTATGAGCCGCACTCCTCACACAGTGCAGAGGAAATCGCCCTCATTGTGGAACAGAGCGGCCGCAGCCACGAGGTGACAGCAACCGAAGCCGAAATTTCCATGAACGCACTGGAACTCAATGACCGCGCCGTCAGAGACATCCTTGTACCCCGCAACCATGTAGAGGTGTTGGATATCAACGATGACTTCCAGTACAACCTGGAGCGAGTGTGCACCAGCCGCCACAGCCGCTTCACCTTAGTAGATGGCAGTTTGGATGATGTAAAGGGATGGATACACGTGAAGGACATGCTCAAGCTGGTGCAGAATCCCGACCCGCAAATCATGAGTGTGCGGCGCGAGCTCAAGTTGGTACCGGAGACCATGAAGCTGGATACCCTGCTCAACTTCTTCTCCATGGAACGCACACACTGCGCCCTCGTGGTGGATGAATACGGCGTAGCGCTCGGTCAGGTATACTTGGATGATTTATTGGAAGAAATCGTCGGCAACGATATACAAGACGAATTCGAAACCGAAAACACCAGCAAATTCATGATGGTGGAGCAAGGGCAATACATTGCCATTGGTTCCCTCACCCTCTTTGATTTGGAGGAGGAACTCCCCGGTATCGGAGAAATAGAAAGTGATAGTGGAGTCTCCACCATTGGCGGCTACATCACAGACCAACTCGGACACCTGCCGGAAGTCAATGAACAACTCCGCATCAAAGACTATATGGTAACAGTCACCGGTACAGATGGTCGCCGCGTCACCCAGCTCAAACTCGTGCACGATCCCCTTCCCGAACCAATCGAAGCCTAACATCACTCACCTACCCACGCCATGTTGCGCAACTTCTTCATCGCACTCGGCATCAGCTCGGCCATTTGTGCTGCCATCTTCATCCCGGACTGGGGAGAAAACCCACGCGAAATCGCCATCGGCGAATGGAAAGAAGCAGGTCCCCGCGGCATGGCTGCCGAGGTGACTGATACCGACATTCGCTGGCAAGGATATGGTCGCCGTGGGAAACTTACCTACGAGTGGCTGCAAACGGAAGAAGAACCCTACCGCGTCCGCATCCGCAAGGGTCAAACCATTGTGGATGCCAATGTCACGTTCAATGGCAAAGACGAAGCCGTTCTCGAACCGGAAATCTTTGACAAGCTTCCGGACATTGCCCGCAGTTACATCCGCGATCTCAACAAACGCAACAATCGCCCCGAAACAGAAATTATTTTAGTATTCCGGCGAGTGGAGCCCAAAGAATCAAACTAACACCGCGTACGTGGGCGCAATTCTCATTTGACATCCACGGGGTGCTTGGGTACAATGCTGGCAGATGAGCACGGCTTTTGTACCAGAGGATTATTTCCGCCAATACAGCGTACCCGAAATCTTTGGCGAGGGCGAGACCTGCGAGGTTGATTTGGGCTGTGGAGATGGCGGGTTCCTGCTGGCTATGGCTGCACACTACCCGGAGCGGCGTTTCTTGGGAGTGGAGCGCCTACTGGGGCGCATTCGCAAGGTGTGCAGCGAAAGCGCCCGCCGCGGGCTGAACAATGTACGTGGTTTGCGGGTGGAAAGTCGCTACTTTTTGGAATGGTTGATTGCCCCCGGAAGCATCAGCCGCCTGCACTACCTCTTCCCCGACCCATGGCCCAAGGAAAAGCACCACAAAAACCGCTTGGTGCAAGATTCATTCATCCCTGTGTTGCACCGCGCCTTAGCTCCCGGTGGAGAGGTACTCTTCAAGACCGACCACGAGGACTATTTCATCTGGGTATGTGAGAAAATGGAAGCCTCTCCCCTATTCACCCGCTGCGATTGGGTGGATGAGTTCTACCCCAAGACCGATTTCCAGCAACAGTGGGAAGCCATGGGCAAAGCTATCTACGCAGCTCGATTCATCCGCAACAATGTCATTTGAACTTCTTACAACGGATTCCTCCGGGGCTCGCCGGGGCATACTGCACCTGCCGCATGGTGATGTGCAGACCCCCATCTTCATGCCTGTTGGCACACAAGGCACCGTCAAGACTCTGCACCCTGAGGACTTGGAAGCGCTGGGGGCTCAAATCATCTTAGGCAACACCTACCACCTGTGTCTGCGACCGGGGGATGAACCCATCCGCGACCTCGGCGGCTTGCACACCCTTTCAGGCTGGCACAAGCCTATCCTCACAGACTCCGGCGGTTTCCAAGTATGGAGCTTGGCGCGTCTGCGCAAAATCACGGAAGAAGGCGTGCGCTTTTGCAACCACATAGATGGCGCATACATGATGCTCTCTCCCGAGCGCAGCATGGAAATACAAGCTAATCTCGGCAGCGATATCGCCATGCTTTTCGATGAATGCCCACCCTACCCCTGTGACCGCAAATATGCCGAAAAATCCCTTGGCTACACCCTGCGCTGGGCCAAACGTTGCAAAGCGTGGATCGATGAGCACCAGCCCATGAGCGGTCATGGCAAACAGCAACACTTCGGCATTGTCCAAGGCTCTGTCTACGCCGATTTGCGCCGCCGCTGCGCGGAGGAACTTGCCGCTATGGACTTTGATGGCTACGCCATCGGCGGCGTATCCGTTGGTGAACCCGAGGAAGAAATGCTGCGCGCCATCGACAACACAGCCCCTTGGCTTCCGCAGAACAAAGCACGCTACGCCATGGGCTTAGGCACCCCCATTCAACTGCTGGAAATGATTGAACGCGGGGTAGATATGTTCGACTGCGTGATGCCTACACGCCTAGCTCGCCACGGCGTAGCCCTCACCCCGGATGGCCCCATTCACATCAAAAACGAACGCTGGAAGAATGATTCCAAGCCGCTCGACCCCGATGGGCACCCGCATGTCACCCGCTTCTCCCGCGCAGCTATCCGCCACTTCTTCCGTGCAGGAGAAATGCTGGCGCTGCGTCTGCTTTCGTTCCAAAATCTTCATTTCTACCTCCGGCTCATGGCGCAAGCGAGAAGCGCTATTGAAGCCGGGCAATTCGCTGCCTTCAAACGCAGCTTCATCTCGCGTTACCAAGCCAAAGACATATCATGAACTACATCAACATCCTCGCCCAAGCAGCCCCCGCTGCTGCCCCCGCCGAAGCCAATGCCACCACCACCCAGCCCGCTGCAACCCCGGCCGGAGCGGAAGCACCTGCGCAAGAAGGCAGCCCCTTGAGCATGCTCACAACGTTCCTGCTCATCGGTGTTATCTTCTACTTCTTGCTCATCCGCCCGCAGCAAAAGCAGCAAAAAGAGCTCAAAGCGCGCCAAGACGGTCTCAAGGAGGGTGATAAAGTCATCAGCGCCGGTGGCATCTACGGCATCATCCGCGAAGTCCAACAACACGCAGTAAAGCTGGAAATTGCCCCCAACGTCATCATCAAGATTGATAAGATCAGCATCGTGCGCAACGTTTCCAAGGATGGTTCTGCCGAACCGGCCAAGAAATAACGCACACCTCACTGTGCAACTTTGAGCAACAAACGGGGTTATACCGATCATGAGCATCTGTATCACAACAGCGCTTTTCATCTGTTGCGCCCCTTTTGTTGCCCAAGCCGAACGGCAAGACACGCCACCCCCGCCCCCCTCGCATCATCATCAGGTTTCGCCGGATGAGTTGGCTCTGCGTATGCTGGTGCGGCATCTTGTCCTACAGCGCTACGACGCAGACAAAAACGGGCATTTAGATACCCCCGAACGCGAGCAGCTTCGCCGTGAAACACGCGAGGCGCTGCACCACCATGCTACGGCCGTGGCAACCAAGTTCGACCACGACAAAGACGGCATGCTATCCCCTGAAGAAAGGGAAGAAATGCGCCGTTCATTCCGCTCCCGAAAAAAGAATCAAGCAGGGCATCCTGCGCCTAAGCATCCCCATGCAAATAAAAAAGGAGACAGGCCACACAAGCAGCACCGCAAGCACCGCGGCTCCCGCCGCATGGGCAAATTCGCACGCGAGATGGCCTTCATCTCCCATCGGCTTATGCTGCAAGCATACGATGCAGATGACAGCGGCCAGCTTGAAGCTCAGGAAATGAACATCTGCCGCCAAGATGCTGCTAAACTCTACGAGAAGCGCAAGAGCGAACTGATGCACCGCTATGACTCAGACCGAAACGGGCAACTTTCGGAGCATGAGTACAACAAAGGGCGAACCGAGCTTTTGCCGCCTCCGCCATCGGGCGAGCAAAGGCGCCCCCGTCTTTCCCCGGAAACGCTTGAAGACTTAGCGATTCTCCGCCACCTTTCTCATTCTGCATGCTCCCCGTCTACCAACTAAATGACTTGCAAGCTCCGCACCTGCAATCGGGCGGCAAGACGGTGCGATTAGGCGTACTGGGCAATCCCATAGCCCACTCAAAATCCCCCCAAATGCAACAAGCTGCCTTGGATGCCGCGCAGCTACCCCATACCTACATCCGCATCTTGGCAGAAACAGAAAACGCCGGTTTTGAAAAAACGGTACAGCACCTGCGTGCGCTCGGTTTTATCGGGGCAAACGTCACCATTCCTTTCAAAAAACGCGCCCTACAACTCGCAGACTCGGCAGATGCGCTGGCAACTCTCTGCGGCGCGGCCAATACCCTCTGCTTCAAAGATGGGCTTTGCCATGCATCCAATACGGATGGCCCCGGATTTGCCCGCGCCATTCTGGAAATGAGTGGAAAGTCTCTCAGCGAGCTTCGTGTTGCCATACTCGGTGCTTGCGGAGGTGCCGGCTCAGCCTTGGCGGCACAATGCGCCCTTGCCAACTGCCCTACACTTACCCTTATCAATCGGCTCCGCCCCGAACTACCGCAACTGCGCCAAACTCTTTCCCCGCATAGCTCCGGACAAATCACCACCTGTTCCTATGGAGATGATGCTCTGCAACACGCCATTGCAGAGGCAGACCTCATCGTCAACGCAACCTCGCTCGGCCTTCAACCCGGCGATGCCATGCCCCTCCCCCCGGAATGGTTGCGCCCCGGACAATTTGTCTACGATATCGTCACCCACGACACCCCCTTCTGCCACCAGGCTACAGCTCGCGGTTGTACCACTGAGCACGGCCTCAGCATGCTGCTCTGGCAAGGAGCCTACGCCTTTGAGCACTGGTTCGGCTTCCTCCCGGATGTTGCAGCCATGCGCCAAGCGCTCCTCTCTTGCTAACGCTTGTTTTATGACGTGGACAATCACGTCACATTCTTCATTTATCAGTAAATAAAAAAGCCGAAAAGCGGTTCTCTGATGTGAGAACCGCCAACGGCAGAAATACACAAACGGGTCACAAAGACCCTCGGCGTTAATTACTTAACGCGGTAGTACTGGTAGTGAACACGCTCGTCGATGGCGAGAGCCTCGCGCACGGTGCGAATCACAGTGGGTTCGGCGTCGAACGAGAAGAGCATGTACTGACCGAACTTGAGGTGGTCAGACTCATAAGCGAACTCACGGCGGCCAATGTTCTTGGTCTCCGTCACTTTGGCGCCAGCTTCCGTCAGCTTCTCCGTCATCGCGGCGGTCAGCTCATCGAGCGTGGCAGATCCCTTCATGTTCAGGACGATCAGTGCTTCGTACTTTCTCATAATAATGTTTTTGTAAGGTGTCTTGCAGTCTGCGTGGAAAAACGCGCTGCGCAAGGATGCACCTTTTTTGAATAGAATGCAAGCCTAAAATGTGTTTCGCGCTAATTTTTCTGCGTCTGCGTGCTAAAATCAGATGAGTTTGAGGCGTACAAGGTCCTGCGTATCAATGAGGCCAACGGGCTTGTTCGCTGCATCAAGCACCACGAGGTCGTCAATGCGGCGATCGCGCAGAGTCTTCACTGCAACGATAGCCAACTTATCAGCTTCCACGTACACGGGGTTCTTCGTCATGACAGATGCCACGGGTTGCTCGCCACAGGCAGAATTTGTCTGATAGGCGCGGGCAAAGTCACCATGAGTAAACACACCGGCAAGGGTACCATCCGGGTGCGTGAGCACACATGCACCGGCACGAGCAGCTGTCATCGCCACGATACAATCCATGATGGTAGCACTTTCCGGCTGGGTGGCAAATTCCTTGCGCATAATATCACTGATGCGGGTGAGCAAGGCACGGCCAAGTGAACCGCCGGGGTGGCTGCGGGCAAAATCTTCCTTGGTGAAGTTGCGAGCTTCCAACAAAGCCATGGCCAAGGCATCACCCATCACCAACATAGCGGTGGAGGATGATGTGGGGGCAAGGTTCAGGGGATCGGCCTCGCGCTCTACGGCCGTGTCAAGCACAACATCCGATTCCACCGCGAGGGTGGACTGCAACTTGCCGGTCATGGCAATGATGGGCATATCAAATCGCTTCAGGAAGGGCAACAGGGTGAGGAGTTCGGCAGTCTCGCCGGAGAAGGACATGGCTATGCAGGCATCGCCGTCTTGCACAATACCAAGGTCACCATGCATGGCATTCATAGAATCCAGTACCACAGAGGGGGCACCGGTGGAGGTGAGGGTCGCGGCTATTTTGTTGCCTACCAAGCCACTCTTGCCTACACCTACCACAATAATCTTGTGGCCTGTTTCAACAGCTTTGCGCATGGCGTTGACGGCCTGCACAAAGGGATCACCCAATCTGTCAGAAATGGCTTTAAGTGCTGCAATTTCGTCTTCAAATACTTGCTTACCGCGAATGGTGTGGTCTGTGGTCATAACTGTGTACTGCTCCTATTAAGCTTGTCAAAATCTACCATACAGACTTGATTTCTGCAATGAAAAAAGCTGGCCTCGGCAAGATAAAACGATTTTTTTTGCAACTTTCCTGCAGAACAAGAGTTATACTTAGCAAAGGGCCACCATTCGGAGGTTCATTCACGAAATACACAGACAAACCAGAATTACTATGAAATCAGCACTAATCGCACTCGCATTTGCCGTGGTACCCGTGCTTGCACAGGAGGCTGCCCCGGTTCCCGCTCCCGCTCCCGCCCCCGAAGCTCCCGTAGCCGCACCGACTGCATCGGAAGCCCCTGCCGCTAAACCTGAATGCTGCAAGAAAGAGGGCATGAAACCGGGCTGCTGGAAGAAGGGCAACAAAAAACCCGGCTGCAAGGGCCCCCGCCCCGGCATGATGATGAATCCTTTTGCCATTTCCTTTGGCCGCGGTTATGAAAAAGGCTTTGAAGACGGATTCGAGGCCGGCATGCGCATGGCTCGCAAGATGCAGCACAAGCGCCATCACGACCGCCCCGGTTGCCGTGACCCCAAGGGGGGCATGGTTCCCGGCTGCAAGGGACCGCGCCCCGGATTCAATGCTCCCTGCCCCGGACCGCGTCCTGACATGAAACCCGGTTGCTGCCCCATGAAGGGTATGAAGCCCGGCATGCCGGTTCCCGCCCCGGCACCTGCTCCTGAAGCAGCCCCCGCCCCGGCACCTCAAGCCTAAACCTGCGGAACATTTCAGTACTCCCGGCACCCTCACTACAATGCAGTGAGGGTGCTGTTGCATACCGATGCAGCTGCATCAAATCCACAATAATGGCATGGTGCATGCTTGTATGAGGAATCGGGATATGGCATACTTCACCACATGAAACCATTGCTGCACACCTGCCCCAACGGGCTCACTCTTCTGATTACCCGCGAACCGGCACACCCCGTGGCGTCATTCCAAGTATGGGTGAGTACGGGCTCTGCAAGCGAGGGGGCATACGCCGGAAGCGGCATCTCCCACTTGCTGGAGCACATGGTATTCAAAGGCGCGGGGGAATACGATGCTGCCGGACTCAACGAAGAAGTCTCACGCTTAGGCGGGCAATGGAACGCCTATACCAGTACGGATCGCACCGTATACCACATTGATGGCCCTGCCGAGCATTGGCAAGCCTTCTTGCACATTTTGCTGCAACTGACATTTCACCCTACATTCCCGGAAAGCGAATTTGAACGCGAGTGCGAAGTCATACGCCGAGAGATGGCAATGTACCGCGATGACCCACAAGACGCCGCATACCGAGCCTTGGTTGAAACTCTTTTCAAAGCCCACCCTCGCCGTCTGCCGGTAATTGGGCATCAGAATCAGTTTGATACGATCAGCCATGCGGATATGGTGGCCTACCACCAAGCTCACTACGTACCGGGTAAAATCTTCCTGTGCATTGCCGGTGATGTGCAACCGGAGCAAATCATCGCAATGGTAGAGAACGAAGTCAAAGACATCCCCGCAGCGCCGATTCCCCCCACCCCCATGATGCAAGAACCGCGCCAATGGGGCACACGCATATACCGCCGCGAGTTTGCCCAGCCCACCAGCACCCTGATGCTGGCTTGGCGCATCCCCCATGCTTCTCACCCGGACGCCGCCCCCCTCACCCTGCTCAGCTCCATACTGGGCGAGGGCCGTGCAGCCTGGCTTTACACCCATTTTCATGATGAATTGGCTCTCGCACACGACATGTCTACCACACTCCTGCCCGCTAAATCGGGCGAGGGAGAAGGAGCCTTCGTCATCGAGGCAGATGTAGACCGCGAATTGCGTGACACCCTGCGAGATACACTTTTGGAATACATCCACGCCCTGCCCCAAGCAGACTTCTCGGACGGACGCACCAGGGTTTGCCGCCAGCTCAAAGCCAAGCACCTGCGCCAGCTTTCTTCCGTACAAGGGATCGCTGCCGCAATGGGTGCATCCTGGCATCTGACTCGCAACCCGGAAAGCATGCAAGAATGGGCACAGGCGCTCAACCGCGTCACCGATGATGATTTGGCACGCGTTGCTGCCACCTATTTTACCCCGGAGCGCTTGGCAGAGGTGAGCATCGACCCCATTGGAACAAACACCTCAGCAGAAACCCAACAACACGAGAGCACCCTCCCCCCAGCCGAGGAATATACCCTGGCCAACGGCTTACGCTTGGTGACTCGGGTGGATAAGCGAGTCCCCCAAGTCTATGCTACATTGGCTTTAGGTGCAGGCTGCCCGGCCACCACGGCAGACACAGCAGGCATCAATACCCTATTGGCAGAGTGCTTACTCAAAGGCACGAAAACTCGCTCTGCAGCCCAAGTGGCAGACGCTTTGGAAAACCTGGGCGGCTCGCTCACATCGGAAGCCGGAAACAACACACTCTCCCTACAAGCTCGCGTGCTGAGCGAAGACACGGACACCATGTTGGCACTGCTGGCAGATATCATCCTGCACCCGGCCATACCACAAGAAGCAATCAACACGGAAAAAGAAGCCATCATAGCTGATATTGCGGAGCAAATGGAAGACCCCGCAGCCTTGGCGTTCCGCCACCTGCGCACGCTCTGCTTTGGCCCGGTCTCGTACGGCAACCACCCGGACGGTACCGTGGAAAGCATACGCTCGTTCACACGCCAGCAATTGCTTGCCCACCACGCACGCATTGCCTGTGCAGCCAATGCCGTGCTGGCCGTTGTGGGTGATATTGACCCTGCCACCATCCGTAACCGCGTGGAAAAGCATTTTGAATCCATGCCCACAGGCTCCCCTTTGTGCGGCGTCCCCACCCCGCCACAACAAGCAGCGGATTGCCACCTCACCTGCGATAAAGAGCAAGCGGTGCTGGCGCTCGCCGTCCCGGGCTGCCATGTAAGCTCAGCAGAGCTCCCCCTGCAACTCCTCTTTGACGAATGGTGCCACGACATGGCGGGACCCATCTTTTCTGAAATTCGCGAAAAACGCGGACTGGCTTACTACGCTTCCTCTGCCTCTCTGCTGGGCATTGATACCGGCTGCATGTATTTTTACCTCGGCACCGCCCCCGATCGCTTGGAAGAAGCCCGCAGCACCCTGCATCAAACCCTCGCGAATCTTGCCACCAACGGCATGCCGAACGAAGCGCTGGAGAGAGCACGCGCCACAGTACTCTCCGCTCGCTTATTGGCACGCCAATCCTGCCGCAAATTGTGCTCCGGCATGGCGGTAGACACCTTACTCGGACTCGGCTGCGACTATGCCGACCAACTGCCCGACCAACTGGCAGCCATCACCCCACAAACCATGCAACAATTTATTGCAAAGCTCCTAGCCCCCACTGCCACCCGCACATGGTGCAGCGTTTCCCCCGCGCGGCAAACAAAATGACGCACTACTGCGCACAAAACGAGCCAATCCGGGGGCTACCCGCCCGGCATGCGGCAACCTCATAGCCACCGTTTATTTATTGCTCATCTCACGGCGTTTTTTCAACAAAACAACGGCTGTCTGCAACTGCCGGCGGCGACTGTACATGCGGCAAGCAAACCAAGCAAAAACCATTCCCAGCAACAGCATCGTAATGCCGCCCACCACCATACTACCACCATGCCCAAATGACACCCCGGCAGCTGCCATAAACGCCAACGCACACCCAGCCGCCATGAAATAGGAACTCTTGTACACCGCCCCATAGCGCACCATGCACAAAGCGTACACAAAAAGCAACAAAACCCCCGGCACTACCGGCAACAACTGATTCGCCCACAATCCCACCGGCAACACCACATACATGGCTCCCAGCAAAGCAAAAAAACTAAGATTCAGCATAGGCTTACCACAGCGCACAGCCCGCAGGTGATGCTCGACACAAAACACGATAACCGGCACAAGCCACATCACCGCCACCCACAACCAAACTTGCACGCAGGTGTCCGGCATTGTGGGCAAATAGAGAATCATTCCTTGCAACACCACCAAGTACACACTGAACATGAGTGGCCCCAAAAATGCATAGGGTGCATATACGGCATGCCGGCTCTCCCCACACATAAAACCACCCAATCCCCACAAACAGAGAACCGCTACCACACCAACCCACACCAACACCCCAGCCGGCTGTGTCCACCCGGCCGTGGTCTGATACCACAGCAGAGCCATAACAGCAACCGAGGATACCCCCAGCACAACAAGCGATGTGCGGTTCGGCAAAAACAAAGCCACGCTCAGAGTCCCCAAAACAAACAGAGCACTCGGCAACCAATGGGGTGTTGCAGGGCATAGGGTTTGCCACACCATCAGCAACAACAGCCAACTCATACTCGCCAATGCCCCCAGCACTTCTACCGAACGCATCCCGCGTTTAGCGGCATAAGCATAACCACCCCACATAAGCAAAAGCGGAAACACCAAACTTGCAACCTGCACCCCTACATGCAAACTATCCCACCACCGCAGCATTAATACACTGCAGCCCACCAACAATAGCAACCCCGCAAGCCCCCCAATGCTATACACCAACGGCATGGGGATAGACTCCACCTCCGGCGCGGTATCAACCGCCCGATTCACCGGGGTTTCCTGCTCTGCCGGCGGGATAAAAGCTTCTTCGTTCATGCCAAATGAATGTGACACTTATCGCCGACGTCTCGTTGACTTGCGACTTGACTTTCTCTTACTCTTGGCAACATTCCCCTTCTTCTTGGGTGTGGCCTTGGTCTTTCCACGAGCCTTGCCCTTTCCTTTACCACGTGCAGTTGCCTTGCCTCGGCGTGCCTGGCTCTTTTTCTTAGGCGCAGCCGCCTGCTGAGGCACATATTTAGGCACCGGCGTTCGAGCCGTACGTGTAGCAGCGATGAAAGCCTCTCGCTGATCCCGCAGAGAATAATTGGCACCATGCTGCGAGCGGAAATAAGCGCGGTACGCCGGATCCACCTGGTTGATATTCACCACAGCATCAGGATACGTGCGCCACGCAACACTGCTATCATCGCTGCTGCAAGCCACAAGCAGCAACCCCAGCAACATCACACACAACGCTTTCAACTTCTCGGTCATCATCCTCGTCAGGGGCAAGCAGCCTTCAGTATATTGATGGGCAAATTAATCAAGTAGCTCAGTATGCTTCCTATCGTCCCGCATGATGTCAAACACACCGCACTTCCCAGCAACACGAGAGTCCTCACACTAGCTTTCAACACTCGTTCTTTCATGTCCATTCCTCCACTCTATGCTCTTATCGCGCCGCTCCGGGCTTCACACCTTTGGCCGGCCATACCAAACTATCCGGGTCAAAAGGAGGATATGTGCGCACTTCATCGTCCGAGAACATTTGAAGCGGCTTATACTCCTCGTACATCTGCTTGGCATCCGGGTTGGCAAAATGTGTTCGGAACAGCTGGAACAGCGGCCGCCCATCCTTATCCTTGGCCCCGACCTCCTCATTCACATTCTCTATAAGCAAGCAGAAACCAAATTGCCCACCACCAATTTCTGATATCATCACCTCCATATCATACCACTGGCCCTGCTGCACTGTAAACGTCTCGCCGCGCCGAAAACCACCCATTATTTCTGTCCAAAATTCACATCCGGAGTATGCTATCAAGCCTTTCATATCCTCCTTACTCATCATTCCTTCACCATCTTGGTACTGATACATACACCAGCCCTCCGACCCCATCGTAAGCTTGTGCAGCCCACATGCAAGCACGTTGCGTCCATCAAATCGCACACCCATTACGGAGTCCGCTGCACCCACAAAACGGAACGTCCCGCTCACCGGAGCCTGAACCTTGGCGCGGTACAACGCAACCCAACGACATTTCTTAAGCTTCATCTTGCGATTCTCATCGTACGCATACGCCGCAGCCTGATCATCGCCGGTTGGCATGTAAAAACAATTGGTATACAGCTTTGTCTTAGCTTCCATGTACGGAGAGAACAGCCCTACATTCCACCCCCCATTGTAAAACTGACTCAGCAGCGCCAACACATCGCGATTGGCCATGTTATCTGCCATGCGCGACGCCGAACCTTGAAACGTACGCTTCAAATCCCAGAAACGCCCCACGAAAGATGACGGGTCTTTCCTTGTACCACCCATACCGGCACCGCCGGAACCATCACCACCCCCCATACCGGCTCCCAATCCGGTACCGGCTGAAAACACATCACCCATTGGATCGGTTGCCGCTAGGCCATCTACGCTCATATCAACCTCCATCGGCAACACCGTGGCCGCATCCACGGAGGTAGACACAATCACATTCACCGGGGGCGCCACCGGTGGCGTGCCACCCGAAATATCCTGAACCGGCCGCAATTCTTGCGAATTATCACCCTCCGGTTGGTAGACCAAGAAAGATGCTTCGGGGGCTTCCTCAATGAAAATCTTTGTCACAAACAACGCGACAAACAGCAACACTACGATGACAGATGTTGCGATGATGGCCCCTTTTCTCTCGCGCTTGCGGATAGCCTCCAGCCGAGCCTGAGTCACATCCGACATTTTAATCTTTACTGCCATAATCCTGTGTTTTCTATATAAAATCGCCGCCACCCTCCCGCAAGAGGGCTATTCTTGATGCTTCATCCATTATATGGTAGAGCCCGCCCTTGTCAAGCAAGTAACACGCATACCCCGTAAAAAATCGCACACAGCGCAACGATTTCCTCAATCATGTATCATCCGTGCTGTTCTTTCTATGTGCTCCCCGGCCGTCTCCAACACACAAAATGCTATTTTTTCAAAATAAGGCTTGCATTCTCAAAAAAAACTGCTACACTTACCTCCGCAACGCACGGGTAGCTCAGTGGTAGAGCGGCTGTCTTACACACAGTTGGTCAGGGGTTCAAATCCCTTCCCGTGTATTCACCGAGCCTGCTTTCCGACACAATTTGGAAAGCAGGCTTTTTTAGTTTATCGCCCTATATTTAAGGGTCAAGCCCAAAAACTAAACTTATCAATCAATAAATAAATGCCACAAGAAATTTCACCTTACGATACGACAAGAGCGGCAGCCTTTGAATTGTGGATGCAAGCTCCGAATCCCATGGTTACGTTCTTTAAGACTTTGG
>JAFSEZ010000014.1 GCA_017435505.1 Akkermansia sp.
ATGAATAAAATGCCCAGAAAAATCTTCGATGGCAAGTCCGCAATGGACATGGCAAAAGCTCTCGGAATGAATTTTACCGACTTAAAACACTAACAATGCATTTTTTTCAAAAAGTGTCGCATTTGAACTTGCAATTCACGAACACATTATACTCTTGACAGCAAGAGCCGCCCATGCTAACCTGTCCTCACCTCTTCTGGCCCCGTCGTTCAATGGATAGGACGAAGGTTTCCGGTACCTTTGATGTGGGTTCGATTCCCGCCGGGGCTAGCTCCAAATCCTGCTTTCTTAAGCAGGATTTTTTGCTTCAACAACGCCTCGATGAGAACAACTTGCATCATTTGACGCAAACAAAAAAGCGGTGCAAATGCACCGCTCTCCAAGTACCCCCTCGCGGGCTCGAACCGCGGACAAACTGATTAAGAGTCAGCTGCTCTACCAACTGAGCTAAGGAGGCTTTTTGCTCCACCCTGTCATCCGACATAGTGTGCACGGAGAGTTAACCACATTTTACAGCGTTTGGCAAGCAAAATATGCTAGAAAAGAGATTTTTTATAAATTTCAAGTGTTATTCAGCGGCATTTCCCCCCAAATATACTTTTACGGCGCACATGTTCCGGTAAATGAGCGTAATGATCTTTTGAAGCGATGCCACGCATCCGATCCAAAGCAACCTTGGCAGGTTCTCCTCCCTGAGTGACAGGAAACATCCTCACGCGCCGCAGATAGCGTTTCATCTTTCGGTTACATATATAATTCAGCAGCAGTAGAACCAGACAAACAACTGCCCCCCACAAAAACACCTGTTGCAACACAGCATAACGAGCACCACCCATGATTACCCCAACCGGTATACAAACAAGACCCGACCACAGCAGAACATCCTGCGAATGGCGCACCCACCAACCGTACGTTTCACTCATATACCGAGCCAATGGCTCCAACACTTCCACATCTGCGGGCAACCAATCCACACTATACAACTCATCCACGGCAAGCCAACGCATATCCGTATGCTCCCGCAATTGGATTTCTCCCCGCTGGATGACACACACGATGCAACGCATCCGCAAATGAGAGGAAGGAAAATCCCGCTCAACCGTATGAAGCACATCCCCTGCTCGCACATGCACCCCCAATTCTTCAGCAATCTCCCGCTCAATAGCCGCAGCGGGGCTTTCCCCCGGCTCTATCTTGCCACCGGGAAACTCCCACCCACCACCGTGCTTATGAGGCGCGCACTTAGTAGCCAACACCTGCCCGGCAGCATTGAATATCAATGCTGCCACCACATCCAAATGCTGTTTTTTCTTCTTTTTGCGCATGGAGTACGCTGTTACTTGATAGTCACACGCACATGGCGAAAGACATACGAAATGTCATCTACACTATATGCATAATACTGCAACTCCGCTACCGTAGGGGTAATAAACTTCAGCCTCATATCACACCCATAGAATTCTTCTTCGCTATATTCCCGCAATCCGGTCAGGATGGCCTCCGTCTCCGACACCTTTTTATAGGTATAACTCTCTTGGCCACCATTCACTTGCCTAACCATGGTGTCAGACGTGAATGTGATACTGTTGTCCCACTGCGCTCCGCTCTGGTTTTCAGCCGAAATCCAGCCACATTCTATCTGCCACTCCGGTGTGAAAACATTCTTTCCTATCCCTGGTTCCATAGCACCAACACCAATCTGAGCCACCTGAGCTTGGCTATGGTCAAACGTCAGCGTCTTCCCGACAAGGCTCTCAGGAGCGAGCTCCATCCCGGCACAGCCGCCTGCAGCTCCATCTTTCTCAGGCAAAGATGCGCAACTTGCAACCATTCCACCTACACAAAGGGTGATGGCTGCAGCCACTACTTTCATCATAGTATTATTAGCTTTCATAAAATGACTTCATTAAAAAATGTTTCGTACCCAAAAGCGCCCGGTGCATTGGCGCACCAAACCGGTAGCATCAGCGTGCAAATGGCGGTAAGAGCCGCTTGTCTGTGTTTCAAACTTCAACTCATACTTATTCCCGGCAGCTACCGGAAAGAGCCCGCGTTCAGTCACCTCGGCGCATCGCCTTCCCGTCCGCCTGTAACACAACACATCCGGTGTCTCCAACATCTCAGCCGTACTGTGCTTTCCGGGAACATGAGCAAGAACCTGCCCCATTGTCTCAGCATCTCGCCACATACAATGCTTCAACTTCATTCCCCTCCGACGTTGCCAATCATCATCCTCATCCCAATAGCGAGTGAAACAATCTGCCACATTCTCATTGCCCACCTCGGCAAGCACCAGCTCAGACTCCGTGTATCCTTCTTCTCCATACCACTCCTCTTGCAACAAAAGCGCTCTACCGCTCATCGACTCCGGCGCTATGGCCACCCCCGCCTCGGCCAGCATCGCCAACACCTCACCATGCCCATTCTCCCACGCGATATCGGCAGGGCTTTTATCAAACCTCTCCACCCAATTCACCAGATACGCTTCATCATACAGCCCCAAAGAGCAAATACCCAACATCACGTCCACCGGAGCAAGCAACAACTTGGCTGGATATTGCCACAAAGCATTCGCCCATGTAGGCTCCCCTGTTGCCAAAGCCCCCTCGGCCAACTCTCGCCTAACCAGCCCGGCATTTCCCTGCTCTGCTGCCCTATACAACGCAGAACGACAACTGCTCATCACAAGCAATGACGCCCAACAACTACACAGCAAAAAAAATCTGCTCCATCGCGACACCCGTATACCTCCCTGTGAAAATCATCATACCATAATTCTCTACCAAATCAAGCGTCCTCTTCCACACTGCATGCTTACCGGCTCAACGTAGCCAACCTGCACACGACCTCAACCAACCGAGTGCTTAATACCGCCGCGCCTAAGGCACGGGCGGGTGAACATACGCTCGCGGAGCGAGCCGAACTCCCTCATTGTACATTGTTCATTTCTTCATTGTTCATTGTTCCGTTGCCGCAACGCAGCTACGGAAAAGCCCGCAAGGATTTCTCCTTGCGGGCTTCATTAACCCTGGCGGCAATCTACCCTGCCTCGGCGTAGCTCCGCAGGAGCGAAGACGGGTCTCGCGGGACCTATCGTCCGACAAGACGCCCGAGGGCTCGGAGGGCGGCTAGACAAACGCTTCCGCAGGATGCGTTTGCCCCGGAGGGGTGAGCAGGCCATGGGGGGCCTGCGAATCAACCTGAGAAGATGGTAGGAGGACTCTCACCG
>JAFSEZ010000015.1 GCA_017435505.1 Akkermansia sp.
GGGGGAAGGACTCATTGCCGTCCTTCCCCCGCCCCCCCATCCTGGCTAGGGCAGTTTGGGCACCATTAGTGACTGTTTGGGGTGCTTTCCGGTGTCGCATTTGATTTTACAACTCGCACCCACATTGTGACATCGGACATTTTTCTTGAAAAACTGAAAAAAGGGGGTGGTTCATCTTGTGGAGAGTGAATATTCATGTAACGCCCCATTTTATGTTCAGTATGTTGAGCTACGTATTCAAGAGGATCATTAGATTCAAATGGGAATGATGCCTTCAACGCCCATTTTTCCATTATTGATTCAAAGGCTTTGTAGGAGACATATTTGTATAGAATGACAAATTTTTGTTTTTTAGATGCTTCGTTCATCTCTCATTATTATCTTGTTGCCTTTATTTTAGATTCCTTGTTTCTTGAGTCAAATTAAATGGCTACACAGCAGATTTGAAACAGACCCGCAATAGGTGAATATTAGGCTTGTACATCTGTCAAACCTTGCTATAATGCGTCTATGGATTATCTTATCCAGTTTTTCTGCACCAACTGGGAATCTGTAGTTTTAGATGTTGTCAAGTGGATGATTACAGCGCTGTTGGCCATCGTTGCAATGTGGTTCCATAAAGCTATTATTGCAGCTTTTCGAAGGTTCTGGTACACGATTCGACGAAGGTACAAGAAACTTCGCAGGTGGCGACTTTCTCAATGCTTACCATCACATACGATTGAATATATCAGGCTCAAACGTCAGCTACGCAAATTAGAATTTTACAAACAGAAAGAAAAGGAACAAAACAAAGAACTGGAGAAAAATATCATTATTCTGCTTACGTGGGCATCTAAATTCAGATATTTTCATAAAGAGGAGGTTCTTAAGGCTATGCATTGGAATCGTTCATACACGTACATGATTTTTGGGTTAGCTGTTAAACGTGAACATCTTAAACTCATTGATAGTCGGCAAGCTCTATTCAGCATAACGACCGAAGGTCGCGAACTATTATATAGACGGGGGCTTTTGGGTGCCTAGGATTGAATGTATATATTAATAAATAAATTTGTTAAGGCGTAATATTGTAAAATTTCGACTTGAATTCATTAAATTTCACATTGATAGCTTCCGCTTGGTGAAAATACATTAAGTGTGTTTAATGATGCATTGCTCATGAATGCTTTTGTATGGTAGAGGAAAAGACACAGCACTGTTGTTAAGATTTGGGTTTGGAAGATATTGCTATTTACTGCAAGTTAGCAATCTGTTGAGTTTGTCGACAAAAAATCTAAGGTCCAGTTGTCTATCTCTGCGGTGTTTGCATCTTCGAAAGGCGGGGCGATGATGCTATAATTGTAGAGATGAAGTTTTGCTCTGACAATGGGGATCTTGAGGCATGCTTCGTCTATGATTTTTTTTACTAGTTCCTCTGTTTCGTGTGAAGATTTGACTCCAAGAATGATTCCCGACAAAAATTTTCTCATTCCTCTATAAACTGGAGTCCCATCCTTCTTGTAAGAGATGCCATTGTTAAGTAGTATGCGGTATTCACTTTCGTATTCCCAGTCGCTTCCTTTATTGGTGACAAGTCTGTAGTTTGTGCTGCTGATGTCATTTATGTCAAACTTTGGGCGAATATTTGTATAGGTTACCTTCATGAACCAGTTGTTATTTTTTTTCAAGCGTTTAATGGGATAACAGCGAGCTTCCGGTGAAAGCTGATGCCTTATGTTTAATTCATCATCATGAACATGTAGAGGAATGGAGAACGCAAGACAAACGCCTGCGTGTTTATCTGCATAGTGGCCCCACATGGCTGTAGTACTAATTTTGCTGCTAAGGCAAAGAACGTGGATGTGGGATGAAGGTTGTTTGTCCCAAGTCTCTTCTTGAATCTTATTATTAAATTGGGGGCGCCATTCCAATGGATCGTTTACTTTTGCAAGTTCTGTAGCCTTGATTATGTCTTTTTTGATAAATTCCGCCAGCCACTTTACCTCCATATATTTGTAAAATGTGAAGGTACGAGGCTGTCTAATGAATTTATAAAATTCCTCTTTGCGTCTGCTCATATACCACAATTATTTTTTATGAAGCCGTTAAATGTATGTTTGCATGTTTTGACTTAATCTCAGTCTTCGGTGGTACGTTATCACAATACTTGGCCTTCCTCAAGTGCACAGGGGTGCAAAAGTCATATTTTCTATAATTTCTGATGAAATGTGAGGCGTTTTCAATCAAAGAAAAGCCCTTTAAAGGGATGGGGGTGACTTTCGGTGTGCTGACTTGTGACGTTTTTGGTGTTATAGATTGATGAGCAAAGTCAGTATGTTCAAATCAATCTCCCTCACGGGCTGATTCTCCGAGATGCCTGTTGTTCGGTTGAAAAATACTCCATCACGCTGAAAGAGCAGGGTGCGTTTTCTTCATTTTCTTTGGAATGTGTGCATGTGGTGCTTTTCAAAAGGGGGCGGGGGTGTTAGAATGGGGGCGCGAGGGGAGACGAGGACGATGGTATTATCTCTGAAGACGTTGTTGTATATAGGCTGCGGCTGCTTTGTGGGCGGGGTGCTGCGGTATTTGACGAGTTATGTGATTTGCACGCGCTGGGGGATTACGGCGACGGATATGCCTTGGCATACGTTGTTGATTAACTTTGGCGGGTGTTTGTGCATGGGGCTTTTTTGTGGGCTGGCAACGGGTGGTTTGGTGGAATCTCCGCATGTGCGCTTGGCGCTGACGGCGGGGTTGTGTGGCGGGTATTCGACGCTGGCGGCGTTTGCGTTTGAGAATACGATGCTGCTGCGCGATGGGCAGTATTGGCTTTGCGGGGGGTATATTTTGGCTACGGTGGTGGGGAGCTTGCTGTGCTTTGGGCTGGGGTATGCGGCGGCGAGGTCGGTGTGAGGGGGGCGTCTTTGCTATGGCTGCGCCGGGGCTTGCGGGAAGTGCCGAGGGGGGATGTCTACGCTCATGGGGAGGGGAATGAGTCTTTTTGTGATTATGGAATAATTCTAAAAAAGTGTGACAATGTGCAAGTCTGCGCTTGCGTTGGCGTGGGGAATGGGATAAAATACGCGCGCAGCGAGGCAGGATGCTTTGCTGCAAGAATATAACAACGCAAGCCAGAAAGAATCACTAGGATGATGAAGGTAGCCATTGTCGGATACGGTAATATCGGCAAGTATGCGGTGGATGCACTGCGTGCCGCGCCGGATATGGAATTAGTAGGCATTGTACGCCGCGCAGGGAGCGCCCCGGTGCATGGAATCAAGACGGTGTCGGATATCGATGAGTTGGGGCCGGTGGATGTGGCGCTGCTTTGCACGCCGACCCGCAGTGTGGAGGAGATGGCGCTGCCGCTGTTGGCCAAGGGTATCAACACGGTGGATAGCTACGATATCCACGGCGGTATTGTGGCGCTGCGCCGTTCTTTGGGTGCGCAGGCAAAGGCGAATAATGCTGTGGCGGTGATTTCTGCGGGGTGGGATCCGGGTTCGGATTCTGTGATGCGTACGATGATGCTGGCCATGGCGCCCAAGGGGATTACGTACACGAACTTTGGACCCGGCATGAGCATGGGGCACAGTGTGGTGGCTCGCTCGAAGGCGGGGGTGAAGGATGCGCTTTCGCTCACGATTCCGACGGGTTCCGGTGTGCACCGCCGTATGGTGTATGTGCAGTTGGAGGAGGGAGCCGATTTTGCGGAGGTGGAGGCGGCTATCAAGGCGGATGATTATTTCTGCCACGATGAGACGCATGTGCAGCAGGTGCCGGATATTGATTCTCTGCGTGATATGGGACACGGTGTGTACATGGAGCGCAAGGGTGTGTCCGGTGCTACGCAGAACCAGATTTTCAAGTTCGAGATGCGCATCAATAACCCGGCGCTGACGGCGCAGGTGATGGTGTGTGCAGCCCGCGCGAGCAAGCGCTTGGCCGCAGGGTGCTACACGTTGCCGGAGATTCCGCCCATGGATTTTTGCCCCGGCGATAGGGAGGCGTTGATTGCCCAGTTGGTGTAAGCTGCGCTCGCGAGTTGTAAGTTCGATTTTTGTACGACCGGGATGAGGCTCAGTGCCTTGTCCCGGTTTTTTATATTTTTGGGGAGCCGCAGGGTGTGGGGGCGGCAGAGCGGAGCGTGGGGCGGTGTTTGTTTTCAGCGGAGCTCGCGTAGAGCCGGGAGTCGGGTGAAGATGGGTTCGAGCGCTTGTCTGCGAGCCTCGCTGAGCGGTTGAAGGGCCCCGGCTTCATCTTGGGGGAGCATGCCATCGTTGCGCAGGTTTTGCCTCGCTTGGGCAAAGGCGGTGAGCAGGTGGGTGAGGCGGAGGCGGTCTGCCTCGCCGCATTGCAGGAGGTAATCGAGGACGCCGGCTTGCTCGCGGATGCTCCGTATGCTTTGGGCTTCATCGGGCTGCGCGGCGGCGGCGCAGAGGTCTTTGAAGAAGGTGAGGGCTGTTTTGTAGTCTTTTGCCCGGCGGGATTGGAGGAGCTGCCGGGGGATGGGCAGGGCCGTTTTGCCGCCAAAGAGGGAGAGGAGCTCTGCCCACGCTGCTTTTTCTTCTGCTGTGGTGGCGGGGGAGTGCAGGCGGTGTGTTGCTTTATCTGCCAGGCGGGCCGGTACTTCCAGTCCCAGGGCATCGGCGGGGTCGAGGGTGATGCCGTGTTCTGCCAGGTAGGTGCAGTAGACCCAATCGCGTTGCCAGATGATGGCATCTGCCAGCAGGCAGAGTTGGTGCAGCTGCGGGGTGGGTAGGGCTTGCAGTTGGGTGCAGAGGGGGCGCAGTTGGGCGGTGGCGGCGCGGATGGTGGCCGGGGTGTCATCCACGGAGGTGCCGTTGCAGGTGTCGTACAGCAGGTTCAGTTCATTTTGTATGGCAAAGATGGTGCGGAGCTGTGCTTCCAGGGTGGATTCTGCGCGGATGCCGGGTGATGAGGGTGTGGCAGTGGCGGGGACGGCGTTTGCCTGTGCCAAGGTGGACAGCGCGATGGTGGCGAGCAGCACGAGGAGGTGGTGTTTCATGTGCGTGTGTGGGGGGGGTGCCAAAGAAACCGGTTTTATGGTTAAAGCGGGTTTATTCATATTGCCTGCTTTTGCGGCGGGCGGCGCGCAGGCGTTCGCGCTCGGCAAAGGCTTGGCGGCCGAGGGTGCTATCGGCGTTGATGTCGCGCGCGGCTTCGAGCGCGGCGATGGCTTCCAGGAGCTTGGCTTCTGTGGCGGGGTTGTGTGCCACCGCTTGGCAGTAGCCGCGCTTGTATTGTTCCATGAGCAGGGGGTAGAGCAGGCGCAGACCGATGAATTGACGCTGCTCCGGGGTGGCCAAGGGGTGCGCCAGCAGCTTGCGGCTTTCTTCTATGCGGCCGGCCAGGGCGGTATCATCTTGGAACTCGATGGTGGTGAGGGCGCAGAGGAGGAAGATGTGCGCCGTAAAACGGTGTTTTTGGGTATCCTCCCGGCGGCCGGCGGTGTCTTTGTTGGCGCGAGCCTCTTGCAGAGCTTGCGGGGTGAGGGTGCGCAGGGGTAGGGTGGCAAAGGGGCCTTGCTCATCTGCCAGGACGAGGGCGGGCAGGGTGGAGATGGCGCATTCCACGGCGCGGGCTTGGGTGCGGGCTTGCTCTGCCGTTTTGCATTCGGCGGGCAGGGTGATGTATTCGCAGGGGGCCTCCGGGGAATCGGGGAGGTGTTTTTGCACCGCTTGGCGGATGAGGTCGGCATTCATCCCCTCGGCCATGAAGACAAAGCGGTTCTCTGCCGCATGAAGGGCCAAGGGGAGCAGGAGGATGCCGGCGAGGAGCTGCTTCATTCTACTCGGCTGATGGTGATGCGCTTGAAACGGGATTCGGAGGCTTCGGACTCGGTGGCGATGCCGGGCATTTTGGCCAGCTCATTGTGCACGAGGCGGCGCTGGTAGGCATTGAGACGCTCCATCATGAGCGGTTTGCCGGTTTCGAGCACGCGCTCGGCTTTGGCGCGGGCTCGGCGCAGGAGTTTGGCTTCGGTGCGGGCGCGGTAGTGGTCGCAGTCGATGCGCACACGGGGGGCATCTTCCCATTCGGTCTGCACGATGCGGTTGACGAGGTATTGCAGGTCATCCAAGCGGTCACCGTCTTCACCGATCAGGAAGCGGGCATCCGGGCTGGTAATCATGAGCTGGGGGCCATCCTCGTGGGCAGATACCTCAATGGTGAATTGATAGCCCAAGGGGGTGAGGATGTTGGTGAGGACCCGGGTTGCGAGGGGGATGAGGCGTTCTTGTGTGTCCATTGGTGCGGGAAATGGGCTGGTGGTGTATGGGTGCGGGTGGGTTATTCCTGCGGGCGGCCCAGGAAGCGCAGCAGATAGAGGAAGAGGTTGATGAAATCCAGATACAGGGTGAGGGCACCGAGTATTGCCCCTTTGCGGCGCTGGTCTTCATCTGTGCAGAAGACACCTTCTTGGAGCAGACGCTGGGTGTCGTAGGCGGTAAAGAGGGCAAAGACAACCACACCGATGGCAGAGGTAATCAAATCAAAGGTGCTGTTGCCCCAGAAAATGTTGGCCACGCCCGCGATGATAAGCCCGATGAGCAGCATGAAGAGTGTGCGCCCCAGGGTGCTGAGGTTGCGCTTGGTGAAGGCTCCGTACAAGGCCATGACCCCGAACATGCCCGCAGCACACCCGAAGGCCAGACCGATGGATTGGCTGGTGTAGGCTATGAGCAGCGGGCCGAAGATCAAGCCTTCCAGCGCAGAAAAGAGCAGGAAGAGCACGGCGAGCGCCCCGGCGGTGAGCATGTTGCGGCAGAAGCTCATAATGCATACGATGCCGATGGCACCAATGCACAGCATGATGGGGTGCTCCATAGCCCAGCGGATGGTATCCAGAGAGTTGGCGGCATACACGGCCACGCCTGCGGTGAGCAGCAGGGATACGGCCATCCACATGTATACTTTGTTCAGGTATGCTTTGGCCATGGCAGCCATGGCCTCTGCCGATACGGCAGGAAGTGCTTCATCATACTGGTTCATGCCAATCATCCTATACACGCGCGAGCGAGAAGTCAAGAACACAGTTCGTCAAAAGCAGGGTAAACGCATGCGGCGAGATGTGGGGTAAATAGATGCTGGTGATTGAAAGCCAATTGCAAAATTCAAATTTCACATTGAAAAAGCGGCGCTGTCGCGCAAGAAAAGGGGTGGGGTTGCCGCTTCGCTTTACATCCGGGGCAAGTCCGCCGGCTCCAATGAATGATGAATTTGAACTCACGCGAATATGTCATCATCCTCATGTGTTTGCCCTGACGTCATGAGCAAGCTGTATGATTTTTCGGAGGCGGGGCGCATTGGATACTTGTCATGGCTGTATAAACATGGTAGAATGCCCAGCGAATCCATGCGAAAATACATTATAAGGCGCTTGTTGTTGATGCCTATCACCCTGATAGGTATCACGTTTGTTGTCTTTTTCCTGACCCGCATGGTGCCGGGGGGGCCGATTGAGCGTATTTTGCAGGAGCAGGCGATTGGCTCGCTGATGGGAGAGAAGAGTAATACAGTGCCTACTCTTTCCACAATGGCAGAGGATGATATAGAGCGCTTGGAGGAGGCGTTTAATCTCCAGGAGCCGGTGTGGTTGTCGTATTTGCAGTGGTTGGGAATTCGGCGGCGGCAGGTAGAGAATGCCAAAGCTGAGTTTGATGAGAACGGGCTGGCATATATAACTCTCACCTCGTTGGATGGACATGCGGCTATCATCGAAGTAATGCGCCAAGGCGATACAATCTCGTTTCATGCGGAGCCGTGGTTTGAGGAGGAAGGGTGGCGCATACGCTTGGAGTCTCCCCTGGAGCGAGCTCGCCGATGGGCCGAGCGCCACAAAGTGACAGATGAACGGGTGATCGCGGAGCGTGCGGCCTCTCCCGCATGCAATAAATGGAGAGCTGTGGCGTACCGTAAAGCTTTTGATGGCCTGTTGCAGGGGCAGTTGGGTAAATCATACAAGTACAATGAGCCAGTGTGGAAGATGATGATGGAACGCCTGCCCGTATCGTTGTATTTGGGGATTATGGGCGCATTTGTATCATACTTGGTGAGCATACCATTGGGTGTTTTCAAAGCACTGGGGCACCGCACATGGTTCGACAGTGTGAGCAGTCTTCTCATCTTTGTGGGTTATGCTGTGCCGGGCTTCGCTTTGGGCGCCGTGTTGCTGGTATATCTGGGGGCTCGTTTGGAGTGGTTCCCCTTGTATGGCCTGACAAGTCCGGGGTTTGAGAGCATGCCCTTCGATAAGCAGCTGGAGGATTTGGCCATGCATACTGTGCTGCCGCTTTCTTGCTATGTGGTGGCGAGCTTCGCCATGACAACCATGATGATGAAGAACAGCCTGTTGGGGCACTTGTCTGCGGATTATATGCGCACGGCGGTCGCCAAGGGGGTATCGTACACGCGGGCTGTGTGGGGGCATGCGTTCCGCAATTCTTTTATTCCCATAGCCTCGACATTGGGCGGTGTGGTGTGTGCAGTGGTGGGTGGCTCTATACTCATTGAACGAGTGTTTGACATACAGGGTTTTGGGATGCTGAGTTTTCAGGCGTTGATGGATAAGGATTACTCATTGATTATGGGCACTTTGTTGCTGTCATCCGTGTTTATCATTATCGGCAATTTGTTGTCGGATATCCTGGTGGCGTTGATAGACCC
>JAFSEZ010000016.1 GCA_017435505.1 Akkermansia sp.
CCCCCCCATCCTGGCTAGGGCAGTTTGGGCACCATTAGTGACTGTTTGGGGTGCTTTCCGGTGTCGCATTTGATTTTACAACTCGCAAACTGTCGAGCAAGAATGAGTATATGCTTGCTTTTTTCTGAAAAAGAAGATAGGATTGTTTCAGTCTAACTCTTAAGCAAAAAAATGAAAATCTTGATGACAGGGGCAGCCGGGTTCATTGGTTACCACCTAACCCAGAGGCTGATGAGCGAAGGTCATACTATCGTAGGGCTGGATAATCTGTGTAATCGCGGCGATTTAGAGCTTAAAATGGCACGTTTGCAGCAACTTGGTATAGCAGAGCAAGAAATCAAAGATGCCATTCCCTATCAAAGCACCCAAGGAAACTTTATTTTTTTGAAAGCAGACATCATGGCTCGCAAGGCCCTGATTTCATTCTGTAAGGACGAACAATTTGATGTCATCATTCATCTGGCAGCTGTTACCGGTTCGGAAATGGCAAGGGAAGCCCCCACACAGATGTTTGACACCAATGTGGTGGGCACACAAAACATGCTGGAAGCCGCGAGAGTTTCCGGTGTGCAGCATTTCTTCTTCGCGTCCAGTTCCGTTGTACACGGGGCACGAGCAAAAGCCCCGCTGAGCGAAGATGATGACGTGGATACCCCCATGAATATGTACGCAGGTTCCAAACGTGCGGCCGAATTGCTCTGCTACACATACTCCCGCGCATTTAACCTCCCCATCACAATTTTCCGCTTCTTTACGGTGTACGGGCCTTGGGCTCGCCCCGATTCACTTCCCATGACCATTGCTCGCGATGTGGAAGCCGGCAACACGATTACCATTCTCAACAACGGATACTTGGTACGAGATTTCACCTATGTGGATGACATTACAGACGGTGTCATGTCTGCCTTGAATAATCCCCAATACAGCACACATGGGGCTCCCTATGCACTATACAACATCGGGCGCTCAAAACCCGTACCATTCCTCTCTTTTGTACAAGCGGTTGAATCCGCTCTTGGCAAGCTGGCCAAAGTCCAATTGGACGCAGCATCTCCCCTCACCCGTGGCGAAAGCGTAGAAGTATACGCTGACACCACCAAACTGGAGAACGAGCTTGCCTATTCCCCCGTATGGGATTACGAAGAAGCTCTCCCCATCTTCATTGAATGGTTCCGTTCCTATTATTCTGAAAAATCCTCTCACTAACAACAAACAACCCACGGCCCGGTGTCAACAGTGGCACTCTGGCTCTCTCAACAGTGTCCCCCATACTCTACCAAATCGCTAAAAAGTTTCTTTTCTGTCTGAATCCGGAAACGGCTCACGAACTGACTCTTGCAGGGCTGCGCATGGCCGACCGCATGAGTCTTATCCCCTGCTTTGCCAAAGCAAGAGTGGAAGACCCCATAACCATCATGGGGTTGAAATTTCCTAATCGTGTAGGTCTGGCTGCGGGGATGGATAAGGAAGCCAACACCTTTGCTGCATTCGCGCACTTGGGCTTCGGCTCTGTAGAAGTAGGCACGCTTACCCCCCGGCCTCAACCGGGCAACCCCAAACCGCGTCTTTTTCGCTGCATTCCCCAGCAAGCCATCATCAACCACATGGGTATCAACAACCCCGGCGTGGAAGAAGGCGTGGAAAATATACAAGCTATCCACAATTTTGATGGTATCTTGGGCGTAAATATCAGCAAGAACAAAACCACGCCCAATGAAGATGCCCGTATGGATTATCTGGAGTGCCTGCGCGCCGTATGGAAAGTGGCAGACTACGTAACCATCAACTTCTCCTGCCCCAATGTGCCCAATCTGTGCGATTTGGCCAAGGCTGCATCCGCAGCGGATTTGCTGGCATCCCTCAAGAGCGAGCAAGCCAATCTCGCCAACGAGACGGGACGCTATGTCCCCATCGCCATGAAAGTTTCTCCCGATATGAATGAGGGGCAAATTCATGAGCTTTCCAACGTTTTCCTGGAAAGCCAGTTGGATGGTCTTATCTGCACCAACACCACAACCTCTCGCCAGGGGGTGGAAGGCCATCCGGCTGCCTCCGAAAGCGGCGGACTCTCCGGCAAGCCTCTATACAACCGGGCAAACGAAACGCTGGAAGCATTTGCCAAGGATTTGCAGGGCAACATCCCGATTATCGGTGTAGGCGGCATCATGAGTGCCGATGATGCTGTAGCAAAAATCAAGGCCGGCGCATCCATGGTGCAGCTATACAGCGGGTTCGTCTACCATGGACCCGACCTTATCTGGCGCACCGCGCGGGCAATCAAAGAACAGTGTCCAACTACCCTCATTACAAAATAAACTCTCTCTTCAACATTAATTACACCACTATGGCCACCCAATTAGAACAGCTCAAACAATACACTACCGTTGTAGCAGATACAGGCGACTTTCGCCAGATGGAAGAGTTCGCCCCCCAAGATGCAACAACAAACCCTTCCCTCATCTTAGCCGCTGCAGCCAAACAGGAGTACCGCCCCATCATTGAGGAAGTAGTCGCGTCTTTCCGCAACAGCGAGTTGAAAGGAGATGCACTCACCGCCGCCCTCATGAACAAAGTCATCGTGGCTTTCGGGCTGGAAATCCTGAAGCGAGTACCCGGCCGTGTATCCAGCGAAGTGGATGCTCGCCTCTCATTCGATACGGAAGCCACCGTGCAAAAGGCACGAGAGATTATGGCTCTGTATGAAGAAGCAGGAGTCAGCCGCGACCGAGTCCTCATCAAGATTGCCTCCACATGGGAGGGCATTCAGGCCGCCCGCATTCTGGAGCAAGAGGGGATTCACTGCAACCTCACACTTCTCTTCAGCTTGGTGCAGGCCGTTGCTTGCGCAGAAGCCGGTGTGCGCCTCATCTCTCCCTTTGTAGGCCGCATTCTCGATTGGTACACCAAAAACACGGGCGAGCAGTACACCGCCGAAACAGACCCCGGCGTACTTTCCGTGCGCACCATCTACAACTACTACAAGAAGTTCGGCTACCCGGTTCAGATTATGGGCGCGTCTTTCCGCAACAAGGGAGAAGTGCTGGCTCTGGCAGGGTGCGATTTGCTCACCATCTCCCCCAACCTTTTGGCAGAACTGGCAGCAAGTGAAGATACTGTCTTGCCTCTACTCTCTCCGGAATCTGCCCAAAACAGCGATATTGAGCGTATCCCGGCAGATGAGAAGTCTTTCCGCTTCCTCTTCAATGAAGATGCCATGGCTACAGAAAAGACAGCGGAAGGTATCCGCCGCTTCTCGGCAGACATCCGCAAGCTTGAGGCTCTCCTCACCTCCATGTTTTAATCATTTTACATCACAACACACAAATCATGAAAGTACTCGTTACAGGCGGAGCCGGCTACATCGGCTCCCACACCGTTCGGCAGCTCGTTAAGAGTGGTGCAGAGGTGACTGTGCTTGATAGCATGGTATACGGCCACCCCGCAGCTATAGTTGACAAAGAAGTCACACTGGTGAAAGGCGACTTGGGCGATCCCGCCATCGTCTATCCCCTGCTCGTCAATGGCAAGTTTGATGCCGTTGTGCATTTTGCCGCTTTCATTCAAGTGGGCGAATCAGTAACAGACCCGCTCAAGTATTACGAAAACAACATCGCCAAGCCGTTGGTTCTTCTGCGAGCCATGATACTGGCCGGCTGCAAGCGCTTTGTGTTCTCATCTACTTGCGCCACCTATGGTGTACCCACCCAAGTACCCATTCCTGAAACGGAGAAACAAGATCCCATCAACCCCTATGGCGGCTCCAAGTTCATGCTGGAGAAGGTATGCCGCGACTGCGAGCGTGCCTATGGTCTCAAGAGTGTATTCCTGCGCTACTTCAATGCCTCCGGGTCATCGGAAGATGGTCTGATTGGTGAAGACCACGAACCGGAGTCGCACCTCATTCCGGTCATTCTGCAAGCCATCAAGGGAGAGCGCCCCGGTATCACCGTCTTTGGTACGGATTACGACACCCCCGATGGTACCTGCATCCGCGACTACATCCACGTGGATGACTTGGCCGACGCCCACTTACGCGCACTTGATTACCTCATGAAAGGCGGGGACACCAACTGGTTCAACCTCGGCACCGGCAAGGGGCTTTCCGTGAAAGAAATCATTGATGCAGCTGAAAAAGTCACCGGCAAGAAAGCACCTGTAGAATACGGACCGCGCCGTGAAGGTGACCCGCCCCGCCTGATTGCGGATGCCCGCAAGGCAGCAGAAATCTTGGGCTGGATTCCCAAATACCAAGATGCCACCAAGATTGTGGAGACAGCTTGGAAGTGGTTCAACGGCCCCCGTGGCGGTCACTATTAATAGATTCTTACATCCCGTTCGCAGGCAGAGTGAGCTTCGGTTACCGGAGCTCACTCTTTGCTTTGAGGGTGTCACCAGGGCAAACGCAATGCGTTTGCTCTAGGGGTGTCGCGGTCCGAGCTTGACAGGAAAGTATGCTGATAGTATCCTTTTGCCGCAATGTTACTTAAGCGACTGATACTGATATTGGCCATTCTTCTGTGCACACCCATGGCACAAGCCGTTGATGTCGTACTGTCCGGGGGCGTAGCGCTTAAGTCTTGGGAAAAGCTGAGAGGGCCGGTAGCGCACGATAACTGGTGGGCCAATTTTATTCGCGCAGCTACGGTGCACATGGATTTAACCCGCCTCAGGCGTCCCGATGCAAAGTTTACGTGGATAGTCTATCGCCCGGCCTACATCACCCGAGGCAAAGAGGATGGCAAGGACTATATCTCCATGATTAAAGAGCAAGCCGACAAACGCAAGGTGAAACTTGTGTTGGCCGACACCTCCGCTCAGGTCTATGCTGCCATCAATAAAGCACCTCGCGGAGCAGAAAAAATCTCAAGTTTCTACTACTTCGGGCATTCCAATGCTCATGCTTTCATGCTGGATTACAGCAACGCCATCATCGGCTCTTCTAAACATTGGATGCACGAAAAAGACCTTGCAACTAAAATTAATCCGGCTGCGTTTGCACCTGATGCAGAATGCCACAGCTTTGGGTGCTATACCGGACTCTCCATGAGCAAGGTATGGTATAAAGCTCTGGGCGTCCCGCTCTGGGGCAACACGGAATCCACCCGCTACCAACCTGTCGGAGATGGGCGTATGCCCTCCGGCAATGGCCGTTGGGTCAAGTAAGCCCCAGCCCCGATGCGGACTTGACAGCGAGAACTGCATGTCTTATGATGAAGCAGAAAGCAAACGGTATGCAAGAGCTCATAGAATTCATCGGTAAATACTTATTGGCGGTCACAACTCCTTTAATTCGACAGCCGGAAAAAGCAGAACTGCGCGTGGCAACAGCCCCGGCAGGCGATATGGTGCGTTTCCGCTTGGTGCTGGAACAAGCAGACGTGGCGCGAGTCATCGGCCGCAATGGCATGACGGCATCTGCCATACGCTCATTGGCAAAATCCGCCGGAGAAAAGAGAGGCATCAAAGTGGTGGTGCACATTCTTTCCCGCGAGGAAGCAGAATCTGCAGCTTGATACATAAGCTGCAATACGGACACCATGCAGGAGCTATTTCCAACATCATCCCGTGGCCCGGCTGTACGGGTTCTGATGGACGGGATGGATGACATGGTGTTCGATTATGCGGTGCCGCCCGACATCGGAGAATTGGTGCAGCGCGGCTGTCGCGTAGAAGTACCTCTGCGGCATCGCACCGCGACCGGCACGGTTATTACCCTCATCTCACCGGAAGATACAGACCAAAGCCGGAATTTGAAGTCCGTTTTGCGAGTTGTTGGCAATGAGCCGGTTATTTCAGCGCAATTAATGGAACTGGCAGAATGGGCCGCACGCTATTACGCCGTACCCATGGAGCAAATGGTGCGGTGCATTGTTCCGGAATCCGTACGGAGCGAGAAGCACGAGGAGAAAACCCGCAAAATTGTGGTGCTTCAAAACTGGCCGGATGATGCGGAGATGAACAAAATCAACAGCCGTGCACCCCGGCAAGCGGCCATCCTGCGTTATTTGCATTCAGATGACAGCAAGCGTGCACCTCTCAATGATTTGGGCGGCAACGCTGCACTCGCCCCCAGCCGGGCATTGGCAAAAAAAGGGCTCGTGCGCATTGAGGATGAGCAAATACACCGGGACCCCGCCGGCAGCGAAACATTCACACTGAGCCAACCTCTGGAATTAAACGGCGAGCAGGCTCAAGCACTTGCCACCATACAAACCACCTTTGATGCAGGAGATAGCAAGCCCATGCTTCTGCAAGGCGTAACCGGTTCCGGCAAAACCGAAGTGTATCTGCAAGCAGCAGCGCATGCTCTTTCCAAAGGTAAAGGTGTACTCATATTGGTGCCGGAAATATCACTCACCCCCCAGACAATGGCCCGCTTCAAGAGTCGATTCGCAGACATGCCGGGCTCCGTGGCCATCTTACACAGCGCCATGAGTGATGGTGAACGTTTTGACGAATGGCATGCCATTCACCGAGGGCAAGCCCGCATAGCCATCGGGCCACGTTCGGCGGTCTTTGCCCCTGTGCGTAATCTGGGGCTCATCATCGTGGATGAAGAACATGATTCCTCCTACAAACAGGAAAGTGCGCCACGCTACCATGGCAGAGATTTGGCAGTACTGCGCGCCAAGTTGGAGGGGGCAACCATTCTGCTGGGGTCTGCCACTCCCTCTCTGGAGTCTCTGCACAATGTAGAACAAGGTAAATATACCATGCTGCGCATGGATAGACGGGCAGATGGCCAGCGCTTACCCCTCACCCGGGTGCTGGATATGCGCAGCGAACCCAAGGATAAACGCTACTTGGGCATCATATCGGAAAAACTGCGTCTGGCAATAGAAGAGCGCATGCACAAGGGAGAACAAGTCATTCTCCTGCTCAACCGGCGCGGTTTTGCACGCTCCTTGCAATGCCCTGATTGTGGTTACGTTGTTCACTGCGAGCACTGCGCCCTGCCCCTTACTTACCATTTGCCGGAAAACAGGCTTGTGTGCCATATATGCGGTTACCGCGCCGTTGTACCCAAGCGATGTCCCGAATGCCATTCCGATAAAATTTTGCTGGAAGGTTACGGCACACAAAAGGTGGAAGCAGTTCTGCGGCGCTGTTTCCCCAAAACACGCATACAACGTGTTGATGCCGATGTGACTACACGTAAACACGCACTGCGCGACATTTTGGATGATTTCCGCGCACGCCGCATCGACATATTGCTTGGCACACAAATGATTTCCAAAGGTTTGGACTTTCCGGGCGTAACACTGGTGGGCGTGCTCAACGCAGATTTGGGCTTGTGCATTCCCGACCCCAGAGCAGCAGAAAGGACATTTCAATTACTCACCCAAGTGGCGGGGAGAGCCGGACGTGGAGAGATTGACGGCGAAGTTATCATCCAGACCTATACCCCGCAGGCTGCCGCCATTCAGTTTGCCCGGCGGCATGATACAGATGGTTTCGCGGAGAAAGAATTAGCATTGCGCCGCCAATTCGGCTTCCCCCCCTACAGCCACATGGCCGTTCTTACTGTGCGCTCCCCCAAGGAAGAATTGGCAGATTTTTCCATCCAAACTCTTTGCAAAAAACTGCGCCGAGCGCTGCCGGACAATATCGAAATAAGTGATCCGATGCCGGCTCCTATTGCAAAATCCCATGGTCAATTCCGCTTTATGAGCACACTGCGGGGGCCATCTGCCCGGCCCATTGCCGATGTATGCGCCCGCGAATTAAGTTATTTCAAAACGGCAGAAGATATCATTTGCACGCTTGATATCGATGCCTATTCTTTCATGTGATAAGCCCACGTTGCAGCCCACTTTCGTCAGCATGAAGATTCAACTTGAAAGCTTGACGGAAGATGGTAGAATAGACGTGCATTATGAGTATGGTGATAGCAGAGCACTTACACAAGACCTTTGGTCGTTTTGTCGCGGTGAGAGACGCGAGCTTTTCAATAGATAAGGGTGAAATCGTCGGTTTCCTAGGGCCGAACGGAGCGGGCAAGACCACCACCATGAAGATGATTACAGGGTATTTGCCGCCCACGGCAGGTACGGCCAGCATTGCCGGTTTTGACGTTCTGAAAAATCCCTTGGAAGCACGCCGGCACATGGGCTACATGCCCGAAAATGTACCTTTGTACGATGATATGCGGGTGTACGAATACTTGGAATACCGCGCCCGGTTAAAAGGCATTTGCGGCTCCTCCGTACGCCAGCAAATAGCATTTGTGATTGACCGCTGCGGCCTGGAGCCGAAACGCAAGAACATGATCAGCACGCTCTCCAAGGGATACCGCCAGCGAGTCGGCCTGGCAGATGCCCTGCTGGGCAATCCTGATTTGCTGATTCTGGATGAACCGACAAACGGTTTGGATCCCAACCAAATACGACAAATCCGCGAGCTGGTGCGCTCCCTGGCAGAAGATCACACCGTTATTCTTTCCACCCACATCCTGAGTGAGGTAGAGCAAATTTGCAACAAGGTTATCATCATTGATCAAGGCGACATCAAAGCCGCCGACACTCCGGCAAACTTGACACACGGATTACGTGCTGCCGGGCGTGTTTCCATCGAATTCAAGGGAGATTTGGAGTGTGTGGTCAAAGAATTGGAGGCGTTTGCGCCTGTCAAGAAAGTCATACACGAAGAGACGCTTCCCGGTGGTTGGCACCGCTTGATTGTACGCGCAGAACCCGGCACGGACACGCGAGAAAAAGCAGCAGCCATTATTGCTTCGCACTCTTTCCCGATGCGCCACATTTACCGCCACATTCCTAATCTGGAAGATGTGTTCGTGGAAATGACACGCCGCGACTAATGCTATCACACTCATCTCATTCCTACAAAGAAACATGGACGAATCAACAGACACCGTAAAACGCACACGCAGTTATTTAGCGACGCTGCGTACCATCTACGGAAAAGAACTCAAAGCATTTTTGGGCACGCCATTCGGTTGGGTTGTGCTGGCCTGCACCATGGGATTGCAAGGATTCTGTCTACAGGCAGTTCTGCAAATCATGAGCAAAGCCACAGGAGAAGGCGTGATGTACTACATGCTCAGCAACGTGAACTTCTGGTTTTATTTCATCTTCATCTTCCCGCTTATCACCATGCGTAGCCTGGCAGAAGAAGAGAGACAGGGAACCCTTGAGGGCTTGCTCACAGCACCTGTCACTACCGCTCAAATTGTGCTCGGCAAATATTTTGCCGCCTACACTTTCTACCTGATATTGTGGTTACCTATGCTTCTTTATCCTTGGATGAGCGATTTGGGCAACATGTACACCAGCATGCGCTATGGCATTGACCCGGAGGGCCGCATCGTCTACCGTCTTGCAGACTGGGTAGGCCCCTATTGCATTTTAGCACTCAGCGGTGCCTTTTTCATCGCCCTGGGCATTTTGTGCTCGGCCATGACCCGCAGCCAGATTATTGCAGGCATTCTCTCCACCTGTCTCATGATTACATACTACTTCATGGGACGCGTTACTGAGCTGTGGGGTGAATTTCCCGCAGCGCCGGCTTTTCACTATCTTTCCATCACAGAACAAATCAGCGCCTTTTCGCGCGGACTTATTGACACGCGCCCGGTAGTGCTCTACCTGACGCTGACGATTCTCACCTTAGCGCTCACAAAGCGAGTTGTAGACTACCGCCGTTGGAGACGCTGAACACTGACCCCCATCCCCCCTTTTTTACCTGATATGAGCAAGAGTGAATTTACCGGGCATCCGGATGCCAAACGCCCCAAAGGCAACCCCTTGGCTTGGATTAATCTGATTCTGCTGAGCATTATTGTCATTGCATGCAACTACATAGGTTGCAATGAATATGGCCGCAAGGACCTGACAGAAGAACAGCGCTACACCATTTCTGAGCGCACTATCAACGTGCTCTCCAGCGAGCGCGTACAAAAGAGAGAAACGCCCATCCGCATTATCTTTGCGTTCAAGCGCTCCACACCCAACTACTCCCGCATGTATTCCCTGCTGGAGGAGTACATCCGCTATGGTAAGGGGAAAATCCAGGTGGAATGCTTTGACCCCATGCGCCAGCCGAACCGCGCCCGCGAAATCTCCCAAATTTACGGGGTTGATTTCAACCAAAATCTCTGCGTGATAGATGCCCGCAAAGACCACACCATCTCCCTCAAAACATTTGAGGAAGACAAGAGCGACCGCAAGCATGTGCGCATTCGTCCCGGTGCAACATTCATCAAATATGAGACCCTGCCCGATGAGACGAAGCGAGCCGTGGCTCTTATGATGGATGAAGTGGTGTGCTCTGCCATCACCGAGGCGGTGGAAGGCGATATGCGCCACATGTATGTTGTGGAGGGCAAAGGGGGCGTATCCCGCGATGATCAGGAATTACTGGAAAGCATCGGACAAATCACCAACTCACTGAATATTCAGCTTTCATGGGTAAATATAGCAGAGGTAGAAATGCTACCCACCAACGCGGAAGGCTTGCTGATTGTTTCCCCGCAAACGGATTTCACCGATGATGAGATGCGTGTAGTGCGGGAGTTTTGGGAGAGAGATGGCCGCAACACTCTCTTTGTCGCGCTGGATCCCAATAACACCAAATTGCCGCGACTCTATCGCTTCCTCCGCGAGCAAGGCATCCGCCCCAATGCAGACCGTGTACTGCTGCGCGACCGCAAGCGCGCTTACTATGATATCTCTGCCGTGTTCCCCAAGGGCTTGAACTGTACTCGCAGCTTCTGGAATGGCACCACCCACGTGGAAGGCCAATCCATGTCCCTCACCCTGGAACACGGGGATGAAAACATGGCGGCAATTCGGAAACTCACGGCATACCCTCTGCTCATGACGACAGCAGAATACTACGGTGAAACACGCAGCGACTTAGAGCCCTCCTTTACACCGCAAGAAGACAGAGAAGGCCCGCTTTGCCTGGAAGCCGCCGTAACCCGAGGGAATACACGCGATCCCAACAATTTATCCACCCTCGTGGTGCTCGGAAACATTGAAATGCTCTCCAAAGAAAACGCCCGCACAGAGCAACGCGATTACATGCGCACACTCTGGGCATGGATGAGCCACCGCCCCGAATACTCCGGCAAGAGTGCCAACCAAGACTTAACCATGAAAATCGACCTCAACCGCCACTCCCGCAATGCGGTAGAATACCTGACCCTGATTTTCATGCCTCTATTCGCACTCTTGATTGCCTTTGCTATTTGGAATGTGCGCCGCCACTAACCGAAATAAAGCCGAAAGATGAGAATATTATCCACCATCATACTGACATTGCTTGCAGCACTGTGTGTGACTGCGGCTGTGTTCCTTGCAGTGGACGGCAACATCGCGCGCCTAACGGGGTGGTATCATTTCAAACCGGGCATGCCGCTCTTTTCTGAAGAAAATACGAATCAACTCAAAGATGTATCGTGGATGCGTATAGAATCCTTGCACGATCGTATTGAATGCACGCGCAAAGAAGATGGAACCTGGTGGATAACCAAACCTTTCCACGATCGCATGAAACAAGACGCCGCCCAGGCCATTCTGGGATTTACCGGCACTGCAAAGGTGGTGGATACATTGCCCCTCAACAAGGTTACCCGCGGCAGCATGCGTGAATTCGGTGTTGAAACAGCACCCCATAAAATAACACTCAAGGTCCCCACCAATGATGGAGATCACAGCACGATTGCCCGCTACACGTTGGGAAGCGTATCTCCTTGGTTCGCGGATGCAGAAGATGGCGAGAATCTACTCCCGACAACATACCTGCGTACGGATTTTTATGGGAGGGATAAGCGCATACATGTTGTAACCGGTAACATTTTGAGCATCTTCCGCAATGGGCTTGCCGCTCTGCGCGACCCGCACCCCCTGCTCTTTTCTCCGGCGCAAGTACGCAAGTTCACAATCACTTCTGCACACGACAAAGCAAAGCCACTCGTTGTTCAACGAGCCAGTGCAGAATCACCTTGGAATATCACCTCTCCCAATTTGACAGGCGCCGGTCAGGACAGGGTGAACAATCTCATCGCGGATTTGGCTTCCTTAGAAGCAATGCGGGTTGATGATGCGGCATCTGTTCAATTGCCGGCCAAGCCCATGTTCATCATTGAACTGATTATAGAAGGCCAGGAGAAGCCAACAGTGCTCAAACTCTATGCTCCTTTCACGCCTGATACCGGCGATCAAATGGTGAGCTATGCCACAGTAGACGATCGGCCGGTTGTTTTCACCTTGCAAGCAGAGCCGAAGGTGCGCCGCAAAGGAAGCTACGCCGCTATTGTGAACTCCATCTGCCAACTTCCTGTGCTGCCGGAGAAAGCAATGGCTCAAATCCTCTCCGGAGCCGGTACGGTCTATACATCCGATTTGCCGCTTAGTTTGGAAAAACTGCGCACCATGCAGTTTACCGACATCAAAGCAGAAGACATCGAACGCGTAGCGCTGCGTTCCCGATTTGCCCCCTGGCCCCTGCGAATTCTGCGTATACCGGGTGACGCCGAAAGTGAAGTTGCAGACACTTGGATGTACTCTGCCGCAGGCCATGGGTACAAAGAAGCAGAAAAAGATGTTGTGGAGCGACTTCTGAAGAGTCTCAGCGGCGTACCTGTAGCCGGATTTGTTGAAGACATAGCCCCCGGAGGTGATGTGCACGCAGCCATGGCACGACATGGGCTGAACGCACCTGATTATGTGCTCTCTGTGCTACCGCGCCCCTGCGCGGTGCGAACCACCCTTTTCGGCCAAGATTTGTCCCTCGTGCGCGACCGCGCACCGCGTACATACCTCATCAAACGCAATGCAGACCCCACAACGGGGCGCGGGCATTGGATTGGTATGGAAATGGGAACCAGTTCTATTTACCAACTGAGCACCAAGTTGACCCGCAATTTCTCCATGAGCTCGGAAAATTGGAAACACAGAAATATTTTACATTTCCCCATGTCTGCCTTGCGCAAACTTACCTTGGGGTTCAGCACTGCGCCTTTAGAGTTGGAGTATGACTACATTGGCGAGACCTGGGCAGGCAAACTCAATGGAGAGGATGTCACGCCGCGAATCAATCCGCACCGAGCAGAAAATTACGTACGCCAGTTGCAAAAGCTAAAGGCTTTCCAATGGCTGTATGAAGGTGAACCCAACGCCACCCATGCATTAAACAACCCGGTATTTTACGTCAGGTTGGATTTGGAGCTAACCGACTATTCCGACGCAGAAGCAATTGTCATCGAACAACCGACAGACGTAGACAATGTAAGCTTGGAAGATGTAGATGGCTCTCGCCGCAAACTGGCAGAAAAAATGCTTTTAGAAGAGGACGAAATGGCAGAAACCATGAGAAAAGTAGCCCTAGCCGAGCGTAAGACTCATAAACAGACAATCACCATTGAGATTGCTCCTGCAGATAATCGCTCTGACAAGCCCATTTTCTACGGCCGAATCCGCGAAACAGGAGCCCTCTTTACACTCCAATTCAACGATGCTCAATCGCTCGCCGGAAGCATCCTTGATATGTAATCTCCCCTATCACTTCAGCAAACCAACACACAAAAATGAACAAGCACATCCTGACTAGCATCCTCATATCAGCACTCGTATGGCCGGCTTTCTCAGCGAATCCGCCCAAGCCTTGTGGCGCCGTCCCCACACCACAACAAGTAGACTGGCTACGCATGGAATGGTATGGCTTCGTTCACTTTGGTCTCAATACCTACACAGGTAGAGAATGGGGATATGGTGATGAAGATCCGAAGCAGTTTAACCCGTCGGAGTTTGATGCCTCCGCCATTGCCGCCACATTCAAAAAAGCCGGCATGACCGGCATGATTTATACGGCAAAACATCACGATGGATGGTGTGCCTGGCCCAGCAGCTCTACCAAACACAACATCAAAAAAGCCGCTTGGAAAAAAGGAAAAGGAGATGTGGTGAAAGAATTTGCCAAAGCATGCAAAAAACACGGCATCAAATTTGGTGTCTACATCTCTCCTTGGGATCGCAACTGTGCAGACTATGGTAACAAGGGCTATCTGCGAGTTTACTACAAGCAGATTCAGGAATTGCTGACCCAATATGGCCCGGTATTTGAAATTTGGTTTGATGGAGCCAACGGAGGCGACGGTTACTATGGCGGGGCGCGTGAGCGCCGCAATATCGGCAATGCGAGTGATTATTATGATTTTCCTCAAATTGTCAAAAACATCCGCAGGATGCAGCCGGATTGTATCATCTGGGGCGCAGGACAGCACGGAGATGTCAAATGGGGTGGTTCTGAAAAGGGGCATGTCAAATACCCCTGCTGGAATGTCATCAAGAAAGACACCCCCGATGAGCGTTGGATTTCACTGGAAGGCGATACCCCCATCAACCGTGCCGGTTGGTTCTGGCATAGCAACCAGGCCTCCAAGGTAAAATCACCGGAGCACTTGATGCAAGTGTACCTGGATAGCGTGGGCCGAGGCGCTAATCTCATCTTGAATTTGGCACCGGATAAAACAGGGCGTTTGGATGCAGCGGATGTTGAATCTCTCCTTACCTTTGGAAAAATGCGCAAAGCATTACTAGCCAAAGATTATGCATTGGGAGCAAAAGCCAGCGCAAACACCGTGCGAGGGAACGACCCGGCCTTTGGCGCAGATAAACTGACGGATGGAGACATTGAAAGCTATTGGTGCCCCAATGATGGAGAAAACACCGGCTCCATCGAAATCCAGTTGCCCACACCTGCTACATTTGATGTAGTGCGCGTTCGCGAACAAATACGATTGGGGCAGCGCGTATCGGCATTCTCGATAGATGCCTTTATTGATGGTCAATGGCAGGAAATTGACGGTGCCGGGCAAACGATCGGCAACCAGGTATTGCGCAAGCTGGATGCTCCCGTAACGACAGACCGCGTGCGACTCAATATCAAAGCTTCGCGCGCTTGTCCCTGCATTTCCGAGCTGTCACTACTGCGCATGCCTGATACCTCAGGAAGCCTCGCAGAAGAATACGTCTTTGCCTACAATGCCGACAAGAAAAATTGGGATGTGTCCCCCGCAGCGGCTAGCGCAGCTTTTGACAACAACCCCGATAGCTTCTGGCAGGGAGGCAAGGATGAAGCAATTGTCGTGGATATGAAGAAGACTATCAAAGTGTCCTCTTTCTCCTACCTGCCCCGCCAGGACGGCAAACTGCAAAACATGACAGACAGCTTTGAATTTGCCACCAGTACCGATGGCAAAAACTGGAAAACCATCAAGGGCGAGTTCTCCAACTTGCGAGCAAACCCCATTGAACTGACGGTGGAATTACCCGCACCCACGGATGCTCGTTATTTCCGTTTCACACCCACACGAGCCTTGGAAGGCAATGGGGCATCTGCCGCCGAAATCAATGTAAAATAAATCATCATGTGGTTATGGCACAAAATTGTTCCTCGTCATGAGGAAGCAAAGTGGCAGGATATCACGGTCAACATGCCGGGTGCTGTGCTTTCTGCGGAATTCAACGCGCAGAAAGTACGCGTAGAGGTATATACCGAAACAGCAGAGGAAGCATTTGTTCTGCAAGCATGTTACGGTGGCACAACAGAACAGTTGAAAGATGTTGATTGGGTAGCAGCGACTGCACCGGAAAATACACCACCCTTGCTCATTCGCGATAAAATCGTCATTTCAGCAAGCGACCAACCGGAAGTATTGGAAGACTTGCGCCACAAATACCCTCACCGCATCATCCTCACCTTCCCGGCAGAAATGGCCTTTGGGACCGGCAACCACGCCACGACATCCACGTGCCTGCGTATGCTGTGTGATGAAGCCAAAAATCGCAAGGATCCGTGGACGCTCACGGATATTGGTTGCGGCACGGGAGTCCTCGCGCTGGCCGGTCTGCGCTTGGGCGCCGCATCTGCTGTCAGCTTTGACTTTGATCCCAAAGCCGTAGAGGTAGCAGAACGCAACATCATACGCAATGGTGGTGCAGATAATCTGAAGCTCTTTCAGGCAGATATTTTTGAGTGGCAACCGGCCCGCGGAGAACGCGCAGATGTTGTCCTGGCAAACCTTTTCTCTACGGTGCTGCAAAAGGCATTCCCCCGAATCCTGCCCGCCATGAAACCGGGAGCCGTGCTGATTATTTCCGGCATTCTCAATACGCAGGCAGAAGAAACACTGGCCGCTGCAGAAGCCGCCGGGCTCCGCACGCTTAAAGTTGTATCCCGTGGCAAGTGGACAACGGCTAAACTCACCAACGCATGATTAGCATAGCCATAGAGACTTCAACACCGCAGGCATCTCTGTGCCTGGCAGAGGATGGAGTGATTCTCAGCACAGCCGGTTGGTCTACGGAGCGTAATCATGATGCGCACCTCTTCCCGGCTTTGCAGCAAGTAATGGACATTCTGGGAAATCGCAAGCCGGACTGGGTTCTGGTTGGGAGTGGCCCCGGAAGCTATGGCGGCGTGAGAGTCGCATTGGCCGCAGCTGTGGGCATCTGTACCGTGACAGGTGCACGAACCGTTGCCATCTGCTCCTGGGAAGCGTTGGCGCACGGAGAGGCGAGCATTGTGTCCGATGCTCGGAGAGGAGGGTGGACGCTTCGCCGCCCGGATGCTTCCATTTCCGTCATCTCATCTGATGAATTGCGCCAACTCGCAGCTGATGCACACACATTGCTCTACTCTACAGAGAGTGCCGAAAAAATGCAACAAGTGGGTGTTTGCGTGGACAAGAGCGGCCTTATCCCCACTGCCGAGCAACTTGTGCGCGTGTGGCACAGCTTAAATGCCGAAGAACGAGAAGCCCGGGCATCCTTGCCGGCAGAGCCCATCTACGTACGCCCGCCCCACATTACAGAAGCCAAGCGTAAACCTTGGGAGATTCGCCCCTAAACACACTCACGATGAACACCGAATCTACAGAGATTGTGCACGAATGCCAGCGGTGCGGCGCTTGCTGCCGCTGGGAGGGGGATGTCTGTCTCACAGATGCTGATATCACCGCCATTGCCGATTACCTGAGGATGAAAGAGGTGGATTTCATCAATGAATACTGCCACTTACAGCGCAATCGCCGCGGACTATCCCTGATAGATGCGCCTGATGGAGCCTGCATCATGCTGACAAAGGACAACGCTTGCCGTATTCAGGAGGTAAAACCCATTCAATGCCGCGATTTCCCTTTCAAATGGAACTTCCCCGGGTGGGAAAAGAGATGCCCCGGAGCAAAGTGTAAAAATACACCGACATCATGAGGCGCGTACGCTCCACCCACCGACTTCATTCATTCCTGTATTTGATGAAGCGAAAACTGCTTCATCTGCGGAGTGTTCTTGTCTCATTCTTTTCTAAGGTGCCACACCGCATGGCGCCCCGAGATGAATCGCGGCGAGCCCACGCCGGTATCATCGTTGATATGTTCGCCGCTATCATGGCGCGAGTCAAAGGCGCCAATATCAATGTGGATCTGGACACGGTGATGCACATCCTGCGCTACGATTTTCCCAACGTGGAACACATATGGCTGGCAGAGCGATTCATGACGGCGTTTGAGGCTCGTTATCCGCTGGAAGCCACCCTCACTCTGGCCGCAGCAAAACGCACAGAAGCCGAGCGCTGCGCCTTGGCTATGGAAATTTTGACACTTCTCCACCGCGTGGGTGGGGATTTGACCAATCCGGAATTGTTCGCACGCGTGACGCTGGGATTAAATCTCCCCTGGGCAAGCACTAGTTTGGAACATTTATTCAGCACACCGGGAGCCGTTTCCAATCAGCCAATGATTGAAACCATCAGCTTCTCAGGGCATATAGGCAAAGGAAACGTAACCCTGCCGGCAGAGGATGAAGGAGTCCGCTTCCGAGCGCTTCGTTGTGTGAATCTTCTATTGATTATCAACGATGGAGATACGCCTATTTCTCTGCGTGGGCAAAAATTACATCGGGGAGATGTCATGCCCATCTCGACGGGGCAAGCGGTAAAGCTCTCCCGTATTTCCATTGGCTACAACACAATCAGGGCCTTCCTGCAATCTCACTATTCGGGCACGCGCTTTGTGTACTACGTATATTGCGAGGATGATACCGTCACCATCTCACGCCAGAAACAAAGGAACAGCATTGCCCGCATTCACTTCGGCCTGCATGTGGAACTGGAATTGTTGAACCCTGATATCGAGTTTATTCTGGATAACGTTGAGCTGCAAGAAGGTGCTTTTGTCAACACTTCGTACTACACCCCATTTACTGTACAAGGATACGGTCCTTTTATCTTTGGTGATTTGCAACCGGAAGATGAAACCGGCCACAGCTTCCAATTGGCACCCGGTAACAAAAAAGTCATCGTCTCCAACCTCCCCTACATGAACAGCCCCGGTGTGCTCATGCTCACTCCGGGTCTTGCACCGGGCGCTATTTTTGAGGTAAGCTATTCCCGCAGCAGCAACACCGGAGAGCTTCGCGTCCTGGAAGGTTCCACCCATACGCTTACCGTACAGGGAGAGCCGGTGAAAGGTGATACCCCCCTCAAAGACGGCGATCTCATCGGGCTAAGTGCAGTCCAATACCTGCGTTGTCGCTTCTCAGCAGGCGTGTTAGACGAAGAATCAAGTGTTATTTCTTCCTTGAGCGTCCAGGGGTTGACGCGAGACTTCGGACGAGCCGGCCGCGTGCTGGACAACATCGGGTTCTCCCTCAAACGTGGCGAGATGGCTTGCGTGCTGGGACCCAGCGGTTCGGGCAAAAGCACCATGTTGAGCATGCTTGCCGGCCATCTTACCCCCACTTTCGGTGAGATTTTGTATAACGGCGAAAAAATGTCGCCCCATGCTGCGGAACTTCGCCGCCACATTGCCTACATTCCGCGAGAGGACATTCTGGATGAGGCAATGACTGTGGGTGAACATGTCTACCAAGCCTCTATTGCTCGCCGCCCCCGCCTGAGCCATGGAGACCGCATGCGCCGCGTGTTGGCCATCCTCAATTTCGTAGGTATATCTCACCTCACCAAGCGCAACGTAGGCCGAGCCGGAGAACGCACCATTTCCGACGGAGAGCGCACCCGACTGAATTTAGGTTTGGATTTGACCGGCACGGCAGAAGTATTCCTCATTGATGAACCCATCAGCGGACTTTCTTCCGGCGATGCGGAAAAAGTGATTCAAACCTTGGAGAACATGGCTTCGGGGCGCATTCTTTTGTGCACGCTTCATCGCCCGGCCCAAAGCATTCTGAATCGCTTCAAGAAAGTAATGGTGCTCACGGCCAAAGGACAAATGGCCTTCTGGGGCACACCGGAAGAAATGATACTTTATTTCCGCAAAGCGGCAAATGAAATGGGGCTCATGATTCCCCCCGAAGCTATCTCAGCCGGTGGAGCTGACTATGTGTTCGAGGTGCTGGAGGCATCCTACAACAGCCTTAAAACGTCTGAGCAAACGGTATCCGAGCTGTGGCAGGCCCGATTTGAGAGTGAGATACACCGCGTAAGCAAACAAACGGATGCACCGGAGCCCCCCGTGCGCAAGATTCCCCGCATTCCTCGCCGTAATCCACTGGAACTTTGGCGTTTATTCAGTTTGTGGGTATCCCGTACATATTTAGGGCGCATTCGAAGCCGCATGGGGCTCTATGCCGTGTTGCTGGAAGGCCCCGTACTGGCACTTTTGATAGCGGGCACGCTTCGCGCAGCCTCTGAAACCACTTATTCTTATTACAAAGCACTTCACATCAACGAGTATTTGTTCCTTTCTCTCGTATTGGCCATGTTCTTTGGGCTGACGGACGCTGCATGCGAAATACTGCGAGATCGCGCACAAATAAAGCGAGAAAGCAACTACAAGCTATTCGTTTCCGGATATCTGCTGGCAAAGACACTTGTTCTGACGGGCATAGCCGGCACACAATGCGCCCTGTATCTACTGGTAGGTAACCTCATATTGGAGATACATGACATGTTCTGGCCGCACCTGGGGATTATGGTGTTGACTGCCTTTGTCGGCATTGCCTTATCGCTCATGGTATCGGCCTTCGTGCGCTCCGATCGCACGGCTCTCAACATTGTTCCCCTGCTTCTCGTGCCCCAAATCCTGTTGGCCGGGGCCTTGGTTCGATTTGAGGAGATGAACGAATATAGTCCCACCGTGCCGGAGTATTTGATACCCGACAGTGTGGAGAACGCCTTGTCCAACCTGCGTCACCGCGTGGCATATCAGGATGAAACAACACACAACATCCTCACAAAGCCCGTTCCTCTCATCGCAGAGTTCTGTCCGCTGCGCTATGCATTTGAAATGATGTTCGTCCTGCAAACATCATTCAATCCCTGGGAAATTGAAAACGCACGCATCAACGAGCACCGAGACTTTGTGAAAGAACATGGCGATAGTGATGCCATTCGCTTTGTTCAACGCGCAGCGCTTCTACTCAACACCACAGCTCCAGATCCCGCTGAGGCACGAACGCTGCTTCACCGCGTCCGCAAGGCAGCCACCATGAACGATGAGCAATACCTGCTCAACTTGGAAGAAGACTTGGAATCCCGCCCGGAAGAATTAACCGACCAACCCCTCGAATTCTTCTTCTCCAACCGCAAACTCACAGCCTTGCGTGAAGGTGTGAAAACAGCGCGTAAAGACGGCCGTCTTGTGGAACACCGCGGCTTCTTCCTTTCTCCGCGCCAAGCTCCGCCCTTCGGCGGGCTGGATCAGGAAACAGATGCGGGTTCCATCCCGACATTGGGTAGAAACGCTATCTTCCTGGCAATCATGGGGCTTATACCCATTCTGCTCGCAGGCTGGAGGCTGCGCAAGATTTGCAGAGGGTAGCCCCCGGCCGCTGACCTAAAAAGTGTGACAGAATACCACATTTTACTTCCATGCCGGCTCATTCTGGCGTATACTGTCCGCGTACGCGCGGCCAACCCCGCGCCAGAATGTAGACATGAAGATTGTTCTTGCATACTCCGGTGGCCTTGACACATCCGTTCTTCTGGTGTGGCTCAAGGAGAAGTACAATGCCGAAATCATCGCCTACTGTGCAGACGTAGGTCAGGCAGAGGAGCTTGATGGTGTCATCGAAAAAGCTCTTGCCACAGGTGCCTCCAAGTGCATCATCGGTGATTTGAAGGCTGATTTTGCAGCCAACTACATTTTCCCCATGTTCCAGGCCAACGCCGTGTACGAAGGGCGCTACCTGCTGGGCACCTCCATTGCCCGCCCCTGCATCTCCAAGGCCATGGTAGACGTAGCCTTGGCAGAAGGCGCAGATGCTATTGCACATGGTGCAACCGGCAAAGGCAACGACCAGGTGCGTTTTGAGCTTTCCATCAACGCATTGGCACCCAAGCTGCAGGTGATTGCACCTTGGCGCATGAAAGAATGGCGATACCAGTTCCCCGGCCGTGCAGAGATGATTAAGTACGCAGAGGAACACGGCATTCCGATTCGCCAGAGCATGAAGAAGCCCTATTCCATGGACCGCAACCTGCTGCACATCTCCTACGAGGCAGGCATTCTGGAAGACACTTGGTACGATGCCACTAAGGAAGAAGACCGTGGCATGTATGTGCTCTCCACCGCCCCCGAAGATGCACCCGATACACCTCAGTACCTCCAATGCCTGTTTGAAAAAGGCAACATCATCGGTCTGCAGACAGAAGGCTTGGCTGACATCATCGCCGAAGTGGGTGCTACTGCCAACGTGCAGGGTGAAAAGGATGGCTACACCCTTCTTGACCCGCTGGGCATCATGCTCGTGCTCAATTTCTTGGGTGGCAAACACGGCATCGGTCGTGTGGACATCATCGAAAACCGCTTCGTGGGCATGAAGAGCCGCGGCATCTACGAGACCCCCGGTGGTACCATCCTGCTGGCTGCTCACCGCGACATCGAGACCATCACCATGGATCGTGAAGCCCAGAAAGTGCGCGATTCCCTCATCCCTGACTACGCCTCCATGGTGTACAACGGCTTCTGGTTCGCCCCCGAACGCGAGGCCATCCAAGCCCTTGTGACCAAGACGCAGGAAACGGTGAACGGCGAGGTGCGACTCAAGCTATACAAAGGCAACGTGATGTACGCCGGCCGCCGCAGCCCCAACAGCTTGTACAGCTACGCCATGGCTACCATGGAAGCGGACTACACGGACGAAGACTACAACCAGGATGATGCCAGCGGCTTCATTCACCTGAATGGCCTGCGTCTCAAGCAGTTCGCACGCGTAAACAATAAGTAAGCATGATTCTCCCAAAGCCGCATCGGGATGCATTTCCCGCTGCGGCTTTTCTTTTTCCCATGGCCGAGCTTCAACTACCCAAATTGTCATACGTCTTTCTCTCCTACAATCGGGAGAAATACGTACGCGCGGCCATTGAATCAGCCTTTGCTCAAGATTACGAGGGTGAACTTGAATATATTTTTTCCGATGACTGCTCCACGGACTCTACTTTTGACATCATCAAAGAATGCGTGGCCGCTTACACCGGAAATCGGCGTGTTGTGATTACGCAGACGCCCCGCAATCTGCATTTGGCGGGCAACACCAACCACGCACTACAATATGTGACATCGGATTGGATTGTGCGCGCAGATGATGATGACTTGGCTACCCCCGATAGATGCAGCATCATCGGCAAGGCTATAGCTGCATGCCCGGATGCCACATACGTCTTCAATAGAATGGAGACATTTACCGATGCTGAAGAAAACGTGGTTCTGGAAAAATTAGCCACGCCGCGTGCTTCCGCACCACAAGCGACTATTCACGATATCCGGGAAGGCTACGATGCCATACAGGGTTTTTCTGCGCGCTTGTGCTTGCACCAAGTATGGTCTGTGAAACATTATCGGCAATTCGGCCCCCTGCCTGCTCATGCCAACTATGTGGACGATGTTGTCTCGATGTATCGTTGCGCCATTTTAGGCAAATGTATTGACATCAACGCCGTTACCATGTACATCCGCAATGGAAGTGGCAACATGAGCCGTGGCGGAGATGACGGAACAAATGGTTTTGCCGCTGTGATGAGACTGGAGAAGTTCAACGACAAGTATCACAACGTCACGCTGCCGCCTCTCGAAGAAACGATAAAGGCCGTTGCCTTATATAGAAAACAATATCTTACAGAGGAGCAACAATCACAAACTCAATCTTTCATTGATAAGCTCCACCAATATCTTCAAAAGCATCGTTTGCTTGCGACCTATTGGAGAGGCTCGACACTCAACCGTATACGCATTGCCCGCAAATTGGGCTACAAAGGGCTTTTCTCAGCTCTGCGTTGCTTGCCTATGCCTCTTTTTGCCGCCCTAGCCACCGGTTATAGGAGAGTTAAGAGCATATTCTTGCGTTAAATCAATGTCTATAAGTAACATACAATGAGCCGTCCTACTCCTCTCTCTGTATACATGCACCCGCGAGCCTTTTGGTTTTTGAAGTTCAGCGGGGTTTCACGCTATGTGTGTGAGCTGGCGCAACATTTGGAGCAAATGGGCGTAGATGTGCAGATTCCCATACGGGAAACCATGAATGAATACCTGAGAGCACTCCCGGCTTTCCCCCGCATGGCAGCTGCGGCAAGCCAGGCTCCGTGGCACATACGCGCCATGCACAAACTGCTCTCCAAAACGCCTTTGCGAGAAAAAGCCAGGCGCATGGAACTTCGGTACCAGTCGATTGTGTACATGAAGACTCATCAGTACGATATCGTACATCCCACGCACAATAACGCAACTGAAATACTGCCCCTCATAGGAAAGCGCCCCTTGGTGGTGACAGTGCACGATATGACTCATGAACTGCGCCCCACCAGTTTTCCCGAAACAGACCCATCTTCTTACCGCAAGCGTCTTTTTGTCGAACGCGCAAACCGAGTGATAGCGATTTCTCAGTGTACAAAGGATGATTTAGTGCGTCTTTTTCAGATAGACCCGGACAAGGTAGATGTGATTCACCACGGCAACTCCCTCACCTTACCTAAAAATGCCGATACAATTGAGCTGGATCACCCGGAGCGCTACGTGTTATACGTAGGCGGTCGCAATGGATACAAAAACTTCAGCACTTTTGCCCAAGCTTTTGCACAGGTTGCGGCAAACGATGAATCGCTGCACATGGTATGTGCAGGGGGAGGCGCCTTCAGCTCGGCTGAAATGAGTATGCTGCAACAACTTGGGATAGCAGCCCGGTGCAAGCAACAATGGGTTACTGATGAGGAGCTGGCCGTGCTCTACCATAGGGCATTGTGCTTTGTCTACCCCTCGGAATACGAAGGCTTCGGCTTACCCATATTGGAGGCATACGCATGCGGTGCTCCTGTTATTTGCGCCCAGGCCAGTTGCTTCCCGGAAATTGCAGCAAATGCCGCAGCCTATTTTTCGCCTTTTGATGCAGGAGAATTGGCCACCAAGATGGAGGACATCATCTGCTCTGCCAATACCCGAAACGCCATGCGAGAAGCGGGGCGCTTGCGTCTTGCTGATTTTTCGTGGAATAAGACCGCAGAAAAAACCATGGAGACGTACCTCAAGGTTTTGGGGCGGTAAGATGAGCGGGGAGCGGACTGATTGTCGCAGGATTGCCAATGGCTATGTGCCCGGCCGGCATGTCTTTTGTAACCACGGCACCGGCAGAGACAACACAGTCATCTCCAATGGTAACGCCTTTCAAAATAATACTGCGCATACCGATATAGCACCTCTTGCCGATGATGATGGGTTTCCCGGTTCGCTTACTGCGCCCCAGCCAACCGATTTCGGGGGAATACTCATGTTCCTTGCAATCGTACAAGATGGCATCAGGGCCTATAATAGTGTATTCGCCCACGGAGACATGATTGGCGCACACGATTTTGCAACCGCTTAACCCACAATGAGCATGCAATTCCACACGGGCTCCCGGCTCCACGGTTGAGATAGCGATGGGCATGCGGATGAGGGTGTTGTACTTCTTTTTAGAGTGCATGACCACATCATCACCTATCTCCAAATGCGAGCCCCTGCACCGCCTCAGCTCCGGGAAACCGCTGATGAAACACCGACGCCCAACTTTAATACCTCTCAACCGATAGTAGAGAGATTTAAACGAGTACAAAAATCGTAAGATGCGGATTTTAATCATTGTTGCATTCCTATACGGGTGAGTCGGCGCCAGATCCCCTCAAAGGGGCCGTATTTGAAGTTTCTGAGCCAAAGGTGGCAAAAGCCTAATTGCAGGAGATAAAGCACCGCGCCCATTCCCATGTAGGAGGAGGTGCTGAGATAAGGGCCCCAAGCAAGTCCATAGCCACATATTATCCACAACATGACAACACTTTGCATGATGTAGCAAGTGAGCGTGCAGCGCCCAATGGGTTGCAGGGCTGAGCTTAGCCATTGCACAGATGGGCGCATGAGCACCCATGCCAGCAAGGGCACCACCATAAAGACAAAAGTCTCATTCACCCACATGCGGCCCACCGTCTGCATACCATGCGGCTCTGCCCAGAGATAAAAAAAGCACAATGCTACCACATAGGCTCCAGCACCGCATGCACCAATGATGAGCAAACGCCGAGGCTTTGTTTCAAACAAGCGCAAACGCCCCGCCACAATACCGATCAGGAAGAAGCCCAACAAGGCCCACACGCGGTATGTATATACCATGTACAAAAAGCTATGCACCACCCCACAGGTCACATTCCACACTCCCATTTCAACAAAGGAGGCGGTGGCGCTTGCCGGGGCTCCGGGCATGCCAATGGCACGGCACACATCAACATACCAGTCATAGAGAACTTCGGGCTGTCCCACTACATAGTTATACAATGCGAGTGGTTGGAAAAAGCACAATGCCGCAACAATAGCTATGTAGCGAGTGCGCACTTTCCATGCCAATACGGGTACAAAGCCGGTCACGGCAAATATCAGCAAAATATCTCCGCAGTAAAAAAAACTATGGAAGATACCAAAGCCCGCAAGCAAAATCAACCGCCAACAAAAGCGCAGACGAAAATCAACCCCTCGCGCAGCTGCTCGGTTCATTTGCAGCGCAAAGCTCAGCCCAAACAAGAAGGAAAACACTAAGAAAGCCTTGGCCAACAACAGATTTTTATAAATCCAGTCTGTAATGGTATCGAGTGCACCTTCCGGTAATGAACGGAAATAGATGTTAAAATGGTCATGACTGTGCACCAGCAGAATACCCAAGAGAGCCAAAGCTCGCACGGCATCAATACTGCTGATTCGGGGCTGTTGCTGCATGCTTTTCATCAGGGAATGAGGGCGCGTGCCGTTTCACGTGCCTTGGCATCGTCCTCCAGAATGATGGAGAGTTCCCCATGATAATCACGAGCACTCACCTGTCCCAGCACTTTTTCTACCGTTTCCCAAATACCGGGGAAACTCAAGCGCCCCTCCACAAAGGCTTGCACGGCCACCTCATTAGCCGCATTGTACATAGCCGGCATCGTACCGCCCACCGTTCCGGCCATACGCGCCAAACGCAACGCAGGGAAATCATCCCATCGGGGTTCTTCAAAACGCAAGCCGGCAATCTGGGCCAGATTCAGGTGCGGAAGTGTGTTTTGTACACGTTCGGGCCACGTCACGGCGTATTGAATCGGGAAACACATATCGCTGGCGCTCAGCTGTGCCAAAATCGAACCATCCGTATATTCTACCAAGGAATGCACTATGCTCTGCGGATGCACCACCACATCAATTTTATCCATGGTGATACCAAACAGCCAACGTGCCTCTATCATTTCCAACCCCTTGTTGAACATGGTAGCAGAATCAATAGTTATCTTCCGGCCCATGTTCCATGTGGGGTGTTTAAGTGCTTGTTCCAGAGTCACGTTTTTCAGTTCTTCTGCCGGGGTGGTACGGAAAGGTCCCCCGCTTGCAGTCAGGATGAGGCGGCTCACCTGCTCACTACCACCGCGGTGCCCCTGCAGGCATTGGAAGATAGCGTTGTGCTCGCTATCCACCGGTAATACGGCAATACCTTTCTCCCGCGCTCGGTTCATCACGACTTCACCGGCCATCACTAATATCTCCTTGGATGCAATAGCCAAGTCTTTTCCTTCCTCAATAGCAGCCAAGGTGGGTTTAAGTCCGGCCGTCCCGATGATTGATACCAGCACCATGTCTGCGCCGCTCAAACGCGCCAGCTCACACAACCCTTCTTCTCCGGCATATACAGTCACATCTGCCGGCAATTGGGTACGCAAATCGGCAATCTTGCGCTCATCGTACAGGCAAACATGCTTCACTCCGAATTCGCGCGCCTGCTCTGCCAGTTTGTCAACACTGCTGTGCGCCGCCAAAGCCACCACCTGCATCCGCTCCGGATGCTCGCGCGCAACCTTGAGGGCACTTGTGCCTATGCTTCCCGTTGAACCAAGTATGACGACCTTGCGTTGCTTCATATCTGCGCGGCAGTATACTATAGAATAGCGTAAAACTCAAGGCCGAAAAAAACTCCCCGTGCAGGCTATAGAGGCAGCACGGGGAGAGGAAGATAAAAGAGAGATTTCCTGATTTAAGGAATCTGCTCGGAGGGCGCTTGTTCGGGTTCAGTCTGCGCAGGAGCTTCCACAGCCCTCTCTACCTTTGTTTCGTTTGCTTCGATGGTGGCTTTATCTGCATCTTTCGCTTCAGCCTTTGCCTTTTCGGCTGCGGCCTTGGCTTCTGCTGCTGTCATTTCCTGCTTGAAAGTCTCGATACTGCAAGCGGCCGGAGGCGTGGCCAGCAATTTGATAGCTCCTTGGTAAGAAGCCTCGCGGGATGGAGCAAAAATCAACTCAAAGAGATTGAAATCTTCCAAGCCGGGGATGCGAGTCCACGCAAAAATGCGGGCCTCTCGCTTGCTGTATGCGCCTTCATTTTCAGCAGCGAGCTGGGCGGCCGTCTTGCCGTCTTTGTTTACTTTGGCAGCATCTGCGCCCAATGCAAGAAGCACGCGCACTACCTGTTCATTGCCACGCAATGCGGCAAGCATGAGCGGGGTATAGCCGTTGTTGTCTACAGCATTGATATCAATACCTGCTTCCAACAGCAATACGGATGTGTAGGGCATGCCGCTCCAGGCAGCCCAATGCAATGCGGTAAAACCATCGCGGTCTGCCATTTTTGCATTGATGCCCGGCGTGGCCAAGAGTTGGCGCACATAGTACAGGCGAGCAACATCCTTTTCCAGAGAAGCTTTGGAGTCATTGAAGTTGCAGTAAGCCGCCCACATGAGGGGCGTGCGCCCCGTATTGTCGGCATAGTTGACAAAGTCCTTCACTTGCTCGGAACCCAAGGCCATTTCCTTGAGGAAGGTTTCATCCGTACCATTGGTAACAGCACCCTTGCGAATGATGGAAACGAGGGAGTCTGTGGGAGAGGTATGTTCAAAGGGCACCATAGCCAGCTTGCAAAGATAGCCCAGCGTGGCCATCACGCAAACCAAGATAAACATATCCTTGATGATGGGTCCCCACTGCGTCTTGGGCGCCTCATGTGTCATCTGTGTTTCGTTTGCAGACATAGTGTAAAATGGGTGAAGGGTTCCTAATTAGCAAGCTTCGGGTTCAGCTTTTTCTTCTGTTGCCTCAGCATTGTCATCCTTGGAATCGGCATCTTCTTCCGGGTGATCGGACACGAAGCTATCCTTGGTCAGAATGATGGCAATGGGGGAAATGAGTGCCATGCAGAGGTAAATGGTCCACATGAACTCCGGAGAGTGCCAGAAGTCAATGTGACCGGTATCCATCTTGGCGGCAATACCATCGAAGCAGAGGTAAGACACCAGCAAACCACCCACCACGCCGTTCACCGGCTTGGCAATGAACATGGGAAGCGCGGAGAGCGACATGTAAGAGGCCACCTTGTCTTTGGGTGCCACGCGCGCCACATATTCCGAGAAACGGGGGCTGAACAGCAATTCACCGGAGGCAAACACCACAATCTGCGTGAAAATAGCCACAAAGTAGGCCTGGCCTATAGTCTCAATACCGGGAATGATGAAATACCACTCTGGCGGCACTGCCATGAGCACAAGCGAAAGAGCCGAGATGGACATGCCGCTAATCATCAGCTTCACCGTGGAGAACTTATTGAGAATCGGGATGATGAGAATCAAGCCCGTGATGATGATGAAGGGGTTGATGGAGTTCATAAACCCAAGCTGGAAATCATCACCAATGGTGCGGGTGTAGTACTGCGGCATGATGAGGAACTGCAGCGTAAACACCAAGCGTACCCCCAGAGTGAGCAGCAGGAACACGATGAGCTTCTGGAAAGCTTTCTCACGTGCCACCTCGCAGATGAGCTGGAGAGGGCGGCGCGTGGCGGTTTCTTTCTTGTTGAGCTTTTCTTCCGGCACCGCATAGAAATCATCGTCAATGAAGCGGGTGAAGATGAAAGCTATCACATTGCAGCAGGTACCGAAGTTGATGACCCACAACAAGCCATCCACATCCCCCTGCCAACCAAGCAGGGGGTCTACAATGGCAAAGCCGGCTAACAGCGCACCAATGTTCATGAACAGGTAATAGAAATTGAAACCTGTGGGACGAGAACGCAGTGTGGTGAAGCGGCGGATGGACGTGGTGATGCAGGGGCTCATGAATGCCGTACCGAAGGACATGATGGTGATACCCGCCATCACGAAGTAGCGGGAGCTGTCCTGCGTAAGGCCGCAGATTTCCGTGCCGAAATCCGTACCCATCCCCAAGATAATACGCCCGCCAATCAGCAGGATGAAACCAATAAGGTAGGTGCGGCGCAGGCCGATAATATCGCAGATGGTCCCCACAGCGAACACGAACATGGAGATAAAGAGCGTGTACATGCCCACCCAGTAGGGAGCATCGGCATCCTTAAAGCCACAGTACTTGTTCAGGAAGAGGGTGAACACAATGATGAGCGTGAAGTACGACAGGCCATCAAAGAACTGGATAAAGTTCGTGAGCCAGAAGTTCTTCCCGCAATCTCTCAGCACTCCAAACTCCGAAAAGTATTTGAAGATCGGGTTTGTTTTTTGGGGGGTATCACTCATTTTGTAGTCAATGGGAATTTAGTGTGTGTTGGTGGAGAGAGCATTATTGCAGCACAGCCCCACGGCTGGCGTTGGAGGCAAGCTTGCGATAGCGCTTGAGCCACTTGCCGGAAACTTCCTGCATGGTGGGCTTCCATTCGGCACGGCGAGCAGCAATTTCCTCCTCGCTCAGCTCGGCTACCAAGCTGCGGTTGGGGATATCTATGGAGATGATATCGCCATCTTTCAGCAGGCCGATAAGGCCACCTTCGGCAGCTTCGGGCGATACGTGACCAATGCAAGCGCCGTGCGTTGCGCCGGAGAAGCGGCCATCCGTGATGAGAGCCACGCAGTTGCCCAAGCCCTTGCCCATGATATAGCTGGTGGGGGCAAGCATTTCCTGCATGCCGGGGCCGCCCTTGGGGCCTTCGTTGCGGATGACAACCACATCCCCCGGTTTCACCTTGTCTGCCAAAATACCGGCACATGCGGCCTCTTGACTTTCAAATATCACAGCAGGGCCACGGTGCACCATCATTTCAGGGAGCACGCCGGCCTTCTTCACGATGCCGCCCTGCTCTGCAAGGTTACCAAAGAGCACGGCCAAGCCCCCATCTTGCGAGTATGCGTTTTCAACCGTGCGGATGACCACGGGGTCTTGCGTAGAAAGGCCTTCCATCTGTTCACCCAGAGTCTTACCACTTACGGTGGGTACCTCCGTATTCAGAGCACCGGGAATCTTGTTGATTTCAGCCAGCACCGTCATGATACCACCGGCACGCAGCACATCGTGCATGTGGAAGCGGGAGCTTGGTGCCACCTTGCAGATATTGGGGGTGCGGCGGGAAATGGCATCAATGCGGCGCAAATCGTAATCCAACCCGGCTTCAGCAGCAAATGCAAGGGTATGCAGCACTGTGTTAGAGGAGCCACCCATAGCCATATCACAGGTGAATGCATTGTCAATCGCAGCTTCTGTTATCAAATCGCGGGGAAGCGGGCCGCCCTGCTTGGCCATTTCCACGGCACGGCGGGCAGCAGCGCGCCACATATCCTTACGCTCCTCGGAGAGGGCCAACAAAGTACCATTGCCGGGCAAGGCCAAGCCCAGCACTTCACACAAACAATTCATGGAGTTCGCTGTGAACATGCCGGAGCAGGAACCGGCTCCGGGGCAGGCGTTGCACTCTACATAGTGCAATTCTTCCTCCGAAATCTTGCCGGCCGTACAGGCGGCTACTGCTTCAAACACGCTGTTGAGATCCAAATCTTCTCCATTGCGGCCTTTGCCCACGGCCATGGGCCCCCCGGAGCAGAATATGGTGGGGATATTGCAGCGCAGAGCCCCCATCACCATGCCGGGCACAATCTTATCGCAGTTTGGTATGCAAATACAGGCATCGAAAGCATGGGCAGAAAGCATCGTCTCCACACTGTCGGCAATCAACTCGCGGCTTGCAAGCGAGAACTTCATCCCTTGGTGCGCCATGGCTATGCCATCACACACACCAATGAGGTTGAACTCGATGGGGGTACCCCCCGCCTTGCGCACTTCATCCTTGATAAGCTGTGCCACTTTGTTCAGGTGCACGTGCCCGGGAATCACTTCATTAAAAGAATTGCAAATGGCGATGAAGGGCTTTCTGATGTCCTCATCCGTCATGCCGGTAGCGCGCATCAAGCTACGATGCGGTGCGCGCTCTATACCTTTCTTGGTGCGGTCAGATAACATAGCGCGCGTATTATACACGAAATCAAACCACTTTACCAGCAGAAAATTTTACGCAAACGCGGCACAAAAACTGGCGTCCCCCGCAGATGCTGCGGAAGACGCCGATTCGGTAAACTTATATGGGCGGGCTTACTTCTCACAGTATTCGCGCACAGCTGCAGCGATACGGGCAGATACATCCTGCGGCTCGCCTTCCTGCGTCACGTCAATCTGCACCACTTTGCCCTGAGCGCGGTAGTGCTCAATCACGGGCACGGTCAGTGTCTCATAGTCCTTCCAGCGCTTGGCGAAAGCCTCAGGATTATCATCGGAGCGCACAATCATAGCGCCACCGCACTTCGGGCATACTTCTTCACCATTGCGGGTGGTTTCGCCGCAAGCGGGGCATGCCTTACGCTTGAGCATGCGTGCCTGAATCAGCTCAAGGGACACATTGAGGTACACCACGATATCTACCTCAAGCCCCATCTCGGTGAGATTCTTATCCAGCGTTTCAGCCTGAGACACGGTGCGGGGATAGCCATCAAGCAGGCAACCGCAGTCCTTGTTCTCGCCCAACCACTTGGCAACGATACCGTTCACCACTTCATCGGGCACAAACATGGCGGCATCCATGTACTTCTTAGCTTCCAGACCCAGCTGGGAACCGGCTGCAATCTCAGCACGCAGCAGAGCGCCGGTGCTCAGGGGCTTCAGGTCATAGGTCTCAGAAAGGAAAGAGGACTGTGTGCCCTTGCCGGAAGCAGGAGCGCCTACAAGTACGAATCGCTTGAGCGTTTTCATAATCAGTTGTTGAGATGATAGTAATCATGAGCAGTCACACAGACTGCAACCGGCGCTATTATGCCGTATCCCGGCCAATTTGCAAGAACAAATGTGGCAAGCTCGCTCTTTTGCTTCGTGATTTTTTAATTCTTCACTTGCGAACAAGGATGGGATATGGTAGAGTGGCTGACAGGATGGGGGTACTCGCTCACAAGATTCGTAACCGTTGGAAAGGGTTTAAGGCCTACTTGGCTCAAGGTATGATTGACCCCCTGCCCGCTCGGCATGCTCTCAACGGCTATACGCCCCGCAAAGCAGGGCGAGATTTGAAGGCCGCTATGGACGTAGCATTAGTCGGCTTACCACAAGGCATGGCATTTGCTGCCATGGCCGGCCTGGATAGCATCTACGGCATCATGGCCGCCACCGTGGGTACTTTCATCGCCCCCTTGTTTACGCGATGCAGCCTTACGGTGAGCGGCCCCAGCAATGCCACAGCCTTCATGTTGGCCAGCTTTTTCCTGGCATCTTCTCCGGCTATTCAGGCCAACCCGCACATTTTTGTGCCACTCATCGTTTTCCTGGCAGGGCTCATGTGCGTCATCGGGGCGTTTGTGAAAGCTACAGAAATGCTGCAATTTGTGAGTCGCAGCGTCTTGGTAGGCTACATCACGGGAGCGGCAACACTCATCATCGCCTCGCAGTTGCGCTATGTGATGGGCATACATGATATTGATGCCGGCAGTTCGTTCTTCTCCATGAGCGGAGCCATTCTTTCTAATCTGGACAAGGTGCAGTGGCAACCCATTGTGCTGGGCGTGCTGTCCTTCCTGATGTTTATTCCGCTGAAGCGCTACTTCAAATTTCTACCGACCTTTGCCATTATTCTGGTGACGATGAGCGTACTCAACTACATCTTATGCCAACCATGGACGGGTGCGGCATTTACAGATGTGCGCATGCTCAAAGACTTCACCATGAGTGACATGGTATGCACACCACCTGCCGTGTGGGAGATTCCCGGTCATTTGGCAGAGATTTTCCCCATTGTGCTGGGTATTGCGTTCCTTTCCACTCTTGAGCAAACGGTGATGAGTAAGACACTCTCAGCCAAAACCGGTGAGGCGCTCAATCTCAATCAGGACACCTTTGCCGTGGGCATGGCCAACATCGGTTCCTCGTTCACCACATCGCTGCCTTGCTCTGCCTCCCTCACCCGCTCGGTTCTCAATTTTAATTCCGGAGCGGCTACGCGATTTTCCGGCGTATATTGTGGTTTACTTTGTTTGGGCATTACTTTCATCTTGGCCAACTTCCCACTCATTTCCCGCATCCCACACAGCGTGTTGGCGGCGCTGGTATTGGCCAATGCTGTTTCGTTGTATGATCGTAAGTTACTGCGCATCTGCTTCCGCTCTACACCGGGGGATGCGGCCGTGCTCTTTATCACCTTTGTGGCGGCTCTGTTGCTGCCTTTGCATGTAGCCATCTTCGTGGGTGTCATCATTTCAGTCTCCCTCTTCCTGCGCAAGGCTGCCAAGCCCGAACTGGTAGAATATACCTTTGATAATGAGGGCACCCTGCTCCAACTCAACGACAAAGCCGAGCGTCTGCCCCAAATTTCCATCGTTCACGTAGAAGGTGACCTTTTCTTCGGCGCGGCAGACCTCTTCCGCAAGCAGGTTTCACGCATAGCAGAGGACCCCTCGCTTGCAGTCATCGTCCTGCGCATGCGCAATGCACGCAACCTGGATGCCACCTCCGTCTGTGCGCTGGAAGAACTCATCAAATTCACCCGTGAAAAAGGGCGCCACATCATCGTATCCGGTGCCAGCCGAGAGGTATTCCGTATCCTCAAGAAAAGCGGCGTTCTCAACGTTCTGCAAGAAGATTGCGGCAAAGGAGATAGCAACATTTTCCTCGTAGAACCCAAGAACCCCAACATGTCCACTCGCAGAGCACTCATGAGAGCACAAAAACTGCTGGGCACCAAGCGGGCAGACGTATCCATCTACACCACCCAGACCTCCCCCCCGGCATGAATCACCCCCACTCCCATGAGATAGCCCAAGCCCTCGTTGATTGGTTTACCCAATGCGGCAAGGATTACCCCTGGCGGCGCACCACCGATCCCTGGGCCATTTTAGTGAGCGAAATCATGCTGCAACAAACGACAATTCCCACTGTTCTGGGGCGCTACGAGAAATGGATGCAACAGTTTCCCACACCGCAGGCATTGGCAGCCGCTAGTGAGGAAGAAGCCCTACGCTCATGGGAAGGGTTGGGCTATTATCGGCGCGTCAAATCCCTGCGCGCAGCCGCTCTGGTTATCACAGAAAAACATGGTGGTATTTTTCCGGAATCAGCAGAGGAAATTCTCGCCCTGCCCGGCGTGGGAGATTACACCGTTGGCGCCATCCTCAGCTTCGCATGGAATCGTCCGGCCCCCATTGTGGATGCCAATGTTTCCCGTGTATTCGCTCGACTCTGCAACGACTACACACCCATTGATTCCCCCGCAGGCAAGCGCGCACAGTGGGCTCTCGCTGCAGAAATGGTGCATCCCTCACAACCGCGAGCCTACAATTCTGCCCTCATGGAGTTGGGGCAAATGGTCTGCACTCCCGCCTCTCCGGCTTGCATCATTTGCCCGGTGAGAGCATTTTGTCTTGCTCAGAACCCGACAGATTTGCCGGTCAAAACTCCCCACAAGGAAATTACTTCTCTTACCCATCACGACATATGGTATCTCACAAACGAGGGACTCCTCTTGGAAAAGCAAGCCGAAGGTTCTCGTCATGCCGGACTTTATCGCCTGCCGCAACGTGAGCCGGAACAAGTACGCAACCTTCCTCTCATCTGCAAACAACAATATAATGTGACGCGCTACAACGTAACCCGCCACCTTTACTTAGCAGAAGCCTCGCACACCTCGCCCAAAGAGGGAGAAGAATTCATCCCTCTGCACAGGCTCAACGGCATCCCCATGGCTTCGCCGGACAGAAAACTTATCCTGCGCTATTTGCAAAAGGGAGAGGACTCCGTCTAATAGCGCCGCTTGCGCACCGCCCGTGCTCCGCCAACTCCATAAGAGCGAGTCGGATTACATGTGGACTTATTGTCCGGCACTTGTTGCCAACCGGCATCCGTTGAGCTGCGATTTCGCCCATACTCCGGGTAACTCTCCGGGTAGTACTTGGGTGTTTTGTAGGAAGGCTCTTGAGCGCGGCTAAAGCCATCTCTATGTCCTGACATTTTGTTATTTTTGCGCAGCATGCGGGTTATCTCAGGCACAGCATATACATCGCATACGCCCCCGCAGACAAGAATGAGCAGCAGCATGGCAAACCAAGCTCTCATGGCAAGGCTCATTCTGTCAGATACAGTTTTTACTGTCAATGTCTTTCTGCCGCCGCCTCAAAAAAATCCCGCAGCACTGCATCTGCAATACTGCGGGATTAGACTGAAAAGCAAAGATTACTTTACACAGCAGCCTTGATGATGGCGGCAAAGGAGTCAGCCTTCAGAGCTGCACCACCCACCAGAGCACCATCGATGTCGGGCTGGCTCATCAACTCAGCTGCATTACCGGGCTTCACAGAGCCGCCGTACTGCAAGCGCACCTTGTCAGCAGCGTCCTGACCGAAAGTAGCAGCAATCACGCCACGGATGAAAGCGTGTGCATCCTGAGCGTCAGCGGCAGAAGCGGTCTTGCCGGTGCCGATGGCCCACACGGGTTCGTATGCAATCACCAAGCCGGCCACTTCTTCAGCGGTAAGCCCTTCCAAACCTTCCACAACTTGGCTCTTAAGCACCGTCTCCAGCTGACCACCCTCGCGCTGCTCAAGCGTCTCGCCGATGCAGTAGATGGGGATGATACCGGCAGCCAAAGCCTTTTTAATCTTCTTGTTAATGTAAGCGTTGGTCTCGCCGTGGTACTGGCGGCGCTCACTGTGGCCAAGCACCACATATTTGCAACCCAGCTCATTGAGCATGGTGGTGGAGATTTCGCCGGTGAAAGCACCATTATCGCGGTCGCTCACGTCCTGGGCGCCTACACCTACGCAGGTGCAACCATTGAGAACTTCCATGACAGCGGGAATGGTGATGAAGGGAGGCACGATGACCTTATCGACAGCCTTGCATTCGCAGGTAATTTCATTCTTGAATGCAGCGAGGAACTCCTTGGCCTCAGCGGGGCCGATGTTCATCTTCCAGTTTGCAGCAATGATGGGTGTGCGGGACATAGTTATAAGAATTGTCTTGTTGTGACGCGCCATAGCCTACCTGTTCAGCACCGCAAAGTCAAGACATTTCGCCTTTACTTCAGGCAATTCGGGCAAAAGTTGCACTCGTGAGCACCTGCAAAAGCGGCAGGTAAAGAAAAGCCAGGATACATGAAATCGTTTGTCTTATCCAGGGTAAACGCATGAGGCGAGTTGTGGCTTAAATAGCCGCTGGTGATTGAAAATCAATTACAAAATTCATATTTCATATTTCAAATTTCACATTGAAAAAGTGGCGCTATCGCTCAAGAAAAGGAGTGAGGTACATCTGCGCTTGCCGCTTCGCTTTACTTCTGACGCAAGTCATCCAGCTCCAATAAATAATCAATTTGAAATCACACGAATATGTCATTATCCGCTTGCGTTTGCCCTGGTCTTATCCCCCCAAGGCTTGACTCATCTGAAAAATAAGATATGATATGAGGAAGATATCATGAAGCTTCTGTTGCCTGTTCTCACACTTCTGACAACATGCTGCGGTATGAGCATGGCCGCAGTTGGAGACTCTGTAAACCCCATGAGCGGATTTGTTGCAGAAGGGGTTGCGGGTACTTTTGATGAAAATGGGCAATTCTCATTTTCTGCAACATCTTCTACCCGCTTCTACGACAGTACCAAAGGATGGGTAAGCACGGGGGATTACACCGGAGATAGCGCTATGTGCTGGGCTCACACAAGCGCCAACATGATTCAATACTGGCAGTCCTATTACGGGGTGTTTTACAAAGGAGATGCCGCTTTGCCCTACGGCACGGATTATGAGCGAACCATCAGTGGCGCATTCTCCACCAAAACCATTGCAGATCCTATGCGACTCAATGTCTACCAAGCTTTTTACGACGGATGGCGCAACAGCGGTGGAACCATTGAGAATGGGACAAATTGGTACTTCACCTGGCAGGATGCCGGTTACTTCAAGGAGTATTTCGGTGCCTATGATTATAAAACCAACACTCAGCCAAACACCGCTACTATCACTGATGTAACAGGTGCGGGCACAGCGGGACTTGCGGCGGCGCTTCTATCTGCCATGGGTGTTAGCCGCCAATCCGATGGCAGTTATGTGCAAAGCGAGTCCGGGCTGATTGCCCACATCAATATAGCATACGACACCACAAACCAAGCGGGGATTGCCACCACCTCCAACCACACCCTCACCTGCTATGGATTTACGCTGAATGAAGACGGCAGTCTCAAATCCATCATCTATGCTGATTCTGATGATACTGTTTTCACACAAGGTCTATCGGATAACGAAAAAAAACCAAGCGTGACTCAGGTGTATGTGAAAGAGGTGGACGGGAAGCTGAAGATGTATACCGATGCAGCGTGTACCCAGCAATGGAAACTCAACACACCAAATGATTACTACATCGGGGCTGTTACTCAAATCAACACCCCGGAAGAACTCAAAAAAATGCTGATTGAATACAGCGATACGGCAAATGAAACGCTGTACTGGAACGGACAGAGCGATACTTGGAAAGCGCAGTCTTCCTCCACGGCCGTGCTCCCCGATGCATCCACTGGCTGGGACGTGTTGATTGACGGAGAAAACATAGCAAAGGAACACCGGGGGTATTATCACAGCTATGTTACAGAAAATCAAAATGTGCGCTTTGACGCTCATGGTGCGAACGGTGCCCAACATATCACCGTAGAAGGAAGTGTCAGCCCCGGTAGCATTTCTGTAGGAGAAAAGGCAAGCATCCACCTGCAAGCCGGCACCGGTGCCGCCATTTCCGGGGAGGGTGCCGTGCATGTGGAGAAAGGCGGCTCACTCAGCAGTGAACTATCTCTTGGCAACCGAACTATTTTTGTGGAAAATGGTGCAAAATTTACCTACGCCCTGTCCGCTGATACTCCCCTCTCCAACTCATTTGAAACAGAAGAAGGCGCCACCATGCAATTCCGTAATTCTTCTACTGGTGCTATCACATACAGCCTCAGTGATGTAAGAAAAGCCTCTGCCATGGTTGATGCGCTCTCCGGCACATCTCTTATCATTGGCGGAGAAGGTGACAGCGCCGGCACGAACCTTGATTTATCCCAAGCTTATTATGCCGCAGCAAATCTAACGCTGAAAGACCTTATTCTCGTGGGCAACAGTTCGTTGGATACTGCATATACGACCATTGTCACGGGCGAGTTTAGCGCTCGATCTGTACTCAGCAATACTTCTTCGAGCTATCGTTTGCGCAATGCACCAACCGCCGCGACCTTAAATGATTCCCTGGATTTACGCTCAGCCTCAGGGATTACTCTGGATGGCAGCGTCAACATGAATAACAACAGACTCTACTTGCGCGCTGATGCAACACCGCTCACGCTCAATCCTTTGCTCATCAACCCGTCCGTAGAAGAAGGAGATTCGTTTGATTTCACACTTTTCGAAAACATCGGTGCGCTTTATTTCGGAGACATGCAGGTATACGAAGCAGAATGGGATGCAGCCACATATTTTCGCTCTGATTTCATCACGCAGCATACACGGCTTGTGTTCAATGGAAATAGTCTGTCCCTGCAAGGGCTCAGCTACACCATACCCGAACCCGGCAGCTGCACGCTGGCGCTCCTTGCGCTTGCTTCCCTCGCATTGCGCCGCAGAAGAATATGATACTGCTTATCCCCACAACTCAGATTGATACCGAATGGTGGAACTTGTACACCGGAGCATTTCCGGCAGAAGAACGACGTGGGCGAGAAATGCATGTCCAAGCACTTCTTGATACACACTTTCACGCCTTTCGCCTGCAAGACGCAAATGAATTTGTGGGCTTACTGACATGGTGGCAATGGGAAGATATGCTCTACATTGAGCATCTGGCCATAGCGGAGGAAAAACGAGGCAAAGGATATGGGCATGCTGCACTTGCGGAGCTACAACAGCGTGGGCAGAACATCATCTTGGAAATCGAGCCGATAACTGATGAGATAACAGCCCGACGATTGGAATTTTACCGTTCATGCGGGTTCCGAGCATTGACCTATCCCCACGTACAACTCGCCTACCAACAAGGATTTGCTGATATCCCCCTGCTCCTCCTCGCCTTTTCTCACTCTGGGAAAGAATGGGGCAACGATGAAGTTGCCCGCTTCGAGACACTCTTTGCACATGGTCCCATGCGCTACCGCGATGCCTGCATGGCATGCTCAATTTCACCGGAGAGCAAAAATCCCCTAGGCTAGTTGAAATCAATGATTATTTGATTTTCCCCTCCCGGTACAAATTTCGCAGCTCTTGGGGGGTGCAGGATGTGCGGCGCTTCGCTCTTGCTTGGCGGGGGGCGTTTTCTGTGTTTATGATGCGTTGTGCGGTGCTTTTTTCTCGGCATTGGTGCTGAGTACTCAAAAAAGCCCTTCGCCCTAATAATATATATGACATTAATATCATGAAAATAAACAATCAACACGATAACGCTTTGCCTTTGGCAAGCTATGCCGCTACATCCGATAATCATGCCGCACCCTCCAGCGAGAGTTCTTGCTGGTTCATGACTGTGCCGGAATGCAAG
>JAFSEZ010000017.1 GCA_017435505.1 Akkermansia sp.
ACCGCCCGCAGCTACACCTACAACCACCTCGGCCAACTCACGCAGGTGACGGACGATGCGGGCACCCGCACCATCGGCTACAATGCCTTTGGCGAGCAGGAAACCGATTCCCTGCTGGCGGGAGACATCACCCACCTCATCACCGAGACGCGCGATGCGATGGGGCGCTCCACCGGCTTCACCTACGCCAAGAACGGCGCAATGCAACACACCGGCACCACCGGCTACGGCGCAGACGGGCGCATCAATTCAGCCATAGAAATCTCCGGCTATCTTACAAGCTTTATGAACTCGCTTCTCATTTGACTACTACTTTTGATATCCCATGGCATAAAGTCATTTTGCCATATGTCTATCCAAAAGTGTTACCTTTGTCTTGGGTGCGTTCCGTATGAAAGGATTGACCACGCTGTTAGAGACTGTGCCGGTGGTGCGGTAGAACGGCGTTCCGACTATACGAACTTCAACGCCGCTGCCGGCTACAGAATTCCGTTCTGAAGCCACGGGTGCTACACCGCTTTCCGGCCGTTGCCTCACACCGGGGCAGCGGCCTACTTTGTCCGGATGGACACAGTAGGCTTTGAGGAGCACGCGCACACGATTTTCCTTGTCTTCATGAGGCCGGGCAAGCACTCTCCGGCGCAGCTCTACGGGCAAGCAATTCTTGACAAATAGATGCATTGGGTGTATAAGGCTCGCTCACAACGAGCACCCGCATCATGGCAGAAATGTTCACCAATTCGGCGTTTATTCTCTTCGCTATCTTGTTTTTAGGCTTGGCATTGGGCCAAATTAACATCAAAGGCATCTCGCTGGGCAGTTCCGGGGTCTTATTCGTAGCGATGGTTGCCGGGCATTACCAATTGGACATCCCCATGGGCGTATCCGAACTCGGTACGGCTCTCTTTGTATACTGCGTAGGCTTGGGGGTGGGTAACCGCTTCTTTTCCTCTCTGCGCAGCCGGGGCAAAAACCTGCTGATTGTGGCGCTGACCATCGTACTGAGTGGTTGGCTGACCGCATGGGGCATGTGCAAATTGTGCGGGATTGATTTGGCTATCGGCGCAGGCTTATTTGCCGGAGCCTGTACCAGTACCCCGGCTCTGGCCGCTGCGCTGGATTCTGCCAAGTCTGCCGGGATGAATGAATCTGTCATCAACATCGGCTATGGTCTGGCCTATCCCTTTGGGGTGATCGGCATTGTGCTCTTTGTGCAACTTTTGCCGCGCATCCTGCATCTTGATTTGCGCAAGGGCGAAAAAAGCCAAGAGAGCGATGCCCACGCCATCATTGCCCGCGGTGTGCTCTGCACCAACCCGGAGGCCATAGGTAAGCACCCGGAGGAGCTCGCCATCGACAACCACATGAACTGCCGCATCACCCGCATCCTGCGCGAGGGGATTCTGCGTCCCCTGCAACCGGACGACACGCTACAGCTCAATGATGAAGTACTGATGGTGGGCGAGCGAACACGACTGGAACACGATGCTGCCCTGCTAGGCCATTTTGTTCATACGGACGGTCGAGCCCTCATCTGCCGCGATGAAGATGCCCAGCTCATCGTTCTCTCTGATGAAATGAGCAACAAAACCCTGCGTCAACTTGATACGCTGGGTCACTTTGGCATCACCATCTCCCGTATCACTCGCTTGGGCAATACTTTCATCCCCACGCCCGACACCGAAATCATCCGCAACGACATTCTGCGTGTTGTCGGCACCCCGGAGGCCATTCAAGCCTTCAAAAAAGAATGCAAGCACCGCAGCACCGCTATCAACACGGCAGATATGCTCTCTCTCATGGGCGGACTCACGCTCGGCATCCTGCTGGGCTGTGTCAGCTTCAGCCTCGGCGGAGAGGGGCGCGGCTTTTCGCTCGGCATGGCGGGTGGGCCGCTGGTGGTGGCACTCATTCTGGGGCATTTCGGCAAAATAGGTCCCATTGCCGGCTACATGCCACGTGCCACTCGCGTGCTTGTCATGGAGCTGGGGCTCATGCTCTTCTTGGCCGGAGCCGGTATCAAGGGTGGCGAAAAGTTAGTAGAAACGCTCAGCCAGCAAGGTTTCTCCATGTTTATGGTGGGCGCAATCATTACTGTGTTGCCGCTCCTTGTCGGCTATCTCGTTGCGCGTTATCTGCTGCGCATGGGGTTGGCAGAGACACTGGGTTGTATATGCGGTTCGCAGACCTCCACCCCGGCGCTCGGTGCCATTACTGCTCAAACTGAGAGCCAAGAACCCGTCATTGCCTACTCGACGGCCTACCCCATCGCGCTCATTCTCATGACCGTGCTGGCCCAGCTGCTCATTGAAATGGCCTAATACCACTATATACTCCCTTTTTCAGGAGCGGTACCGTGTCCGGTACCGCTTTTTTTGTTCTTGAGCAGGAAAATTCGGCAAGTAAAACTTGCTTAAAGGAGCAAAATAATGTAGAGTAACGGGTAGCATAAAGCCCGTTCTCGCACGCACTCGCGCGAGGAGGCTACGAGCCTTGCGCCCGGTATATGCAGAGAACACAACTGAAATAGCTATGACACAAGCACAAAAAACAATCATCAAATTGTTGGTCGTGCTGCTGCTGAGCGGTAGCATGCTATTCATGCCCTTCGAGGAGTGGGGGCTGCCGATTAATGCCATACAAACCCGCGTGATTGCGCTGTTCGTTTTTGCTGCGCTCATGTGGATTCTGGAGGTTATTCCGATTTGGACCACCTCCGTCATGGTCATCACGTTGGCCTTGTTGGGAACCTCTAACACCTCTCTCAATTTCCTCAAGGTGGATAAGTTTGACACCAAGGAGGTGCAGGCCATCGTGGCAGATGCCTATGGCCCCGGTGCCAATGCCGATACGGTGAAAGCTACGCAGGATGCCGTAGTAGCCAGCCTCAAGAAGGCAGCCTCCGTCACCCCCGCTGTGGTGCGCAACACCATCAACACCGAAATTCTGAAACCCGTGACGAGCGGCAAGGCAGATGATGCCACCAAGGCACAGCTGATGGCCGCTTCTGCCCGCGTGTATGATGGCGAGGTGAGCAAGCGCATCGGCGACTTGGAGCTGGTGAACCAGACCCAGCAGAAGAGCATTTTTGCCACCTTTGCAGACCCCATCATCATTCTGTTCCTCGGTGGATTCTTCCTGGCAGACGCCGCCACCAAATATCGTTTGGACATCAACTTGGCTCGCGTGTTGCTCAAGCCTTTCGGCACGAACCCGAAGTATGTGATGCTGGGCTTGATGAGTGTGACTGCACTCTTCTCCATGTTCATGAGCAACACCGCCACCGCCGCTATGATGCTGGCCTTGCTCACCCCGGTGCTGGCTCTCTTTAAGCCGGAGGATCGCGGCCGCGCCGCCTTTGCACTCTGCATCCCGATTGGTGCCAACGTGGGCGGCATCGGCACCCCCATCGGCACGCCCCCCAACGCTATTGCCCTCAAGTTCATGCAGGAGATGGGGCTCAACATCACCTTCGGCAAGTGGATGCTGTTCGGTGTACCCTTCGTCATCATCATGCTGTTGGTGGGTTGGCTCGTGCTGGTGAAGATGTTCCCCATCAGCCAGAAATCTCTCGACCTGGCCAAGGAAATGAAGGGCAAGTTCCTGACCACACCCAAGGCCATTATCGTGTATGCCACCTTCATCGTGACCATCCTGCTCTGGGTGATTCCCAAGGATTACCATGGGCTGGATTCCAACAGCGTGGCCATCATCCCCATTGCTGTGTTCTCCGTGACAGGTGTTATCACCAAGAAGGACCTCAAATCCATGAGCTGGGACGTACTCTGGCTGGTAGCCGGTGGCTTCGCCCTGGGTGTTGCCCTGAGTGAGACCAACCTGGCCAAGGATATGATCAACGCCATTCCCTTTGCCTCATGGGATTCGCTGATGCTGCTGGTGGGGGCCAGCCTTATCTGCCTCTTCATGGCAACCTTCATGAGCCATACCGCAACGGCAGCCTTGCTCATGCCCATCATGGCCAGTGTGGCCGGGGGCATGCTGGCAGGTGGCTCCATGGATGATGCCGGCGCCATCGGCCTGCTGGTGACCATCGCCTTCGCCTCCTCTCTGGGCATGGCGCTTCCCATTTCCACCCCGCCCAACGCCATGGCCTACGCCACCGGGCATGTGGAGCAAAAGGGCATGGCCATCTCCGGTACGATTCTCTGCTTGCTCGGTCTTGCCATCACCATCGGCATGATGAGCTTGCTCGGGGCAATCGGCTTCTTCAACTAAGAAACACACACCCTCCCCTATCGCCATGCTGCCCGATCACATTACAGAACCGCTGGAGCGACTCAACAGCATCTATTTCAGCGATCCCGGGCGCACCATCAGCATCTCCAAGGGAGAGATGCTGGTGGGGCAAGGCGAGGAGTGCCACCGCCTCTACCTCATCTTGGAAGGGGCGCTGGTGGCCTACCGCGAGGCTGAAAGGTTTCGCGATGCAGATTTGCCCACGGAGACGGTGACCCGCAAGCACGAAGTGTTCCGCGCAGGTCCCGGTTCCTACGTGTGCGTGCAGGCTTTCTTCTCTCGCGTGTACCACAGCTCCAATGATATTGTGGCGGTGGAAGACACGCGCTTGGCCTACATTGATGACACCACCGAGCCGGTGGATGTGGAGCACTACGGCAGCATGGAGCACCAGTTCATCCCCGTGCTGATGCACGAGCTGGCAGCCCGCAACATCCGCATGTTCAGCCACGCCACGGAGAAAGAGGAAGCCCAGCGCCTGTTGCAGCGGGCAGAGATGGCCTCCACCCTAGCGCAGCTCTCTGCCGGCATTGCACACGAGCTCAACAACGCCGTGGGTGTCATCACCCGCCGCACCGAGTTTGTGGCAGAGCACATGGCAGACTTCCTGGCAGAGGAAGATAAGTACAACGCGCGTCTCTTCCGCTACGGCTATGAGGACGAAAGCTTTATCGCCGCGAGCGACCTGCGCAAACGAGCCCGCAAATATGAGCGCGAGCTCAACATGCCGCAAGAAGCAGCCAAGGTGTTGGCACATATCATCCCGGATACGGAAACGCTCGTCAAGTTCGGGCCTGAGTTCGTAAAGCACGTGCGCACCAACTATCGTTTCTGGGAGCTGGGGCACGACCTGCGCGATATGCAGGTAGCCGCCCGCCACGCCACCGGCATTGTGCGTGCGGTGAAGCTGTTGGGCGGTGGTAATTCCACCCGCCAGGAGGGGGTGGATGTAGCGCAATCCCTCAGCGATGCCATGAACCTGCTGGGCAACAAGCTCAAGCACATCACCGTGCACACAGATCTTCACCCCATGCCCACCATCACGGCGGATATCACTGAGCTGGTGCAAATCTGGACCAACATCATCAAAAACGCATACGATGCGATGGAACAAGGGCAGACCCCCGATCCTACCATCAACATCTCCGCCGGCATCAGCCACGCAGAAGGCCTCAAGCTGCTGCCCACGGATTACATCCGCGTGTCTATCTCCAACAACGGACCTGCCATCCCGGAGGATATTCACGAGAAAATCTTCCAACCCAACTTCACCACCAAGAAGCTCGGGCTGGATTTCGGCCTGGGGCTCGGCCTCTCTATCGTGCGCCGCGTGGTCGATAGCTACAACGGCACCATCGAGCTGACCAGCACCGATGGCAACACAACCTTTACCATTAACATACCTACCACTCAAATTTATGGAAACAATTAACATCATTTGCGTAGACGACCAGCAGGAAGTGCTGGATTCCGTCATGAGAGACCTCCGCCCTCTCACCCCCTACGTGCGTTTGGAGGAAGCCTCCAGCGTGGAAGACTGCATGGAACTCATCAACCAGATTGATGATGACGGCGATCACATTGCCATCATCATCTCTGATCAAGTGATGCCCGGAGGCAACGGCACCGACCTGCTGGGGCAGGTGACGAGCGACCGCCGCTTCGGCAAGACCCGCAAGGTGTTGCTCACCGGCCAAGCCACCCACGCAGACACCATCAACGCCATCAACGACGGCCAGATTGACAACTACGTCGAAAAACCCTGGCAACAGGAGCGCCTGCTCACCATCGTGAAGCGCCTGCTCACCCTCTACATCTTGGATGCCGGGTTAGATCACACGGAATACATGCCCGTGTTGGATCATGAAACCCTGTTCAAGAAACTGCGCTAATCCTCCTATACAGCCCGCCCGGCCACCCGGGCGGGCTACCTGTATATACAAGCTTAATCTACACTTATATGAAACTGCACCTACTTACCGGCTTGGGGTTGCTCTGTGCCGCCGGCGTGGCAACTGCGGCCGATGCGCCCGCCAAGAAAACAGACTGGACAGATGCTGTCAAAAAAGCACTCATCCTCTACGAAAGCCCCGACACCTACATCAAGAAAGTCAACCTGTCCTGGCGCGAGCAATTTCAAATGGTTTCTGTGCAGCCCAACGGCAACAATGGCCGCCACCTCAAGAAAGGCGCCCCCCCCTTCAACCAGGAGTTCCGCCGCTCATTCATTGGTTTGGACGTGCACACAAAGGCCAATACACAATTTCACATCATCGGGCGCATAGGCGGTCTGCCCACGCGCAGCACCTACCCGGGCGGGCGCACCAAACGCAACTTCACCTACACAGATATTTACGATGCCTACATCAAGCAGAAGTTCGATTCTGCAAAGGGGCTCGCCGTGCGCATTGGTAAATTCTCTCCCAAGTTCACATACGACTACAACATGTCCAATGCCGCTATCTATGCCATTGAGCGTTCTGCTCTCACCAATCAATATGGCTTAGATACCAACTGGGGCGTTGAGTTCACTTACGAGCCCGATAAGCAAAACAACTTCCACCTGCAGCTGATGGCCAACGACCGCGCGTGTGCCAGTAAGAGCCTGACACACTCCGACGTGTATCGCGATGGTCGCGGCCTCAAAGGCGAGTTCGGCTGGGAAGACAAATTCTTTGCCACCATGGGAGCCAAGCGCAAATTCAATGTGACAGAAGACGGCTTCCAATCCATCATGCTGGAATACATGCACGACTTTGACAACTCGTACGGCCGCGGCGGCAAGGGAGCCAACTACTACGGCTTCGGTTTCAAGGATGCCGTCTCCCTCTCCCACGAGTACAAGCGCAACAAGTTCCTTTTCATCACCAACTTGGTGGCCAGCTTCGAACAGATTGACGGCAACGGCTCCAACAACATCGGCCTGCAGCTGCAGCCTGTATACTCCATCAATCCGCACGTGGATCTGGTGTTCCGCTACACCGGCATGATGGGCGACAGCGCTTGCAAGCTCGGCGGCGACCGCTACATCACCACTCAGACCACCGCCCCCGCTTGGGTGGACAGTCTGCACACCTTCTACTTCGGTGTGGATGTGTATGCCTCTGCCATCAATAAAAATGCAGCCAAGTTCATGTTCGGCGCAGAGTACACCACCGCCCGCGATGGCGGCCGCGACTGCTACAACGGCTGGGAATACACCGCCGCCATCCGCCTGAACTTCTGATACGGCTCACGCGGCATTTATCCTCCATCCCCCCTCTCCGCGCCCTGCGTGAGAGGGGATTTTTTGCACCCCGTATCACGCTTCTATGAGCATTTCTGTGCCAAGGGGCACGAGCTCGAAGAGGGTAGCGACATCTTGCGGGGAGAGGCGTATACAACCATGGGAGGCGGGGGTACCCAGTTTTTCCACCTCGTTCGTGCCATGGATGTATATATAGCGGGAACGGGTGTTGGCATTGGCGGGTTCCAGCCCATCCAGACACAGGATGCGGGCTAGAATAGCGTCATCTCCGCGAGCGGCGGCGGGGTATATCCCCACAGGGATACGAGCTCGGAATACGGTGTTGAGGGGGGCATTCTCCCCGTGTTTGGAGCAGATGCGAAAGCGCCCCAAAGGGGTACGGCCACTCCCTGCCTCTGTGCCCACACCGGCAGCACCGGTAGACACAAGGGCGGAAAAATCCCCATAGGTGAGCCGCTGCTCGCTCACGCACACATGGATGGTATGGGGCATCATTCGGCAGCGATGACGCGGGCTATGCTCTCTGCAGCATCCGGGCGTGCCAGCGAGCGCATGGCTTCCTCCATAGCGCTGCGGCGGGTATCATCCATCACCACGCCATGCACAAACTCCTGCACGCGAGCAGGGGTGAGCTCGGCCTGAGCACACATTTCCGCCGCGCCTTGTGCCACAAAGACACGGGCGTTGTGCGTCTGGTGATCATCTGCTGCAAAGGGGAACGGGATGAGGAAGGTGGCTTTGCCGATGATGGAGAGCTCGGTGAGGGTGGAAGCTCCGGCACGGGCAATCACGCCATCTGCCGCAGCATAGGCGGCGGGCATATCTGCGCAGAAGCCCAGCACCGTGATGTTGGGCGCCCCGGCAGCCAGCTCTGCCACACGCGGTTGGTCTTGCTTGCCGGCAATGATAAGGTAGTGCACCCCGGCATCAGCCTTGGCGGCTTCCACAATAAGAGTATTGAGGTTGCGGGCGCCTTGAGAGCCACCGGTCACCAGCACCACAGGCCCCTCTGCCGGCAGACCCATGCGGGCGCGGGCATCGGCCTTGGTGGGAAGTTGCAGCAGCTCCTCGCGCACGGGAGTACCCACCACCTCGCAGGTGCTGCCCGGGAAGTACTTGGCGGCTTCTCCCAAGCCCAACAACACCTTGGTACACCAGCGGGCCGTCATGCGGTTGGCGCGGCCCGGCATGGCATTGGAATCATGCACATAGGTACGCAAGCCCAGCATGCGGCCGGCACGCACCGGCGGCAGCGAGGTGAAGCCGCCCATACCGATGACGGCATCTGCCTTTTCCCGGCGGATGACACCCTTGCAGGTGAAATAGGTGCGTGCCAGCTTCCAGAGGAAACCGGGCATGCGCAGGGAGAAAGTGGCGGGTTTGGCGATGGCCTGCACCGTGTGGAAGTTCAAATCACCATACTTGCGGGATGCCTCGGCATCTACATCCTTGCGGGAGATGAGCAGCGTAGGCTCATGCCCCATGGCACGCAGCTGCTGCGCCACGGCAATACCGGGAAAAAGGTGGCCGCCTGTACCACCGCAGGCGATTATGATACGGAGAGGTTTCTTGCTCATAATTTAGGATTTTGCTGGAGTCTGCGCAGGGGCCAGTAACTTTGGCGCACAACGGGAGTGTGGCGCTGAATACTGGTGAGGATGCCTATGGAGGCAATGGTGAAGACGAGGTTGGTGCCGCCGTAGCTGATGAGCGGGAGGGGCAGACCCGTATTGGGCAACAGGGAGGTGACCACAGCCATGTTGAGCAACGCCGGCCAGAAAATGGTGCATACAAGCCCCGTAGCCAGCAAGCGGCCAAAAGTATCCTGCGTGCGAATCGCCAACACAATGCCGGCGATAGTCATCATCGTGAAAAGCATCAATACCCCCAATGAGCCCAGTAGCCCCCATTCCTCGCCCACTTCGGCAAAGATAAAGTCCGTATGAGCAAAGGGCAGGTTGCCGTATTTCTCAATGCCATCTCCCAAGCCCACACCGGTGATACCACCACGTGCAAAAGCCAAAATGGCAATCCACTGCTGGCGCCCTGCCCCTTGGCTGAAGGATTGGGGATCCAGCCAAGCATAGATACGCTCCATACGGTTGGCATTGCCCGTTGCCATGTCATAGAGCACCAATGAGCCAAGCAAGAGCGCAAGAAGCATCAACCAACCGCGCGCGCCGGCCACGTACATGATGCAGAACCCCGACATGGCCAAGGCTGCCGCTGTACCCATGTCTTTCTCAAACAAAATCAGCGCCAGAGGAAAGCCGAATATCAACGCACCGGGTTGTGCAAAGCCTTTAATGAAAGTGCCGGCCACCTCGCGGTGCGTGGTGTACCAGTGAGCCATGGCCACCATCATAGCAATCTTGGCAATCTCGCTGGGCTGGAAGGTGAAACCCGGCACGCGAATCCAGCGCTGTTCACCATTGATGGTAAGCCCTATACCCGGAACATAGCACAAGATGAGAAGCACCACCGCCACGCCCCAAAACAGCCATACAAACTTGCGAATACGGTGGTAATCCACCACGCTTATGGCCAAAGCAAACACCAAGCCCATGAAACCGAACCCGCACTGTTTGTACACAAACGTGGAGGGTGATTCACCGTGGGGCACCGAAGCACAAAGTCCGGTACTGGCCACCATCACGATGCCCATGCAAAGCAAGGTAATGAAACACAGCCAGATGACGATGATGCTGAGGCGGGTAGACATGCCGTAGCGAGATTATTCGCTGATTTTCAGCTCCTGTCCCACGCGGATGCGGCGTGCATCCTTTTCCGTGAGATTGTTGAGCTGCATCAGCTTTTGGAGGGAAATCTTGTTGCGCTTGGCAATGATGCCCAGGTTTTCACCGCGTTTCACCACGTGAATTCTGGGGGCAGCTGCGGCCTCGGCAGCGGCTGTCTCGGCAAGGGGTGCCTGAGCATGCGGGGAATCTGCTTTCACCGGTACATTCAGATAAGTGCCGCTGAAGAGCGTATTCTTCTGGGCCGACTTGGGGTTAGCCGCTTGCAGCGCTTCCACGGTGGTACCATACTGCGCGGCGATGCGGTACCATGTATCGCCGGAAGCCACATAGTGCTTCACCATCGTTGTCTGTGGGGCAGCGGCAGGGGCAGCAGGTGCGGCAGGGGCAGCTGCGGGAGCCGGCGGCGGAGTGACCAGCACCGGTTCTGCAGGGGGAGTCAGCGTCACTGTGGCATCCTGGGGCGCAGGCGCTTGGGTGATGTGGTTAGCAGCAGGTGCCGGAGCAGCAGGTGCGGCAGCGGGAGCCGCCGGTACAGCAGTAGGCTGCGGCAACACCTCTTCTGCCGGGGCAGGAGCCTGTTGAGCCGGCGGCGGGGTGATGGTGGGAGATACGGCTACGCCGCTGTTGCTCTTTACCATGTGCCCACGCAACAACACACCACCAATCACAATCAAATGCACCAGCAACAAACCGCCGATGATGCGCACAATCGTAGAGCCGCTCGTGGTGTCCTCCACCAGCCCGGTATCGGTGCGGTGGCGCTTGGGCTTGTTGTCATACAGCAAAGAGTGGAAAATATGGCGTTTCGGGCGCACACGTGCCATATCAGAGTTGCGGAAGGCTTGATTTTTGCTTTTTTTCATAAATGTTTCAGTCAGGGCTTGGGGGCTATGATGATTAGAGGTGAAGCGTTTGTTTCACAGCAGCGCGGAATGTTTCACCGCGGTGAACATAGCTTCGGAATTGGTCGAATGAAGAGGTTCCGGGGGAGAAAAGTACCACATCTCCCTTGCGGGCGCAGGTAGCAGCGGCCTGCACAGCCTGCTCCACGGTTTCCACGCGAATGGTGCGGCACACAGGGGCAAAGGTGTGCTCCAGCTGCTCGGCAATCTGGCCGAACACGATACAGCAGTGGGCTTTCTTCTCCAGCATGGGGTTAATGGCGGTATAATCCAGTCCCTTATCCTTGCCGCCGGCAATAAGGATGATGGGGCGGGTCTGGGAGCGCACCGCCGCCTCGGTGGAGTGCAGATTGGTGCTCTTGGAGTCGTTGAGCCAGAGTACGCCGTCCATCTCGGCCACGGTTTCGCAGCGGTGGCCGGGGGGCATGAAGCTGCGCACAGCTTCGGCAATGGCGGCATCTGCCACACCCACAGCGCGGCAGGCAAGCATGGCTGCCATGGTGTTTTCTGCGTTATGAGCCTGTTCCATTTCGGTGCCGCGCAGGGGCAACACACAGGCATCGCCCTCCATGATGCAGCCATCGCGGTAGAAAAGCCGGCCGGAATCCACCACGGAGGAGAAGCCGACACGCTTGGGGCGAATCGGGGGCAAATCCTCACCCTCTCGCACCACGGCCAGTGCGGTTTCCGGCATGTTCATAAACATGCGCAGCTTGGCATTGTAATAATCCTCCACCTTGGTGTAGCGGTCCATGTGGTCGGGCGCAAAGTTGAGCCAAAGAGCCACCTCCGGGCAGAACTCATAGGCCGTTTCCAACTGGAAGGAGGAAACTTCCAGCACGGCAAACTCAGGCCGGGGTTCCATGAGAGCCACCTCGGAAATGGGGTAGCCGTAGTTGCCGCAAGCCTTAGCCGTTTTGCCGGCAGAGGTGAGGATATGCTCAATGAGAGCCGTTGTGGTGGTCTTGCCGTTGGTACCGGTAATAGCGATGATGCGCCCCTTGTAGAAGAGGCAACCAAGCTCCATTTCACCGATGACGGGTGCGCCCTTCTCCGCAAAGGCCTGAACCCAAGGAATATCGGACTCAATACCGGGGGAAATCACCACCAAATCCGCCGCAAAAGCGCGGGCTTGTTCCTCTGTGGCACCGGGCACAAACTCCAACGTTTCATCTGCGCAGGTGGCGGCGGGGTTGATATCGAACACGCACACACGCTCAGCGCCTACGGCCATAGCCAAATGCGCTGCGCCTACCCCGCTGCGGCCACAGCCGAGAATTGCTACTTTTTTACCGGTGAGATTCATGGTGAAGATGGCAAGGGATTATACTATTTTTACAGGTCAAAAACAAGACATTTGCGCGTAAACTGCACACGCCCCCAATATGGCGGCCACAATCCAAAAACGCACACATACTTGTGTTTCACTCAGACCGCCTTTTTCAAAGTGATGGTGTATGGGAGCCATGCGGAAAATGCGGCGTCCCTCTCCGTATTTGATGCGGGTATACTTGAACCAAAAGACCTGTATCATCACGGAAAGAGCCTCCACCACGAACACTCCACCCACTATCACCAGCAATAACTCGGTGCCGCTGCACACAGCCACCGTGCCAAGCGCACCGCCCAGCGCAAGCGAACCGGTGTCGCCCATGAAAACGCGCGCAGGATTGCAGTTGAACCACAAGAAGCCCACACATGCGGAAATGATGGTGAGCAGGAAGGGAATCAGATACCCGCATGGGTTCATGAAAGAAACAACCGAAATGAGGAAGCAGTAGAACAAGGCTGCAATAATCATGCACCCGCTGGCCAAACCATCCAAACCATCTGTCAGGTTCACGGCGTTGGAAGTGCCGATGATGACCAGCAGCGCCAGCGGAATGAAGAATACGCCGATATCCAGCACCCCGTAAAACGGCACCATCATGTAGGTGACCTGCGGGCATGCAAGATACAAGTATACCGAACAACCCAGTGCCGCCACAAATTGCAGACCGATTTTGAACCAACCGCTCACGCCATCCGTGCTTTTTTTGGTGATTTTGGCGTAGTCATCCAAGAAGCCGAGGAAAGCCGTAATGCTCGTCACGATCAGGCAGCACTGCACATACACATTGCTCAAATCCGCCACAAGAAGCGTGGTGAGCAAGACAAGCCCGATGAGCATGATACCGCCCATGGTGGGGGTGCCGACCTTGGACTGGTGTTCGGGGGCCAACACACCCTTGCGAGCCTCGCGGATGGGCTGGCCGGCTTTCATGGCACGCAACACGGCAATGAGTTTCGGGCCGATGAGGAGGGAGCCGACAAAGGGGATAAGCAATGCCAGCAAACACTGTGTTCCGATTTCCATATTGAACATAACTTATTTCGTGGGTTTAAGGGTTGGGAAAAGTTCGTACATGGTGCGCTCCATACCGGCCGAGCGCGAGCCCTTGAACAACACGGCATCTCCGGGTTGTACCAAACCACGCAGCAAGGCAGCAGCCTCGGCTGCGGTGTCGGCTTGGGCGGTGGGTACGCGTTCGCCCGCAGCTTGGCACAGGGCTTCTATCTCCGGGCAATTCGGCCCCACCACCACCACGGCGGCGTAGCCCAAGGAGGCGGCATGTAACCCCACTTCTGCATGGGCGGCAATGCCCCCCTGCCCCAGCTCACCCATCTTGCCCAGCACAGCAATGCAGCGTTTGGAACCACGGAGTGCGGCCACGGTATCAAGGGCGGCTTTCATGCTTTCGGGGTTGGCGTTGTAGGTATCATCCACCACGGTGCAGCCCTCTGCCTCATAGCAAGCCAAGCGGCCGTGCGTGAGGGAGGCCTGGGCCAAGCCGGCGGCGATTTGCGCGGAGGTGCAGCCCAGTTTCCAACCGGCAGCGGCAGCCAACAGGCTGTTGCTGACCATGTGAGCCCCGGGAACGGGCAAATTGATGCGCACGGGCTCCCGGCCTTCGATGCATAAATCATAGCTGCTGCCCAAGGCGGTGGAGCGCACATTGGCAGCACGCACGGCGCAGTCGCACCCACCCACCGGCAGCGGGGTGGCGGCAGTCTGCTCCGCTATCATGGCGGCGAAGTCATCTGTGGCAGGGTAAATCATGTAGCCATCGGCCGGCAAAGCTCGCGCAACGGTGCATTTTTCCTGCGCTATGTTCTCGCGGCTTCCCAAGTACTCCAGGTGCGCCGACCCAATCGTGGTGATGATGCCGATTTGCGGCTGCACCATCTCGCAGAGAGGTGCCAGCTCGCCGGCGTGGTTCATCCCCATCTCCCAAATAGCTGCTTGGGTGCCTTGCGGGGCGGAAAGGATGCTCAGCGGCACACCGATGTGGTTATTCAGGTTGCCCTTGGTGGCCAAAGCACGGTATTTTTGCCCCAGCACGGCCAAAGTCATGTCCTTGGTGCTGGTCTTGCCGCTAGAGCCGGTCAACCCCACCACATGCAGGGGTGCCAACTGCCCGCGCCACCATTTGGCAATGCTTTGCAGCGCCTCCAGCGTATCTTCTACCAGTATCACGGTGCAATCTGCGGCATATTCACCCTGCAAACGGCTTACCACCACGGCAGCTGCTCCCTGCTGCGAAGCATCTGCGGCAAAGTTGTTGCCATCAAAACGCTCGCCGCACAAAGCCAGGAAAATACAGCCCGGCACCACGGCGCGGCTGTCTGTGGTAAGTCCGGCGGTGATGCTGCGGCTACCGGTAGCGGCCATCTTGCCGCCACTGGCCAGTTGCAGTTCCTCGATAGTCATGCTGGTCATGAGCGGTCGCTGCGGCGTTCGGGTTTGCGGGAGGGAACGCTGCGCCCCTCCGGGTTCTTTTCAGCGTAGTATTTTTGCACAACGGCCGCATCCGAGAAGGTGATGGTCTCGTCGGCAAAAATCTGGTAATTTTCGTGTCCCTTGCCGGCCACGAGCACGCAGTCGCCGGGGCGAGCCATCTCCAAGGCAGCGCGGATGGCTTCCTCGCGGTCGGTAATGCGGTGTTGCTTCTCGCGGGGGATGCCGGGCATGATTTCATCGATAATCTGCTCAGGGTCTTCTGTACGGGGGTTATCACTTGTCACGATGCACACATCGCTGTATCGGGCGGCGGCAGCCCCCATGAGCGGGCGCTTGGTGCGGTCGCGGTCGCCGCCGCAGCCAAAGACAGTAATCACGCGCCCCTGCGTGCAAAGTTCCTTCATGGTGCGGCACACATTCTCCACAGCGTCGGGGGTGTGCGCGTAGTCCACAAAGCACTGCACGTTGTTCACGCTGCTCACCAGCTCCATACGGCCCGGCACCTGCGGGGATTGCGCCAGGCAGCTGATGGCATCTCGCAGATTCACTCCGGCCGCTACAGCCCCGGCCAACGCCGCCAAGCTGTTGGAGACGTTGAACGCGCCGATGAGCGGTGTGCGCACCAGATACGTGCGTCCCTTGTAGCTGAGCTCATACTGGCTGCCCTTCAGGGAAAGAATGCGCGGTGTCACGCGAAAATCCGCATCCTTGGCCATGCCGAACGTGCGCACCTTCATGATGGGCAACAGCTCGTGTGCCAAGCGGCGGCCATACTCATCATCCGCGTTGATGACGGCGGTGGCCTTCAAATCCTCCGACTCTGCCATGGTCAGGAAAAGGCGCTTCTTGGCCTGGTAGTATTCCTCCATAGTGCCGTGGTAATCCAGATGGTCCTGAGTCAGGTTGGTGAAGATACCCACGCGGAAAGCCGTACCGGCGGTGCGGTGCTGGCACAGCGCGTGAGAGGAGACCTCCATCGCCACGGCGCGGCAGCCGTTGTTGAGCATATCTGCCAGCATGGATTGCAGCGCAGCGCTGCCGGGGGTGGTGTTGTGGGAGGGTAAGCGGCGGGCTCCATCATCATACATAATGGTACCGATGAGGCCGGCGCGGTGCCATGTGGCACGGAAGATGGCGTTGGTCAGGTAGCTGATGGTGGTCTTGCCATTGGTGCCGGTCACGCCCAGCATCACCATCTGCATGCTGGGGAAATTGTGCCAGGCGCTCATCAACAGTCCATTGGCCAGGCGCGTATCTTCCACCTGCACCCAGCATACACCATGTATCCCCTTTTTCTCCGGGCAGGGTGTCTCTGCCACAATGGCTGCCGCCCCGGCCTTGATGACATCGGGGATGACGCTGTGGCCATCAAATTGCGTGCCTTTCACAGCCACATAGCAACAGCCGGGCACCACCTTGCGGCTATCATCCGTGAGCAGCGTCAGCGGCTTGCGAATCTTGCCGGTAATGACTGCACCCGGTACGAGGGAGAAGATTTGTTTGGTATTCATCATATCAGTTCAGGCGGTGTGTGAGGTTAGGGTTTCGTTGCGGGTTTTTCCTGTTTGGAGGCCAGATATTTTTCGTATTCTTCGGCATCGGTGGGCGGGATGTTGAGCACATTGATGAAACGCTCTGCCGCTGCGCGGAAAATGGGTGCTGCCACAGTGCCGCCACCTGCATTGCAATCGCGCGGGTGCGGTTCATCTATCACCGTCATCACGACCAAGCGCGGGTCATCAATGGGCAGGATGCCGGCAAAGGACACCGTGTACAAGCCTTCGTAGTAGCCACCACCATCTTTCACCTTCTTGGCCGTGCCGGTCTTGCCGCCGATGCGGAATCCGGGGATGGCTGCTGCCGTAGCCGTGCCGCGACCACCCGGCCCCTTGCTCTGGGTCACGGTGAAAAGCGCCCCGCGTATATCCTCTGCCGTGCGCTGGCTCATCACACGCTGCACTTCTTTCGGGGCGCATTCATCGTACACCGTACCATCGGCGGCAATGATTTTGTCAATCAGGCGGGGTTTCATGCGCACACCATTGTTGGCAATGGTGGCATACACCATTGCCATGTGCAGGGGAGAGACCGACACGGAGTAACCGTATGCAATACGGGAGAAGTTTACGATGTTGTTGCCATCTGCCAGCAGGCAGGCGCCGCCGCTGGGCAGCTCAATGTCCATGGGCTTATCCAACCCGTAGCGCTGCACATACTCCTTAAAGTTCGGCCATTTGCACTTCAGCGCAATGTGAGCCGCACCCGGATTACTGGATTTCTTGAGCACCTGCCCCACCGTGAGCACACCATAGTTGAAACGCCCGTCGTTGATGGCCTTGCTCCCGAACCCCACCGAGAAGGGGTGACAGCTCACCAATGTGTTGATGCCCATGATGCGCTTATCCACCGCAGTCGTCACGCCTATCACCTTGAACGTGGAGCCCGGCTCGTAGCGGGTCTGGCAGGCAAAGTTGAAATCCCCGGTAATGACATCTCCCTTGCTGTCCTTGAGCTTGCCGCGCTCAAACGTCCCCTCCGGGGTGATGACTTCCTTGGTATTCAGGTTAAACGAAGGGCGGCTGGCCATGGCCAAAATATCCCCGGTGTGCGGGTCTACCACAATCATGCACCCGCGGCGCGCGCGGTAGTGGCGCATACCCTTATCCAGCTCCTGCTCGCAGATGGTCTGCAAGCGCATATCGATGGTCAGGCGCAGGTTCAGGCCATGCTTGGGGGCCATGTAGCGGTCGTCCTCATTGGGCAGGATTTGCCCGCGGGCATTGTGGCGGTATTCGCGCATGCCATCCACCCCGGCCAAGTAGCTCTGGAAATAAGCTTCCACACCGCTCATGCCCTTGTTTTCGTGGTCCACATAGCCCAGCACATGCCCCAGGAGCTCCGGCATCACATACGAGCGGCGCAAATCCGACTGCACCACAATGCCACGCACACGCGCTTGGGAAAGCGCTGTCTTGATTTTCTCTGCGGCATCTTGTGTCAGGCCGCGGGCAAGGATAATCTGGTTGCGGAAGGAGCGCTTGGGCAGGTTCTTGGCCTCCGCTTCCGCATTGTGTGCCACCACAGCCGGCTGGGCGATTTTCTCCACAATATCCTCGCGGGTCATGAAGCGCTGCTGCACCACATCGCGTCCTTTGGCATCCTTCGTTGTCTCGCTGATTTCTACATGTGAGAGGAAGGGGTAGAGCACCTCGGCCACCAGATTATCATGCAGTTTGTAATAGTACTCGCACACCTTGGGATCGTACTCCAACAAGCGGTTGGCGCGCGCATCCTTGGGGGAAACATTGCGGCGCAATTCTGCCTTTTCTTCCTGACTGAGCTTCAGGGTGGCGTTGTCCAACAACTCGGCGCGCTTACGCAGGAAAATCTTGCGGCGGCGCACAGGGTCTTCATCCTTGTTCCACTCCGGGTCGTGAATCACCTGGTTGTAGGCCAAGCCATCCACCACAGCCGTGACTTCACGCAGGTGGTAGCGGTCAGCCACCAGCTCGGCACTCTGGATATTGTTGGTCAGGATTTCCTCGTGGCGGTCCATGATGATACCGCGCTGAGCCGGTATGCGCTCCTTTTCAATGAGCTCATCGGCGGCTATCTGGCTGCGGTTGCCGGAATCCACCACGTGCAGCTCCACCAAACGCCATGCCACCACGCAGGACAGCGACAGCATCACTGTCACCAGCAGCACGCAGCGGCGTGTAAATGGCACTTTGGTCTTCATCTGAACGTGGTGATACGAAAGCGTAATTTAGCGAGCAGCGGTGGAGCTCAGGCGGTCGGCATCGCGGCGATTGCGGGCGATTTCTATCTGGCTGCGCTCAATATCGCGCAGGGTGGAGCCATCTTGGCTGAGGCGGTCGCGCATGGCCCAGCGGTTGGTCAGCGCATTGGTTTTGGCGCGGTACTGGTTGGCATTCATGCGGTACACATTGGTTTCGCGCTGCAACTTGCTGATTTCGGTGCGCACAGCCACCTGCTCATTCTTGAGCACGGCAAAGGTGACACCGATGCCGCATACCAGCACGACAAAGGCTACCATCCACACGAGGAACGAGAAGTTCAGGCGTTGCGAATAGCGGGAAGATGTTCCGGAGTTGTTGGACATAGTGGGAAAAATATCTGGGGGGAAAGGGATTAAAGCTTTTCGATAACGCGCAGTTTGGCGCTGCGGGAGCGAGGGTTGGCACTCAGTTCTGCCTCGCTTGCGGTGATAGGTTTGCGGAAGACGAGCTTTGCGGCATAATCCGGATTGGGGCGCGGGGCAGGCCATTCCGGGCGGTCAATTTCGGGGCGGGTCACTTGCTCGAAAAAGCGCTTCACGGCGCGGTCTTCCAAGCTGTGGAAAGTGATAACGGCAAAGCGTCCACCGCTGCGCAGCAAGCTCAGGCCGGTATGCAGCAAATCCTCCAGGGCACCCAGCTCATCATTCACCGCTATGCGCAGCGCCTGGAAGCTGCGGGTGGCAGGATGCTGCTTGCCCTTGCGGGGCAACACCGTAGCGATGATATCTGCCAGCTGCGTGGTGGTTGTGATGGGAGCCTTGCTGCGCTCCTGCACAATGCGGCGGGCAATGGCGCGGCTGGCACGCTCCTCGCCATACTGCCACAAGATATCGGCCAGCTCACTCTCTGCCGCCGTGTTCACAATATCCGCTGCGCTGCGTTCGGCTGCGGGGTTCATGCGCATATCCAGCGGGCCTTCGTTCAGGAAGGAAAAGCCGCGCTCGGCGCAATCCACCTGCGGGGAGGATATGCCGATATCGGCCAGCAAGCCATCCACAGCCTGCACCCCGCGCTCTTGCAGCAGCGCTACCGCATTGCGGAAATTACCGGCCACCACATGCAGCTTATCGCCATAGGCGGCTAAGCGACGCTTCGCCGCCGCGCGGGCTGCGGGGTCTTGGTCTATCCCCCACACCTCGGCCCCGGCCTGCAACATCAGCTCGCTGTGGCCGCCACCGCCCAAGGTAGCATCTACCAGCACACGCCCCTCTGCGGGCAGCAGCGCATCCACCGCCTCGTGGGCCAGCACCGTCACGTGCCGGAAAGGCGTGCTCTCCAAGGCAGCGGCAGCTTCATCCTCCACAGCGCTTTCATGCAGCGTATCAGCTGCGCGGTACTCCGCCAGCAAACGGACAGCATCTGCCGGCATCAGCGCCTCGCACAGACTTTCAGCACTCCACTCCATCCCCTCCACGCTCTGCTTCCAACTCTCCTGCTTGGCCTGCGGATCACAATCCTCACCGGCTTGCAGCAGCACTTCCACGCTGCATGCACCCAAGCGAAAACCCAGCACCCCCGCCTCGCGGGCGAGAAATGCCGCGAGCGCGTTTGCGCGCGTACACGTGAGGGCGCGGCGCGGGCATGTAGCCAAGGGGCCTTCTATCACACGACAGTTCAGCTCCCGCAGTTCCTTTTCCAACCCCGCCAACTTGCCTCGCGCCCCCTTGATACCGGCATCTCGCATCGCGGCAAGCAGGTCTTTGCGGGCACTTTGCCACTCTGCCAAACTGCTCTCCGGCAGGGCTCCGGCCTCCCACATCACCAAGCGGTAACAAATGCCTGTCGGCTCCTGCGGCCCCGCATACACTACTGGTCCATGCTCGTTCATGAGAGGATGTGGAACATCTGGTCAAGCTTCAGGCGGCCAAGAACTTCCGGCGTATTGGTTGCCTCGAAGTCCTCCGGTTTCCATATCTCAAAGTAAGCCCCGCGACCCACGATGGTGGCATTTTCCACCAAATTCATGCGTTCGCGTTGCTTCTTGGGTATCAGCAACTTACCTTGAGTGCTCACCTCTGCCTCAAAGCTGCACCCGGTAATCTTGCCTACGTACAAATCAATCTCGCCCGGGCTGATTCCCTGCGCCTCTGCCTGCGTGCGGATTGTAGCCATTTTATCAGCGAATGCCTCCTTCGTGTAGCACTTCAGGATGCGGTACCCCTCGCTCGTGGCATCAATCAATATCAACACCTGACCCTGGGCCGCACGCCACCCTGCCGGTACCGCCACTCTGCTCTTGGGGTCCAGCTTATGCGTCACGTTGCCCGTGAACATCACTGTTGATTCATTTGCCATCCTTTTTCGTACACTTCGCCGTACCCCTAGTACACTCTAATACACCTCATTTGTCAATCCATTTCTGAATTTTTTTTCTTTTTTCTTACTTTTTGCTCACCATCCGAATTTCACCCAACGCGCATGAGCCCTTCCCCTCTCCCGTTACGCCCGCAGGGCGTTCTTCACCATGGGCGACAGCCCATTCTTCACTACGAGCACAAGCGAGTTCTTCATTCCGCTCGCCGGAGCGGTCTTCATGACGAGCAACGCGAGTTCTTCTCCACCCCGCGCCGTACCCATGCCCCGCTTTATGTCACCCGCGTGCTGGCGCACGCCCGCTGGCGCGGCTGTCGGGGTTCGCATACATCGTGGGGTATGTGTCCAGGGGGCAAGCCCCCTGTCTACTCTATACCGCCCCGCAATACGCGGGGCTCTCATCTTGCCGCGGCGCATGCCGCGGGGGAATTTCCCCACCCGCGCACCCCGTGCGCAGCACAAAGTGCCCGGAGGAGAATTCCTCCTTCTCCCCTCCTACAGAGGTGAATGAAGAACATCGCATACTACCTCCTCAAGCAGACTCAGGGCATACAAAGGCATATCGATGAGCCGATACGAACCACCCATCGTATCTTTTGTAGCGGCAACATGAATATCCTGCACTGCATAAGCGGGACTCATCGAAAGACGCACGGCCAAGGGGCGACGATAGCGCCGATAAAAGCTCTGCAAACTTTTCGCTTGCAAGTTTCTTTCGGCCTTCACCTCCATAGGTATCACCTCGCTTTCGGATTCATACAAGAAATCTATTTCAGCACTTGCACGTTCGGCACTCCAATAATAAGGCCGGATTCCCAATTCCGTTACAAGTTGCTGTTGTACATACTGTTCTGTCAACGCACCTTTATACTGAGCAAACACCTTATTACCTTCCAACAGCGCAGCAGGTCTCAACCTGCATCTCGCCGCCAACAAGCCCACATCTAAGAAAAACATCTTGAAACAAGCGTCACAAAAACCGTCCAACGGCATTTCAGGCTTCGTAACCCGCCTTACAAGATTCACCATACCGGCATCCGTCAACCAGCGAATAGGCCCACGGAGACGATCTGATTTTACCCCCGGACTCACCTCACTCTGAATAAAACGCTTATCTTCACGCGACAACTGAACCGGTATGCTGTTCCAAATTTGCGTGATAAGGTGCGTCTCAGACGTTGTGGCATGTTTACTGAAATCGTTTCGGTAATCCTCCAACAAGTTTAATTGCACCTCGCGAACGGAGCTAAAGCTCTTCGTTTCCATGTACGTTGCCACTGCCTCGGGCATACCTCCAATGAAATAGTACAGCCTCAGTTGCTCTTCAAAACGCTCATGCAGGGCACTGATCGTTTCCCAATCTCTGCACTGCAATACACGCAACAAGCGCTCTTGCTTTGTTGCCATGAGAAATTCTGTAAAGGAAAGCGGTCCCAAATACATACGCTCGACCTTCCCGACAGGAAATCCTGTCCCCTTATGTTCCGCAACACCCAACAATGAACCCGCCGCTATGATATGCTGTTCTCCGGCCTCCTCGCAAAAGTATTTTAATGAAGTAAGCGCAGATGGACATTCCTGTATTTCGTCAAGCAGGATAAGCGTCTCCCCGGGCACAATATCTGTATCACTGTGCAATTGCAAATCCATCAGCAAGCGCGATACATTGTAATCCTTTTCAAATGAACTCTTAATGAATGGCTCCTTATCAAACCTCACGTAGACCACATTCTTATAATGAAGTCTTGCAAACTCTTGCATCAACCATGTTTTCCCCACTTGCCGCGCCCCCAATAAAAGCATGGGCTTGCGCCGTTTCTTCTCCATCCACGCCTTTAACTTTTCTATACCCTTTCTATACATATCTATGCCTTTCTCTGATCCTTTAGACATAATATCGTTTTTTTGTTGAATGTCAATATCATTCACCTCGTCGCGCGGCAAAAGACAAAGGAGTTTCGTAATAAAAAACGGCAAAAGACAAAGGACTTTTGCATAAAAACGCAGCAAAAGACAAAGGAGTTTGGAAGCCGGCTACTCGCCCCACACACATCGCTATGGGTATACCGTTCCTCCGGGACTTTTGAGCCCGCAGGGCGTTCTTCACCATGGGCGACAGCCCATTCTTCACTACGAGCGCAAGCGAGTTCTTCATTCCGCTCGCCGGAGCGGTCTTCATGACGAGTGAAACGAGTCCTTCTCACCTCCCCAAAGCATCCCGCGCACGCACGGCGGGCGCTATCTTTGAGCCCGTGCAACGGGCGGCATAGAGTAGGCAGGGGGCTTGCCCCCTGCTTACCAACAAATAACGACCCGGAACCCCGGCAGCCGCGTCAGCGGTGCGCGGAGCGCAGGGTGGCATAATGCCCCGCACCGTACAAATGCCCCGCTTTAGGTCACCCGCGTGCTGCGCACGCCCGCTTGCGCGGCTGTCGGGGTTCGCATATATCGTGGGATATGTGTCCAGGGGGCAAGCCCCCTGTCTACTCTATGCCGCCCCGCAAGATGCGGGGCTATGAAATTCCCCCCCCCCCCCGCAAAGCGCGGCGAGCTTCCTCATTGTTCATTGTTCATTGTGCATTGTACATTGTGCATTGTTCCGCATGGCGCACCGCCTCCTTCTTCCCCGCCCGCCGCGCACAGAGCAAAAAAACCGCCGCGAACCTCCCGGAGCAGAGGCACGCGGCGGTGAAAAGAAGTGTACCGAAGTGTCGGATTAATTATTCAGCTCCCACAGAGCTTCATCTGCCAGCAACTTGCAGCCGCGCAGGTCGAGCTTACCGGTGGGCAAGGTGGGTATGGCTTCCACCGGCACCAGATACTTGGGAGCCCAGAGATTGGGCATCTGGCGCTCGATGAGGATGTTGCGGATAGAGGTCAGGATTTCCTTTTCCTCGGAGCTACGCTGGTGTTGGGGCAGCGCAGAGAGCAACACCAAGGCCTCACCCTTCTGGGCATCGCTCACACCCGTCACGGCAATCTGCACGCCGTCTTCGGGGTTGAGGTTGAGAGCCTGGCTGATGGCCAGTTCCACGCCCTCGTGGGGCACCATTTCGCCGCCAATCTTAGAGAAGCGGGAGAGGCGGCCACCCAGGGTGATGAAGCCGTTGAGATCCATCTGGCCGATATCGCCGGTCTTGAACCAACCGTTGTCAAAGATTTCGGCATTCATCTCAGGGCGGCCCACATAACCATTGAACACGTTGGAGCCCTTGATCCAAATCATGCCGCGCTCCGTCAGGGGCAGCACCTTGGTATCATCATCCACATCGGTGATGCGCACGGCAATACCGGGCAGCGGGGCACCAATACTGCGCTTGCGGGTACCGGGCACATAGAACTTGGAGCCCTCCACCATGGGCGCATCGGGCATATTGGCGGAGCACACCGGGGCGGCTTCCGTCAGGCCGTAGCCCTCCAGCAGCCCCAGGCCGTGGCGCTTCATGAACTCATCTTCCAAATCCGGCTGCAGCTTCTCTGCCCCCACCACAAACTGGCGCACGGTGGCAAAGGTGCCTTCCTCTGCGCGGCGCAGCATGCCGCGGGCAAAGGTGGGGGTAGCGCACACGAGGGTGATGCCGTGCTTCTTGATAATCTCGCACAGGTTGCGTGCATCCGTGGGGTTCGGGTACGCATAGAAGGGGTGGCCGGTCAGCAGCGGCAGCATCATCGTCACGGTGAGACCGAAGCTGTGGAAAATGGGCAGACTGGCCAGGAACTTGGCATCCGCCAAATCCAAGCGGGCGGCGCACTGCGCCACGTTGGCCAGCACCATGCGGTGCGTCAGCGTCACCCCCTTGGGTTCGCCGGAGGAGCCGCTGGTAAAGAGCATCACACACTCGGCGCCATCGCAGCGGGCATCGGTGTTGAACATGCGGCAAATCATATTGGCGGGAGCCATCTTGGCCATCATCACATTGCTGATGAGACTGGCCTTGGAAAGATTCTTGAGAAGGTCTTCCACCAAAATCAACTGCTCCTCTGGCGGCCAGGGGAAGGTGGTGAGCTTCTGCATGAACTTGCGCGCCGTGATAAAGGTCTTGAGCCCGGCCTGGCGCACGGTGCTTTCAAAAGCTTCGCGCGAGGAAGCATAGTTGATCAGCACCGGGGTCATCCCGGCCAGCAAGCAGGAGAGCGTGGCAATCGTGCCGCCGGGTCCGGGGGGCAATATCACGCCGATGCGCTCATCATCTCGCTTGCGCAGCATCTTGGCCACCGTCATCGAGACACCCAGCAACTTGAAGTTCGGCAGCGGGTTACCCGTCATGCCATCCACCACTTCCACCTTCGGGTTGGCCTTCATGGCGCGCACCAACTCCGTGGTCACAGAGCGCTTCAGGAAAGGATTGGCAGAGAACAATTCCGCACTCTTTTCCAACCAAGCGCTCAGCAGGCGCTCACCGGTCTGGGGGCCGGGGCGCAGCTGCGGCATAATCCACAATTCCTCGCGTGTGGCCGGCAAGTTGCCGTTAGAATACAGGGCGTTTACATCGTCATCATTGTAATGCCCCAGGAACACCGGCACGGGTGAAATGTGCAGACTACCCACATTGGAGAGGAAGGGAGAGGGCACATCGGCCAACGTGCCGCGCACCTTCGCAATCAACCCCGGCAGGAATACCACGCTGAGCCCCTGCTGCATGCGGTTGAGAATCTGCTCACGCACAGCACGCGAGGTCGTGTGGCGGAAATCAAAGTATTCGATGGAGATATCCTTCGTCTTCAGATACTCCATAATCTCCGGAGCGGGCGGAAAGGTGGGGTCTACCAAGTAGCAAACCTTACCCTGCAACAGGTGGTGCAGAGCCTTGCCGGCCTCGATGCTCAGCCTGTTGGGCATGTAAAACCCGGGCTGCACGATATTTTCCTGACCATGTACGTTCAGCTGTGCCATAATATTGTGTGTATGAAAGGGTGAGAGAGTGTGTGTAAGAGGAGGGTCATCATGCAGAAAACCGCTCTACCTTATCCACGGCAGAGCGGTTTCCCACGCTGCGGGCTTTTGTGTATTATAACACGCTACCCGCATTTGGCGAGCCAAAAATGACTCGGTTTGATTAGAATGTGTAAGTCACGCTCAGGCTACCCACCACGCCGAAGTTGCGGAAGGGGTGGTTATGGTAGTTGCCGGAGTATTCGCGGAACTCGGAACACTCATTGGCAGCAAGGGCGCCGGGGCCGGCCCAGTGGAATGCCACACCGGGGGTGACAATGAGGTTCTTCTTGGCAAACCAAGGCGTCTGGAACTTCACGTAGAATGCCTGGGCGCCGTTATCGCAGGCGTAGTGCCCGTTGTCAAAGTACTTGGCAGCGGCAGACATACCCAAGGTCAGCACACCGGCCACCTTGATATCCTCAGGCGTGCCCACGATGGGAGCCTTCATGGTGATGGTGGGTTCAAACCACCAACCGCAGATGCCGGAGGCGCTGTAGCTGGTCTTCACACCGATGGAGAGCCACTTGTAGGGAGTCCACTCGGGGTGAATGAAAAACTCATTCTGGCTGGAAGCGCCGTTCTTGCCATAGTGCTTCACCATCACACCAATCAAACCACCGTGGATGTAGTCGTGACCAAAGCTCACGTTCCACAGCTCGCTCTTGGGCATGTAGTGCATGGCGGTAATCACCGCAAACTCATTCTCGATGTTGAGCTGCTTGATGTGCTTCTTGATACCTTTTGCTTTCACATACGCCACAGCATCGTCGTACGTAGCATTGGGATTCATCTGTTGCAGCAGCGGCAACGCACCCATAGCGGTCATCTGGGTGCTGGCATAGGGATTACCATACAGCGTGTGGCCGGATGTCGGAATATTGTAGGCCAGCGTCACAGAGGCGCTCCACAGCTTCTCCTTACCAAAATCGTAATTCAGCTTCAAGCCGGTGTTGATGACACTGTCACCCTGAGCTACAGAGTGAGAAACCACATAACCACGGCCGGTGTAGTTGGTGGCATAGCCCACCTGCAAGGCGCCACTCAGACGCTTGGCGGATACGGGTTCGATACCGTCGTACTTATCAGCAGCCGGAACTGTGGTATTTACACCTGCAAAAGCAGGAACGGCAAGTGCCGCAGCGAGTATTGCTGTTTTAATCTTCATATCATGTAGCTTGTATGTATTTCCGCATCCTGTACCATCTTGCGATGAGTCCGCAAAATCGCCCTCTTTTATCCTGAGCCGGTACTCTGGCGGTAACCGCAATTTAGCAGTTTTTTTGTCATACGTCAAGCCAAAAAGTAGAGTTAGCTCTACTTTTTTGTGAAAAATCGCCTTTTTTTCTTCTTTTTCACGCATTTAAGCCTCCTTTCTTTCCCGTTACGCCCGCAGGGCGTTCTTCACCATGGGCGTAGCCCATTCTTCACTACGAGCACAAGCGAGTTCTTCATTCCGCTCACAAGAGCGGTCTTCATAACGAGCAACGCGAGTTCTTCTCCACCCCGCACCGTACCCATGCCCCGCTTTATGTCACCCGCGTGCTGACGCACGCCCGCTTGCGCGGCTGGCGGGGTTCGCATACATCGTGGGGTATGTGTCCAGGGGGCAAGCCCCCTGTCTACTCTATGCCGCCCCGCAAGATGCGGGGCTCTCATCTTGCCGCGGCTCCCGCCGCGGGGGAATTTCTACCCGCTTGCAAAGCGAGCGAAGTTACCGAAGGGGCGGAGTTTCGAAGCGCCGGAGCCGCGGCGTAGCAATATCGGGTTCGCCGATATTG
>JAFSEZ010000018.1 GCA_017435505.1 Akkermansia sp.
CGTCCTTTCCCCCGCACCCCCTATCCTGCTAGCACCCCTCTCCCTTTGGCTTTTTGTGGAAGCGAAAGTGCCTTTTTGGGGGCTTCCGGTGGTGTCGCAACTGTTTTTACAATTTTCAATGGCGCACATTGTGGAAAAATAATTGGATTTCTGCTTGACAAGAGAGCTCACAACATGTAACATGCCCGCGCTGCATGACGCAGCGATCAGTGCGCGAATAGCTCAGTTGGTAGAGCAGTAGACTTTTAATCTATTGGTCTCGGGTTCGAGTCCCGATTCGCGTACTCCATGTCCCCATCGTCTAGGGGTTAGGACATATGATTCTCAGTCATAGAACCGCGGTTCGAATCCGCGTGGGGATGCTGAAGAAGCCCGGTCTCAGGACCGGGCTTTTTTGTGCTTGAGTGGGCAGAATAAGTGGTGTATGTTGGGAGTGTGAATTTTTCTGCACATTTTTTGCAGAAGCATCAGCATGCCAAACGCCTATACAAAGTGAACACCAGCAATACTGCACCCTTATGAAAACACATCTTATCTGCCTGCTGTCAATTGCCATGTTGAGCCACCAACTCGTGGCAACGGAACCCGCCACCACAAGCGCGGAAGCACAGGTAGCGATGCCGGAGCCCCACATCGAGGTATCCCGCCATTACGCGAATATCTATGAGGGATTTACATTCTACGTTAGTTTCCCGGTAGCGATGGTAGAGGGGGATAAGGTGGGACAGATTGCGGAGGAGGTGCCATTGCAGGTGAGCCACAAGGAATACATCCAAGCAAAGTGGCAGAGCGAATCGCGATTGGAGGTGAAGTTCACGCGCGCGATGGCACCGTTGGAGGTATTCAGGGTCGAGATACCGGCGGGTACAAAGGGCTTGCGCGGAGAGGAGCTGAGCGGGTGCAAAAAGCTACTGCCGAGCACCCGCTATGGCGTACACTCTATGGGGGTGTGCAATAATGGCTACTTAGTTTTGCGCGCGGAGGAAGAGGACTACGCAGAAATACTACAGCAGCGAGTGGGGAAGATTTACTATGAAAGGGACGACAAACGCAGCGAGCTAAAAAGCCGGCCCGCCACAGTGGCAGATGCCCTGGCTCACCGAGAGGCATTTGCAAGCGCTTATAACCACCGCATTGCTGAAGAAGGATGGAAAGAGCTGGAGAAGCATCCGGCAGATGAAATTCTTGAACACACTTGGGTGGTGGAAGCTCCGCAGATTTGTTGCGAGGGCTGCGGCGAGGTGGAGCTAAAATTGCCGGGCACCCAATGGTCGGAAGCGCAGCAGGCATACGTAGATGATACCATCCACACCATCCGCACTCCCCAAATTGATTTAAGACTGACGCACAGCTACCGCAGCCGCGAGCTCTACGAGGTGAATCTGGAATTGGGCTTGCCAGCCCAAGCGGATACAGCAGAACATCTGGTGAAACAACTGGCGTGGTATGTGCGCCCCGTGCATGCACAAGGAGATGAAGCTAAGCAGGTGCTTGAATGGAAAGACGGGGCGCTGCGAACCACCGTGCAGGGCAAAGAAGTGTGCCTTACCCCCAAAGAAACTGAATCGCAAACACTGCACCTGCTCGATGGCAGCCACAAAACAGGTATCAACCAGCTCTCGCTGGAAGCCAACACCGCGGGGCTGGAGCTGGAATTGGGGGTCCAAGGCGTATACGCCGGCATCATCGCTCTACCGGATGGGGTGCACCCCATCAAAACAGCAGATACAACTAGTCTTTGCCCCGACAAACCCTATATCTATACCGATGTGAGTGCCAACCACATGCAGATGCGCGGCAGCACTACGATGCGGTGCCGCTACGGTAGGGTATCCGGCGGGCAGATTCGCGTGTGGAAGCTCCGAAGCGATGGCGAACATGCTGTGCGCATGCTGGAGGAATACGGCAAGCTCTACATGGGTACGCACCTGAATTGGCAGGACGAACAAGAGCGCAAGCAGAAGCGCAAAGAGGCCGGGCTGGATGTAAAGAACTTCAATTCACACCGCCTGAACACGCAGGAGCTCATCGGTATTGAAACTATGGCTCAGCGGGAGTTGCCCGGCACCTTGGAGGGTGAGCTGCAGCTGCCTCTCAAGGAGGTGTTCCCGAATCAGCCGTTTGGCGGGTTTTATCTGGTAGAGGTAGAGGGTACGCCGCTGCGAGAGAGCAAGAATCCGTGCATCAACCAAGGTTTGGTGCAGGTGACGGATTTGGGGCTTTTGTGGAAGACCAACGGGAAAGAGATTTTTGCTTGGGCCTACCACCTGAGCACTGCCGAAGCGGTGAAATCTGCGCGATTGAAAATGCTGGATTCTGCCGGCAACACCTTGGCAGAATTGCCCGTCAGCCAAGGGCTGGCGCAGGGAGCATTCCCCGCAGCTACCCGCTATTTGCAACTCTGCACGGGGGATGACTGCGTGACCATGCCGCACAAGGCCAATGAAATGGATTACACCGTGCACCAAGGTGACACTTGGACCGACGCCCGATTGATAGAAGCCGGCATCAACCCCGGCGATGTACCACGCCCGGAGGTGTTCATCTTCAGCGATCGCTCGCTGTACCGCCCCGGTGAAACAGCCTATGTGAAAGGTATCATCCGCTGGATATGCGGCAACAAGGTTGTGGTGCCCCAGGTTTCGGAAATCACGGCCAATTTGGAGCTTAATTATGATACGATTGCGCAAATTCCCGTGAGTGTGCAGGCAGATGGTGCTTTTAGTGCAGAGGTGCCTTTCCGCTCCGTGGGTAGGCATCGGCTTCAGTTCAATATCACCTACCGGGGGGACGAAGACGAAACCAGCCCCGATTATGCCGCGCTGAAAGGAAGCAAAGCAGCCGAGGTTTATCATTATGACCGCGAGGCCTCCATCAACCTGGCATGCAAGGAATTCCGCCGAAATGAGTTCGAAATTGAAAGCCGACTCCAAGCCGACGCAGCACGGCGTACTCTGAGTATGGAAGCCACAGCCACCCATTTCACCGGGAATCCGGTGTCGGGTGGCGAGGTGCAGTGGACGCTGAAAACGCACCGCCATTATTTCTGCCCGACCCAAGCTCAATGGGCAGATTACAGCTTTGGGGATTATCGCGAGAACCCGTGGGCACGCTACATGGTTCTCTGCGGGCAGAATCCCGGAGAGGATGAACATACGGGGCTATTTAGCCAAAGCGGCCATTTGGATGCCGCCGGCAAGGGGAGCACCACGTTCGTTCTGCCGGAAGCCAAAGAGCCCATTGCCTTGCGTGCCGTGATGACGGCGACTATTACCAACGGCAACGAACAGAGCCTGCGCAGTGTCCAAGACACCATCCTGCATCCCGCCGGGGTGTATGTGGGCATCAAATCTCAGGGGGCGCTCGCCCGCATAGGCGGCACCCTGCCCGTCGAACTCGTGGCGGTTCGCCCCAATGGCGAGGCTTGGGACGGCGCACCACTGGCAGCAGAAGTCATTGTCAAGCGCAGCGTGTTCCACCCCTACCGCTACGGGTCGTTCTTTTCATCATCCATGCGCAACACGAAAGAAGAAACGATTGTTTGCCGCATGCCGGTATCTGTGAGCGGCACCCCGGGCAAAGTGGAAGTTCCCCTGAACGATGCGGGAATTTATGATATCATCGTGCAGGGGCGGGATAGCGACAACCTTCCCTTCCACAGCGCTACGCGCCACCATGTGTGGGGCGATGAGGAATCCCCCTGGGCCTATCTGAACGGCACCACCCTTTCCCTGCTTCCTGACAAGCCCCTGTACAAACCGGGGGAAACAGCCAAGGTGCTGGTACAAACCCCCGTGGATGCAGAGCTGCTTGTCACGATAGAGCGCGAGCGCGTGCTGCGCCACATGCGCTGCAGCATCACGGTGGATAAGCCGGTCATCGAGGTACCCTTGGAAGGGGCAGATGCACCGGAAGTTCACGTGAGCGTCAGTTTGGTGCAAAATGCAGGCGGGCGAGAGTCAGATGGCAAGCCCTTGCTCAAAATGGGCACCTGTAGTCTGAAAGTGGAGGCGGCAGAAAAGCGGCTTCAGGTGCAGCTGAACACCCCGCGGCAAAGCATCTTGCCGACAGATGATTGCACGGTAAGCGGGCTTATCACAGATGCTGCGGGGAACCCCGTAGCCAATGCAGATGTGACCCTGTATGCCGAGGATGAAGGCACGCTGCAAGTGATGGGGTACAAGCTGCCGGATCCCATGAGCTGCTTCTACGGCAGCCGCGAACACAGCGTGGGTTCCTATTCAGCACAAGGTCTGTTGGTGAGCGAAAATCTGGGAGCCCGGTTCTTTGGGAACAAAGGAGTGTTCATCGGCGGTGGAGATGACGAAATGGAAGAAGATGAACTCAACGATGAAGCGGCCCAACGCTTACGCCGCAATTTCAATCCCTGTGCGCTCTGGTTGGCAAGCGTGCGCACCGATGCACAGGGACGCTTCAGCACCCACTACCGCAACCCGGACACCCTCACTCGCTACCGCGTAATGGCCATAGCCGCGGCAGGAGATAAGTTTGGCTCCGCTGAGAGCAGCTACCGTGTCATCATCCCGGTGATGCTGGAACCAACCGCGCCCATGAGTGCCACGGCGGGAGATGAATTACAGCTGCCGGTCACCTTGAGCATGGCGGCAGATGAGCTGACTGAAGCCGCAAACCAACAGGCGGTGACTTGGACCATACGCCTGAGCGGAGAAAACGCAGAACTGCCCGTCCCCACTCAAAACGTGACCTTGCAGGGTAATCAACCTGTGACCGTGTATTTCCCGGTCAAGATACCGGCAGCGGGCAACACGGTGCTGCGCTGGCAGGTGCAAGCGGCAAATGCCCCGCAAGGCTCAATGCTGGCGCGCTGCCGCGATGCGGTGGAACTGCAATTCCAAGCGGTGCCCCCCACACCGTATCACCGCGAAACATTCACCGGCGAGCTGGCACCGGGTGTTAAGTGGATGCTCTGCCAGTGGATAAAGGGGCAATTCCGCCCGGAAAGCAACATCAAGCTCACCTTCTCCACCTCACCGCTTGCGGGCATTGAATACCCGATGCAATACCTTTTCAGCTACCCCTACGGGTGTAGTGAGCAGATTAGCTCAAAGGTTATCCCCTGGATTTTCCGTGATCACCTACAGAATGCCTTGGGCGTGAAATTTCCCCAAGAAAAAGACTTGCAAGCCATCTTGGCAGAAGCAGATGCCCGCCTGCAGGAGCGGCGCCTCCCCCAAGGAGGCTATGGCTATTGGAAATATTCCACCGAGCCCAGCGAATTCAGCCCCTATGTCGTGCTCGTCCGTGCATTGATGAACACGGCATCAAGCCACGACGTGGCCTTCCTGCGCCGCTGCGTGACGGAGGATAAGTGCAACCCCTATCTTTCCCTCTTTGTCTTGGGGATGATGGATAAAATGCAACTCAATGATCTGAACACGATGCTCAGGCGCGCTAAACAGCAGCGCAAAGCGCTCTCCGCACAGGAGTGCTGGTTGCTTGCGCTCTGCGCTCACATGCAAAAGCACCCCGACACGGCAGCTCTGGTGCAACAAGCTCAAAAATCCCCCGTGAATACGGGTGATGCCCATCTGCTGCCGCCCTTGCAGGCACTGCAATGCATGTGGGCCATCGAAACGGAACCGCATGCGCCCGCAACGGCCAAAATGGTGCGCAGCTACATGCTCAGGCAGATGGGGTTACATTCTACTTGGCGCAATGCGTGGATGGTGCTTGTTGTGGAGCTGTACAACATTTCCACCGGAGCGGCAGACAAGACGGCCAAGCTCAACGGCGAAGAACTCTCGGCGGCCACCCCGCTGCACCAAGAGCTCACCGTAGCCCAAAACCGCACCAAATACCAAGCCACACACGCAACGGTGTATGCCTATGGCCGGGCCGAGGGCTACCTCGTGAATAAGCAACCGAAGCATGCCGTTGACTGCGGATTTGCCGTGCAACGCCGTTACGAGCAACTGCAGCCGGATGGCAGTTGGAAATCCACCGCTTCTTTCCGCGTGGGAGATGTAGTGCGCGTCACCTTGACCGCTCGCGCCACCTGCAATGAACCTATTTTGCGTTATTTAGCGGTAGAAGACCCACTACCGGCATGCATGGAGGTGGTAGACCCCGAACTGGCTTCTCAAGCCCTGCCGGAAGGCATCTCGGAGGCTCAATCGCTGGGATGGTGGAGCTTCAGTTCGCCTATTTCTAATCGGGAGTTCTTGAAAGACCGCGTGCGAATCTTTGCAGACAGCCTGAACCCGGGCGATAAACTGGAAATCAGCTACGTGGCACGCGTAACACGCAGTGGCAAAGTCACCGCGCCGGGTACGCGGACGGAGCTGATGTATCAGCCGGAGATATATGGACTGAGTGCCCCGCAGCAATTCGAAGTATCTGCCCGGTGAAACGCTTTCTGACCATTGCGGGAGTGTCGGTGGTAGTGGTACTGGTGCTCTACTACGCCATGCCGTTCTGCCTCCCGGCACCGGACATAGCCCCGCCGCCAAACACGCTCGTAACGGATCGGCACGGGCAATGGCTGGGCTATGTACCCGGGGAAGACGGCTACCGCTGCCAACCGCTCTCTGATTTGCCGCCGAACGTGGTGAAGGCCTTGCTCGCCGCAGAGGACAAGCGCTTTTATAGCCACGGCGGGGTGGATGCGGTAGCACTAGCCCGCGCCACTTGGCAACAGCTCACCGGACAAGGCAAATCAGGGGCCAGCACCATCAGCATGCAGGTGGCAAAAATGTACAGCCCGCCATCCACTCGCAATTTGAGCACCAAGCTGCGGGAAATGCTGCAAGCAAGGCGCTTGGAAATGACCCACAGTAAGGAGGAGCTCCTGCTGGCCTACCTCAACCGGGCAGATTTCAGCAACTTGTGCCGCGGCGTAGAAACTGCTGCTCATTTTTATTTTGGCAAAGGGGCAGCAGAGCTCAACAAACAAGAAGCAGCCCTGCTGGTAGCCCTAGTCAAATCTCCCACCAAGCTGAATCCGCTCCGCTACAAGGAGGCGGCCTTGCGGCGTTGTAATATCATTCTTGCGCGTATGGGGGAAAAAACCGTGCAGAATTTTGACCGCGACTTGGGCGTGGCAGGGCGCAGCATCAACGCGCCGCCCGTGGCAGAAAATCTGGCCGGGCAGCTCACCATCGACCGCGATTTACAGGCAAAATGTGCCAGCATTGCCTGCGATGAGGTGGCTCAGCTGCGTAAACGCAATGTATCGCAAGCCGCCGTGGTAGTGGTGGACAACCGCAGTGGCGAGGTGCTGGCCGCCGTACCGACTGCGCTACCGCATAGCATGCGAGGCGGTGCCATGAATGGCACCACTACCCCGCGTTCAGCGGGCTCTACGCTCAAACCTTTTGTGTACCTAATGGCCTTTCGGAATGGAGCGTGGCCCGGCACCGTGCTGGCAGATGTACCTACCCTCTACCACAGCGCAGATGGTGTACAAGCCCCCCGCAACTACAACGACAAGTACTTGGGACCCATCACCATACGACAAGCTCTTGCTTGCTCGCAAAACATCCCCGCTATGGAGGCACTGCACCGCTACGGTAGCGGAGAAGAGCAACTGCAACTGCTGCGGTCGCTGGGATTCCGCGTCAGCGGCTCGCACGAGGAATACGGACTCGGGCTTGCCATTGGCAATGCTCACATCACCCTCATGGAGCTGGTACAAGCCTATAGTACCATCGCTCGCTTGGGGGCGCACATACCCCTCCACACGCGGCTACCACATACTACCCCGCAGCCCCGGCAGCTTCTGCGCGCTGAAGATTGCTACCGCATTGCCGATATTCTCAGCGATAAGGAGGCTCGCGCCGTTGCTTTCGGCTCCGCACCCACCCTATCCTTCCCCTTTCGCGTAGCGGCCAAAACGGGTACTTCATCCAATTTCCGCGATAACTGGTGCGTGGGCTTTACCGCCGAATATACAGTCGGTGTATGGGTGGGCAATTTTGATCACTCCCCCATGCACGAAATTTCCGGAGTGAGCGGAGCAGGCCCTATTTTCAACCGCGTATTCCGCGCTTTGCACGCGCAGCAAGCAGCAGGCTTCCCGCAAAGGCCACCCACACTTCAATCCACAGAAATTGATATCCGCACCGGCGGAGCCCCCACCCCTACTACACCGAACTTCTGCCGCAAGAAAGAATGGGCCACCACCACAGATTTACAGCACTTGCCACAGGGGAAGACAGATGATAGCGGGCGTATCGTGCTGGATGCCCGCTACACAGAGTGGTACCGGGACTGCCACTTGCGCCACATCTATTGCCTGCAGGCAGATGCCGATACTGATCGCGTTCCGGCCGTTCTCATCCCCGCTCATGGGAGCACCCTCACCCTCTCCCCCAATCTGCCGGATGAAGGGCGCGTGGTGGAGCTGCAATCCACGCTTCCGCCCACCAACTGCTCATGGCATAGCGACACGCTCCCCATCACCTGCCGCAACGGAAAATGGTATGCCACTCTTACGCCCGGTGTGCATAGCATCCGCGTTTCGGCTCCCCCCTACGGGCATGCCCAATCCACCTTCCAAGTAATCCTCAACCACGAGCGTCCCCTTCCCTAAAATACCGTATCCCGTGGCCTCCCCCGCATCATTTTTCAATGCGTGCGCGAATGCCTTGCAGGAATACGGATTCCAATGAATTACGTGCAGGAGCGGCAGAGAGCCATGCCTCCCCAGCCACGGTTCGGATTTGTTCCAACAACTCAGGCGTGGGATTGGAAAGTAGGATTTCTGTGCGGCGGCGGTCGCGCGTGAGATCATCCACAGAGCCTTCGGCAATAAGGCAACCTTGGTACAGAATGCCCACGCGGTCGCAAATTTCCTGCACTTGCTCCAAGAGGTGAGAGCACAGGAAAACGGTAATACCCTGCCGTTTCAAATCAAGAATAATATCCCGAATGGCGCGGGAACCGATGGGGTCTACCCCGGCAGTGGGCTCATCCAGTACGAGTAAACGCGGTTTCTGAACCAAGGCTTGAGCCAAGCCGACACGCTGCAACATACCCTTAGAATAGCCTCCCAAGCGGCGGTGCGCTGCATCCTGCAGCCCCACCAGCTCCAGCATTTCAGCCGTGCGTTCCTTGAGTTTCGCTCCATGCAGTCCGCACAATCGGCCATAGAAACGCACCGTTTCCTCCCCCGTGAGGAATTTGTAGAAGTACGGATTCTCCGGCAGGAAGCCGATTTCTCGGCGGTTGGCGGAGGCCGTAGCGGCTTGTCCGAAGACACGGCAGGTACCGGCATCGGGCGAGAGAAGCCCCACCAGGGCTTTCATGATGGTGCTTTTGCCGGAACCATTGGGGCCGATGAGGCCGTAGACGGCGCCTTCCGGGATGGAGAGGCTGACCCCCTTCACCGCGTACACCCCGCCCCTCCCCCAATGCCCGGGGAAGGATTTGTGGATATCAGCTATTTCTACGGCGTTCATCGGCTCTACAGAATCAGCAATCAGATGTTGCTCATGCGCAACAGGAGATTTTTGGCCATGGTGATTCCTTTTTCGAAAATCTCCACGCGCATATTTTCATTGGGGGAATGAATACGAGCATCCGGCAAATCCATGCCAAGGAAGAGTGCATCCTTGCCCAGCACCTTGGAAATTTCTGCGATGATGGGGATGGAGCCCCCCTCTCGCACAAGCACCGGCGGGTTGCCAAAGGTTTCTTCCAGCGCTTGCTGGGCGGCCTTGCCGTAGGCCGAATGCGGGTCGCACAAATATGCCTCACCGGAATGCTGCATGGTGAACTTCATCCGCACTGAGGGCGGACACACTTTCTCAAAGTGGGCTTTCACCTTGTGCATCACAGCCACGGGATCCTGCCCCGGCACCAGGCGACAGCTCATTTTGGCCAAAGCATGGGTGGGAATGACGGTCTTTGAGCCTTCTCCCTCGTAGCCCCCGGAAATGCCGTTGAGCTCCAGTGTGGGGCGTGCATACACACACTCAGCGCCCGTGTAGCCACGTTCGGTACGCAGTTCAGGCACCCCGGTGAGCTGAGCCAGCTCCGCATCGCTCATGCCGGGCACGCGGCGCCAGCTCTCGCGCTCCCATTCGGCAATCTCGCTCACGCCATCGTAGAATCCCTCCACGGTGATGTGGTTATTGGCATCATGGGTGGTGGCAATCATTTCGCACAGCGTGGTGATGGGGTTGGCCACGGAGCCACCGAACACGCCGGAATGCAAATCCATGGCAGGGCCGGAGACTTCCAACTCAAAACAGCAGAGCCCCTTTAGGCCATAGGAGAATGAGGGGATGTCCGGGGCAGCCATGCCTGTGTCGCTCACCACGATGACATCGCAAGCCAAAAGCTGCTTGGCCTCTGGCCTACGCATGAACTCGTATAAGCTGGTGCTGCCGCGTTCTTCCTCACCCTCCAGCAAGAAGATGACATTGAGCGGCAAGCTTCCCTGCTCGCGGATGATTGCCTCCACGCCCAGTATGTGAGCCATGATTTCACCCTTATCATCCGAGGCACCTCGTGCAAAGATGCGCCCATCTCTCACCGTGGGGGTGAAAGGAGCACTTTCCCATTCGGCCAGCGGATCAACGGGCATCACATCGTAGTGCCCATATATCAACACCGTGGGCTTGCCCTCCACCTTGGGGCTATGAGCCACGACAATGGGGTGAATATCCGTTTTGTGCTTCACGGCATTGAAGCCGATAGACGTAAGCTTGTTGACAAGAAAATCGGCGCATTTATCCACATCTGCCGCGTGGGATTCTACTGCAGATACACTGGGAATGCTCAAAAAGGCAAATAAATCATCGAGCTTGCTCATGCGCGTATTCTACAACCACCGCGCCCGGCAAGCAAGCAGAATTGCTGCCAGCAAGTGAAAGGAAAACAAGGGGCTCCCCGGCCGAACAGCCGGGAAGCCCCGATAGAGTTTCGTGTGGCAGAGCGTTCTTTACTTCTCTTCCACAGTGACCTTGGCGTTGCGAGCCAGCAAGTCAAGCACCTTGGAGGTGATGATGGAAAGGCGGATACCGGTCATGCGGTTTTCGCGCTGCAACTTGCGGATATAGCTCTTGATGTTCTTCTCACGAGCCTGCTCAGCCATGTTGGTGATAGCCTCCAGCATTTCGTTGTTAGTTGCATCAATAGCTTCGCGGCGGGCGATTTCCTGCAGAGCAAAGTAGACGCGGAGGTTGCGTTCGGTTTCAGCCTTGGCTTCCTCGCGCAGGGCATCCATGTCTTTGGTGATTTCGTAGTTGCCGGCTTGGATAGCGGCGTAGACCTTGCGCTGCACGGTATTCTCGTTTTCGCGCTCCACCAAATCGGCAGGAAGTGCAAAGGTAAGCTGATCAGCCAACTTCTCAGAAATCTGGTCGGCCTTGGCTTCATCATTGCTGCGCTCCTTGGAGGCTTTCATGTTATCGCGCACCATTTCCTTGATTTCATCCATGGACTTACCGGGCAGAGCACCGGCGAAGATGTCGGGGGAAATTTCGGGCACGCGTTTCTCGCGCACTTCTTTCACGGTGCAGGAGAATGTCACTTCCTTGCCGCAGAGGTCGGAGATGGGGAAGTCTTCCTTCATGGTGGCTACGATGTCCTTTGTATCACCGGCAGACACACCAACGAGGCCGGCGGGCAGCTCAGGGATGAAGCGGTCTTCCGTCAGGGAAACCCAGTGGCCATCGCGACCTTCCAAGAAACCAACGGACTTGCCGCAGTATTCGGCTGTGGGCTTGCCTTCTACGGTAGTCTTGAAGTCGATGACAACGATATCACCATCGGCAGAGGCGCGCTCTACCACTTCGTGCGTGGCAGAGGACTCTGCATACTTGCGGAGGGTTTCCTGCACTTCGTCATCGGAAACATCGGTGGAGGGAACAGTCACCTCAATACCCTTGTATTCAGGGAGTTCGAACTCAGGAACGATGGTGAGAACAGAAGTAAGGGTGAGGGAGCCATCCTCCTGCTCAGCGAGCTCGGGCGTACCGAAATCAAGAACTTTCAGTTCAGGATTTTCATCGAGCGCTTTCTGCTGCACATCGGACTTGATGCTGTAATCAAACTCGTCCTTGATAGCTTCGGCATAACGCTTGGCAACCACATTCTTGGGAGCCTTGCCCGGGCGGAAACCTGCAATGCGAGCATTCTTGACGTAGGCAGAAACGATACCGTCCTTGACGGAAGCGACCTCTGCAGCGGGCACTACGGCCGTAAGCGTTGCTTGGCAATCACTTGTTTTGTTGATGGTAATATCCATAATGTTCAGGGTTTGAAAAATATGTCAAAAGGCGCGCGCATTGTAACACTAAGTATACAAAAAGGCAAGAGTGGAAGCAGGGATGACACAACTTAAGCGCAAGACTTGTGGTATGCATTGCAAATGCATGCCTTTTTACCCGAGGAGCAAATCAAGCAGGCGCAGGCGAAGGGAGCCGTAATAATCATTCTCGCGCAAGCGTTTGCGCTCACCTTGCAGAGCAAGAGCCGGGGCAATCAAATACTGTCCGTAGAGCGGAGCAAAGCGTTCCTTGAGTTCCTGCGGTGCAAAGATGCGTGTGTAGGCAGTTGATTCGTGCAGGATAAAAGCTTGCATTGCGGCATCTGCGGCAGCATCTGCACTTTCTCTGTCCTGCGCAGATTGATAGGCAACCAACAACTGCTCATAAACAGAACGCAATAGCTGATAATCCGCCGCCACAACGGATTCATCTTTGACAATCGGCACGAGATTAAAGACAGCTTGCAAGGGCAACCACTTGAGCAGCGTCTCCAAATCTTCCTCCGAAAGAGCGGCAAACTCCACGAAGTAGCGTATTTGAAGTTCATCCACCAAGTAAGACTCCACCAATCTATCCAAGGCCGTTTGCACCAAGTAGCGCCGGCGGCTACTCAGGGTATCAGATGCAAGCAAGCGCAAATAAACGGCTAATGGCGCAGGTGCGCCAAGTTCCTCTGCCATGCGGGCAGAATCCCGCAAATTCGCATCAGATATACGCTTTTGTTCTTCAAACGCGCGAACATTACGGGCAAGCAACACTTGCTTGAGAGCCGTCTGCTGCTGCACAAACTCCACCGCCGAGAGGCGAGCCGCATCCTCTCTAGTGGGAGGCAGGGGCAGCCCCGCTTCCATGAGCTCTGCATAGGGGGATTCTGCGGCAAACGCAGCTTCCCAAGCGCCGGTGGATGCAGGTACTGCATGCACCCCTGCCCCCATGCTCTCGGTGGCAAGCATGCAAAACAAAGCAACCCGAACCCACGCCCGCAGCATCAGAACTCACCCATATAGAATTTTTTCTTGCCGCGGCGAATGATGAGCACAGCCCCTTCGATAGCAATATCGGGCGTCACATTGTACCCCAAATCTTTTACTACCTCGCCGTTGAGAGAAATGGCACCGTTGTTGATGAACTCGCGAGCCTCGCGCTTAGAGCTGCACACTCCGGAGGAGACCAACACATCCGGCAACAAACCGGAGCTAAGCTTCACATGGGGCACATTGCGCATGCCGGCCTTAATATCGCGCAAGCTCAGGCTCTTGAAATCACCGGCAAAAAGCTTCTGGCTAATGTCGACAGCCTTTTCAAACTCCTCGGCACCGTGCAAATCTGTGACGATTTCACGAGCCAGAGCCTTTTGTGCCACACGCAGTTCGGGGTGTTGCAGGTGCTCGGCCTCGATAGCTGTGATTTCATCGGGCGTGAGGAAAGTGAGACGCTTGAGGTAAGTAATGACTTGCGAATCCTCGGCATTGATGAGGAATTGGTAGAGCTCGTAGGGAGATGTCTTGTTCTTATCCAGCCAGAGGGCATTCCCCTCGCTCTTACCGAATTTGTTGCCTTGAGAATCGGTCACAAGGGGCATGGTGAGGGCATACACCTCATCACCGGTCGTTTTGCGGATAAGCTCAATACCGGTGGTGATATTGCCCCACTGATCGCTACCGGCCACCTGCAAATCAACCCCACGCGTCTCGTGCAGATGCTTGAAGTCGATAGCTTGGATAAGCATGTAAGAGAACTCCGCATAGGAGATACCGCTCTCCATTTGGCGGCGCACATGATCCTTGGTGAGCATGTATCCCACGTTGATGTACTTACCATAATCACGGAAGAAGTCGATGACGTTCATCCCGTTAATCCAGTCGTAATTATTCACCACTTCGAAGCCGAAAATACGCTCTACTTGAGCTTTCAATGCCTCAAAGTTGCGGAAAACCTCTTCTTTTTGCTTCAATTCGCGTTCCACGGTACCGCGAGGATCACCAATGAGCCCCGTAGCCAAGCCAACCAACAAAAGGGGAGTGTGCCCGGCCCGCTGAAGACGACGAGTGATGAGGAAACTCGAATAATGCCCCAAGTGCAAGCTGTCGGCGGTGGGGTCGGTGCCGATATAGAAAGTCAACCCGCCTTTGTTGAGTTTCTCAATCAAATCCGGGCTGGAGATTTGGTTAATCAGGCCACGCCATTCGAGTTCTTCGTAAAATGTCATATGCGGAATGCGGTGAAAGGTGCGCCATAATAGCACGAGGAGCTTGCGATGTCAATCTTGGCAACACCGCAAGCTGCGACATGAGAAGCTATGACATGAGACCCGGCAATCTCACACTTTGCGGACATGCGCCATTCCGCCACGAATTGCCTCGATGATGACTTTGTCGCCGGCAACCAATCCAGCGCGATCCTCTTCTTGAATGGGTATGATATGATCGTCCCAGCGGATGCAGAGGTGCTCATCATCCCCCAAAACGATAGCCGTTTTACCGGCAACGAGCTCTGTGGACTCTTGAGGCGTGTTGCGCATGACAAACCCCATTATAACACGGCGCACGCATTGTACCCACAATGTGTAGTATAATGCACAGGTCAATCCCAAAAAACCTAGAAATACTAAAATCGACCACTGCCACGGAGCACCCACCAACCAAGTTCCCCATGCAGAAAACAACAACAAGGCAACCCAGGACAATAACTCTGTGCACACAAAAATATCCAGCACCAGCAGGGTGATAGCCACAGCCAGCATGATGTGCAAAAATGTACCGTGGTCTATACCCAGAAAGGATGAAGCAATGATTTGAAACATGGCAGTTATTTCTTGAGATCCATGACAGAGGGAACCCCATTGGGCAAATAGACCTGCGCTGCAGGATTGGTCGTAATGGTGGCGTATCCCTCCAATGCCTGTCGATTCATGAGCACCTTGGCCGCTGCGTCTGCCCCCACTACGGCAGCAATGCGTTGCAGATAATCGGCCTCGGCTTCGGCAGCCAATCGCATTGCTTCAGCCGCACCTTGAGCGCGCAGGATTGCTGCCTGTTTCTCTGATTCTGCCAAGCGTACTTTGGCCGTGCTTTCCCCCTCTGCCTTGAGGGCGATGGAGCGGCTCACACGCTCTGCCTCCATCTGGCGCAGCATCGCCTCACGAGTCTCGGAATCAGTAGTGAGTTCCTTAATTTCAATAGATGTGATACTGAGGCCCCAACGAGATGCCGTAGCAGCTACTGCCACAGAGACTTTTTCCGAGATTTCCGAACGGGAGGAGAGGATTTCATCAAGATTGCGCCCGCCAATAAGCGAACGCAGTTCATTGAGCACAAGTTCAATCAGGGACTTGTGCAGATTCTGCACTTCGTATACCGCCTTGATGGCATCCATGATTCGCCAGCGGATAATACAGTTCACTTGCATGGTAGCATTATCCTTGGTTATACATGAGCGGGGCTGTGTATCCAGCAACTGCTCAGTCTGTTCTATATAGATGCCATTTTTGTTGGTCAGGTTTCCCCATGCGGAAGAAACATCTTTGATGCTTTGCAGAAACGGGATATGAAACTGCAAGCCACTCTTACGAACAGAAGTGGGTTTCCCAAACATTTCCACGATGGCACAATGCCCCTGCGGTACTGTGAAGATGAACATAGAAAAGAACTATTGGTTAAAGGTTGGTGAGATTGTACTCATACACCAACAGATTGACAAGATGAAAAATGCGCTGAACCGAAATCCAGCGCATTTATTAAAGCATGGTAAGCTAGTTCTTACTGTTGCTGATTATCCCAACCACCGCCGAGCTGGGTATAGAGCGTGGGAATCACAGCAGCATACTGGAAGTGATAAGCCGCCAGCTGTTGCTGGGCCGGGAAAAGCCTGAGCTGAGCATCCAACACCTCATAGTAACTGGAGAGCCCCTGTGTGTAGCGAGCCTTGGAGAGCTGCACACTTTCCTGATAAGCTGCCACGGCGGCTTCCTGTTTCTTCATGATATTGCGAAGCTTGGTGCGCTGCACCAGCGTAGTGGAAATTTCCGACATGGCATTGAGTACAGTTTGCTCATACTCTGCCTTGGCCGCAAGGAAAGCATCCCGCTTGGCGCGCTCATTGGCACGCAGCTGACCACCTTGAAAAAGCGGGCCTGTCAGGCTTGCTCCGATGCCCCATCCCGTGCGGTGTCCGATGATGGCGTGGCGCAAATCTGCAGATGCCACACCGGCAGCACCGGTCAGGCTGATGCTGGGGAAATAGCTGGCGATGGCCACACCGATTTCAGCGTTGGCAGCGCGCATTTCCTGTTCTTTGGCGCGGATATCAGGGCGGCGAGCCAGCACATCTGCCGGGATGCCGGAAGATACTTTGCTGGCATTGGCAAAGGAACGCAGGCTACCACCACGAGCGATGTGACCGGGCATGCGACCGGCAAGAGCAGAGAGTGTGTTTTCCATCTCTGCAATCTGCATCTCTAAGGAGGGGATTCCTGCTTCAGCTGCGGCCAGCGCGGCTTCGGCAGAAGCGGTTTGCAAGCGGTCTGCCACACCTGCGGATTGCTGGTCGCGGAAGAGTTGAAGCGTCTCGCGGTAAGATGCCACAGAAGCACGGGTAATGCGCAACTGCTCATCCAAGAGGAGGAGTTGCAGATAGCCGGTAGAAACTTGGCGCAAGAGGGAAGCCCGCAGAGCGTTGAGTTGCTCTTGAGCCGCTTCGGCAGAAGCTTCCGCACTTTCCACACCCTTTCGGGTCTTGCCCCACAAGTCAATCTCCCAGGAAGCGGAGGCTGCAATGGAGCCGGGATTCTTGGTCACACCACCCATCTGGGCGATGCCTGCACCACCATTTTGATTCATTCCCTTACTGGTAGAGGCGGCGTAGCCCACCCAAGGGAAGAGCGGAGCGCGCGCAATCGTCACGTACTGACGAGCAGCATCCACGTTATGAGCGAGTGCTTCTAAGCTACGGTTGTTTTCGAACACATCCGTGAGCAGATTTTGCAGATTACGGTCGCGAAGAACCGACTGCCAAGGAAGCTCAGCCATGCTGCTGCCGCCAATGCCATTGCCGCGAAATTGGGCGGGGACGGGCATTTCAGGCTTGGTCCAGATAGGGCCGAAGGTGCAGGCCGTGGTAAAGGCGGCGGCACCGGCCAGAATCAGTATTGCTGTTTTATTCATTGTTGTTTTCAGGGAGTTTGTGAGAAATTGATATTAGTGAGAATCATCACTTGATGCTGCCAGATACTCGCGAGCACCTACTTCATCCGGGTCTTCCTTCAGATCATTAATCTTGAACGTGATGCGGAAAAGACGCATGATGAAGACATAGGAACAGGGGATGAGGAACACACCCACCACAGTAGCCACGGTCATGCCGGCCACCACCACCACACCGATGGAGTTGCGCGCCATAGCGCCCGAACCACTGGAAAGCACCAAGGGGATACAACCCAAGATGAAAGCGAAAGAAGTCATGATGATGGGGCGCAAACGCAGGCGAGCAGCTGTAAGCGTAGCCTCCATGAGTGTTTTGCCGCGTTCCATTTCCAAGTTGGCGAACTCCACAATCAGAATGGCGTTCTTGGCAGCAAGCCCCACCAGCATCACCAAGCCCACCTGGGCATACAAGTTGAGCTCCAAGCCCCATACGTAGAGGCCGATGTATGCCCCCAGCACGGCGATAGGTACCGTCATGAACACGGAGATGGGCAATGTCCACTTTTCATACAAGGCCGCCAAAATAAGGAAGGCAAAGAAACCGGACATGAGGAAGATGGTGCCAAGGCCCGTACTGTTGCGCACCTTGTTTTCTTGGAAGGACATATCTTGGTAGTCCATACCCACCTTCGTCTTATCCATATTCTGTTCGAAGACCTCTTCCATGGCATCCATGAGCTGCTGCGTGGAGTAGCCTTCGCGGGGCATCACATTGAGTTTGGCTGCATTGTAGCCATTGTGGTGCATCACGAACTCTGTATCGGCTATATCCCGGATACTCACGATGGCATCCAGAGGTACTTTTTCACCTTTCTTGTTGATGACGAAGAACCCCTTCATCTGCGACAAGTCCATGCGGTCGGCACCGCGAGCCTGCATGTAGACCTGCCATTGCTGGCCGAAAGCGTTGAAGAAGTTCACGAAACTGGAACCGTAGTAGGAAGCCAACACACCATAGGCATCGCTGATACTCACGCCGTATTTCTGGCACTTAGCGCGATCCAAGGATATGTGCTTCTGGGGCACATCTGCCATCATCATGTCGCGGCACATAGCCACCTCGGGGCGCGCTCCTGCGGCCTGCTCAAACTTCTTAATTTGCTGGTAGAGGAACTCCACACCTTGCCCTTCCAGGTCTGTGAGTACCATGGTGACACCATTGGCCGTACCCACGCCGGGAATAGCGGGCGGTATAAGCACCATAGATACACCATCCAAGCCGGCCATGTGGCAACGAGCCTGCATGCGCTTCTGCACATCAGCGGCAGTTTCCGAACGCTCGCTCCAATCCTTGAGCTGGATGAAAGCAATGGCAGCACCGGGGGTCTGCACCATGTTGAGAATGTTGATACCTACCACAGATGTCAGATTTTTGATGGCGGGTTCCGGTTTATCCGCAGTACCGGCCAAGGCATCTTCAAACTTCTTTGCCTGCACCAAAGCACGCTGCAAGGAGGTTTCCGGCTTCATCACAAGAGCCGCCAGCAAGAAGCCTTGGTCTTCGTCCGGCAGGAAAGCACCCGGCACTTTATCACTCACCGGCTTAATGGCAAACCAGAAGAGCAACAAAATAGGCATTGAGATGATAAGCTTGCGAGCCAAGCCGCCGCAAATCTTCGTGTAGATACCGGCGGTGCAATCATAGCACTTGTTGAACACACGGAAGAAAGGCTTGGCAAGGCCATGATTGAGCTTGAATACGATGCGACGCAGCAGATTCTTGGGTGGGGTGTTGTTCTCTTCCTTACTCTTGAGCATCAGAGCACACAATGCAGGCGAGAGTGTCAATGCATTGAATGCCGAAATAAGCATGGAAATAGCAATGGTGATGGCGAATTGCTTGAAGAGTGTGCCGGTGATGCCTTCCAGCATGAGGGAAGGCAGGAACACCGCAGCCAGCACCAAGGCAATGGCTATCACCGGGCCGCTCACTTCCTGCATGGCGGCAAAGGATGCCATGCGCGGGTTGAGCCCCTTTTCAATGTGGTGCTGCACCGCCTCCACCACCACGATAGCATCGTCCACCACCAAGCCGATGGCCAGCACCATACCCAGCAAGGAAATGGTGTTGAGGGTGAAGCCCAACAGGGGGAAGACGCAGAAGGTTGATACCAGAGACACCGGTACCGCAATCAGCGGGATGGCCGTGGCGCGCCAGCTTTGCAGGAAAAGGAACACCACGAGTGCCACCAGCACGATAGCTTCGATGAAGGTCTGCTTGATTTCCTCGATGGAATAGCGCACAGCCGTGGTCGTATCCAATGAACAAGTTCCTTCCACACCGGGCGGCAAAGCCTTGGATTCCAGAAGTTTATTCACGCGATCCACCGTAGCAATAGCATTGGAACCGGGAGACTGGAAGATAACCACACTGGCTGCAACCTTGCGGTTCAGACGCCCGGTCACAGAGTAGTCTGCCGAGCCCAATTCGATTGTAGCGATGTCTTTCAGGAACACCACTTCATCGCCTTTCTGGCGCACAATGATATTTTCAAACTGCTCGGGGGAGGAAAGACGCCCCTCGGTGCGAATGGTGACTGTTGTCTCCTGCCCCGCAGGTACGGGGTCGGCCCCCACTTTACCGCCGGGGTTGGTCACGTTCTGCTGGCGAATGGCGCCCTGCACTTCATTGATGGAAATGCCGAAATGCGACATCTTCACCGTGTTGAGCCAAATGCGGATGGCATAGCGGCCGGCACCATACACCGTCACCTCGCCCACACCGGGAACACGCTTGATTTCATCCATCAACTTCACCTGGGCGTAGTTGGCCAAGTCTACAGCATCGTAGGAGCCATCAGGAGAGGTGAGGGAGTATATCATGATGGGCAGCCCCGGCTGCTGGCGAATGGTAATGCCCGAGTTGAGCACCTCTGTAGGCACCTGAGACTGGGCCTGGCCGTAGCGCATGTTGGTGAGCACCTGGTCCAAGTCGGTATCCGAGCCGGGTTCGAACACGACCTGCAAATTGTACACACCGTTATTGGAAGACACGGAAGTCATGTAATCCATGTGCTGCACGCCGTTCATCTGGCGCTCAATGGGAGTACCCACGGAATCAGCCACGGCTTGAGCATCAGCACCGGGGTATACGGCCGTCAGATTAATGGTTCGCGGGGTAATTTCGGGGTACTGCTCGATGGGAAGATTCAGCAGACAGACCACACCCAACACGGTGGTCAGCACGGCAATAACCGTGGCTATAACCGGGTGTTTGATGAAATAAGCACTCATGGTTTTTATTTACTGTATATTCAACCTTGAGAAAACACGATTTTATTCAGCCAGAGCTGTGACAGAGGGGGTGGTAGACACGGGGCGCGTGTAGGTATATGCCCGTGGATTGGGTGCCACAGAGGCGAAACCGCCCTTGGCTCCGGCTTTCTTCATACCTGCGTTGACACTGGCATAAATCTGAGCCATCTGACCACCCTCCACGATGACGGGAACCTCCAACGGATTATCATAGCCTATGCCGCTGAGTATATCATGAAGCCCCAGCTTATTGCCTTTTTCATCGTAAATTTCACGTGCAGTCACTACCTGCATGGGCATCTTCACCGTGTTACCATCGCCATTGGGCATGTCCAATTCAATCTCCTGCCCCAGAATCACATCAATACCATAGGGCAGATTATCCGGCCCCACCACGTAGATAAAGCGGTGATTCATAGAGGAAAGGATGGCTGCTTTGGGCACCAGAAAAGCGTCTTTCACCTCACCCACCTTGGCACGAATCTGCACCGAAGCACCGGAGCGCAGGCGCAGTTCCTTGTTGGGGATAGAACCGATGAAATTCACCGTACCGGTAGAGGTATTCACCTCACTATCCATGGTACGCACTATGCCCTTTTCATTATAAAGTGAGCCGTCTTCCAAGATGACATCAAACTCCGTGAAAGGTGAATCCATATTCTCACCGGCACGGAAGTTTGTCTGCGTCACGATATCCAACACGTGCTTACCTGTCACCATAAAGTCCACACGGATGGGATCGATAGAGCTCATGCGGGTGAGTGTTACCGCGCCGGGGGAAACATGGTCGCCGATACTCACGGTGGCAGCAGAGGCGTAGCCATCGAACGGGGCTTTGATTGAGCAGCGGTCAAGATTGATACGAGCTGTTTCCAAAGAAGCCTCTGCCTGTTTTACATGAAAACGAGCCGCCGCCAGAATAGCCCCGCAACGGCGCTTGGCATGCTCTGCATCCTTGAATGTTTTATCCGATACGGAACCGCTCTTGACCAACTCACTATATCGGTTCAAATCCTGTTGAGCCTGCACATCCGCAATCTCGGCCTGCAATACCGAGGAACGCGCAGCTTCCAAGTTGGCTTCGGCCAAATCCACCGCAGCGCGGTATGTGCCGTCATCAATGCGGAACAATACCTCGTCTTTCTTGCAGGGAGAGCCGTCTATGTATAGTTTCTCTACAATCTTGCCGGAAACTTCCGGTTTGATATCAGCTTGCTCCGTACCTCTCAGTTGACCAAACCACGTAGCGTACACCGGAACGGTCTGTTGGTGCAATTTCATCACGGAAACACTCAGCGGGGGCATTTGTTGCCGGGGCTGCTCTTTCTCGCCAAAAAAATCGTTGTAAAAGCGCTCGAAAAAGCCGGGGGTGCCATCCTCACTCTCTCCACAGCCGGTCAGGCCGGTCACCAACAAGCCACTCATGGCCAATTTCACTAGTGTATGCGTCTTCATTGTATCTTGAATGTAAAATTATCTTGCTATGTTGGAATACATCTTATGCAACACACGGGAAAGCAATGCCTGTTCCTCTTTGCTCACCCCTTGCAGTAGCATCCCGTGCAATTCTGCAATGCTCTGCTCCATGTCGCTCTTCATTTTGGCGCTCTTATCAGTCAGGTATGCGTTCTTCACTCGCGCATCTGCTGCATCATGCGCCGTGCGCACAAATCCTTTCTCCTCCAACCGCTGCAACAGGCCTTTCACTGTGGTGTGGCTTACCCCCAAATAGCGCCCAATGTCGCGCTGCGATACGGGGCCTCCTCCGCGTGTTTCCAAGTACATCAGCACGCGGCACTGCGGTGCCGTCAGCATGCTTGCCATGCGCGGCGCAAACAGGCAGGAAACACGATCCGTTATCATCTTCATCATGAAGCTGATACTGTGCTCTCTCTCCTCCATTTCTTGCGTTTTTGTGCTTGTTGTTTAGATATGAAGCATGCTTCATACCACAGCCGAAGTTTAGCAACTCGTGTCTCGCAAGTCAAGAAAAATGCGTGATTTTTTCGTCAGGATTCCACCTGTTTTGGCGGCACACATTTTCTTCTTTGGCGAAAGTAATCTGCCACATTCGACACCTTGCCGGAAGCCAAGTCTGCCAACATGGCATCACGCTCCGTAAGCGCTGCGTTCAGAGCGGCTTGTGGAGTCTCAAAATCCTTGTCGGAGAAGTAGCGAACAAAGCGTTCCTTGCTGCGGGTGATGCACAGGCGCCAACCACAAAAGGTGTAGCTTCTCCCCTTCTCTTTTTCGTAGCGCGAGATGTATTTGTGCTTCTGCTCCATGCGGGCAGATTAGCAATTTTTGGATGATTGGTCAAGCATTATGTTTTGCTTTTTTGAACAATTTTATAATTATATTCATTCATAAAACATAACATTAAATCACAACAAACAAAAAAACATCATCCTACCACGGCGGCCTCACCATCATCTGCCACGAGAGCACGCAAAGAAATGTGCTGTGGGAGCTTCAACTGAGGGTCAACATTGAGTATGCGAGCCGCTTCACGACTGGCGCGGTGGATGAGGCGTGCATCGGAGAGCCACTCCGCAAAGCGCACAGCGCCAAGACCGCTTTGCTCCGTACCCAGCACATCTCCCGGGCCACGCAAGCGGAAATCTTCTTCGGCAATTTCAAAACCATTGAGCGTGCGGCAAAGCACTTCCAACTTTTCACGCCCCGGCTCACCGGGCTTTGCTTTGGAAAGCAGGATACAGTAGCTCTTGTGAGCACCACGCCCAATGCGACCGCGCAACTGATGCAGCTGGGAAAGGCCAAAGCTGTCGGCATCGTTGATAAGCATGATGGTGGCATTGGGCACATCCACCCCCACTTCCACTACTGTGGTAGCAATAAGCAAGTGTGTTTCATTGGCACGGAATGCAGCCATCACCTCATCTTTCTCATCTGCACTCAAGCGCCCGTGCAGTAAGCCCATTGGCTCTTCCGGGAAGATTTTTTTCCAATGCTCCAGCTGTGCGGTGGCAGATTTTCTTTCACTGGCCTCACTATCCTCAACAAGGGGAGAGACAATATATATTTGACGCCCCGCCGCCAGCTCCGAACGCATGAAAGCCACAATGCGCTTCGTGTTGTCGGGGTTGCGCAACGCGGTGACGATTTCACCACGGCCTGCGGGTAATTCATCAATGACAGACACCTCTAAATCTCCATAAAGAGTCAAGGTAAGCGTGCGAGGAATCGGTGTAGCAGTCATCACCAACACATCAGGGTTATTCCCGCAATTGATGAATGACTCCCTCTGCAAGACCCCGAACTTGTGCTGCTCATCAATAACCGCCAAACCCAAGTCGCTAGGGCGATTTTTTTTGTACAGCAACGCATGCGTACCCACAATGATGCGGGGAGCAGCATCCCCCTCCATTTCGGCCAAATAATCCGTATCATCGGCTCGCGCCGCCGTGCGCAAGGACACGCGCACATCCACCCCCTGCAAAAAGCGGCAAAAATTGCGATAATGCTGCTCTGCCAGTATCTGCGTGGGTGCTATCAAGGCGGCGGTGTGGCCGCTTTCCACGGCCAGCAACATGGCACAGAGAGCTACAAGCGTTTTGCCGCTCCCCACATCCCCCTGCAAGAGGCGATTCATTTGCCGAGGAGAGGCCATATCAGCACGGATTTCCGCTACACAACGTTGCTGAGCCGCGGTAAGAGCAAAGGGCAAAGAAGCCAGCAACTCCTCAAGGTAGCCATCACTCGTGGCCGTGATTTGCCCGCGACTTTGCTGATTGCGGCGGCGACGCCATGTCACCCGAAACAGCCGGAGAAAACACTCGGACAAAGCAAAACGCATACGTGCTTTATGGCTTGCTTCCTGCGTAGCCGGAAAATGCAAATCCTGCAATGCCTCGCGGTACGGATATGCCGGAGCAACATCGTAGACGGGAGGGGCAATATCCCGTGCAAGCTCCCGCAGCATGCGCCACACAATGGAGCGGTACCTGCGCATCACAAGCCCCGATACCGAACGATACACCGGTACGATGCGTCCCGTATGCACGAGTTCCCCGCCAACTCCGATTTCAGTACGCGGAACCGCAGCTCCCCCTAATGCTATTTCAGCCAATCGCAATCCGGCATCTTCCTCTTCCATCACCTCAAAATCCGGATTACTCATGGTGAGCTTGCCGCCATATGCTTTGACTTTGCCATAGATGGACAATTTCATGCCGGTGGCTATCAGCTTGGCAACATATGGCATGTTGAACCAGCGCAGATACAACCGCGTACCATAAGGATTTCCTTCCTCTCCCACCGTCACCTCATAGTAGCGCTTATGAGCAAAGCGCCATCCTGCGCCATACACATGCACACTCAGGCTATAGGTCTCACCATTTACCAAAGATGCCAAGGGGGCAGATATCCTCCTGTCTTCATAACGGCGTGGCACACGATGCAGCACATCTGCAACAGTTGTCATACCGGCGGCCAGCAGAGCTTTAAGCTCCCCCTTCGTGAGCCACTCAATGGTCTTCAGATGAGCATCCGGCAAAAGCTCTGGCATCCGGAGCATCAGCGGAAGGATACCCCCTTATTAATGCAGCGGAAGTAGTAATCAACACGAGACAGGAACCATGCCCACTTCGGTCCGGGACGCCCATTTGTCAGCAACGGGGTGGGGCAATTTTTACCGGTCCAATGGTAATGCGGCACCACGCGGCGCAGATTAATTTTGTAGCGTTTCATGAGCAAAGCCGTCAGCTTTGCCGTGCGATCCCACGTGCGGAAATGATTGTGACCTCGGTTCTCGCATTCGCACATTTCAATGCCAATAGAATTGTGATTACCGGCGGCCGTGCCGGCATGCCATGCCGTCTCATTCAACGGAATGTTCTGCACAACCATGTATTGGTCTACCGTAAAGTGCCAGTTGCGGTTGTTGAAAGCCCCACGGCACAGCGCTCGAGAGTGCTGCATGGCTGTAGCCGTTGATGAATGATTGGCCGTGCTATGAATTGTCAGGAACGTAGGACGCATGCGGCGAGACTTCCTGCGCTGCAATGAGTTGGAGGGCATCATACGAATTTTGATATTGACCTCCTTGGCCATCTGCCCAAGCGTGCGCGGCACGATAGGACGCGCAACAGTCTTGAATCGGTAAACCGGAGGCTTCTTCAAATACGAGCTCCCGCCCTGCTGCTGACAGCCAAGCAGACATGCCAACAGCATGCAAATAAAAGCTACGACTTGCCACCTCCTCACCATGAATCTATATTGCCACGCAAGCCCCCCTTTGGCAAGTCAAAATCCCGATTTTGTTCCAAAATTGTTTTAGATTTCTGAAACAATTACGGCACGCATCTCATCCACAGAAGAAATGCGTGCCGACGAAGCAATGATAAGCTAAAAAACTCAGGGCAAGGGGAAAGCCTTGTTAAAAGCAGACACCTCCGCACGCAAAGCAGCGTAAGCATCGGGGGTGGCGCAAATCTTTTGCGCGGCCAGAATAGCCAAGCAACGGGCAATGAACTCTGCCACCTTGCGCACATCGTCTTCTTTCATGCCACGAGTTGTTACGGCAGGCGTACCGATGCGAATGCCGGAGGGCTTAGCCGTAGTACCCTTATCGTAAGGTATAGCATTCTTGTTGACGGTGATGCCGACTTCATCCAAGGCAACCTGAGCTTCAGCGCCGTTGAGCCCCTTCACGCTCAAGTCGACCAAGAAGCAGTGGTTATCCGTGCCACCGGCCACAATGCGGAACCCGAGCTGAGCCAGCTTGGCAGCCATGGCCTTAGAGTTTTTGACCACCTGCTGAGCATACTCACGGAACTCAGGGCGCAACGCCTCTCCCAAACAGGCCGCTTTGGCAGCAATCACGTGCATAAGCGGGCCGCCCTGCAATCCGGGGAATGTAGCACTGTTGAGCTTCTTCGCCCACTTTTCCTTGCAAAGGACAAGACCACCGCGGGGGCCACGCAAGCTCTTGTGAGTCGTAGTAGAAACAAAGTCGGCATAGGGTACAGGAGAGGGGTGGGCACCACCTGCAACCAAACCGGCAATGTGAGCCATATCAACAAACATGATGGCTCCCACCTCGTCACAAATCTTACGGATGCGGGCAAAATCAATGGTACGAGAATAAGCCGAAGCGCCGGCCAAAATCAAAGCCGGTTTCACCTCCTTAGCCTTGGCTTCCAGAGCATCGTAGTCAATGCACTCCGTTTCGGGGTCCACGCCGTAATGCTCCACCTTGTATTGTTTGCCGGAGAAATTGGCGAAGAAGCCATGAGAAAGGTGGCCACCACAAGCCAAATCCATTGTCAAAATAGTATCGCCGGGGTTGATGCATGCATGGTACACAGACATATTGGCCTGTGAACCGGAGTGAGCCTGCACATTAGCAAAATCGCAACCGAACAGTGCCTTAGCACGGTCAATAGCCAGCTGCTCCACCTTATCCACAATCTCACAACCACCATACCAGCGCTTGCCGGGGTAGCCTTCGGCATACTTATTAGTCAGAACAGAGCCCTGAGCCTCCATGACAGAGGGAGAAGCAAAGTTTTCAGAAGCAATCAACTCGATGTTGTTATTTTGGCGACGACGTTCTTCCTCAATATAAGCCGCGAGTTCAGGATCGCTGACAACCAAGGGAGAGCCGGAAGCCTTCGTCAGGCGCTTCACGTGGCGCCCCGCTTCAAACTCTGCACCCAACCATGTGTGCAGCAATTCATCCAAATCATCCGGCTGCACGAACGCGGAAGCAAGACACATCACATTGGCATCATTGTGCTGGCGAGAAAGAGCCGCCACCTGCGGGGTGCGAGTCAGCGTGGCACGAATGCCCTTCCAACGGTTTGCCGCAATGCTCATTCCCAAACCGGAGAAGCAAATGAGGATGCCGCGGTCGGCTCGGCCATCCACCACTCGTTTACACACCGCGTTAGCATAGTCTGAGTAATCGCAGGATTCCTTGCTATATGTGCCTACATCCTCTACCTCAAAGCCCCAAGCTTTCAGAAGTTCAATAGCAGCTTCCTTCAGATCCACGCCCTTGTGATCTGAACCAATGACAATGCGGAGTTCCGTATTCATGTGCGAAAAAAACTGATGACTGACTTTATCACATCACCCTCTTTCTAGCAAGTGTTTATTTGTTCATGATTGCGCAGAGAGGGTTCTTATTTTTTGCGGAGCGAATCGAGGCGTTCGGCCCATGCGGCAGCTTCAGCCTCGTTGTCTGCGGCATTGGGAGCATTGCGAAGTAGATTGACGAGCAAGGCTATAGCCTGCGGATAATCTTGCCCGGCGGCCATACGCAACATAGCCATACCTTGTTTTTCATCTTTCTGCACCCATTCACCATCCAACAGCATGATGGCATAGACAAGCTGCGAGCGTGCATCCCCCCCGCGAGCCGCCTGCCTGTACCAAGTAGCGGCTTGGCGCATATCCGGAGTCACCCCGGCTTGTCCTTTGGCATAGATATTCCCCAACGAACGGGCGGCGAGGGCAGCCGTGTGCAAGCTTTTGCCGGCGGCCGCGCGCGCCAGCAAATCCAATGCCTCAGGCTGAGTTTCTGCGGTATCTTCTTGCAGCAGCAACATAGCCAAGCGGTACTGAGCTTCGGGCAAATTGGCATCTGATGCTAAGCGAAGCATCTTTTGAGCTTTCGGTAAATCCTGCTCACACCCTCGACCGGCAGCCAGCATTGTTCCAAGGTAAATGCGTGCCTCATTGCTCCCCTGCTCCGCCGCTTTGCTGAACCACCGAAAAGCCTCCTGGGGATTCGACTCGACGCCCTTACCACCTTGCAGATAAATGCCGCCCAAATCCGTTTGCGCTTGCAGATGCCCAGCCTCGGCCGCCTTGTGCAACCATTGAAGCGCCCCGGCAAAATCTGATTTTTCTCCCTCTACATGGGGTTTGAGCAGGTACTGCACATGGGCATACATCTCATCTGCCGTGCGAGGAGTTGCGGCTGTATCCTCTTGTTCACAAGCTGCTGCGGCAAGCAGGGCAAGCAATAAACATCTGCATCTTTTCATCATCGCCATTGTAGCACGCAAATCTGGTGTGAAAAAGAATGATTATCCAACTATTACGGCTGCTTGTTTCGCGCTCCTCGGTGGGTGGCAATCCAGCAAATCACGGCGGCTACAATACCGACATCATCCAGCCACCCGATGAGAGGAAAAAGGAATTCAGGCACCAAATCGATGGGAGAAAGGATGTACAGCAGGGCAACGACCGCAAGAATGATGTTTCGCGGTGTCCACAATATACCTTTGCGGGATGCATCAAAGAGCTCTTTGGCTGTTTCAAGTTTACTTTTATCCGGCAACATGGCAAGGATCAGCGTTTCTTTTTGATGGTTTTGCGGCGGCGTACAGGTCGTTTTTTACGGGGGGAATAGCGGTGCAAATGGATTTGCATGAGCAGCAGGGTAAACATGGATGCTGCACCCACTTCCACAGCTGATTCCCGCGCCACGGTATCGGCCAGCTGCACCATTTTTTGCACAACTGAAGCAAACTCCTCGGCATCCATGCCCACATCCGGTTCATCCAACAACTCGTAGAGCGCCACCAAACTACGATACAGCAACAACCAATTTTCCTGGGGGCCGGCTGGAAGAGTCTGGATAATACAAGTGGGCAGCTCATCGAGCAGTTTTTCAATTTTGCGTAAGCGCGCATGTGCTGCGCGGTCTGCAGCATGCTTGCTTGCAGCCTCCAGGATATAGCGAATATGCGAATTGAGATCGCCGTATGCCTCCAGCACACTCTGCGGCACATGTCCTTTGTCCGGCGTGGGTACACTTTTGGACGCCACTCGATTAAACAGTGACGTCAGCACCCCCAAACGACCTTCCGGGGTCAAAGGTTCCCTCTCAAAAAGCATCGGCGCATACTCTAGCACGCGCACACGCACATTGCAAGCAGCTTTTACGCAATCTCACGTTTCTTAAGGAGCTTTGACGGATTTGAGCGCAAGTTGCGCGGGGCGGAATCCCTGCTCTGCTGCTTTGCGCCACCACACAATAGCGGCCTCGCGATTCTGAGGCATGCCCCCATACCCATGAAAGAGCATAGTTCCATAGCGATACTGGGCTGCGGGGTCTCCTTTGTGGGCATCTGTCAATATGCGCTCTGTAAAGCGCGCAAGATTGATGCGCTGAGTTTCCGGATCGAGCGGAGAAACACCGGGAGGCAAATGATGCTGCGGAGCTTTGTTGTCGGATGGCGCAGCATCCGCATTCAGGTAGCGAAAAAACCACGGCACAATGATGGCAAGGCAGATGAAGTAAAAGACCAGGTAATGAATGGGCGAAAGCTTAGCAGCACGGCGATGCAGGATACCTTGGGGCGTGCGGCGGCGCGGCCGATAGGTAGAGCGTTCCTCTCGGCGGCGGCGGCGTTCTTCCCGGCGTGCGTATGCATGGCGCACAGAAACGCGGGCGTGGTGGGGCATGCTGGCCAGTTCGGGGGCAGAGCTATAGCGGCGTTGTTTTTCCAGCCAGCCATCATACTGGTAGCGAGCATCGGCATCGCCCAGAGTACGGTAGGCTTCTGCAATAAGGATGAAACGTTCTTCTGCCGAGGTGTCACCGGGATTGCGATCGGGGTGGTAGCGCTTAGCTTGGCTGCGATACGCAAGTTTAATGTCTTCTTGGGTGGCATTTTCGGCCACATCCAGCAGTTGGTAGTAATCCGGACGCATCAACTCAAAGTGGGATTTTGAAGCTCCGCCCGCACAAAATCACCGAAACGATGCGGGCTATCCATCTTGTAACGGTAGCTTGTGATACGGCGATCGGCGCTTCCCCGTATACTGGCATGTGCGCTTTCTGCTGCACGCGGCATGCCGGTCAACTGCTCCAAACATGCGTATGCTTCAGCATAGGTGAAACTCTCACTGCTTAAATTGTATAGTCCCGTTTTCCCATGTGCTGCCAGATGCATCATGGCCTGCACAGCATCATCTACGTGCAGGTAGTTGAGCCAACGCTCCGGCGGGCCGGGCAATCCGGGTTCACCCGCAAGGTGTCGCCGCAAAAGCTCGCAACGCCCACTACCATACAACGGAGCCAAGCGTAGCACGAGTCCCCCGGCGGCCAGCGCGAGAGATTCTGCCTGCACGAGCACCTCTTGGCGCGCATTCAGGGGAGATATGGGCGTAGCTTCATCCACGGGTTGTCCGCATGTGTCCGGGTAAAGTGAGACTGATGAGCAAAAAACCGGCCGCACCGCAGGAGCAACGGAAAGCAAAGCCCGCAGACTTTGCAGGTAAACCCGGTGGTATGCATCCGCATCCCCCCCGCGGGTAGAAAGGCAACAAAAGGCAATACGTGGCACAACCCGACCTACTCCAATGGCCAGAGCCTGAGCATCAGCCACATCCACATGCATATCCGCAGACGCAGACTTATCCACCGTAAGCACAGAAGCCCCCGCCGCTCGACAAGCCGCAGATAAGGCGGAGCCGAGAAATCCGGCGCCGAGCACCCACACACCTTGCCCACGCCACTTCATTAGGGTAGCTTACTCCAGAGAAGTTCAGCCAACTCCAAATCACCGGGGTGTGTGATTTTAAGGTTGGGGCCAACCTGCACTAAATGAGTAGAGATGCCTATTGCCTCGACAGCCGAAACTTCATCCGTGACACAAAGCCCCTGTTGCAGCACACAATCGTATGCACGGAGCAGCAAGGCGTAATCAAATATCTGGGGCGTTTCCATGCCCCATAAGCAATCTCGGCTTACTTTTTCCGGCAAGGTAAAGCCTTGCTCGTTTGCTCGCTTGAGAGTATCCACCACCGGGTGGGCACACGCAGCGGCACCGGTTTCCTTGGCAGCCTCCAAGCAGGCTCGTATACCGGCAGGAGCAATGAGTGGGCGGGCACCATCATGCACTGCTACCCAACGTGTCTCTGCCGGCAAGGCCAACAAGCCGGCTCGCACGGAGTCTTGGCGTTCAGCTCCGCCATCCACCCGCAAGACCGGCACACCAAACTTCTCAGTATGAAGGCCAACGGTCTGCCAACGATCTTCCGGGCACACAACCACAATAAATGCGCACCCTGCCGCAACAAATGCCCGCACACTGCGCAGCAACACAGCTTCTCCCCCCAAGGGGGCTGCAAGCTTGTCAAATCCGGCTCGGCGAGAACTCCCGGCGGCTACAATGACTGCGCAAAACATGATTCAGGAAAGACGAGAAGATACCAGAGAAGAAAGCAACTTGCCCGGCGCACGGCCTTCTGTGCGGGCTTGCATCTCTTTCATCACGCGCCCCATATCTTTCTTTGTAGCAGCACCCAATTCTGCCATGACAGCTTCCAAGATGGGCAGAATCTCTGCCTCAGTCATTTCGGCCGGCAAGAAAGCCGCCAGCACGGCCATCTCTGCCTGCTCTTTTTCCACCAATTCCATGCGACCGGCCTCAGTGTACATGCGGATGGAATCCTCTCGCTGTTTGATTTGTTTACGCACAACATTTTGAGCTTCATTCTCCGGCAATGCATCATGCACACTCCCCTTGGCCACCTGGGCATTTTGCAGGGCTGTTTTAAGCCCACGCAAAGCACTCAACGCCACAGTATCCTTGGCACGCATCGCTGTCTTCATTCCTTCTGTAATTTGGTCGTAAATGGTACTCATATCGTTTACCATTAAAACACGGCACTCATAACAAGCAAGCCATAAACGCGTCACTCAAGTGATTTATCACTCGTTTCTTGCAAATTGCCCGTATATTTTTCTAGATTTCCCAAAAATTAGTGATAAAATATGCGCTGTATATGCGAGTTCTTTTTGTATCATTGGGCATGATGGCTGCGGCCGCCAGTACACTGACGGCGCATGTGGTATTTCCCGGTGCAGATCCGGGTAAAGCATACGCAACGGCGGATTCTACGCAAGCAGTCATAGGTAATACACTTTTTTCGGCAACATTCAAACCAAAAGATAGCGGGCTTGTCTTCGACGGATTGAAAACAGCCAAAGGAGAAACCGTAGTGGATGGGGGTACGAGCATTTTCACTTTCAACATGAAAGACGGTTCTCGGCTCAGTTCCGATAATATGGCAATCCAGAATCTATGTGTAGAAGAGCTGACACCGAATAGTGAGAGTCCTAAATACTCCGCAAGCCTGCAGGGCAAAGCTTTACGAGCTACATTCACAGACAAGGCAAAAGGCATAAAAGTGGAATGGAAAGCCGTCTTGCGCGATGGTTCTCACTACCTGCGCCAAGAGTTTGTAATCAAGGCAATGCAGAGCACCTACTTCAACAACTTGGTGCCCATGCAATACCACTTTGCAGGGAACTCTACCCCCACCATCTCAGGCAACACCACTCACGGCACGCTGGTGCATACAGACCTTCTCTTTGCCGGTTTGGAAACCCCCATGTCCGTGATGAGCGTAGGCGACACAGGAGCCGTTGTGGAAAATTCCTGGTCGCCCACTTCGTGGGTACCTTCCTCATTCGGAGATGTATTTTCCGTTCCGGAATCCTTTGAAAAGAAATACGGGCAAGCCTATTCTGAAATGGTGGGTCCTATCAGACGCTACCTTAAAACAGCAGAAGGCGAAGTTCAATTCGACCAAGCCGGAGAATGCCAAATTCGCTTTGAATACAAGGGGGGTACCCATAAGCTGAACCTCTTGGGCGTGCAGCTTACAACTGATGCCGGCAAAGTGCTCAGCGAAGACGTACACAAGGCTCATGTGGGCTCTAAAATGGTCAACAACGTATACCACATCAATGTACCGAAACCCGGCGTATACCACCTGCGTTACTGGGCCGAAACAAAAACTGAAACCATTACCAGCAAGGGTGACATTTCTTTCTCCACCCCCGTCTCCCTCCCCAAAAAAGAAGAATCTGTAGGCACTCCCGCAAACCTTGTGCGTGGCACCTGGATACGCAAAGCAGCCTTGGGTAAAAAGTCCAAGTGGAAGGTTTCTTCCGTCATTGGCTTCTTTGGACCGGAACAACAGCGCCGTTCCCTGCTGGCATATATTGAGCGCGAACGCCCCGTGCCCTACCGCTCATTCGTTCACCACAATGACTGGTACGAAATCGGCATCACCTGCAACAACTCTCCCGATCCGGCCAAACGCCACAGTGAAGACAAGAGCATCAAGGTAATCAAAACGTGGGAAAAGGAAATGTTCCGCAAGCGCAAAGTGACGATTGACGCTTTTGTGCTGGATGACGGCTGGGATGACTTCAACAGTCTCTGGGGCTTCCACGTTGGCTTCCCCCGTGGCTTTGCCGCCATCAATAAGCAAGCCGCCAAAATGAACGCCGGCATCGGCACTTGGTTGGGACCTGTCGGCGGATACGGCGCAGCAAAAAGTATGCGATTGGGATTCTGGAACAAAACCCACCCCAACAATAAGATTAGCAATTTCCAGCTCTCCAACAAAGAATACTTTGATGCTTTCGTGGGGCGCTGCACCCAGATGGTGCGCGACTACGATATGCGCTACTTTAAGTTCGATGGCATCTCTGCCAAATACCACGCCAACGGCCCGGCCAATGAAGAAGACGCAGAGGGCATTCTCAACGTCCTTGCCGCGCTGCGCAAGGCTCGCCCCGATCTCTACATCAACACCACCGTGGGCACGTGGGCCAGCCCATTCTGGCTGCTGCACTCCGATGCCGTGTGGCGTCAGCGAGATGACTTCGACCGAGCCGGCAACATGGGAGATCCCCGCGATCGCTGGATTACCTACCGCGACCGTCTCGTGTACGAGGTCTTTGTGCAGGGTGCCCCGCTCATGCCCCTCAACTCCATCATGACGCATGGTCTCATCATCACCAAAAATGGCCCGCCCCGCTGCATGAGCACAGAACCGGAAAATTGCATCAAGGAAATGCGAGCAGCCTTTGGCTGTGGTTCCTCCCTCATGGAGCTATACGTTGACGGCGATCTCATGAGCCAACAAAATGGGCGTCTGTGGGATGAATTGGCTACCTGCATCAAGTGGATTCGCCGCAACGAAGATGTGCTGGCAGATGTACACTGGGTCGGCGGCAATCCTTGGGATGGCAAAGACGGTGCCATCTATGGTTGGGCCGCTTGGAATAATGATAAATGCACCCTCACCCTGCGCAACTCTGCCCAAACAGAAAAGAATCTCTCCACGACCCTGCGAGAAATCATGGATATCCCTCCCTCTTGGAAAGGTTCCATTAAGCTCACAGGCTCTTTCGCCGACCAACGCTCGCTTGATGGTATTACCAACGCAGCGATTGATGTAGATACACCCATCAACTTCACAGTCAAGCCTTTCGAAGTAATTGTAATGGAAGGTATCAACACAGAAAACAAAGTTGACTAAGCCTCGTTAAAACTCCATTTCTCAGCTCGTTGCACCCAACTGGATGCAACGGGCTTTTTTCTTGCTAATTGTAACATTCAACAAATGTAAAAGAAAGCCCCTTGTAAAGCACGATTTCTTCTTGAAAAGAAGCGGTTGTTGTGCTATACATGTGGTGTTGCCATGCCCAGAACGGCTATCATCAGCGATATTCACGCAAACCTGCACGCCTTGCACGCGGTGATGGAAGATTGCCAACACCAGCAGTGCACGGATGTGGTATGCTTGGGCGATGTTGTGGGCTATAATGCCTATCCCTCTGAGTGTCTGGATTATATACGCCAGCTCAACTGTCCTGTTGTGAAAGGGAATCACGATGAGGAGGTCGTATCTGCCAGCATGACCATGATGAATCCCATGGCGCGTCTGGCCATGGAGTGGACTCGCGCTCAACTCAACGAAGACCAGCTTGCATGGCTGGCTCGTTTGCAATATGTACGCATCGTAAGGCACTCCGGGGCCAGCACGTTTGGCATCGTCCACTCCTGCTTGGAGCAACCCAAATCGTGGAACTACATTATCAACGCCAACGATGCTTCCACCAACTTTCCCAAACAATTTGCTCCTCTGTGTTTCCATGGGCACACGCATATCCCCAAAGTTTTCATGTGGGATGGCCGCCACGCCGTAGAAGACTACGATGCCGTGCATCCTCTTTATCTGGAGGGGCAGATGGAGTTCACCCCGCGCCCCGGTCTCAAATACTTCATCAACGTTGGATCCGTAGGCCAACCTCGCGATCATGATCCCCGCGCATGCTACGCCATCTATGATACGGATCGCAACACCATCACAATGCGTCGTGTAGAGTACGATATTGCGGCAGCTCAACAGGCCATTCGTGATTGTGGCTTGCCGGAATACCTTGCTGAGCGCTTGCAAAACGGCAGCTAAGTTTCACCCACCTCCCCTCTCTCTCACCCCAAAAGACAACCTACCGTGAAAAGCCTGATACAAAGAACCGCGCCGGCCCTCATCCTACTGGTATTAGGTGCGCTCCTTGCCTTGTACCTGGTGCCCACAGAATTAGCACAAATGGAATGGGAGGTGCCGGGCATGCCGGAGACATACCCTGTAGAGCAACTTTGCCGCCCTATCTTGCTGGCGCTGCTGTGTTTTGTGCCCTTTATCGGGGCTGTTGTCTATGCGTTCATGGGCTGCATGGATCGCTACATGAGCCGCAATTTCATTAACTATTTCCTGATGTGCACGCTGATTCTGCTGCTCATCTATATTTTGGCAGACTTCACGGACAACATGGAGCGGTTCCGCACCCGTTTCGACAACCCTGTTGCGCAGGCTCTGCGCTTCTATGGCTCGCAACTTCCCATGTTCCTCTACCAGATTTTGCCCTACACCTTGCTCATGGGTACGCTGTGGTGTCTCAGCAAACTTTCCGGCACATGTGAAATCACCGGCATGCTGCAATCCGGGCGCTCACTGTTGCGCATATGCTGGCCAATCTTCTTCCTGGCATCACTAGTGGCCCTCATCTACGGCATCTTTGGTTTCCACTGGGCTCCCAGCGGGTCGCTCTACAGACAAGTCATCCTCAAGCAGGAGAGGGATGACGATGGTTCAGCCCCCTCTCTCATCTACCGCAGTGATTCCTCTGCCCGCATCTGGCGTATTGAAGACCCGGCTACCATGGATAATCCCGGAGCGCCCATGCGCAAGCTCATCATCGAGCAGTTCGACAAAGACACCCGCGGCAAACTCATTCGCCAATACTCTGCGGAGTCTGCCACTTGGAACAAAAAAGAATCCACGTGGACACTGCACAAAGCCTACATCCGCGAGCTGGCCCGTATTGGCGAAAAGCCCAAAGATGATATCTATCACGAGGAACTCGTGTGCGATTTCGCAGAAAAGCCCTATCAAATCATCAGCCCCGGCACCAATGGGCGTATTGATGCCATGGGCACCTCTGCCCTTTACGAATATATTTCCTCCGGTGCAGGTACGCGCGAGGATCGCTTCCGCAAACGAACCGAGTGGCACGTGCGCATCGCCCGCATCTTCTCCTGCATGGTTTTGGTGCTGCTGGCCATACCCAGTGCCATCACCTTCCAGCGCCGTGGAACCATGAAAGGCATTGGTATAGCGGTGCTGTTGGCTGCATTCATGCTCTTCCTCTACCGCGTATTCCCGTCATTGGGCGAGGCCGGCTTGATTCAGGCATGGATAAGCGCGTGGATACCCAACGTACTTTACCTGTTTATCGCTGTTTACCTCTTCCGCAAAAATCTGGCACACCGCACATTCCGTGAGTGGATGAAGGCAAAACTCTCCGGGAAACCATAATGAAGCGTCCACGCGGAATCATTTTCGACTTTGATGGCGTACTGGTTGATACCGAGGTAGCCATCTACAACTCGTGGGTAGAACTCTATGCTCGCGAGGGGCAAAGCATCTCCATTGCCACATACAGTCCGTGCCTGGGAGCCGGGTACTCGCACTGGGATCCCGGTTCGCACCTCGAAAAGCTCACCGGGAAAACGTATGATTGGGCAGTAGAAACACCTGCCCGCCAAGCAAAACTCGAAGCGGAGCTTGCGCGCAGCGGACTCATGCCCGGAGCGGCAGAGCTAATGGACTGGTGCGATGCCCAAGGAATCAGCATGACGGTAGCCTCCTCCTCCTCTCGTCGTTGGGTTGCCGGGTGGTTGGAAAAACTTGGCATCTACGACCGCTTCGTGGGCGTATTTTGCCGCACGGACGGCTACGCCGTCAAGCCCGATCCGGCTCTTTTTCACGCCGCGCAAAGCTGTCTGCGGCTACCGGCGGAAGACTGTCTCATCATCGAAGATACGGAAAATGGTACGATTGCAGCACAAAACTCCGGTATTCCCTGCTGTGCAGTGCCCAACCGCATGACAGAAACGAGCAATCTCTCCCGCGCCACTTACCAAGCCCCCTCCTTGCAAGCACTATTGTATATGCTCCAAGAGGCTGTAGAGGTAACAGCATGCCCGGTGGCAAAGAAAGAGCCCGGTGGCCGGCAATAAAGCACAGCACCGGGCGAGATGATGAAGGAAAAGAGGAGAGGGAGAATACTCACTTGGTAAGGGTGGCAGGCACCACAGCAGGAGCTTCTTCTATGCCATTTTTAAAGCGCTCGAAAACGGCGCGAGGATCATCCGGCGATTTTTGGAGGGCATCAAAGATGCGGTCGCGCATGTCAAGAGCCGCCTGGAAAGCAGCTTCTTCGCTGCCATACTGGCGGTCGGAGAAGTACTTGGTGAACTGATTCCACTTGCGGCAGATGCTGAGACGCCAGCCTTGAAAGGAAGTGGTTTCGTACGTATAGCGGGTGATATTGCGTTGAGTCATGATTGTGTTTTTTGGGTTGTTGAGAATCGTGGAAAACATCCACGTGGCGTCAGAATGCCAGATAAATCCGTTTGACGCAACCTAACTCGCTAATTGTTTGTGTTTAACAGAGTTAGACGTATTTCACCCAACACAGAAACGGCTTTGGGCTTGCAATTCTGCACAAGTGGGTTATGATGAGGGGCATGAGCCGACTTTCCATACCTGAATATGTGATGGCACTGGCACATGTAGCCGCCCTACGCTCCGAAGACCCCTACCGCAAGGTCGGTGCCGCCGCTCTGGATAAAGATAACCGTGTCATTGGTACCGCCTACAACGGTCTGTTCCCCGGATTCGATGCACCGACCGGTTTTTGGGCATCGCGCGATGAGCGCCAAAAGTATATGCTGCATGCAGAAATCAATCTGTGTAGTCTGTTCAAACGCGGGGAAGCTCGTATCGTGGCATGCACTACGATGCCCTGCACTTCGTGCATGCAGGCGCTGTGTGCCCATGGTGTAAAGAAAATTTACTATGGAGAAAGCTATGCCGCATCCGAAGCTCCGGCCATTGCCGCCATGTACGGTGTAGAGCTGATTCAGGTGAAAGATTATCCGCTGGCTCAACATTTCCCCTTGGTTCCCAAGGGCTAAATCGCTTGCAGAAAGAGATTTGCCGTGGCAAAGCCTCTCACAGCCATTGTTGCCAACTCACCGGCTTTTGCCGCTGAGTTGGGGCGTTTGCGCCGGCGCACACTCGATGAGCCCGTCATCTTCCCGCGCACCAGCCCGGCATCATTTGCCTTTGTTGCGGCCATGGTGGCAAACCATATACCAAGTAAGGGGCGTATCTGGGTGGTGGCGGATGCCCTGCCCCGCCAAGAACGCATAGCGGCAGAATTGAACTTGTGGACGGAGACTGAGTGTATTTTTGTACCGGAGCGAGAAATTCATATCAACAACGGCCTGAGCGACCCCGACTTGGCTGCCGAGCGATTGGAGGCCATACGCGAGCTTTCGCAACCAACCAATGTGCCGCAGGTAGTAGTGGTGACATCTGCCGGGTTAAAACAGCCCATCCCACTTTTCAAAAAAGCACAGGAGGCATCCACGATGCTGAGTGTGGGCAAGGAATGCCCGCCTGAGGAATTGGCGGCGCTTTTGCAAGAGCATGAATTTGAGCGCGTGGAGCAAGTAACTGCCCGCGGACAATGGAGTTTGAGAGGTGGCATATTAGATGTATACCCCCTGCAAACAGCATGGCCTCTGCGTGTAGAGTTTTTTGGGGATGAAATAGAAAGCATCCGCGCTTTCGACGTGGATTCGCAGTTATCTTTCAAAAAATTGGCGGCAGCAGAACTCGTCCTGACAGAACCGCCGGATGAAGCATGCCTGCAAGACCTCATCGCAGAGCAAGATCGCATTGTCGCACTCCCTGATAGTGGCGTACCGGGCGATGTGCTGATTTTTGAAACGCCCCCGGATATGGCAGATATGCTGCCCGATTTAGACAGTCTCACAGCAGACGAGCCACTGGCATTCTTCGGTTCACCGCTGGGTAGCTTTGAAAGCGGCGATTTTGTCATGCAGGAAGCTCGCCGCAACTTGGCACGTACTGCTCTGCTCAAATGGAGGCGGGAAAAATGGCGCATAGTCATGTATTTCCCCCACGAAGGAGAAAAGAAGCGATTTGAGGAAATATGCGGGGAGGACGAGGCATGGCAATGCGTGCAGGCCCGAGATGGGGAACTTCCCTTTGGTTTCACCATACCATCGGCCAAGTTAGCAGTCTTATCAGCCGCCGAGCTGTTTGGGCGCTATACCTCCCCCCGCAACCGACGCAAGAATGACTTGGCAGACCGCCTGCGACGCGAGCGAGCCCAAGCGCCCCTGCGTGAGATTGCACCGGGAGATTTGGTGATTCACGCAGCTCACGGCCTTGGCAAGTATGTAGGCATTGTGCAAGATACTAAGACGGGTGAGGAAGAACTGCACATTGAATATGCCGGAGGGGTTCTTCTGCGCATTCCGTTGCGTCAAGGTCACTTGGTTTCCAAATATGTGGGATTGGGAGCTCGCACGCCGGAGCTGAGCAAACTGGGCGATGCACGCTGGCGCCGAGCATGCCAAGCCGCAGAAAAGGCCGTTGCGGATTACGCCGCCCAACTACTGGAAGTGCAAGCAGAGCGCGAAAGCAACTCCGGCTACTCTCACCCGCCGGATTCCTCTTGGATGTGGCAATTTGAATCCAGTTTCCCTTTCAGAGAAACGCCCGATCAGCTTCGCGCCATCAACCAAACAAAAGCCGACATGGAGGCCCCGCGCCCCATGGACAGACTCATCTGCGGTGATGTAGGTTTCGGTAAGACGGAGGTTGCCATCCGCGCGGCATTCAAATGCGTAACCGGCGGTCGCCAAGCCGCCATTCTGGCACCCACCACCGTACTGGCAGACCAGCATTGGCGTACTTTTCGCACGCGCATGAGCGAGTACCCCATCCGCATCGAACTCCTCAGCCGCTTTACCGCACCCAAGAAAGCAGCAGAAATCATCGCCGGATTGGAAAGCGGCGATGTTGATATCGTGGTAGGCACACACCGCATTATTTCCAAAGACATACGATTCAAGAATCTGGGCTTGGCTGTCATTGATGAAGAACAGCGCTTTGGCGTGCGCCACAAGGAGCAGTTCAAACGCATGTTCCGCATGGTGGATATGCTCACTCTTTCTGCCACGCCTATCCCGCGTACTCTCTACGTGGCACTCATGGGGGCGCGCGATATGAGCACTATTGATACAGCCCCCCTGAACCGCCTACCGGTACAAACAGCCGTTTGCCCCTATAACGAGGAGTTGATTGCTAAAGCGATCGAACGAGAATTGGCACGCAATGGTCAAGTCTTCTTTTTGCACAACCGCGTGCAAAGCATACGCGAAAAAGAAGCAGAGCTGCGGCGTCTTGTTCCCAAAGCCCGTATCGTAGTAGGCCACGGCCAGATGGACAAGAGTGAGCTGGAGTGTATCATGCGAGATTTTGTGGCCGGCAAGGCAGATGTTCTCCTCTCCACCACCATCATTGAAAGCGGTATAGATATTCCCAACGCCAACACCATCATCATCGACCGCGCAGACCGCTTCGGCCTGGCAGATTTATACCAACTGCGAGGACGAGTGGGGCGCGGCGGACACCGTGCATACGCCTATCTGCTGCTGCCGCCGGAAGCTCTTTGCACCGGAGATGCCCGCAAACGAGTATCTGCCATCAAACAGTACACAGAGCTGGGAAGTGGCTTCAAAATTGCCATGCGCGATTTAGAAATACGCGGAGCCGGCAACTTGTTGGGAACCCAGCAAAGCGGACACATTGCAGCTATCGGCTTTGAACTGTATTGCCAGCTTTTGCGCCAATCTATTGAGCGGTTGCAAGGAAAAACACCGGCCATTCGAGCAGATGCTGCTGTGAAAGCTGATTTCCTCTGCCTGAGCGAGGCCACCATGAGCACACGCAGCGCCCACGCGGAGCTTCTGGGGGCATACCTGCCCGCTGCCTACATAGAATCCACCCGCACGCGCATGGCATGCTACACACAACTAGCCAAATGCTGCACCCATGCTGATACTGATGATTTGGCAACCCAGTGGAAAGATCGCTTTGGGCCCCTTCCCAAGGAAGCAGAGCACCTGCTGCTGATGCACAAAATCAAAATTGCCGCCTCCGATCGCAACATTGCACAGGTAGAAATCAGCGGTCAAAAACTCATGCTCACCCGCAACAATGATTACATCCTGCTCGATAGGCGCTTCCCGCGTCTGCGCAAACTGCACGCAGCTGATAAGTTGAAGGAAGCGCTGCAATTCCTCACCGCCATGTAAACAACAAAGCCTCCCGCTTTGGGAGGCCTTGCCGAATGACACTTACTTATCGACCGGGGAAATTATGCAGCTGCGGGTGCAGGAGCAGGTGCTGCAGGTGCAGGTGTTGCGGGTTGTTCCGCCGGTTTCGGCGCTGCAGCTCCCTCAGCAGGTGCGGGTGCAGCAGGCTTGGGGGCTACTTTCGGAGCACCTTCCGGTGCGGGGGAAATGTAGTACACAATACCATCTACCATGGCTTGATAATACCCACCGGGCAAAATCTTAATCGTGACGGTACGCCCTGCATAGTTGAAAGGAGGAGGATTCACCTTGTAGCGGCGCAGTTCAGGAGCATCCGGCTGGTCGGGATCGCGCACCACCACAGTGATAGGCCCATGAATAGGCTCAGCCTGCACCATCGGGGTGCTGTAGCTGCGATCCTTGTGCATAAATCCGCAAGGATAAATCGTACCCGTTGCATCCTGCGCCTCGATGAAAAGGCGGTTGGGAGTTCCATTGATGATGCGTACGGTATAATCCATCAACTGGGGCTGTGCCGCAGGGGCAGATGCCGCAGGAGCTGCACCGGCACCGGGGAATACGGATGCCACTGCGGAGGAAGCAGCATTCTGGAAAGAAGCAAAATTACCCACGACCGGAGCACCGGGAGTTGCAGGCATGGCAACCGGAGTTGCCGGTGCAGCTACGGGTTGAGATGCAGTTGCCGGCACCATCTGGGCACCACCGGCATATTCTGCCGCCTGCTGATCAAATGCAGCATCGGTATCATTCTGCACGGCTACGGGAGACTGCCCGGGCAACGCCAAATACTGGCGATTGCGTAACACATTACCCAACGAATTAGCAGGATTCGTTGCGGTTGTCCCTCCGCTTACCACGGTTGCAGTCTTGGTAAGCGGGGCTTCGGGCGCATACGGCGCACAGGAGGTGGCCAGCGCTATCACTACTGCGGAAAGAATAAAAAGTCCCTTCATCGTACCGCTTTCTAGCATATTCTGCGAGATTAATCAAGCCTATTATGCGACATTTTGAAAAATTAGCTGAAAACAACGATAAAACACCCGGGAAAAGCAACTCTCCCCGGGTGCAAAATGAAATACCAACAGTAGGCGGATTAGTTACCGCGAACAGTGGTGGTGTAGGTGGTGATGATACCAAGAACGCTCTTGATTTCCTCGCTGGCGGAAGACACGGAGGAGATGCCACCGTTGCGCTTAGCAGCCTCGATAGAAGCATCGCCAAGAGCGACAAGGCCAAGGTAAGTGGTGGAGGTAGCAGTACCAACCTTAGCGCCGCTGCCGCTGCCGGCAGCTACGGGGGCGGTAATATCGGTGTAAAGGGCGCCAACGCGGTTAGCGCCACAGCTGCTGAGAGCGATTGCGGCGGCGGCAAGAGCAACAGATACGATTACTTTCTTCATGGTAATATAATAAGTTTGTTTTTTATGAGGTTGAAGCTGCACAGGTACCGTGCAGCACAACCTAACGTTGGAACTTGTACAGTAAGAATAACATCAAGTCAAGAAAAAAACGTACTATAAAAATTAAATTGTAAAGACAACCAAACGAAACTTTTTTCCCTCAACAAAAAAATGAAAAAAGACGTGATTTGTACCAAGCATTGCACGAGGAAGAGTTGCGGGGATTCTCCCCCCGGCACAACCGAGGGCTGACAGGATTAAAACTTGCTTTTAGGGTGGATGTTTGCTACCTTCACCCGCGTATGAAGAAAACATTTGCAACGCTTGGTATGAGCCTCGGTGTGCTCGCGGTGATGAGCTCGTGCCAAAGCACAGACGGAGACGGCTACGGAGAGTGGGAAGAAGCCACCCCGATGAGTGAAATGTCGGTTGCTGATGGTGAAATTCCGCCGTGGCTGCTGGAAGATGACGGCAGCACGCAGGTGGATGCCGGTGATTATACTCCTGATATGCGCAATCAGTACGCCATACCTGATCCGGAAGCAACCGTGGCTGATAGCGGAGCTTCCGGCTCTGCCAATCAGAATCAGCCGGCTGTCGCTGCGGTACAGGATGATGACATTGCCGTTGAGACACCGGAGATTCCCGCCGAAGTGAACGTTGTGGATCCCCTCCTTCACAACCAGCACGCCGTTGCGGTCGTGCCCGCAGAACAAGTCAGCAAAACGGAAGCTCGCACGACCATTATCAAGAAAAGCCCTGTTGCTACAACTACCCCCCGCACAAAAGTTTCCACTACAAAAAAGCCTGCCACCAAGCCTGCAACGAGGATTGCTGCTAATAAAAAGAGTGGCAAAAAGCAATCGGCTAAGAAAAGCGTCAAGCCCCAAGAGCCCACTCTCGTCACCTACAAGGTACGCCCCGGTGATAGCCTGAGTGAAATTGCAGCACGCAGCAACACCACCGTGGCACAAATTCGCCGCGATTCCAACATCAGCGGTAGTGTCATCCGCCCCGGCCAAATCATCAAAGTACGCTATACGCCCAAGGGCTACAAGCCCGGCACCGGCACGAAGGCTAAAACTCACGTGGTATCCCGCGGCGAAAGCATCTCCTCAATTGCCAAGCGCAATGGTGTAACAGTCCAGGACATCCTGATGGCGAACAATATCCCTGCCAAGGACGCTGCCAAGATTCGCCCCGGCAAACGCCTCACTATCCCCGCCAAGGGTGGAATCAAGGAAACCGGCAAGATGACGAAGAACAGCACCAAAGCCACAGCCAAGAGCAAGACACACACCATTGCCCGCGGTGAGAGCCTTTCCACCATCGCCAAGCGCCACGGTGTGACTGTGCAGGAGCTCTGCAAGGCCAACAACATCTCCGCCAAGCAAGTCGATAAGATTCAGGCCGGTCAAAAGCTGACCATTCCTGCCAAAAAGCGCTGAGAAAGCCCCTTTTCCTAACAGGATACAACAGGTCATTCCATGAAAACCCCGCTTCACACATGTGCTCTGCTCAGTCTTGCCACGGCGGTTATATATCTTCCCTCGTGTACCGTAACACAGCAGACCATTGATTTTTCGGTATTCTCCGATGCTGTCGCACCGGCACAAAACGATGACGTGCAAGTAGAAGTGGGGAGTGGATTATCTGCATCAGATTCGTATACAGCGCCGGCTGCACCCGTAGCAGCAACTCCGGCTTCCCCCGCACGCACCGGGGGAAGCGCCGGCAGCTACACCGTGCTCAAAGGTGATACGCTCTCTGCTATTGCCCGCAAGCATCAGATACCGCTTGCCGCCCTGTATGCCGCCAATGGTCTTTCTGAAGAAAACTCCGGCATTCGGGACGGGCAAAAGCTTATTATCCCGGCGGCCGGCAAAACCTCCCCGGCTCCCGTGGTGCAGGTTTCCACGCCTGCACCGGTGCGCAGCAAAAGCAGCAAAGCCGGGAGCTATACCATCGTCAAAGGCGATTCTATCTCCTCCATTGCCCGGCGTCACGGCATCAGCAGAGCTGCATTGATGCAGGCCAATGGGCTCACCCCCGAAACGGCAGACAAAATTAATGCCGGTCAAACCCTCAACATACCTACCAACAACCAATGAAAAAAGTCCTTCTCTCCGCAACCGTTATATCAGCTGCATTGATCATAAACTCCTGTACTCATGAGCAGCCGCAAGAGAGCGCCACTGTTGTGCCCCAAGCTAACTACATGCCCGGCATGCTGCTCATGCCCGGAGCCCCCGGCAGCGTGTATACCGGAAGTGTCAATCCTCTGAGCATCACCGGCAAAGACCAGCCCGGTTACGTGAACGCCTACCCTGTAGGCAGCTACGAGCACTTTGTTGCCAGCCCGGAATACCCCAAAACCATGAAGGAGTATATCAATGAGCCTCTGATGAAACAGCTTACGGCTCAAAACTCTAAACTTATCATCTGCATTCCCCAGCAGCGCGCTCGTGTGTATGTGAACGGGCGAGTGGGCATGGACTGGCCGGTCTCCACCGGCACCAATGGCCATGAGACTCCCACGGGGGTGTTCCGCGTTATTGAGAAAAACAAGGATCACCACTCCAATCGCTACGGTAAGTTTGTGAATGCCCAGGGGCGCACCACGGACTCCAACGCCGATGCCAGCAAAGGCACGCCGGAAGGCATGACTTTCAGACCCGCATCCATGCCCAACTGGCATCGTCTCACATGGGACGGCGTGGGTGTACACGGTGGCAAGGTGATAGCCGGCCGCCGCCTCTCCCACGGCTGCATCCGCACACCCTACGCAACGGCTGCCAAGTTCTTTGAGTACAGCGCTATGGGTATGCCCGCCTACATCACCCGAGCGGTGGAAGACTACTACAAGGGAGGCGCGGTAAAGCCCATCGATGTGAAATATCGACCCAAGCCGGGCAACGACTATACAGACTTGCCTATCACGCCCAAAACGATACCGGCAACAGCTGCCCCTACAGCAAGCTAACCGGGATTTTCTCCATTCAATAACCTTCGGCATTTGACCGATATGACCGAACGAACCCTACGCTGCGCTAATGGGCCCTTGTATATGGGTTTTGTACTGGGTATTATCGCAGCTGCTGTGTACGTCTGCCACACACGATTAACAGGAGTATGGGAAATCTTGGGCGTAGCCGGGCTCACTCTCGTTGCCGCACTATGGGGCAGCTTCTACTATTTTCTGCGCTTTCGTATCAATGCAGAGGGGGTGACACGCAGTCTTCTTGGCCGCCATCGCAGCATTCGATGGGCAGATATCACCACAGCAGAGCTGCATCACAACCAATCGCCAGGCACAGAATCCTGCACCATCATCCTCCGTACAGCGGAGGAAAGCATCAGCCTGAGCAGTGATTTACTCCCGCTAGACCAAGTGGAAGCTCTTGCGAAAGAGCTTAAGGCGGCAGGTATATTGCCCTGATTCACCTTCTAAACATCCATCTCTATGCCAAAGGTGGCAGAGAGCGCCGCTGTATCGAAACGCTGTGCTGTAAGTATTGGTGCAGCGACAAGAGACTCTGCATCCACGGAGCGCAGGGTAAAAAGAAGCGATGGATTAGCATCTATGAGTACCCCGGCTGCATAAATGGCGGCAGCGGCATGAGGGCAAGGTTCTGCCCAATCTGCACACGTACAAAACATGTGCCAATCTGCGGGCTCCGGCAGCAGGCCATTTTCCGGATGGCAAAGTTGCTGCATCACGCCATCATCAATCTTGCCCGAAAGCAGGGATACGAGAGAATCAATTTGCCCGCAGCACAGCTGGCGCATGTTCTCTACACGCTCATCATCCGGGGGTTTGATGCGCAAGCTCACTTCATATAACTCATCTGCACTCACTTTGGCCGTAATGAGACCGGGTGCCACGCGTACATCCAGCACACAACCATGGCGCAGCAGCGTGCGCCCCGGCGCCAAGCAGAGACCGCCTGCCTCGCAACGAGCCAAGTGGCGCATCCATGCCTGCCCCCAACAATGAGCTGCTAATTTACGGCACGAAGGAACAACCGGCTGAAGATGCTCCCCGGCTGCGCGCAATTCTGCCAAGCGAGCAGCAGCCAATTTACCGAGCTCCTGGGCGTTCAGACGGGGTGAGGATTCATCACACATGCCTCAATGCGGAAAAAGGGGCTTCAAAAAACGCACCGCAAAGCGGCTTGTCATGCTTTGCGGTGCGAGAAAAGAGAAGAACAAAAGTCTTATTTGGTCACGCTCTTAAAGTATTCAAGCGTTGTCTTGAGACCTTCTTCAAGCGTATGCTGGGGTTTCCAACCGGCAGCGCGGAGCTTATCAGCGCAAGCGCGAGAGTGCTTCACATCGCCGGGGCGCTCGGGCAGGTGCACCACCTTGGAGGTGGAACCGGCAGCTTCGATGATGATGTCTGCGAGCTTGTTGATGGTAATCTGACCGCCGTAGCCCACATTGTTCACACCGGTCACCTCAGGATGTTCTGCCACATACGCCAAAGCACCCACAATGTCTTTCACGTAGATGAAGTCACGAGTCTGCTCACCATCGCCATACACAGTAATATCCTCACCCTTGATGGCCTTTTCCATGAAGATGGGTACAGCTGCGGCGTAGGCACCCTTGGGATCCTGGCGCGGGCCGAACACATTGAAGAATCGGCAGCAGCCGGTATTAATCTGGCCGGTCGTACGGAACATATCCATGTAGTACTCGCCGTCCAGCTTGGTGATGCCATAGGGGCTCTTGGGCTCAGGGTACATTGTTTCCACTTTGGGTACTACGGGATTATCACCATAAATGGCAGCAGAGGAAGCCAACACCACCTTCTTACAACCGGCCTTGCTGGCTTCTTCCAACACAATCAGAAGACCATTCACGTTCAAATCAAGGCATTCGCGAATCTTGGTCATGGATTCCGGAACAGAAACGAGAGCTGCCATGTGGAAAATGTAGTCCACACCCTCTACTGCCTTGGCCACGAGCTCGCGGTCGGTAATAGAACCTTCGATAAAGGTGACATTGAGGCCATCCAAGTTCTTTTTGTAGCCTGTGCGGAGGTTATCCAGCACGCGAATTTCTTCTGCCTTTCCCTGATAATGTTCTGCAATGTGAGAACCGATGAAGCCGGCGCCGCCGGTGATAAGAATTTTCATGGTATCTAAAATAACGTTGTAGTTAACGCATACTATATTATGTCATTTCCCTCTGAATGCAAGTCCGAATCAACCATTCATCCACATTTTCAACGAAAAAATCAGAGAGAATGCGGGAGGTTGTGCCCAGTGCGAGCCTCATAATCCATGCGTTGGTCATCTCCAATACCCCCTACGGCAAAATAACGCGCTGATGGGTGATTAAAGAAGAGAGCGCAAACAGATGCAGATGGAGACATCATACAAGTATCTGTCAGGCAGCATCCGGTGTGCTCCGTTGCATTGAGCAAAGCAAAGATGGTGCGTTTTTCAGCGTGATCGGGTTGGCTGGGATAGCCGCACGCAGGGCGAATCGTTGCAGAGCCCCCCTGCTCCGGCCACACCTGCAGCACGCACGCATGCGTACACTCTGCCAGGGCTTCTGCCAACATGTTGGCGAGCGCCTCGCAAAGAATAGCGTTATAAGCATCGTTCTCAGCATTAAACTGCGCAGCCCACACATCTGCCCCGGTAATCGAAAGCTGCATAGCACCTACATAGCCATCTTGTGGCGCTACAAAATCTGCCAACGCTAAGCGAGGCTTTTCAGATTCTTTCTGCTGACGGAGAGTATACAGCATAGTGCCACCGGCCACTTCTATATCATCTCCCACGCTGCGCGCCGGCCACACACCAAAGCAAGCACGGGCATGCAGACGTTCTTCTGCTATACCACGCGCCAGCAGGGTTCGGGCATCGTCCATGAGGCTCTGTGCCTGCGCTATCTTCTCCGCCGGAGCACCGGGGTGCATGCAGGCGCGAGCAGGATTCCACACGTCATTCATCCCATAGGTGCGAAGCAAGATGGACCAATCAGCATGCTGCATCAATTCCTCCCAGCTCAGGGAAAAATCTAGTGCCTTATTGCAGCAGGGGCAACCTTGCGGCACCGCTACAGTAAACACCCCCGTACGCAGCGGCTTCGGTTGCGGTGCGGAAGCCCAATCCGTTTGCAAGGCTTGGGCGCGGGCTTGGGCAAGGGACAACAGAGGCACTTTTTTCTCGGCATAGCTCCGGCGCATCTCTTGCTGCTGCGCAAGGATAGCTTCTCGGTATTCTGCCTTGCCACCGCCAAGCAACGCAGAAGCCACCGGCACAATGGTGGAAGCATCTGCCGTTTGCACCACCACACCGGCCGGATACAGGGGCGCAAGTTTGAGGGCCGTATGCATGGGGCTGGTAGTTGCACCACCCACCAACAGGGGGAGGGTGTGCCCGCTCTCTTGCAACGCCTTGGCCACGGTTGCCATTTCATCCAATGACGGAGTGATGAGCCCCGACAAAGCCACCAAATCCGCCTTTTCCGTTTCGATGGCTTGCAAAATCCTCTCAAGCGGCACCATCACCCCCAAATCCACCACACGGAATCCGTTGCACGCCAAGACAACGCCCACGATATTTTTACCTATATCATGCACATCCCCTTTCACCGTGGCCAACACCACAGTACCGGCAGCAGTACTCTGCCCTTGACCGGCTTCCAGCAATGGGGTGAGCACAGCCACGCTTTGTTTCATGACGCGAGCACTCTTCACCACCTGCGGCAGGAACATTTTGCCCGAACCAAAGAGCTCACCCACCTGTTTCATGCCATCCATCAGCGGCCCCTCAATGACAGCCAAGGGCGAACCGCATTGCTCCAAAGCCTCGCGTGTATCCTGCTCCACATAGGTGCTGATACCTTTCACGAGAGCATGCGCCAAGCGCTCACTCACGCTACCCTTGCGCCAATCGGCCTGAGCCGGAGCAGCTTGGGATGCCGGAGCTCCGGCAGAGAGGGCTTTTTCCCGTTCACGGGCTGCAGCCAGTTCCTGCGCATAGGAAATGAGGCACTCTGTGGCCTCCTCTGTGCTGTTGAGCAACACATCGTCCACCAACTTACGGCGGTGAGCGGGGATTTCCTCATATCTACCCATCAGCGCGGCATTCACGATACAAATATCCAATCCCCCGGCAGCAGCATGGTGCAGGAAGGCCGAGTGCATAGCCTCGCGCACGGGATTGTTGCCACGGAAAGAGAAAGAAACATTGGAAATGCCGCCGGAGATGTGGCAATTCGGGTGGCAACGCGTTATTTCTGCTGCGGCTTGGAAGAAGTGCAGTGCATGGTTGGCGTGTTCCGCAATACCTGTACCAACCGTCAGCACATTGGGGTCAAAGATGATGTCTTCTTCCGGGAAACCGACTTTGTTGACCAACAACTCATACGCACGATGAGCAATGGCTACGCGGTCCTCCAATCCGCTGGCTTGTCCGTTTTCATCAAAGCCCATCACCACAACAGCCGCCCCGTATCGGCGCAGCAAACGTGCATGGTGCAGGAACTCTTCCTCACCATTCTTCAGCGAAATAGAATTAACTATTCCTTTCCCCTGCAAACAACGCAAGCCGGCTTCAATTACCTCCCACTTGGAGGAATCTATCATGAACGGCACACGGGCAATATCAGGTTCAGACGCTACCAAATTGAGGAAACGCGTCATGGCTTCCGGGCCGTCAATCATACCGTCATCGAAGCAGAAATCAAGCACGCGAGCCCCTTTCTCCACCTGCTGGCGGGCAATCTCCAGAGCTTCGGTGTAATTGCCCTCTCGCACAAGACGAGCGAACTTAGGAGAGCCGGCCACGTTGCAGCGCTCTCCGATAAAAAGCGTACCATCAGCCCGATTGTGACTGAGTGGTTCCAAACCGGATAAGCGCATGGTCCCCCCGGCCGGTCGGCTTGAGATAACACGCGGTGCAAATCCTGCCACAGCCTCACGCATGGCAGCAATATATTCCGGAGTGGTACCACAGCACCCCCCCACCATGTTCAGCAACCCCTCTTGAGCATAAAGTCGCAGAATCTCCGCCATGTGTGCAGCACTATGTGCATAGCCGGTTGGGCTGAGCGGATCCGGCAGACCGGCGTTGGGGTACATGCTGACAGCACAATCAGCCAGAGCAGATAGTTCACGGGCAAAAGGCAGCATCAAATCAGCCCCCAACGCACAATTAATACCGATGGAAAGAGGCTTTGCGTGGCGCACGGAATTCCAGAATGCCTCCACAGTCTGCCCCGAAAGGGTACGCCCGGCTTTATCAGTAATGGTGAAACTAATCATCACCGGGGGCAGTTCCATGCTCTCCCGCAATTCATCTATGGCAAACAGGCACGCTTTGGCATTGAGTGTGTCAAAAATCGTTTCCAGCAGCAACACATCCACCCCGCCCTCTACCAGAGCCAGCACTTGCTCACGATAAGCGCGGCGCAATTGGTCGAAATTAACCGCACGGTATCCGGGGTCATTCACATCGGGCGAAAGAGAGGCGGTAACAGCCATCGGGCCAATAGAACCGGCCACCAAGCAGGTGCGCTTCTCGCGTTCCTCGGCGGCATCGGCTGCTTCACGAGCGATGCGGCAGGCCGCTAAGTTTAATTCTCGCACGATGGCGGCCAACTTTTCATCAGCAAGCACCCCTTCGTAGTATGCTTGGTTGTGCAGTCCCGGAGCAGCAAGATGAAAGAACTCATGCTGCCCAATACTTGTGGCAGAGAACGTGCACGTGCTCACCATATCCGAGCCCGCCGCAAAGTAGGCATCGTGAATACTGCGGAGCAGCTGTGGCTGGGTAAGGGGAAGCACATCGTTGTTATTTTTCAAATCGCAGGGATATGCCCGCGTATCAACAAAGCGAGAACCGCGATAATCCGCCTCCTGCAAGCGGTGCTTCTGCACCATCGTCCCCATACCGCCATCCAGTATCAGGATGCGTTCTTGCAGGGTTGATTTCAAAAACTCTTGTCGCGAAGCAGCTGTGCTTTTCATCTTAACTTTTTCTGGGGAAAGGGGGTGGAGTAAAAGAAAGAGGCTCTGTCGCAGTCTCACGCTGCCGACAGAGCCAACACATTTTTCATGGAGAACGGCCTCTCCGTCTCAACGGCGCGGAGCCGGGTTACGGTGCCATACGATGACACCCTTGGCCCAAGCATAAAGGTAGGCTACCATGAGCACGGCTATGAAAATCGTCATGGAGGCAAAAGCTGCACCATTGTTCACCACAATATCTTTGAATCCCAAGGCCCACGGATACAGGAAAATAACCTCCAAATCAAACACGAGGAACAAAATAGCCACCATGTAATATTTGATGGAGAAGAAAGCAGGCGCACCATCGCCCTCAGGCACATTACCGCATTCGTAGGGAATGTGGGAAGGATTGCGCAGTTTGGCACGGCGCCCGAAGATAACGCTCAAGATAATAATGAGCCCGGCGAATCCAAAACCGGCCACCAACTGAATGAATGCTGAAAAATACTCCTGAAGCATAGCGAACGCCCCTTTTATAGCACCATGTCCCCCGCATGTCAATCCTATAATGCCCTGCTCTGCGGTTTGATGAACAAATGACACTGGTGAAAAAAGAAAAACACCCGCCCGGCAAACAGAGCCGAGCGAGTGATAAACATAAATTCCCGCAGGAGTTAGCAGCTTATGCCTTCTTGCAGAATTCCTCCAAGCGGTCGAGACCTTCCTTGAGGACATCCAGTGAGGTGCAGTAGGAAATGCGGATAGCCTTATCGTTGCCGAATGCAATACCGGGAACAGCCGCTACCTTGTAGCGTTCCAGCAACTTCTCACACAAATCCAGAGAGCCAAGTCCCAACTCCGTTGTGTCAATGAAGAAATAGAAAGCACCCTTGGGTTCCACCACCTTAATCTTGGGCATCTGGCTCAGGCGACCATATACATACTGGCGGCGGAAATCGTACTCCTCGCGCAAGTCATCAATGAAAGACTGATCTCCGCTGAGCGCCTCGATAGCGCCATACTGGCAGAAAGTCGTAGCATTGGAAGCGGTATGATCCTGAATAAGCTTAATTGCGTTGGCAATTTCTACCGGGGCAGCAGAGTAACCAAGGCGCCAGCCGGTCATGGCATAGCCCTTGGAGAAACCATTGATAGTGATGGTCAGATTATAGAGTTCCTTGGAAAGAGAAGCCATGGAAACATGTTTCTCATCTCCGTAGATAAGGTGCTCATAAATTTCATCGGCCATGATGAGGATGTCTTCCTCCACCGCAACTTCACCGATAGCGCGCAGTTCTTCCTCGCTGTATACAGCACCGGTCGGGTTGTGCGGCGTAGTCAGGATAATCATCTTGGTGCGAGGAGTCATGGCATCTGCAAACTCTTCGGCCGTAATCTTCCAACCATTCTCAGGCTTAGTCTCTACAAACACGGGAGTACCGCCGCAAAGCTGCACCATGGAGGGGTAGCTTACCCAGTAGGGAGAGGGGATGATAACCTCGTCCCCCTCGCTGATGGTGGCTCGCAGAGCACTGTACACGGCAGGCTTAGCGCCGGATGTCACACAAATCTGGTTGGGAGTATAATCCAAGCCGTTGTCGCGCTTGAGCTTTTCGCTGATAGCCTGGCGCAGCTGGGGCAAGCCCACGGAGGGAGTGTACTTGGTAGCGCCATTTTCCAAAGCCTTAATGGCAGCCTGCTTAATGTTATCGGGCGTATCCTTATCGGGCTCGCCACCGGCAAGACCGTATACCTGCTCGCCCTTGGCTTTCATCTCCTTGGCACGGTTAGTCACAGCAAGCGTCAGGGAGGGCGAGAGGGCAGCAACGTTGGTTGAGATAAAGTCCATTGCGAAAATGTAAATGTTTGGTGTTGATGACTGGGCGGATGCGAACGCTGAGATGGCGTCCGAAGGATTATACTCTTACTCCCAGCTAAGTGCAAGGAAAATATGTGTTCCTGACACGCTTGTGAGAGTGGCAAAATTAAATGCGACAAGATGAGGGCACAAAAAAGGTGATTTTCTGAATGAGAGATGGTTTCACTAATTCACCAAAACCAAAAATACACTCTCTATATGTAAAACACCCAAGAACTACCCAGCGATTATGCTCGACTGCTGCAAGCAAATCGGCATTATTGTCCAGCTTGATATGCAGCTCATCCCCTTTATTTGCCAGATAGTCGACTCCATGTTCATCATTTAAATCAACCCTGTTGATACCTATACTACGCAGCATAGACCATAACATGTACGAGCGGTATCGATTGGTAAATTTGGCTCGCAGTCCCAAAGCATCCCAACTTTCCTTTCCATGGCCGTCATCTTCCATATCTTTGAGCATCAGCTTCCATTCGGTGATATTATGGTAGTTCCCGCAGACCGAATCTTCATGTATCAACATACGTCTGGCTTTCGTGTAAGCCAAATGCGATATCAATGCGCGTTCTTCCGTCTCGGGATGCAGGATAAACTCCCTGTTTCTCATGCCAAAGCTTTTCACGCGACCATAGTCAATATCCTCATCTCTACCGTACTCCCTCCACGAGGGAGAATGAAGGGCTCTTAACAATCCGGCTCCCGTTTCCTGACGAGCAAGGATTTGAATTTCTCTTTTCTTCTCATAGTATTCACTCGGCAAGCTCACAGCCAATGCCGTTGAATCACACTCCTTGCTCACGCATACAGCCACTGTCACAATCGCATTTTCTTCTTTTGCGTATTTTGCCAATAATCGTTGAACGGCTCGATCATTCATAGCTCGCGCCGGTGTTCTTTTTCTCATGTTGTTTGTTAGCATCAGGCAACCCTACAATTGCTTATTTCCTCATTTTATGAGACACATGGATATCGAGTAGCCAGAATGATGAGGCATTCGTGTTTCGAGGTCTCCTCCTTGAGACGATTCCGTTCGGTGACCGGATTTTTGAGTCAATGCCTTAGCGCAGGATTGACCGCGCAGAGGCGCGTGTGGTATGATGCGCGTATTCGGATATGGATCTCTTTGAATTTGCCGACAGCCAACAACAGCCCAAGCCAAGCACGGCCGAGCGATACGCGGAGCTTTGCCGCATTGTACGCCACAACAACGAGCTGTATTATGCCCAAGCGCAGCCGGAAATCAGCGATGCGGAGTACGATAAGCTCTACCGCGAAATTGAAGAATTGGAGGCTGCTCACCCGGAGTTTATCACCCCGGATTCTCCTACGCAGCGCGTAGGTAACGATTTGAGCGAGGGTTTTCGCAAAGTAACCCACCCTGCCCCCATGCAGAGCATTGATGATATTTTTGAACACAAGCCTGAGCAAGGGGAGACGGATGCCGAGCTAGTGGATTTTTACACCCGATTGGTCAGCCAATTGGGGCAGGAAAGCCCCCGCGTAACGATTGAGCCCAAAATTGATGGCTGCGCGGTGACGCTTCTGTACCGCCAAGGTAGGTTGGCCTATGCCGCAACGCGCGGAGACGGGCACACGGGTGATGACATCACGGAGAATGTGCGTACGATTCGCAGTGTACCGTTCACCCTGCCGCTCGGTGCTCCGGAGCTGTTGGAGGTGCGCGGGGAAATCTACATGCCCTCCGCCGATTTCGACCGGCTCAACGCTGAGCGAGATGCCGATGGTCTGCCGGCGTTTGCCAATCCGCGCAATGCCACAGCCGGCACGATTAAGCTGTTGGATGCAGAGGAAGTGGCACGCCGCCCGCTGCGTTTTCTGGCGCATGGGCTGGGCGTATACCAAGGGCCGGAACTGCACACCACGGAGGATTTCACCCGCTTGCTTGATAGCATGGGTATCCCCCGCAATCGGCCCATCATCTATGCGGATTCGTTGCAGGAAACGCGGGAGGCAGTTCAGCGCATCAATGTACTGCGCCAGGATTTAGGCTACGGCACCGATGGCGCTGTCATCAAGCTGGATGCATTCGACCTGCGAGACTCCTTGGGCAGCACGGCTCGCGCCCCGCGCTGGGCTGCTGCGTTCAAATACCTGCCGGAGCAGAAAGAAACGCGTCTTCTCAACATCAGCATTCAAGTAGGCCGCACAGGCGTGCTCACCCCTGTGGCGGAGCTGGAACCCGTGCAGCTTTCCGGCACCACAGTATCGCGCGCCACCCTGCACAACCAGGATGAAATAGAGCGCAAGGACATCCGCATTGGTGATACGGTGCTCATGGAAAAGAGCGGGGAAATCATCCCTGCGGTGGTGCATGTGGTCAAGGACAAGCGCCCGGCTGATGCTGTGCCGTACAGCTTGTACGATGCTGTGGGCGGTGTGTGCCCCAGCTGCGGAGCCCCCATTGCCCAAGAAGATGGTCAAGTCGCTTGGCGATGCACCAATTTTACCTGCCCCGCCCAAGCCGCCATGCGCACCACCTATTTCTGCCGACGCGAGGCGCTGGATATCGAAAATTTGGGGGGCACGGTGGCAGAAGCGCTGGTAAACCGCGCGCTCATCTCATCTCCTCTGGATTTGTTCTCCCTCAGCGTGGAGCAGCTGGGGGCTCTCAACCTCGGCACCGATGAGGAGCCACGCCGATTCGGTGAGAAAAACGCCGCCAAGGCACTCGCCGCCCTCGACAAAGCCCGCTCCCTCCCGCTGGAACGCTGGCTCACCGCCTTCGGTATCCCCACAATTGGAAATGTGACAGCGCGCACTACCGCCAAATACCACAAAGACTTGGTAAGTCTGGCTACCGGCGATTTTCTGCACTTACTCGTGCGGTTGGAGGAAGGGGTAGAAGCTTTCAACGCCCTGAATCCCAAAGCCCGCAGCAACAAAGGCCAAAACAAAGATGAGCTTTTGGTGCAACAAAGCGCCTTGAAAAATGATTTAACCGCTGCCGCTGCGGCATTCACCGCGCGCGGTTATGTAGCGTTGGAGGAAGATGGTGCCAACAAGCTGAAGTTCACCAATCCGATTGGCTCTGTATCCACCCGCAAATTACTGGCTTATTTTCAATCGGCTGCCGGGCAGGCCGTGCTCAGAACACTGGCAACATTAGAACTCAACCCAACTTCCGAGGGCTATGTGGAAAACATGGCACAGCAAGCCGAGGGGCCATTGAGTGGGCTCACCTTTGTGCTGACAGGCGCTCTGAGTCGACCCCGGCCGGAGTTCGAGAAGCAAATTGCCGCAGCCGGCGGCAAAGCGACCGGCTCTGTCACCAAAAACACCAATTATTTAGTGGCGGGTGAAGGCGGAGGTTCCAAACGTGATAAAGCGGCCAAGTTGGGTATTCCCATCATAGGCGAGGCAGATTTGCTCACCCTGTTGGAAGGAGGTACACTGTGAACGGGCGCGCACTGATTTACGGCACGATAGCCATCGACACGCTGATAACACCCGGTGGGCAAGTAAGCTCGGTTCTGGGGGGCTCGGCACCGTATGCGGCATTGGCTGCACGCTTGATGACCAATCAAATGGACATGGTAGGTGTGGTGGGAGATGATTTCCCGGATGCTTGGGAAAAAGCGCTCGAAGTCCGCGGGGTAAGCATGCAGCATGTGGCGCGGGAAAAGGGGCAAACTTTTGCGTGGACGGGCAAGTATGAGGAGGACATGAACAAGCGTACCACGGTGAGCCGAGTTGAGGGGGTGCAGGAGCATTGGAAGATGCAGCTCCCCCCTGCTCTGCAGGAATGCAGTATCGCGGTGGCAACGAATGTGACCCCGCGCTTGCAATGCCGCATGCTGCAACAATGTCCCCACGCTACTTTCCGCATGGCGGATTCGATGAAATCCTGGTTGGAGCGCGAGCCGGACTACGCGCAGCAGTTGTTGCAATCGGTAGACATGATGCTGATGAATGATGAGGAGGCGCAATGCTGGGCGCAGACTGATGATTCGTTGGTGGCGGGAGAAAAGCTGCTGGCCGCCGGGCCTCGCTACGCTATTGTGAAACACGGCAGTGCCGGCTCCACGCTGTTTCACCGCACCGACGACGAGGGAATGCGCATCTTCCGCTGTCCCGCATGGCCGCTGCAACACCCCAAAGACCCCACCGGCGCAGGTGATTCGTATATGGGTGCCTTGGCAGGTTACCTCACGGGATGCCTGAATGGCGGCAAGCCGGACTGGGAAGACATGAAACGAGGCGTAGCCATCGCAACGGTGGTGGCCGGCGCCGTGTGCGAAAAATTCGGCACCATCTCGCTCTTTGCTCTTTCCCGCAGAGAGCTGGCCGACCGCATTTCACAATTCCACGAAATGACCAACTGGCAATAAGTTGTGCGAAGCGCTCTACAATTAGAGCGTTTTACACTAACTTATCTTGCTGCACCGAGGAATTTGGTGCACAATGCGTGCATGACACGCGAACACATGATTACCTTCCGCTGCCGCAAGGAGCTTTTCGACCGCATGGAACGCTTTGCGATTGCCCACAATATCGACCGCACTTCCGTGCTCAAATTGGCTCTGCACTTCTACCTCAACCGCCGTGGTCATTAACACAGCAGTTTGATGGAGAGGGCTCTTACGAAATAACATTATATTATTCTCTTGGGTACAATCCATTCTTCCGTCTTGCAAGCATACAAAAAATATGATAACATGCGCCAAGATGTCGGAGGAAGCGTACGAGCAGACTGAAATGGCACCCGAGAGCGAGCTGGAGCAATATGCAGCTCGCACGCGGCGCAGTCTCATTCTGCGGCTGCAAGACTGGCAAGACCAAAAGAGCTGGGATGAGTTTTACCGCACTTATTGGCGGCTCATCTATGCCGTGGCCATCAAAGCCGGGCTGAAAGAACACGAGGCATGGGATGTAGTGCAGGAAACGGTGCTGACCATAGCCAAGCAAAGCCGCAAGGGGTTGTATAACCCTGAGAAAGGCTCATTCAAATCGTGGCTTTGGAACATCACCCGTTGGCGAATTAACGACCAGTTCCGCAACCGCAAAAAAGAAGCCGGGATTCTACAAGCAGACCCGGAGACCGGTTACGACCCGGTGGATGAGATACCGTATTCCGGCAGCGAAAGCTTTGATAAAATCTGGGAAAGAGAGTGGCAAAGCAACATCATGAAAGCCGCTATCGAACGGGTGAAGATGAAAGTATCGCCCCGGCAGTTCCAGATTTTCGACTACAATGTTCTGCGGGGCATTCGCGCCGGCGAGGTGAGGCGCACCCTCGGTGTAAGCATCGCGCAGGTGTATTTGGCAAAGCACCGCGTGGGTTCCATTTTGCGCAAGGAAGTGGATTTTATCCGCTCCCAAGGCGAGCACAAAAAATAATTCATTGCGCACGAACAATTTTATTGCAACAGCCATTCTTTTCCGGGGTTTATCTGTAGAGTATGCAACATGGAGAGCAGCACAGTGAAGACACCCGGGACAAGGAGTTGATGGTGCTGCTTTGCCAAGAAAAGAGCGAGAGCGCGATGCGTGAATTGATTGCTCGCCACCAAAAAGCGGTGTATGCATTTGCCTACCGCATGATGGGCAACTCCGCTGATGCAGAAGACATCACCCAGCGCACCTTTATCCGCGTGTGGAAGGGTGCACACACCTACGAACCCGGTGCGCAATTCACCACGTGGCTTTTCACCATTGCCAAAAACCTGGTGTTCAATGAAAGCAGGCGGCGTAAACGCAAGCCGTTTTTCTCCCTTGATGAGCATGAGGGACAATCTTCTTTTCCGGCGCAGGAGGATTACCACGGCAGCTCGCCGCAAGCGGCTTTGCTTCAACAGGAATTGAGAGAGCAAGTAGACAAGGCATTGGATGCCCTGCCGGAAAAGGCCCGCATGGCCGTGCAACTACGCAGATTCCAGGAGATGAGTTATGAAGAAATAGCCCACATACTGGATACGAGTGTATCTGCCACCAAGAGCCTGATATTCCGCGCTCGCCAGCAATTGAAAGAAGCGCTCAGCCGATATCTGTGAGCCCCGCCCCAACGGCAACACCGCCCGGATTCACGAAAAATCCGGACGGTGCTGAAAATGATACGAACGCTTGCGAGCCGCGCTTTACTCGGGAATCTCGGAATCCGGGTAAATGAGCTCCTTGGGAGCGGGGGCGATGGACTTGATAGTCATCTTCACCTGCTCACCACCCATGGAAACAGGCAGACGCAGGCTATCTCCCACTTTGTAGCCAATCAACTTGCTACCCAAGCGAGAGCTGTAGGAAACGACGTGTTCCTCGGGGATGGAGTCCCATGCGCCCAAGATAGTGTACACCACTTCCTCGCCCTTGTCCGTCACGAAAGTCACCTGTGTACCCATGCCCGTCTCCTCACAGGACACGTTGCGGAAATCCGTGGGCTCTGCCTGAGAGAGCAAGCGGGAGAGTTCTTCGGAGCGGCGCAGCAACACTTGGCGAGTCGCTTTTGCGTCCTGATAGCCACCATTCTCTCGCAGGTCACCTTCTGCACGGGTGATTTCCAAGTCATGCTTGTTCTTGGGAATGCGCACGTTGATGATATCCTCGTACTCGGCCTTGCGTGCAGCAAAGGAACGCAGAGATACGAACATGCTCTGCTTTTCCTTGGTTTGTGTGCGGGAAAGCACAATTTCCTGCAAGGTAGGATGAACCTTCATCATGTTGGCCAGCAGGAGATTGCGATCCAGATCCGGCAGCACAGAGGAATCGTACAGAGACTTGGCGAAGGGACGTGCTTCCAACTCGGAGATACCGGTCACCAAATCGGGTGCCAAATCCTTGTCATCCACGAGCAGGTTGCGCAGACGCAGGGCGCGGTTGGGTCCTCCATCTGCACTATCACGCTCGATTGCAGTGATAATAGCACTTCCAAGAGCCATCTTGGTGCGGTCTACGACCTCCTTGGCTAAGCCATTGCGCTCGCGGCAAATCCAAATCAACACATCCGGACTGAGATTCTGGCGGGAAATGCCATTGACAATATCTGCAAACAGTTGTTCCTTACCATCCTTAGAAAGGATGAAATCAGCTGCCGGTGCAGTCACTTTGGCACCACCGAAGAGGAAAATGTTGGTGGCATAGGCCTGCCAGCTCTCCGGATATGCCTCTACCAGAGCTTCGTAAACCTTGCGCTGGCGAGTGGCCGAAAGCTCACCGATGTAAGTCACGAGCTTCTCAGAGGTGATGGTCTGCAACTTATCAGCCAGAGTGGTGAAGTTGCTCACGCCCTCTGCAGTGAGAGCCACGTCCAACTTCTCGCGGGAGGCATCATTGCCGGCCACCGTCTCCAAGATTTCATCACGGATGATGATGAGCTCCAGCACATGTTGGGGCTCAGTATGATCTTTTTCAATATCTTTCTCCATGTTGGAGATGAGGCTTGCCACAATGGAGAACTCGCCTTCGAGGGCATCCAAATGAGCCATATCCAAAATACGCACACAAGCCTCCAAGGTGTTGGCCGCTTTGTAGTCCAAAAGAAGAGCCTCTGCAGCAGAGGCTGCGTTGCGGGTGGTGATAGTCTCGCCGCGCTTGGTGGGCAGACGGAAACGGGGAGTATCGCGCATTGCCACGCGGGCTTTCTCCCACCATGTCTTCCAGTTCTCTTCCGGAATGATGCGGCCACTCAGATATTTTTCCAAATCCTCCGGCTGCATCTCCAGTACTTCGTCCACGCCCTCGCGCAGAGAGAGATTATTCTCCAACACATAGGCAATAAAATCCAGCACCGTATCCTTATCCTCCGCCTTGGCACGGCAACCGGCGGGGTCATCATAGCAGGAAATAAGGAAGTGACCGGCAGGAATGGGGGTAAGCTGATTGTACGCCAGCTTCAGGCCCATGATATAGGCAGGATTTTTTTCAAAGTTAATCTTCACCTTCTGCTTGGTGAGAGACCAAGCCTCCACCTTACCCACCCCCCATTCAGGGTGCATCACATACTGACCGGGGGAGAATTTATCAAGTCGGGCTGCGAAATCTGCGGGAATTTTACCAGCTTTTACAAATTTTTCTAAATCGCCGTGCATACGTGAGAGCATATTAACATAGATTCCGTCAAGGTCAACCCCCGAATTACAATTTTTTTATTTTTTTGCAAGAAAAGGACAAAAAAAACAGGTGAGCCAAGGAGTGCTCACCTGCCAAGTTGCATCAAAACGTTCGGCGGAGATTCAATTCAAAATGGGTTGGCTCCACAAATCCGGGCGGTGGAAATCCGGCTGCGTATCGCAAGCATCTGCCGTGGTGAGGTAGATGTATTCCGGAGCCTCCAGCACAGAGCACACAGCCAAGCGGCAATTTTCAGGGGACAAGCCCAGTGACTCCAACACATCCTTGGGCAACAGGAGAGAGGCATTCCACCCATCCGATGAGGCACAACCACTCGTTTGCCCTACCCGCAAGAGAGCCGAAGCCGCAGCATCCACCACACGAGGAGCACTAAAAACGCATCCCCACCATGCACCATTGGGGCTGAGGTTCATTTCCAAATATCGGCTTGCATCGGCATTGGCTATAAAAAATTCTGCTACATCATAGCGCCATAATTCCTCTTGAAAACAGCCGAGCTTGGCATCTGGGTGTATAGCGGCAGCTTCTGCGCGTCCTGCCTCAAAAAGCAAACCTGCATCTGTAAGAGTAAGGCGATAGCGATAGGGTGGGGTCACTTCTCGCCCGTACCATTCACGCCCCAATTCGTAAAAACACTGCTCTTTTTGTCGATGAATTGTAACCTGCATTGTCGGGTAAAATTTTATCTACCACATTTTACCACGTGCGCCGCGCGCGCAAAAGCAAAAAAGAAAATTACTTTGTTTTTGGCGTTATTTGGTGTTTTTAGTTCCGTTTATGACAATTTTTCGAAAAAAGGCTTGCAATATGAACAAATTGCGTGTAATCTGCGCTGCGCGCGAGTTTACCAAAATCGGTCGTTGGTCCTCTTTTTCACAAGAAGCGGAGCTCGCATAGAGGGAAACCCGACCAACCAAAAAATACTATGTCTGAAGAACTGAAAGAAGAGAAGGAGGTCATTCAGTTGGCCCATTTCGAAATTCCGAACACCCTCAAGCGTATCGAGGATCCGGAAGACCCCAACCATATCACCTTCATCGCTGAGCCTATCGAAACAGGCTTTGGCCACACGCTCGGCAACTCCCTGCGCCGCGTGCTGCTCAGCTCCTTGGAGGGTGCTGCAATCACCAGCGTGCGTATCGCCGGTGCCCAGCACGAGTTCACCTCTCTGCCCGGCGTGGTGGAAGACGTGACGGAGATTATCCTCAACCTCAAGAAGATTAAGTTTGTACACCACGGCAAGGAACCCCGCACACTTTCCCTGCGCGTCACCAAGCAGGGTGTAGTCACCGCCGGGGATATCCAGGAAGACCATGTGTACAGCGTGGTGAACAAGGATCAAGTCATCTGCCACTTGGATCAGAGCACCATCTTCGACTGCGATTTTGAAGTAAACGTAGGCCGTGGTTTCTACACCGCCGATGACAACAACGACAAGGATCGCCCCATCGGCGTGATTCCGATTGACTCTATCTTCTCCCCCGTGACCCGCGTGAAGTACGCCGTGGACAACGCTCGTGTGGGCCAGATGACGGAGTTCGACAAGCTTGTGCTTGATGTATGGACGGACGGCCGCATAAGCCCCTCGGATGCTATGCTGCAGGCCGCCAGCATCATGCGCCACCACTTGGATGTGTTCGTGGACAGCGACAGCCGCCGCGTGGCGTTCGATAAATCTGCCGGTGCAGATCAAGATGCCAACACAGCTCAGCTCCGCAAGCTGCTCAACATGAGCGTGAACGAAATCGAGCTTTCTGTGCGTGCTGCCAACTGCTTGAACAACGCCAATATCACCACTGTGGGTCAGCTGGCCATGAAGACGGAAGGTGAGATGCTCAAGTACCGCAACTTCGGTAAGAAGTCCCTCAACGAGATTAAGGAGAAACTTGTACAGCACGGTCTGTCCCTGGGCATGCAGTTCGATCCCAAACTGCTTGCAGCTCCCACCTCTGCATCCCGTCTGCGCGATACTGCCGATGAAACCAACCGCGCCACCGATTTGCAGGCTCTTATCAGCCAGAACATCGAGGCATACGGCTTTGACGACGAAGACGACTTCGACGAATAAAGCCACATCTACTTATTTTCAAATCAACATCATACACATAACATATCATGAGACACGGAGTAAAAAAAGCCAAGCTTCAGCGCACGGCTTCCCATCGTAAGGCTCTTCTTGCCAACCAGGCTTGCAGCCTCATCAGCAATGGTCGCATCGTCACCACTCTCGCCAAGGCCAAAGCGCTTCGTCCCTATGTGGAGAAGCTCATCACCCTCGGCAAGAATGGCTCCCTGCATGCTCGCCGCCAAGCACTTGCCACCCTGCCCCAGCCCAAGGTTGTGGCCAAGCTTTTCAGCGTAGTGGCAGAGGCTACCAAGGATCGTCAGGGCGGCTACTGCCGCATCGTCAAGCTGGGTCAGCGCAAGACGGACAGCGCACCCATGGGCCTGATTGAAATCATCGATCTTCCCCAGCTGAGCGCCCCCGTGGCTCCCGCTACCACCACCGGTACCGGCTCCACGACCGAGGCACCCGCAGCCGAAACGACCGAGACTCCCGCTGAAGCCTAAGAGCTTCACATAAAGGACACCTCTTTCAACGCAGGAGCACCACAAACAGGTGCTCCTGCATTTTTTTGTATCATTTTACTTTTCCTCAACAATACGATATGATAGCATAGCAATGCATCGCGTATGAACACAATGCAAGTTTTCAAATCTTCGCTGCTTTCCGGGGTATTTGTAGGAATAGCCGGTTTTGGCTATCTGGCCGGAAGAAACAATGGTATAGAATTTGAAAGCACGAGGGAAATGTTTGGCAGCATCCTATTCGCCTTTGCTTTGCTGGGGGTTGTCAATTACAAACTTCTACTCTACACAGGCACGGCAGGATTTATCACCCGGCATGAAAAAGTCCGGATTCTGCAAATTCTTCTGGGCAACATCATCGGCTGCTGGCTCATTGCCATGCTGGCGCGATGCTCTGCCATGCCCATCCAAGAAAGCGCCCAAACCATACTGGAATCTCGCTTGAACGTGGGTATTTGGCGCGGTGGCCTATTATCTATAGGCTGTGGCTTTATCATGACAACAGCTGTCACCTTTGCCCGCAAAGGTAACAACCTGCCCCTGCTCATCGGTGTACCTCTCTTTATTCTCTGTGGTTTTCCCCACTGCATTGCAGATGCCTTTTACTATATGGCAGCCCCGCTGGCATACTGGCAGCAAAACTGGTTGTCCATCCTCCTCTTCTACCTTGCCATCGTCTTAGGCAACTTTGTGGGCTGCAATTTTTACCGCTGGGTCATGGGAAGCAACCCTGAATAAGCGCTACGATTGATTATATTGCAAACGGCACGAACAGGCAGTTAAACTCTGCTTTGTCGGTGCCGTTTTATGCGAGCTAACTTTCTTCCTCATCCTCACGCGGGATGCGTGTGGTAAAGCGCATGAGCTCGGCAATGAAGGTAAGGGGCACATCGCCCGTAGGGCCATTGCGGTTCTTGGCCAGTGCTAAGTTTGCATCAGACCCCACGCTTTCGCGTTCTTCATCATCTTCTGCGTAGTAGGCCGTGCGGTAGAGGAGGCCAATCATATCCGCGTCCTGCTCAATAGCACCGGATTCACGGAGGTCACTCATCATGGGGGTTCCTTTGTTCTTACCCGTGCGGTTTTCCGGGCCGCGATTCAGCTGTGCCAGCACAATGATGGGCAGATTGAGCTCTTTTGCCAAGCTCTTGAGGCCACCGGAGATTTCTGCGATTTCACGCTCACGGCTGTTTTGAGCCTGCTTCGTGTGCGAGCGCATGAGCTGCAGATAGTCGATACCGATGGCGCACAAATCGGGGTGGTCGCGCATGACGCGGCGTGCCTTGGCTCGCAGTTCGGAGATAGAAATGGCGGCGGTATCATCTATCACCAGCTTGCTGGCGCGAAGCTCATTCATGGCTACAGTGAAACGTTTCATATCATCCGGCGAGAGCTTGCCCTGCTGGGCAATGAGCTTCTGCTTGCTCACCGCGCTGCGGGCGTAGAGCAAACGCTCTACCAGCTGCACGCTGGGCATTTCGCAGGAGAATGCAAGAACAGGTTTCTTCAAATCCAGAGCCAAGTGCTCAATGATATTGAGCAGGAAAGAGGTCTTACCCATGGACGGACGAGCCGCAATAACGAAAAGTTCGCCACCTTTCAGCCCGTTTATCATCTTATCCATCTTCGGGTAGCCCGTAGAAAGCCCCAAGATTTCTCCCTTGGTGCTCATCATGCGCTCCAAGTTGGTCACTGCCATCTCAATGTCTCGCTTCAAGCTCCATTCCTCACCCTTGGAGGCGCTTTGGCGAATCTGCAACACGGACTGTTCCGTCTGATCCAGCAGGGATTCTACCTCAGCCTCGCTGGTGTAGGCTGCTTGGGTGGCGATGTTGGCAGTCTGTATGATTGCGCGGCGGATGTACTTTTCCTTGAGGGTCTCAAAATGCGTCTTATAAAGCGCCGTTGTGGTGGCGAAGGTGAAAATATCTACTAAGCCGGCATGGCCACCCACGGCTTCCAATCGCTTGCTGTCTGCGAGCTCCTGCGCGACGGAGGTCGTGTCTATAGGTACGCCCTTTTCATATCGAGCGCGGAAAATCTCCCACAGGATGCGGTGAGCAGGCACGTAGAAGTAGTCCGAGGTCATGCCGTCCGATATGCACTGGGACACAATGTTGGTGGGGTCTATCGTCATCATGGACAATAAACTCTTTTCCACGCCGGGAGCTTGTGGTGTCACTACTGTTTGCACTCCACCATCTGCTCCTTGTCCTTTCAGATCTATCTTCTCGTTCCGCTCTGCACTCATGCGCCCGCCCATACTACCTGCTATGCTCGCAATTAGCAAGAATTTATTGAAATTATACGCGCACTTGTCTCTCTTTCGCCCTACTCTACGTCACTTGCGCATTTTTTTTGCCTTTCTCTATACGACTTTTTTTGTCAATTTTTCCTAAACTTCAAAAAATCTCTTGACAAAATAGTTAGTCCGCATTAACATTGGCGCGACCTAATTAGTTTTACCTAACTTATGAAATCTAACACAACCGACGCCACCACCCTGCGCGATGCGAAAGCCGGGCAGACCGTCAAGGTGGCGAGAGTGACAGGAACGGGCTCACTACGCCAACGCATTTTGGACATGGGGCTCACCAAGGGGACAGAAGTAAGAATTCGCAAAGTAGCGCCACTGGGAGATCCGCTGGAAATCACGGTACGCGGCTATGAGTTGTCGTTGCGCAAGGCTGAAGCAGCGCGCATTGAGCTGGTATGATTTTTATTTAAGCAAAAGTTAGTTTTAGTGAACATGAAACGAACGATAGCATTAGCAGGCAACCCGAACAGTGGCAAGACATCACTTTTCAACGAATTGACCGGTGCCAATCAATATGTAGGCAACTGGCCCGGCGTGACAGTAGAGCGCAAAGGCGGGCGATTGAAAGAGCACGAAGAAGTAGAGGTACTGGACTTACCGGGTATTTATTCGCTTTCTCCGTACACTCCCGAGGAGATGGTGACACGGCACTACCTGCTGGACAAACAGCCGGATATGGTCATCAACGTAGTAGATGCCACAAATTTGGAACGCAATCTGTACCTGACCAGTCAGTTGGCTGAAACGGGCGTACCCATGGTTGTAGCACTTAATATGATTGATTTGGCAGAGCAACGCGGCGATAAAATCGATACCGATGTACTGAGTAAGGCCTTGGGTTGCCCCGTCATCAAAGTCAGCGCACTGCACCAAACAGGTACAGATGCACTCATTGAGCAGATTCTCAACGACAAAGAATACACCCCTAAGCCTCTATCCTTCAGTCCTGCGGTAGAAAGCGGCATCAGCGCATTGGAAGCCAAGCTGCACTGCGACCGCTGGACCGCCATCAAACTGTTGGAAGATGATGCAGAAGTCATCGCCGACAAGACACCCCAGGAAAGGCACGAGATTGCGGAGGTGCGGCTGAACTTGGAAAAAGAGATGGGTGATGACATTGCCTCCATCATTGCCGCCGGTCGCTACGATGCCATCACCTCCATCATCCCGCAGGCCGTGAGCAAGGGTAAAGTGGGCAATAGCTTCTCCAACAAGCTCGATGCCATCCTGACACATCGCGTGGCCGGCCTTGCCATTTTCGTAGCGGTGATGTGGGCTATCTACCATATCTCCATCTCCACCATCGGCGATTGGGGCACGGCTTGGGCCAATGATGTACTCTTCGGCGAGGTAGTACCCGCATGGCTGGGAGGCTTTATCGGCAACACCCCGGCAGATTTGAACAGCATGGTCATGCTCAGCACCGTGCTGGCTCTTTGCTTCATCTTCCCCATCACCCTGCGACGTCTGCACGATTTGGGGCTCAACGGCCTTTGGGTATATCTCATCATCGCCCCCTTTGTACTGGAATACATGTGCCCGCACCTGCCCGGAATGGCACACACCGTGCTCATGGTCGTACTGCTGGGAATCAATGTACTCTTGCAGCTTGCCTGTATTGCCCTGCCCGGCCACAAAGGGGCCAATAAGTACGGCAGCGCACCCAAGCGTTTCAGTTTCAATCCGTTCAAGCTTGATGGGCGTGTAAATCGCACCAGCTACGTAGCATGGTACTTCATCCTGAGCCTGCTCTTTGTAGGAGTGGGAGCCTTGGGTACAGTAACGCTTGATTGCAGTCCGGCACTCTCCGCCCTCATCTCCAACGGCATTGTGGCCGGCGTGGGCGCGGTGCTGGGATTTGTGCCACAGATGGCGGTCCTCTTCCTACTGCTGGCACTGTTGGAGGACTGCGGCTACATGGCCCGCGTGGCGTTCATGATGGATCGCATTTTCCGCACCATCGGGCTTTCCGGCAAGTCGTTCATTCCTCTGTTGGTAGCTATGGGCTGCGGCGTGCCGGCAGTGATGGCCACCCGCACCATTGAGAATGAAAAAGACCGCCGTATGAGCGTGATTCTCACCACCTTTATTCCTTGCGGCGCCAAGCTGCCCATCATTGCCCTCTTTGCGGCTTTGGTAGGAGAGAATGCCAACATTGCCACCATCGCCTACTTTGCCGGCATTGGCTCCGTTATCGTGGGCGGCTATATTCTGCGCAAGACCCACATGTTTGCCGGCAGCTACACGCCCTTCGTGATGGAGCTGCCCGCCTATCACACCCCGCGTGCAGCCAATATCAACATGCGCGCCATGGAACGCTGCAAAGCTTTCGTACGCAAAGCCGGTACCGTTATCTTCCTGGCCTGTGCCTTCATCTGGTTCTCCAGTAACTACAACTGGAAGATGGAATACCTGAACACCGATGAAGATGCCGCCGCTATTGATAAGAGCATGCTCGCCTCTATCGGCAATAGCTTTGCTCCCCTGTTCACCCCCTTAGGCTGGGGCGAGTGGAAGCCCGCTGTCGCAACTGTGACCGGTCTTGTAGCCAAGGAAAACGTAGTAGGTACTTTCGGTGTGCTCTATGCCCCTGCCGCCGCAGGAGAGGAGGAAGCCCCGGCAGAAGAAGAAGCACCCGAAGAAGCCGGCGCCACCAACCTGCTGCCCATGCTCAGCGCCTGCTCCGATGCAACCGTGGGCCTTTGGGATGCCGTGGCTGCCACCGGCAGCGAATACGCTCTGCCCGAAGGTGCCGGAGATGAAGAAGATGCGGAAGAAGAAGGCGAGGAGGCCGGTGTGGCCGCCAACATCAAAACGGCAGGTGCATTCACCACCATCAGTGCCCTGTCCTTCATGCTCTTCAACCTGCTCTGCGCTCCTTGCTTTGCCGCCTGCGGTGCTATCCGCAACGAGATGCACAGCGCCCGTTGGACCTGGTTCGCCATCATCTACATGTGCCTGTGGGCCTACATGGTATCTTTCCTCACATACCAATTCGGCATGTGGGTGACAACCGGTAGCTTTGCTTCAGGCCAGGTTATAGCCTGTCTGGTAGCAGCCGCCCTGCTCTACATGATTGTACGCCGTGGTCACACACAAGCCAACTAAACAACAACCTACTTTTAAGCCTCAACTATCCCATGAATGACCTTATCATCATCCTGATTCTCATCCTGGCAGCAGCAGCCGCGCTCTACTCCTGCATCCGCAGGCGCTCAAAAGGAGGGTGCTCCTGCGGGGGAGACTGCGGCTGCAATTGCAGCTCATGCCACAAGAATCAAGAAAAAAAGTAATTCCTCAACTACCCGCCATCCTTAGGGATTTACTACCAAAACACAACCATGATGAAAAAGAACATAATCGCATTGGCACTGGCCGGACTCATCGCCGCGCCGGTATTCGCGGAAGAAGCATCAAAGCCTCAGGCAGGAGATATTCTCCAGAGCATCAATATGTTCACACCTGAAGAGGGCGATCCTTCCTACAAAGTAAAAGCAGACGAGCGTTTCGGCACCCAGTGGGCGGTCGATATGGCCTATGGCTACTGGCACAGCCACAACACCGATGCCGCGATGCACAGCAACGCCAACCTCGCGCTCATTCACGCCCAACTCAACCAACGACTCATTAAAGATGACGTAAACGGCGGCACTTGGCTGCGCGTGGAATTCTCCGGTTCCTGGGGGTTGGATCACGAATCCGCACGCACCGACATGATGCTGACGGATGCCTTCGGTAGTGCCACCTACCCTCATGCAGACATCTACGGCGGGCATGATGGTGTCATCCCCGAACTGGCACTCATGCAATACCTGGCAGGCAAGCGCGTTTGCATCATTGCCGGTATGGTCAACCTGACCAATTATTTTGATGCCGTGGGGATTGCCAATGATTCTTTCTCAAGCTTCACGAACGATGGTTTTATCAACTCCTCCGTGCTGGGGCTACCCGATGCTAACTTGGGTGCCGTGGTGCAAGCGGAAATCGACAGCAAGAGCTACGCCATGTTCGCCTTCTCCCGCGAGGCCACCGGCTATGGCGATAACCCCTTCTCCGAGGGCAACGGCAGCTTCTTGCTTGTGGGTGAATACGGCCGCATGTTTGCAGATGGTAATGCCACCTTCCGCATCAATCCCTTCTACCGCCACATCGACAACCTGGACGGCACGGGAGACGACAACGCAGGTTTGGCCGCCAGCATTGAATACACGGTGAGCGATAAGCTCACGGTATACAGCCGCAGCGGTTTCGGCTTCAAGCAGGATCTGGGCAATGCCTTCGACTTCTCCTGCGGTGCCAATGTGAAACTCATCCCCTCCCGTGAAGATGATTTCTTGGGGGTGGCCTTTGGCGTGTTCAAAGGATGCGCACCGGCAGACAACAACCGTGAATACGTAGCAGAAGCTATGTACAGCCTGCAAATCAACGATTATTTCAAGATTGTGCCTCACATCCAATACATCGCCAACCCGGCATACGATGCAGAGAACAGCGACGCTGTCCTCATGGGCGTGCAAGGTGTCTTCTCTTTCTAATGTCCTTAATGGATATTGTGCTGTAACGTGTATGTAGAACAAGGCGGGGACGCAAGTCCCCGCCTTAATCGTTATCATGTTAACCGGTACACTATCAATTGAGCGGGGGCACCGTGTCCTGAAGTTCTACAAATTGGGCCTCCGCGCCCAGCCCCCCCATTTCGTTGAGCAACTCACTAATACGAGAATTGAGGCGATTGTAATCAATGGGACCCTTCTCTTCCTCCGCAGAGCCGGGAAAAATGATATAGGACACCCCCAAATCCGACACTGCGCGCGCATATACGCTAGACTTGGGATTCACCTCTTTGCACAGGCGCAGGGATGCCTCACCTGTCTTGAAACGCGGCCCGAAGTCGCCCACAATGGCGGGGAATACGCGGTTGCCCACAATCACTGCCGCATAATCGCCCGCTTGGGGGCGGTAGCCCGTATCTTTACCGGATTTAACGGTGAGAGGCACCACGATGAAAGGATCATACTGTGCCAGCAGGAAGCTATAGCGCTTCAAATCAGCAATCACGAGCTGAGCATGTTCAATGGCGGCTTTGTTGTCCTTGGGATTTTTGCGCAGCTTAGTCAAGCGTTCCTGCCAGCCGGGCAGAAGCGGGTTGACTCGATCCGTGCGTTTTTTCCACCGATATGAGGTAGAAGGCTGGTAATGGTCGCTCTTGCGGATAGACTCCGGCATAGTGGGAAGTCTGTCACCATCCGAGCCATCGGACACCACATCCATATCAGCCTGAATCCAAAGCACCTTGCGCCCGGAATTCGGTGCTTCTATCTCCAAAATCGTATCAGTATCATAGAAATTGTGGCGATCCAACAGATACGAAATGGTAGCAGCATTCTTGCGCACCCGGTTTTGCTTGTGCAGATAAAGCGCATGAAACCACTGGGAAACGCGCGCCTTTTCCATCAACTGCGGAAACTGAGCAAGCACTTTGGGAAGCTGGGGGTTGGCATGGAGTAGCTCATCTCCCGTAGCAGCATGGGGCATATACATATCCATGCTGATGTTGACTTGGTACGCCTCGCGTTTTCCTCTATCCTGCGCGGCAGTCGTGCCGGGGTTGAAATGGATATTGCTGCGCAAATTGACACCGGGGGAAATGGTGTTGAGGTGCTCAAACTTGCCGGTTTCCACGCGCTCCGGCAAGGCCGGTGGAAATGGTGGCAGCTCAATTGCAGGCATAGCAAAGGCGCTTTCCGGATTCCATGGGGCGAAAGGTATCTCTGCATCGGGCTGCGGTGCATCCTGCTGTTCGGGGGCCGGGCTGGGAGCAGCAGGAGGGGGCGCAGGCTTCTCGTCCGGCTTCACCAACACTTTTTTGATGACTACGCGAGCAGGACCGCGAAGCTCGCGCACCAAGCGCGCCGGATAGGGTGTGTACAGCGATGCGGCACCGGCACCGAGCACCAATAAAAGGCCCAGTTTAAACCAAGTAAAAAATCGGCGAGAACGTCGGGGTGTTGTCTTGCTCATGATTCAGGATGAGTAGCAGTAACCTTGCGGGGGCGCATGCCCATGATGAAACGCAAAACCGGTAGCGGCAGATTACGTACCAGCAAACCGGCTAAGCGTATTTTGAGAGAGGGATAGTAGCGAGCTTTACCACCGCGCAGGGCTTTCAACGCGCCCTCCACCACCGTGGCAATTTCCGTATAGAACCATTTTTTGAACGGAGCGGAGCCATCAGAGCAACCTTGGCGGCGAGCCACATCACCAAAACCTGTATGCACAGGCCCCGGACATACCGCCAATACGGGCACCCCACAGGCAGTCATTTCCAACCGCAGTGCTTCGGAGAAAGAGGCAACAAACGCTTTGCTCGCCGCGTAGATGGCAAAATCCGGTATGGGCAAATCTGCCGCCAGCGATGCGATATTGATAATACCACCGCCCTGTGCTTTCAGAAGCGGAGCAAATGCGTGGCTGAGCTCTACCAATGCCTGTACATTCACTTGCACCATGCTGGCATTGCGCTCAACCGTGGCAGAAGCCAGTTCCCCATAATCCCCCAGACCGGCATTATTAATCAGCAGCGTTTTGCCGCTGACAGGCAGTGATTTCAACTTTGCGATGAGCTTACGGCGGTCATCAACCGAGGCTAGGTCACATTTCTCTACCAACACCTCAATGCCGGGGTGTGCCTCTTGAAGCTCACTCGCCAGATTCTTCAGTATCTCGCCACGCCGCGCAATGAGCACCAAACGCCCACAGTCGAAGGCCAGGCGGCGGGCAAAGGCCGCGCCAAACCCGGAGGAAGCGCCGGTGATGATAGCTTGCTGGTATTTCATGTACTGATGATAAGATCCGTCTGTTTTATCGTGGCGGGTGCGTCTTGCGAGGGTGAAGCGGTGGGCAGAGCCGCCGGAGCCGGTGCAAGCGGAGCGGCGGGCGCATCGGCATCCGTGTTGCGGCTTCGCTTCGTTTTTCTTGCCGGTGTCGTTGGCTCGGTTAACGGAGCGGCTACCGGTGTTGCCGCTGCGGGCGCAGCCGCAGGTGCAACCGGCGGAGCGACTGTGGTAGCAGAAGAAGTAGCCACCGGCGGCGCCACAGGCGCAGCATCCGCTGCAGCGGGTACAGGCACGCCACTTGTTGCAGGCGGAACCACCGCCTCTGTTGCGGATTGTCGGGTCGCGGCCGCCTGCGCCCGAGCGCTCATTGTATCAGCATGCAGCGTAATGTCAAACCATTGGTCCACCGTATACGTCACGCCATCTACTTTCACATCATATTCCAACAGATCATACCAACGCTCGCCCTCATAGACAAGGCTCTGTCTATCAGCCGTCTCACGAATGACCTCTTTCATGATTTCGTACTCCTGCGCGATGACAGACATTTTGGGATCCAGCATAATCCATGCCGTTTCGCGCGTGAAGCCGGGGCCGCCTTGTACATTGCGGTTGCGGCTCAAGTACAAAGCCTGCGCCTTCGCTACAGAAGCAGCCAACTGCTGCACCTGAGGCTCCGGCAAAAGCGGGCGTTCCTTCTCCGGCTCAGTTTCGTGTTCCTTCACCTCCTCGCCCATGGCAGTGCGCAAATCCAAACAATCATAATGCCCCGCCCAGGAAAGGCGCCGGCATTGGAATCGGAAGCGGCGGTTAAGGAATTCATAACGTTGGTACTCATTCGGGGCTAAGCGGAGCAAATCCGCATCTTTCATCCCCGCTGTAGCTGCGACATATTCTGCCCAACATGCCTCGTAATCGATAAACAAATTACCCACATCAAAGGCGTGTAATTCGGCAGACGGTTTGTCCTTGATAATTGACAGCATGGGTACCATTCTCGCAAGCGATGCGGTAATTTTTTGCAGAGCCGCAACAACCGGAGAATCGTGGCTTACAGCCTGTTCAGGGGCTGCCGCCACCTGTACAGGGGCAGCGGGGACAGGGGTGGCCCCTGCCAACAACGAACTCCCGACAAACACGGATACGATGACCTGTGACTTCATGAAATATACCGGTCTCCTCTCAGACCATATTTTCTTGTACCACACTCACCCACACATTGCAAGCTCCCTTTGATGCAAAATTGGCTTTTATATTCCATCAAAAAACATCCGGCGCAAAAACCAAGCCTCCCACAACAGCCGCCAACGCCATCAGAGGCCAATCCAAGGCATCGCTCACATCGCGTCCCCACTTGCGAACCTGCCAACTGATGAAATGAATACACGCCAAAATCAACACCATGAAACAGTAAAATCCGCTCGCCCCGGGTTGAGCATTGTATATACTGATAAGCAACCACATAAGCCACACCAAACTGGCCAGAGAAATAAGTTTGGCGTGCTCCGTGTGCGCGGAGGTTCGATGAGCATTAAAAAGCAGAAACAAGCCCGCAACATTCCATACCTGAGGCGAAAAAAACAGCAGCATCGGCCCGGTTGTGAATTCGTAGTAAAAGGCAGGCGCATAACACGCCACAGCAAAAGCCAAAGAGCGGCACGCGCTTCTCAACAAACCGCCACGAAAAACAATCCCCCAGAATAACAGTAAAAGCACATACGGAGCATAGCTCAGAAGCCCCCGCCCCACATAAAAAAACAGCATCCACAATGCCGCCAAAGTGGCACATAACACCAGCGGCACCAACCATGAAAGGTGTCCCCTATAAAATGCTGCATAGCGAGAGTCTGCCGCTTTCACAGAGCGCACAATGCGCACCACCATCACGCACACCCACGCCGCCACGGCCAGCAATAGCATGGCCCCCGATCCCAACACATTCGTATACCGAAATGCAGCACATACACAGCCCCACACAAACGCAGCAAATGCCACATCCAGCCCCAGCACATGGGGCAACAGCCACTTAGGCATCGTCTGGCGTTCTTCTACGTTCATCAATGCTTTAACTTTCCTTTTTCTTGTCCTTTTTTTCAAGTTTTTTCAATGTCATTTTCCCGTATTTTGTGCAGAAAAGCGCTACAGAGCACATAGCAATTTCCCTTTTGGATTGCAATTTACAAAGAAGCGTGTATACTACCCGCGCATGCTCACCATCAAGAAACTGACAAAGGCACACGCGGGGCGCACCCTGTTTTACGAGACAGAACTCATCGTGAACTGGGGGGAACGCATCGCGTTAGTGGGCCCTAACGGGGCCGGCAAATCCACCTTATTCCGCATGATACTGGGGCAAGACAGCCCGGATGAGGGTGACATCGTGATGGATGAATACGGCGTGGTAGGCTACTTGCCGCAGGAAGCAGGCGACCCGAGCGACCGAACCGTGCTGGAAATTGCCACGAGCATCACACCTGAAATGGGAGAGGCCATACGCACCCTGCGTGAATGCGAAGCCAAGGGCGATAACAGCAGCGATGCGTACGCCCACGCTATGGACACCTTCATCTCCCACAACGGCTACCAGCTGGAACCCAAAGCCAAGCGCATTCTGAAAGGCCTGGCATTCAAGGATGAGGATTTTCACCGTCCGGCACGCGAGATGAGCGGCGGTTGGGTCATGCGCGCGCACTTGGCGCAGCTGTTGGTGGCCGAGCCGGATTTGCTGATGCTGGACGAGCCGACAAACCACTTGGACTTGATGAGCTTGCTGTGGCTGCGCCGCTACCTGATGAATTATCCCGGTGCCATCTTCATGATATCGCACGACCGCGACTTCATGGATGAGCTGGTGGAAACGGTGTACGACATTGAGAACGCAGAATTGGTACGCTACACAGGCAACTACACCCGCTTTTTGGAGCTGAAAGAGCAACGCTACGAGATTTTGCTGGCCGCTTGGCGCAACCAACAGCGAGAAATCGCCCACATTGAATCATTCATCGATCGTTTCCGCTCGGTTGCATCCAAGGCGGCACAGGTGCAGAGCCGCGTGAAGCAACTGGAAAAAATGCGCCGCATTGAGAAGCCACGCCAGGCTCGCCGCCTGTTCAAGTTCATTTTCCCGCAGCCTCCGCGCAGCATGCAGCGTGTGCTGGAGCTGGAAAAGGTGGGGCAAAGCTACGGCGAGAAGCGCATCTACAAGAACTTGGATTTGCTCATCGAGCGAGGCGACCGCATCGTGCTGGTGGGGCCCAATGGTGCAGGCAAATCCACTTTGCTGAAGATTTTGGCCGGCGTGGTGCCTATTGATGAAGGCAAACGCACGCCCGGCACCACCACGCGCATTGGCTATTTCTCACAAATGCGCTCGGAAAACCTGACACCGAACTTCACGGTATTGGAGGAAATCATGAATGCCGACCCGGAGCTGCGAGAGGAAGAAGCGCGCGCGGTGTTGGGCTCCTTCATGTTCCGCAAGCTGGATTGCGAAAAGCGGGTGGAGGTGTTGAGCGGTGGTGAAAAATCCCGCCTCAGCTTGGTCAAGTTCCTGGTGAATCCGCCCAACTTGCTACTGATGGACGAGCCCACAACACACTTGGATTTGATGAGTGTGGAGGCGCTCTCCCAAGCATTGAAGCGCTACGAAGGCACGCTGGTCTTCATTTCGCATGATGTACACTTCATCCGCTCCTTGGCAGAGAAGACGCTGCACATCAACCACGGCACCGTGACTCCCTACGCCGGGGGATACGATTACTATCTGGAAAAATCCGGCTTACTGGATAATCCGGATGCCATGGACCAATGATTCAACTCACTTGGAGAGTGAGCGGTGGGATGCTTCGGAGACCTCTCGAATCCACCGGCTTTGCGGCATGGCCGCAGCTTGAGCAGCAGTAAACGGCATGCGCGGACGCCAGTTACTGCCGCCCTCGGTTCCCGGCGTGTTGAGCCGCACCGGCACATCGAAAAGCTCTGTCCACATCATTGCAGCATATACAGAACGGCATGCGTAGAGAGCACGGTAGAGAGCATCTTTGATTTCCGGGTTCCATGCTTGCAGGAACTTCTCCAAGGGCAAATTTGCATAATCTCCCAACCAGGCAAGCACACGCCCGCAATCTTTGGCTGTGCGCAAAATCGCCCTCAATTCAGCACCGGACAGTGAAGAATCTTTCACCGCTTCTCGCGCGCGTTGGACATGAGAGAACCACTCGTCCCAATCCAGGCAAAGCGGTGGAAAATCGTGCGTGGCATAGGTTGCAAAAGAACAGGGATTGTATGTTTGCCCTCTCACAATACGCTGATTCTCATCAATTTCCCAATGTGGTATCTTGAATCCAGCAATACGCAAGCGGGATAAATCCGGCCGCACGTAATCCGGCACGCAGCCCAAATCCTCCCCCACAACGCGAAGTCCGGGTGCAGCCTTGAGCAGGAGGCTCAGCAGGCGGTCTCCCTGCATGAGATTGGCGCGGCGATCGGCAGGTTCCCAATCGGGACGCGGGCGAAAACCGGGGCGGCGGCCACCGCAGCGGGCGGCGGCTTCATCCGGCGAGAGGGGGAGAAACTCCGGGTTGCGGTCAGGCATCCACGGGAAAGCATAGATGCGGTAGAACCCCAACACGTGATCTATGCGATACATGCTGAAAATCTCTGCCAGCTTGCGAATACGGCGATTCCACCATGCAAAGCCATTGGCCTCCATCACCTCCCAGCGATAGAGCGGAATACCCCAGTTCTGCCCCCACTTAGCCGTAAAGGGGTCTTCTGCAAAATTGCCCTCGGCGGGCGCACCGCCGCTCCACTCCATGTCAAAGAGATAGCGTTCGAAGAATACATCTGAACTGGCCACGGAAATACCAATCGGCACATCTCCCATGAGCAACACGCCGCGCGCATCCGCATGAGTACGCACCATCGCCCACTCGCGCGCGCACAACCACTGCAACCACTGTTGGTAGAGCTTTTGGTCACACGCTTGCCGACTCTCGCTTGCAAGGCGGCGTGCCAATTCCACATCCTGCACAGGCCACAGCCACCAATTGGTGGTACCATAAGCAATGCTCAACACGCGAAAACATGCGTAATCTTCCAGCCATTGCCCCTCACTCTGCACCCAAGCAGCAAATTCCTCGCGAGCAGCGGCCCAGACATCATCCTCCCGGAAATGCCCCCAAGCTTTATTCAGCAAATGGTGTTTGTATGCGCGCGCACGTGAGTAATCAACTAAGTCGCGGCCTCCGGGTAGCTGCAAAGGCGGCAAATCCTCAGGATAAGTCGGCAGCGGGAGTTCCATACCCGGCACACGCTCCATGGAAAGGTAAAGTGGCTCCAAGGCCACCGAACTGATAGCTGAGTAGGGAGAAGGGGCATCATCGTCTCCCAGCGCATTGACAGGCAACAACTGCAAAAATCCCACGCCGTGATCTGCAGCCCAGTCAATCCACTGCTCCAGAGCAGTCAAATCACCTATTCCCCCATCATTCTCGCGCCGCAATGAAAAAAGCGGCATCAACACACCTGTGAAGCGTTGTTTGAGCATAAATCCTATCTGTAAAAAATACCACAGCTTACGGTCGGCAGCAATGAGAAAGAACGTGTATTGCGCTTTTTTTTATTTTCACGCAAAAGAATGTCACAGATAACGAAAAAAAAAGCAATTTTTCCTTGAAATCTCTTGTCTCTTGTGATAGTAGCAGACAAGCATTTTCGCGCCATAGGTAAATGGCTACCTGTGGTCCACCTCAACACCGACTCAAGCGAACAACTATGGCAACAACAAAGAAGACCAGCACGAAAGCTCCCGCCAAGAGCACAACCAAAGCCGCGACCCCTACCAAGAGCAAGGCAAAAACCACAACCCCGGCTAAAAAATCTGCAAGCAAACCTTCCGCAACGGCTGCTGCAAAGCCGGCAGAGGCGAAAGCCCCGGCAAAAACCAAAGCAAAAGTTGCCAAGCAGGAATCTCCAAAGCCAAAAAAAGAAACACTTACAGCGGAGGAGAAAGCCCGCCTTGCCAAGCTCAAAGCCACCCTTACCCTACTCAAGGCCGACCCCGAATGGCCCGCTTTCATTGAAGAACAAAAGGCAGCCTTGCACGATTTGCGCGCCACCTTGGTTCCTAATATGAACAGCGTGACACGCGACCACCTCCGCAGCGGAGACTCCAATGTTTCCTCCTCCTCCGGCCAGCATATCGGTGATGCCGGCAGCGAAGCAGAGGTGCGTGAGCTTACCATCCGCCTGCTGGACAAAGACCGCGAACAACTCTACGAAATTGACGCCGCCTTGGAGCGCATTCGCCGTGGTACTTACGGCATCTGCGAAATTTCCTTGGAACCCATCCCCAAAGGTCGTCTCCGCGTTCGCCCATTCTGTCGTCTCACGGTGAAATGCCAAGAGGAATATGAGAAAAAATATGGCTCCTATGCCACTTATCGTGCTAAAAATTCAGATCGCGTTGGCTTTGCCGGCCTACAAAATGACATAGAAAATGCGATTTCGCTTGACGATAGTGAAGAATAGTGTAGAATAGGCGCCCGCAAGACAACATTAACGCAATTATGCCTAGAGACATTATCATTCTGGAATGCACAGAAGCCAAAGCGGAAGGTAAAACACCTTCCCGCTATGTGACCACCCGCAATAAGAAGAGCCAGCGCACACCCGGCCGCCTCGAGAAGGTGAAGTTTAATCCCTATCTGAAGCGTCGCACGCTGCACCGCGAAATGCGCTAAACTCACCAGCCACAAAGACTCAAGACTATGATTACCGAATTCAAGAGCGTTGAGCGTCGTATCCGTTTCCGCACCTGCAACAAGACAATGCCCCGTCGTCGCATTGACATTCCTGCCGGTGCTGTTGATATGTGCAACCCCGAGTTCCTTTCCAAGTTCACGTCTGAGACGGGTAAGATTCTTCCCCGCCGCGTCACCGGCGTATCTGCCAAGATGCACCGCAAGATTACGCGCGAAATCCGCCGCGCCCGTGCCGTGAACCTGCTCCCCTAATGATTCCCCATCAGGAGGAGTTCTCGACGGCGAATTGTCGTTGATTGAAGGAGCTTGTAAGCCATCGGCCTGCAAGCTCCTTCTGTTTTTTACTTTCACACCACCATCCACCCCTACCCTACCCCGGCATGAAAGAGCTCAAAGATACGCAAAACGAGAAAGACACACGCCAAATCTCCATTGACAGAGTGGGCGTGCGAGAGATACGCTATCCCATCATCGTGAGCGACAAAGAGCAGCGCACACAATCCACCGTGGCAACTCTGGCGCTCATGGTTGATTTGCCGGAGGAGTACAAGGGCACACACATGAGCCGCTTTGTGGAAGCCCTGCACGAGCACCGCCGCTACTTAGATGTACACTCGGCCGTGCGACTCCCCAACCGCTTGCTGCGCAAACTGCCGGCTCAGCGCGCACATGTGGAAATAGAATTCCCCTTTTTCCGGCTCAAGAAAGCACCCGTATCCGGCATGGAGGGTATGATGGACTATGAAGTACGCTTTGTCATTGATGCAGAGCGCGACAAAGTGGGCACATTTACCCTCACCATCAAGGTGCCGGTAACCACCCTGTGCCCCTGCTCCAAGGCTATGAGCACCCATGGCGCACACAACCAACGCGGCATTGTCACCTACTCCGTCCGCTTTTCAGGCTCTGCTGTCTGGATTGAAGATTTGATAGATTTGATTGAGGGGTGCGCCAGCTGCCAAGTGTATAGTCTACTGAAACGGCCGGACGAAAAATACGTGACAGATCACGCCTATGAAAACCCTGTATTTGTGGAGGATTTGGTGCGCAACATTGCAGTAGCCACAGAGAAATACAACGCCTTTAGCTGGTATCGGGTAGAGGCAGAAAATTTTGAATCCATCCACAATCACAACGCCTATGCCATGGTAGAACGCACCTTGGTACAGGAATCTTGAGCAGAAAGCGGGCTTGCTTTTGCCGCTCAAAGCATGTAGAATAGCAGCGTATGAAGGGCTGTCTTGCAGGAATGGTTCTATTGTTGGTCGTGCTATCGCTCGTTATCACGATTTTTTATCACGTCTCCGTGAACTCCGAGCTACGTTTTGAGCAGCGCGATGCCAACGCCGAATACATCAACACCCGCCGCTCTTACCGCCCGCAAATCAAACGAGAAGACGACAAAACGCAAGATAGTGCCAAAACGGACATCTCTCCTGCCCTCATCAATGACGAGACCGCAGAGGAAGTTGCACCATGAGCATTCAATCCCCCATCATCGGCTACACGCTGGGCGATCAGGCCGGCATCGGCCCGGAAATCATCTGCAAGGCACTGGCCGCCTTGCCCGGCCATATCCGGTGCAAGCCCATGGGTGCAAGCATTGATTGCACCCCCGGCCGACCCACGCGAGACACAGCTCTGGCCGCTCTGGAACACTTGGAACGCGCAGCCGAAGCACTGCGCAGCGGTGAGATAGATGCCGTAGTCACCTCTCCCATCTGCAAAGAAGCCATGCACAAGGTCGGATTTCACTACCCCGGCCAAACAGAATTTTTTGCTGATCGCATGGGTGTAAAAGATGTTGTCATGTGCCTGACGGGGAAGCATCTCACTGTGGCACTCTGCACCACTCACGTAGCGCTCTGCGATGTACCGCGACTTCTCACCCCGCCCCAAATTGCAAACACCGCAGCCACTCTGGCCGCTTTTTTGCGTGGCACCGGCATTGCCCGCCCTCGCATTGCGCTGGCGGGGCTCAATCCACACAATGGTGAAAACGGAGCCTTTGGGCAAGAAGAATCTCTATTCATCGCACCCGCGCTGGAATTGCTGCGAATGCAAGACACGCAAGCGGAATACACCGGGCCTTGCGTACCGGATTGCGTGTACAGAGAAGCCGCAGCGGGGCAGTATGATGGGGTGGTAGCCCCCTACCACGACCAAGCCCTCATCCCCCTCAAGTTGTTGGATTTTGACAACGCCGTAAACGCCACGTTGGGCATGCCGCGCCTGCGTGTAAGCCCCGATCACGGCACCGCATTCAACATCGCGGGGAGAGGCATCGCCTCCGCATCCAGCACCATACGCGCCTTTGAACTGGCGTGGAGAAGCGCCCTCCACGCCTAACAATATATTATCCGTGAATTGCAAGTTCAAATGCGACACTTTTTGAAAAAAATGCATTGTTAGTGTTTTAAGTCGGTAAAATTCATTCCGAGAGCTTTTGCCATGTCCATTGCGGACTTGCCATCGAAGATTTTTCTGGGCATTTTATTCA
>JAFSEZ010000019.1 GCA_017435505.1 Akkermansia sp.
ACTCATTGCCGTCCTTTCCCCCGCACCCCCTATCCTGCTAGCACCCCTCTCCCTTTGGCTTTTTGTGGAAGCGAAAGTGCCTTTTTGGGGGCTTCCGGTGGTGTCGCAACTGTTTTTACAATTTTCAAAGCGCAAGAAACTTGCATTGCTTCATGATATTTTGCTTGCAAAAGGCGTAAAAGTATGTTTAACTCTGCGCGCACAAAGTGCTGCCGCTGTAGCTCAGGGGTAGAGCAACGCATTCGTAATGCGTGGGTCGTCAGTTCAAATCTGACCAGCGGCTCTCCGCTGCGGAGGACGCAGCCAAGCCCGGCACGGCGTGCAACACACAATGCCTCCTTAGCTCAGTTGGTAGAGCAGCTGACTCTTAATCAGTTTGTCCGCGGTTCGAGCCCGCGAGGGGGTACGCAAAAGCGGTGCATATTGCACCGCTTTTTTGTTGGGTCGCATGGCAACTTTTTTGCTCGAACCCGGGAGTAAAATCATGTAGAATGCCCGGCATGAGCATCGTAAAAATCATTGGGCTGGCAATACTGGCAATACCCTTGGTGTGGGCGGAAGGAAAGAAGGCAAACGATTGGGACTCCGACTTCCCCCGCGAGCTGCCCGGAGGGTGGATTTATGCGTGGGGAGACGAATTCAACGGCAAAAAGCTCAACGAAAAAAAGTGGAAATACGAGCTGGGAGTCATCCGCAACCGCGGAGCCTCGCAAGCATATACCAAAAACTGTGTGCGATTGAAAAATGGTAAGCTACAGCTCATTTCCCGCGCCAAAGAAACACGCAACGCCACCTACAAACACGGCTCTGACAAATGGTTCGAGCAAATACGCACGCAGCCCTATGCCAGCGGCTCCGTCACCACGCGTGATGTGAAACACTTTGAGCTACCGGGGCGCTTGGAATTTTGCGCCAAAATACCGCGCGCCAAAGGGGTGTGGCCGGCCATATGGACCATGCATGTGAACCAATACGGCTGGCCGGCCAATGGTGAGATTGACATCTTGGAGCACATTTCCCAAGAACCCAACACCTGTTATTCCCTCTTTCGCTGGGGAGCCAACGGCACCAACCGCGAGCACAAAGTCATCCGCACCACACGTTTCCCTGATTACAGCAAAGAATGGCACACCTATGTGCTGGAATGGGACGAAGACATGATGCGCATCCTCATCGATGACAAGGAAGTAGGCCGTGTCAACATGGCCGAGGCCAATTACCCCAACGGCGATAACCCGCTCAAGACCCCCTGCTACATCATCATGAACACCGCCATCGGCGGCCCTGGCACTTGGCCGGAAAAGCCGAATGCAGCAGACTACCCCGCCGTATTTGAAATTGATTATGTGCGCTATTATACCAAAAAGAAACCATGAACAAGCATAAATAAGCTTGAAAAAACGGCCCTATATAGGTAGACTGGCAGAGCGATTTTACCCATGGCAAGCGGCAGCACCATAAGCCCGATGATGGATCAGTACCTGCGCATGAAGCAGTCACTGCCGGAGGATGTGTGGCTGTTTTTTCGTCTGGGTGATTTTTATGAAATGTTTTTTGACGATGCGGTAGAATGCTCTGCCGCGCTGGGGCTCACACTCACCAAACGCCAAACCATCCCCATGTGCGGTGTACCCTACCACGCCGCAGAGGGCTACATTGGCCAAATTGTCAAGATGGGCAAGCGAGTAGCCATTGCAGAGCAAATGAGCACCCCCATTCCCGGCAAGCTGGTGGAGCGCGAAATCACCCGCATCGTCTCTGCCGGCACCTTGGCAGATTTATCCATGCTGGAGGAAGGGGAGCACAACTACATCGTAGCTTGCTACCGCGATAAGAAAACCTGGGGCTTAGCCTGTGCAGATCACACCACGGGGGAGTTCACCGTGGCAGATTACGATAACTATGAAGCTCTGCTGGAGGAGGTGAGCCGCATTCACCCCCGTGAGCTGCTGGTCAGCGATGAGCAGCGGACAGATTTCCCCGCTCCCATGCCGGTGACACAGTATTACGATGGCTACACCTTCCTACCCGGAGTGGCTCGCCCCTTCTTAGAATGCCACTTCCGCGTGCACTCGCTGGAGGGGTTCGGCTGCGCGGGGCTCTGCGCCTCGCTCGGTGCAGCAGCAGCCATCCTGCACTACCTCAAAAACCAGCTACGCCGCAGCACCGAGCACCTGCGCAAGCTCGCCCTGCGCCCCACGGATAAAGCTGTACTCATTGATGCCGCCAGCCGCCGCAATCTCGACCTGACAGAAGCCCGCGGCGGCCTCAAAAACACCCTGCTCGGCACACTGGACTCCACGACCACCCCCATGGGCGCTCGCCTGCTGCGCGATTGGATTCTGCACCCCATCTGCGATTTGCAGGAACTCACCCGCCGCCAAGATATCATCGGCGGCTTCTTGGCCGAGCCCTTCCTGATGAGCCAGCTGCGAGATTCCCTCAAGGGCGTGCGCGACTTGGAGCGTCTCACCTCGCGCTTGGCTCAGAATGCCGGCAATGCTCGTGATTTGCTCGCACTGGGTACCTCGCTTGAACGCTTGCCGGATGTAGCGCAGGACTTGCATGTACTTGAGCTGCGAGAACCTCTCTTTACCCCACTGCGCAACCAGTTGGGCAATTTCACCGAGCTCACGGATTTACTTTCGCGCGCCGTGGTGGATGAGCCCCCCATCACCCTGAAAGACGGCGGCATGATACGCGATGGCTACGACGCCCGCCTCGATGAGCTGCGCATGGCCTCCCGCGAAGGCAAAGGCTGGCTCACCGAACTGGAAACCCGCGAACGCGCCGCCACCGGCATTGATTCCCTCAAAATCCGCTACAACAACGTCTTCGGCTACTACATCGAAGTCACCAAGGCCAATTACGCTAAGGTGCCGCCACACTACATGCGCAAGCAAACCTTGGCCAACGCCGAACGCTACGTGACCGAGGAACTCAAGAAGATGGAAGGAACCATTCTGGGCGCAGATGAGCGCTCCCGCCAGCTGGAGTACGAAGTATTCTGCCAGCTGCGAGATGAAGTAGGGGCCTACATCGACCGCATCCAATCCACCGCCGCCGCCTTGGCAGAGGTAGACGTGCTGCTCAGCCTGGCAGAGAGCGCCCAAAAACACCGATACTGCCGCCCCGTGCTGGATGAAAGCCGCACCCTCTCCATCACCAATGGCCGCCACCCCGTCATCGAACAGGTGCAAACTGACTCCGCCTTTGTACCCAATGATACGGATATGGGCGAGCTGCAAAACCGCCTCATCATCCTCACCGGTCCCAACATGGCCGGCAAAAGCACCTACATACGCCAGGTAGCCCTCATCACCCTCATGGCGCAAATGGGCTCCTATGTACCCGCCGAAACCGCTCATATCGGTCTGGTAGACCGCATTTTCTGCCGCGTAGGTGCCAGTGATGATATTGCCCGCGGCCAATCCACCTTCATGGTGGAAATGAGCGAGACAGCCCTCATCCTCAACAATGCAAGCGAGCGCTCCCTCGTCATTCTGGATGAAATCGGCCGCGGCACCGCCACGTTTGATGGTCTTTCCATCGCCTGGGCTGTGGCCGAGCACCTGCACGATATCATCGGCGCTCGAACCATGTTTGCCACACACTACCACGAGATGGTCGATTTGCAGCACACCCACCCCGGCATCAGCAACTGGCATGTGGAGGTACGTGAGTGGAAGGATGAAATCGTCTTCCTGCGCAAAGTCCTGCCCGGCCCCGCCGATAAATCATACGGCATCCAAGTGGCTCGCCTGGCCGGCCTCCCCGCCCCCATCATCTCCCGCGCCAAGCAAATCCTCACCCATCTGGAGATGAGTGCCTCCTCCCGCGAGCCCAAGGCCACTCGCCGCAAACAGGCCAAAGCCAGCGGTCTCCCCGCCGCAGAAACGGCAGATGATATCACCCAGCTAGATATGTTTGATTTGCTGGATGACGGCATGTAAACGGCCGCAGATTAAGAGGCACTGCAGATTGCTACCTTTCTGCCCGCTCCTGTGCTTCACTGGAAAAAAGCGCAGTTTCTACTGCATTACCCTAAGAAAAGCATTGCCTGCCTGCCGCAACCACGCTACAATGCCGCAGGATGAGCATGAAATACCGTAGATGTGGGCGCAGCGGGATACTGCTGCCGGAGATTTCGCTGGGTTTGTGGCACAATTTCGGGCAACAAGCCCGGCGGGAGGAGTGCCGCGCCATGATAGGACGCGCACTGGAGCTGGGCATTTGCCATTTCGACCTGGCCAACAACTACGGCCCGCCTCCCGGAGCCGCCGAGAGCTGCTTTGGCGAGCTCTTGCAGCAGGATTTTGCCACCCACCGGGATGAGATGTTCATCTCCACCAAGGCGGGGCATCTCATGTGGGAGGGGCCATACGGGGATTGGGGCTCCCGCAAGCACATGCTGGCCAGCCTGGACCAATCCTTGCGCCGTATGAAGCTGGATTATGTGGATGTATTTTACTCTCACCGGCCGGATCCCGATACCCCGCTGGAAGAAACTATCGGGGCCCTCATCACCGCCGTGCAAAGCGGCAGAGCACTGTATGCCGGGCTTTCCAAATACCCGCCGCACCTCTTCACCCGCGCCTGCACCATGCTGCGAGAGGCGGGGATACCCTGTCTGCTGCACCAATTCCGCTACAACCTGCTGGATCGCTCCTGCGAGAGCGGACAACTCCCCGCCGTGAAGGAGCAGCACTCCGGCTGCATTGTCTTCTCCCCCCTGGCACAGGGCATGCTCACCGGTAAATACAGCCATGGAGCCATCCCCGCCGACTCCCGCGCGGCAGATGCCACCTCTCCCTTCCTCCATGCCGAGCAAGTGGCCTCACACGCTGCCGAAATTGCCAGACTGCAAACCATTGCGGATGAAGCCGGCATGTCTCTCACCCAACTGGCACTGCGTTGGCTGCTCAGTAGGCAGGAAATCACGAGTGTGCTCATCGGTGCCCGCACGGTGCAACAGCTGGAGCAATGTGCCGCCGCAGCCGGCCAAGAGCCCCTGCCCCAAGAGCTGATGGAGCTGTGCAATCCACCCAAGGAACAATGAAGGGGACACACCTAACGTGCATCCCCCCTTTATCAACACGAGTTATCCGCTACAATGCATCATTGCATCGGAGCAGTAATTTCTCGGACAATATAATCTACATCCACCAAGCGGCCTTTGCCGGTGGTGCCACAGGCCAGCATACCATCCTCTGCCGGACCGATGATACGGTGTTGCGGGCGAGCCGCCAGAGTGGCAGCGTTGGCTTGGGTTGCGGGGTGCTCCCACATGGCACCATTCATGGCAGGGAAAATGAGAACCGGGCCACGATAAGCCAAATAAAGGCTGGTGAGCGCATTGGGTGCAAAGCCCTGCGCCATGCAAGCCATGGTATTGGCGCTGGCCGGCACAATGGCGAGCACCTCTGCCCGCTGGGCGAGGTCGATATGCACCGGCACCCAGCTCCCCGTTTCCTCCTCAAAACTGCTCACCACGGGGTTGCGAGATAGCGTCATGAGGGTGAGCGGAGTCACAAACTGCAAGGCTGTAGGCGTGCATACACAGTGCACTTCATGCCCCAACTTCACGAGCCGGCTCGCCACATCTGCCGCCTTGTAAGCCGCAATGGAACCGCATACACCCAGTACTACCACCATGGTACCGCAAGGAAAAGATGTTAAGCCTCGATGGCGTCGGGATCAATCTCCACAATCATGTTGATTTCCACCGCCACTCCCAGGGGCAGACTCACCACACCCACAGCAGAGCGGGAGTGTGCCGCCTCCGGGCCGAAAAGCTCCACCAACAAGTCTGATGCACCGTTGAGCACCTTTGCCTGGTCAGTGAAATCCGGCGTACAGTTCACAAAACCATTCACTGCCACAATCTTACGCAGTGCGGCAAAGCCCCCCAAAGCACCCTGAATAACCGCCAAGCGATTCAAAATGGCAGCAGCTGCTGCGCGCTGGCCTTCCTCGATGCTCACATCCTTGCCAAGCTTGCCGTAGTATGCTTCTTCACCATTCACAGAGATACCGCCGGAGAGGTGCAAATAGTTACCTGTGCGGATGCACTGTACATAGGAACCGACGGGTTGGGGTGCAGGATAAAGCTTCAGCCCCTTTTGCTCAAGTACTTGTTCATTCAGTTGCATAAAAATGAGTGGATGGTTGTTTACGCCCCGCAGCATACACCATCTGACACCGGCTTGCAAGAATCAAATCCGGGGCAGCACCATTGATGGTTCAATTATCTCGCCCCAGCATCGTGCGTGTTTCTTCAATTGTCTTGCGATAATAATCGCGGTAGTCCATGATGCGAGGTTCGGGGGTGCGATTGCGGCGGCTCTCGATATAGCCGGATTGGCGAGAGGTTTGGAACTCACTGGCATCCGTGGAAAAGACGCGGCCGGACATATCGGCGGACACCCCATCGGCCGAGGAGCGTTGGCTGTGGTTCATGTATGTATCTGAATGGGAAATGCCATGGCTCTCATTCATGAAATCGGGGCGCAAATCGCGGGAGATGGCGCTGGTTTTGAGCCCCTCGTAAGGCTTGCGACCGGTGAAGTCCTGGTCTGCGCCGGAGAAGGTGATGGAGCGAAGCGAGTCTTGGCGCTCCACACCACCGAAAGCTCCGGTCACGAATTCCGCATCATTGCGGCGCGCTTCGTCAATATCTTTTTGAAAGCGGCTGCGCTTGGTAGACGTAGCCTGCGGCACCCCATCTTTGTTACGCGTCTCGGAGAATGAGGCATTGAACTGTGATTCAAAGTGGCTCATGAGGTCTTTTTCGCCCCCGGAATCATCCTCTCGCACCTCCTGGCCGTTTTCATCGTACACCGTGCGCACCGTCTGGCATGCGCCCAAAAGCATACAACATACCACGGGCAGAAGAAAACGGAACCCAAGCGTCCCGGCTGGACAAACTCGCAACATCATATCAAAGGGGTCTGCCGCTGCGGCAGCCGCGGAATAAAAGATAGGATTTTACCTGCGGAGAGGGCACCACATCGAAAGCAGAATTGCCCTCGCCATCCTGCGCCTGAATATCAGCTCCCGCTCCCAGCAACGCATCAACCACGGTGCGATCCAAACTGTGGAAAAGCGGTGTGCGCCCCAAATGATTCGTAGCATGCGGGCTCAAGCCCGCAGCCAGCAGCCGCTGCACCAAAGCGGGGGTGGCATAGTGCAAAAGGGTGTTGCCCTCCGCATCCGTCATATCCACGCGAGCTCCGGCACTCATGAGCAGCTCTGCCGTGGCATCTGCCTCCGCTTGCGGAAGCTTGCCGGCATGGGCGGCGCGCATCAACGCCATCAGCGGGGTAGTACCATCGGATTGCAGACCGATATCCACCGCAGCTCCTGCCCCCAACAACTGCCGGCACATAGCGGTATCTGCTCGCATGGCAGCGATATAGAGCGGGCTTTCCCCTTTACTATCGGCCAACGTGGGGTGTGCACCGCCTTTGAGCAGCAGTTGCACCTTTTGCGCCTTGCCATTGCGCACGGCATCACAAAGCGGGGTATAGCGGCGCTTACCGCCTGCGGCATTGGGGTCTGCCCCGCTACGCAGCAAGGCGTGTACCACTTCGCTCTTGTTGGCTTGCAGTAGCGGACTTCCGGGGTATTCTTTACCATTGATAATGTGTTTCCCATGCACATCTGCACCGGCTTGCACAAGAGCCTGTACCACGGCGGCGGAATCGGCCTGTGCCAAAAGGGTTGCGCCATAGTGCCGCATCTGGCAATCCGTGAGGCGCGCCACATCTGCCGGCTGCTTCACCTGCGGAGCCGGCACCTCGCGAAATGAAGCCGGGCAAGCACAGCCGGCCAACATGCAGGCGACCAGTATCATGCCATGACGGTACATGTGCTTTTTCATGCTATTGAGTCTACCCCTCGCCGGGAGGGCGAGTCAAGCAAAATTACTATCATCCGATGGATTTTCACGCCTCGGCTTCAAAAATGATAAGCGATTGAGACTAGCAGACTTCAGCACAAAAACAACACACCGAAGCACGCGAACGCAGCCCCGCATGGAAACGCACTTTGCCAGCAAATGCAAATCGTCCTTTTCATTGGGCGGTGCATGTGGTACAATCAGCGCGCAGGCGTATGAGCAACATCATCACAGAAGGTCAAGGAAACGTGCCGGGACACCCGGTCATGATTATTCCTAACCGCACAGATTTGAACGTGGTGCAGGCTCTGGAGCAAACGCTCGGCAGCGCGGGTATCTGCTGGTTGGTGGAAGCAAGCCACCGCCCGGAGGCAGAGGTAATGAACTACCTGCAAAAGCCCGCCACCCGCGGCATGATGTGCTCGGTGGCGCGCATGAGCAAAGAGCAAATTGCCGAACAGATACGCAAGGCTTTGGAATACCGCTTGCATGTGGTACTGCTCTCCGGGCGCCCGGGGCAGCAACCCGGCACCATCTGCGATGTGCCATCCGAAATCCTGACCATGCTGGATGACACTCCGCTGCCTGCCCTGCCTGTGTATGCCGGCATGTACAATGATGATATCTCTGCCCCTATCGTCACAGCGGCTCCCTACGATAAGCTGCATGTGCAATTCATGCCGCTGCTCAAGGCCGGTCCTGCGCTGGGTGCACGCATCATGAGTTCGTGGACCGAGGCCGCAGCTACGCAATTTTCCCACCATCCGTTGTTGCAGAAAGCCAATCTGGCGCGCACCTTGCTGTACAGTCTGGCAAAGCACCAGAACTCTCTCATCATCGACGGTGTGGATGACAGCCAGCTTCCCTACGGCAAATTACTGTTGTTGGCGCTCATTTTGAGCCGCCGCATCCGCAAGCACACCAACACCAGCCGCATGGGCATCATCCTGCCACCCGGCAAATTATCCATCATTGCCAATGTGGCATGCCTCTTTGCCGGGGTGACTCCCGTCAACATCAACTACACCGTCAACGAAACCACCTTCAGCAACCAACGAGAGCGCGCAGGCATATCTCGCTTCATCACCGAGCAGCGCTTCATCCTCAAGCAACAGCAATTTGCGTGGCCCCGCCAGCGCGATTTGCTCTATATCGACAGAGAGCTTGGTACACTGAGTCCGAACCGCCTGCGTGCCTTGCGGGCTCTCCTGCAAGTCATCTCCACCGAGCGTATTGCCAAGTGGCTGAATCTCCCCGATGATGTAGCCGGAGAAGATGCCGGGGTACTCTTCTCCAACAGCGTAGGCTGCGTTGCCAAAGGGGTGGCGCACTCCAACAGCATGCTGCTAGCCGGTGTGCTGCAACTGCAAAGCAGGTTGCAATTTGCCCCCCGCGAGCGCATCCTCTGCACGGCTCCGCTCTACACCCCCATTGGGCTGGTAGCCAGTCTGCTGCTACCCCTCATCTGCGGGTGCGATATGGTGACCTACCCGGATCCGCATGTACCCAAGCGCATTTGTCAACTCGCACACAACTATGGGGTAGTCATGGCATGCTTCACCCCGGCTCAGGTGCAGCACCTGCTGCAACACGCCGCCCCTGCCACCTTTGCCTCTACGCGCTACATGCTGGTAAGCGAAGAAAAACTACCACTCGAACTTGCCCGCCGCGCCAAGAGCGAATTCAACCTCAATTTGCTGGAGGCTTACAGCCTGAGTGAAGCCGCCGGAGCGGTAGCACTCTGCTTGCCCCCACCACCTGCCGCACCGGGTACCCAGCATAGCATCCCCGCCGGCAAATTGGGGTCTGTGGGTGCGCCATTGCCGGGGATAGCCGTGCGCATCACCGATACCACTAAAGATGATGTGCTGCTCCCGCCCTCATCCCTAGGCTGTGTATGGCTGCAAGGCCCCGCCGTAACCGCCGGCTATCTGTCCAACAAACCGGATGCCGCCAAGTGTATGCGCGGCAAGTGGTTCCGCACAGATGACGTGGGGATGCTGGATGCCGATGGCATGCTGACTGTCCGCGGGCGCCGAGAGCGCTTCTCCAAGGTGGATGGCAAGATGGTATCCCATGTGATGGTGGAAGAAGCCCTGCGCACCGTGCTCAAAACCAACCCGGCTGATGAGCGGCGCCCCTTGGCCATTGTGGGTGTACCGGGGCCTTCGGGCGAGCGTCTGGTCATGCTCTCCACCCTGCACAAGGTCGTCAACGCACACGATGCGCTTACCGTGCGCTATGCTCTCACCAATGCTCACTACCCCTCATTCTGGGCCCCCGAAAAAATCATAGCCGTAACCGCCATACCTACCCTACCCAATGGTAAATTGGATTATGCACGGTGCTACTATGGGGTCTGCCAGACACTCGGAATATACCCCAAATAATCCCCGGCCATGCCAGACCGCCCCTTCATACCCAAGCCACCGGCAGTACCCGTCATCCCCGGTCCACCAGCGGTTCCTGCCATTCCCGGCATACCACCCCGTCCCGCGGGTGCTCCGCCTGTGCCTGTTCCACCCGTTCCGGCGGCACCTCCTGCACCCGGCATCCCCCCCAAAGCACCGGCAGCCCCGGCCATCTCCCCACCACCCATTCCTGCGGCGCCGGGTTCTTCATTCATGTCGGGCATTTTGGAGTCTGTACGCAGCTCTGCCCCCGCAGCAAATGCAGATGAACCCTTCTTTGATGATTCTGACTACCTGTGCGACATAGCACCACGCGAACTGCCGGCAGGGCATGTGCTACAACGCTACCGCATCATCAAACCACTCGGTGCCGGCGGTTTCGGTGTCACTTACTTGGCGTGGGATGACCTGCTGCAACGCAAGCTTGTCATCAAAGAGCATTTCCCCGACATGCTCTGCGAGCGCACCAGCTACAAGCTCGACCTGCAACTGCGTGATCCCGACCGCGAAGACACCCACACGTGGGCACTCAACAACTTCCGCAAAGAAGCCCGCGTGTTGGCCACCCTCCGCCACCCCTACATTCCGCGCGTTTACACCTGGCTGGAGGCACACAACACCTCCTACTACACGACCGAGTTCATCGCAGGCCCCTCCCTGGCACACGTTGCGGCAGATTATGCTGTTCACGGCAAGCGCATACCGCAAGCAGGGCTCTATGCCACCCTTGTGCGCCTGCTCGACACGCTGGACTACTTGCATGAGCACGAGGTGCTGCACCTCGACATCAAACCGGACAACATCCTCATCAACAACCAAGGCCTACCCAAGCTCATCGACTTTGGCGCCGCCCGCGAGGCCAACGGCAACATCATCCCCGGCTCCGTGGTGGAATCCACCGGTTTCAGCCCGGCAGAACAATTCGCCTACAGCGAGGGGCTCGGCCCATGGAGCGATATCTATGCTTTGGGAGCCACTTTCTACTACATCATCACCCAAGAATGCCTGCCCGGTGGCCGCAAACGCGAACTGCTGGATGAAACCCCACCGCTGGCCACCCGCAGCGAGCTTACCCCATACTACCACCCACAATTTCTGGCCTCCATCGACCGCGCCATCCGCCCCGCCCCCGATGACCGCTACTGCTCTGCCGCCCAGTGGATTGCAGATTTACGCCCCTGATTTAGCAAAAACCGCAACTCATTCGCCTCTACCTTTACCATTCGGAATGAAAGGCAGACGTGTTTTAAGCTTGCAAAAAGCTCAAAAATTCTCTAGAGTCACCCCGTGCATCAGATAGCTTTCAACGAAATCAGTGCGGCAGAATTGTCCGTAATCCCCTCTGCAGAGCAACTGGAGCTGTTCTCCGGCTTCCAAGTGAGCGAAGAATTCCTGAATGGTGAAAAAGAAGACCCGCGCTTCGGCGTGGTGGAGCGCGATGGGCGCCGCATCTTCCGCTACCGCTCCGGCGATTACCGCGTATACTTCACCATGGAAGATGGCGCAGTCATCGTGCAGCGCGTCCTGCACGCCGATTCGCTGACCGATTTCCTGTTCCGCTCGGGCATGGGCTCAGAAGACCAGAAGCTGGGGAAATCCCGCTCATTCTGGAGTCTCATTGATGCCGGCGAAAAAGCCGCTCGCAAATAAGCCCGGAGCCAACACACCATGGGGCATTTGCTGGCAGCTTTGTGGCACATGCCGGGGCGGGTTGCCGCAGTGGCAGGGGTGACATTCACCCAGCTGGTACGCATGCGCTTATTTTTGGTGCTGGCGGTGTTTGCCATCGCTTTCCTTGCCCTGCAGTTCATCCCCTATCAGGAGCGCATCGGCGTAGAATTCCGCGGGGTACAGCAGTTGCAGCTCATCAAAGACGTGGCGGTGGGCTGCATGCAATTATTCGGCCTTTTTTTCTGCGTAGCGGCCACGGCCTTACTCATTCCCCGCGACACGGAAGACCGCATTCTCTACACCATTCTCTGCAAACCTGTACCGCGTTTTGATTACCTGCTGGGCAAAGTATGCGGCGTCTTGGGGCTGCTGGCCGTCATGCTCCTGTTCATGGATGGATTGCTGAGCCTGCTGCTCTGGGTGCGGGAAAGCTCACTTGCCGCAGAACTGACCGCCACCCTCACGGCCCAAGGCTACACGGCAGCAGAAGCGCAACCATACCTCGACCAAGTACACGCCGCCGGCAATACCTGGGACACGCAGCGCGGCATGGTAGCCATGTTTCTGGGATTTGCCGTGCTTACCAGTCTCACCATGCTCTTCTCCTGCTTCACCAGCGGCACCATCGTAAGCATGATTTTTGCCCTGGGTAGCTACTTTATCGGCATGTTTCAGGGACAATTTTTCCACGCGCTCTCAGCCGGCAGCGGCGAGCCCGGCATGAGCCCCTTCATGCAAGGAGCTGCGCGCGTGTGCTCCGTCCTCCTGCCGGATTTCAGCATCTTTACCGTAGCAGATGCTGCCACCGCCGGGGTTTCCCTCTCCTGGGCAATACTGGGCAGCATGGCGCTCATTGCCATGGCTTACATGCTGCTTCACCTACTGGTTGCCACGTGGATTTTTGCCCACAAGGAGTTCTAATCTCCCCCCTCCCCCCCTGCGCCATGAAGAACGATGAATTACACGCTCGCGCCGCCCAAGGGGATGCCGTAGCCAATCTCCAACTGGCCAAGCGCCTGCTGCGTGGCCGGGGAGAAACCCGCAACTACGAACAAGCCGTGCAATACCTTGATGCCGCTGCTCGCGCCGGATCCGCAGATGCGCTCTACCAGCTGGCCAAATGCTACCTCAAAGGAATTGGTTGCCTGAAAGACCCTGTTGGCGGAGTTAGTTGCCTGGAACAAGCCGCCGCCTTGGGACACGCTACGGCTGCCCTCAAACTGGGAGCCTGTTTTGAAAACGGCACAGGTGCCCCTGCCAGCAGCGAACTTGCCGCCTACTGGTACCGCAAAGCCGCCGCTCTGGGGGCTGCAGAAGCCGCCCGCGAAGCCCTCACCCGCCTTTCCCGCGCATAAAAAAAGGCAACCCCTTGCAGATTGCCTTGCCATGCAAATGGCAGTGCCGCTTCAACACTCCGCCTTGAGAGCATCCACACAAATGGCAGACCAAGTTTCCAAACGCTCATACAGCGGGCCGGCCAGCTCCTCCAGGGTGCGGAACTCCATAGAGGCCAGCTTCTTCTCCAGCGGCTTCACCTCCGGGTTATCCAACTCGAAACGATGCACCACACCAAAGTGCACGGAGCCTACCTCATTCGTATCATCGTTGATGACAGCGTAAAGCTCCTGCTTGGCCTCGCCGGAAAAAGCAATCTCCTCGCGAATCTCGCGCTCCACCCCCGCCAGATACGTCTCCACGTTGTCTGCCAAACCATCCACCGGGTTGATGTGCCCGCCGATGCCCAGCGACATCTTATCGTGCAAACGCGCCTCGCCCCCCTTGGAAGTACGGGCGTATACCAGCACACGCCCTTGGTGACAGAAAATGGCGTAGGCAATAATCTGCTTGAACTGCGGGCTCTCCTCTGCCAGCTCACGATCCATGTAGCGAGCCACACCCGGCTGCATGAAAGCCGCCAAATACTCCTGCGGATTCATCCGCACACCATTGAATGCTCCCACGGCCTCGAATGCCTCGCGCGGCACCACCAACACTTGCTCGCCATCATATTTGGACATGCACACACTCTACCCTACTCTCCCTGCCGCGTCAAGCCATTATGCAGCTTGACTCTCTAACGAGAGTGCATTATACTCTCGCCGTCGTGAATGGTATGAATATGAAATGGATTGTGACACTCCTGATTTGCATGGCAGGACAAACCCTGGCAGCCACAGCCCCTACTCCCATGCCGGAGTACGCTCAACACGCTTTCCTGAGCGAATGGAGCACGATTGCCATCGTGTTGGCCATACTGGGTTTTGTGGGTCTATTGATTGCCACCGCCAACAAAATAAACCTGCACTACGGTCTGGGAGATATTTACCTCTCGGCCCCGATTACACTGGTATGCTGGGCCGGGGTAGCATGGCTGTTCTACATGGGCTACCGGGGAGATGACCTCCTGCCCTATCTGTCCGCTCGCCTTTGGTGCGCCGGGGGCATGGTAGCCATACCCATGGTCTATTCATTCTTCATGGTTCGCCGCTGCAACCCGGGGCGCGGTATCTTTGCCGTTTTGGCAGGCACACCGGCTCGCATGTTTGCGGATATGCTCTACCAACTTTTCTCCCTGCTGCTGGTGCTGTGCACACTGTTGCTATTCCTCGGAGGCCGCAAGAAAGAGGGTGATAAATCCGGTCTCATCAACATGCTGATGACGGTGCTGGGTATCGGCTTACTCAACAAATGCGTATGGGGTACCATCCGCTCCTCCTCCCGCGAGCCTATCTCCGGGAATGGATACTTGGTGGCATTCCTCCACCTGCTCTGCTTCGGCGGAGCCATTTATGGTGTCCACACCTACCTGCAACACAACCCGCAGAAAAATGCCGCTGCATTGGTTCAGGCCGTGCAAGCCGGCAATGCCGAGCTGGCGTTGGAACTCATGGCCAAAAACCCCATGATGGAACTTGATGCCGGGGTGCAAGAAGCCGTAGAAAGGCGAAACTTCGTGATGCTCAACCACGTTGTGCGCGGCTCTGCTGAGCTGGAGCTTGCGCTGGATCACGCTCGCTCCCTCAACCTGACTTCCGTTGCGGGCTTCTTGGAGGAAAAAGCCCGTCTCTCTGCCCCCGAACCGACCGGCAAGTGACGCGCCCCCCTTGCAAATTGCAAAAATGTTGCGTTTTGCTTCACTTTTCTCTTGCCAAACCCGCAAACCCTGTGTATACTCCCGCCGTCCTCACCGGACAAACAACCACACTACGGGGTATTAGCTCAGCTGGTAGAGCACTTCAATGGCATTGAAGGGGTCAGCGGTTCGAGTCCGCTATGCTCCAGGCTTCGTAAAACAGCGTATCAGGTCACCTGATACGCTGTTTTTCTACGCCCAGGCAGGCCAGAATGGCTACCGCAGGCGTAGGCCATTTGGTCTTACAGACCAAATGGTAAGAAGCCTAGCCTCGGCGTAGAAAGCGAGCGGTAGCGAGACTCGAAGCCGGGCCACACCCGCGTGGTATAATGAAACTGCCATCGCTTTTCGTGACAAGGAAAAGCTTTTGCGTACAAACGCTATCTTAAAACAGGCACCGGCAGAGCCTATGCTATTAAGCATTTCTAAATCCCCCGCCGGGTGCACCACACACAGAGCAGACAGAGTGGTGTTTACCCAAATGAGAGAAACGTTTATGTAGGCAATTGACGGGCTACATTACCAACGTCTTTTTCTTTTTGCCTCCTCCAACAACATATGCATGTTGTCTGACGCTGCCCATTTGAATGGAGTATTGCCGCAAATATCTTCATGAAGCGGATTTGCACCGGCTTTCAACAATATACGGGCACAGTCCATAGCATCATATTGAGCCGCATAAAAGAGAGGGCTCCAGTCATCATACTCTTCTTCCAGAGGCGCTCTACAATCATACACCAGATAACGCACGGCTTCGGGCTTATTTTCCTTGCACGCTTCGCAAAGAGCCCTACCATCGCCCGCCAGCAAATCCATGCCACACTCACGCAAGGCACGCAAGCAATCAACCTGACCGGCAGCTGCAGCATAGGCAGCCAAATTCATAAAATCCGGACCACCTTGCCAGTCTGGCGGTAAATCACACAACAACAGCGCCTTTTTCAACAAGCTTGATGGCCCATTACAACACAGGTCGATGAGTAACTGAGCATCGTCCTCCAGGGGCGAAGACCCGGCATCCAGCAAAAGCTCCGCCCCCTCAGCCCAACCGCAACGAACGGCATCTGAGGCCAACGAAGCGCATTCCCAACAAATCGGCAAATTCGGATTCGCTCCGGCAGTCAGTGCCGCCTGCATCCCTGCAGAGTGCTTCGCCTCGTAGGAATCGTACAGCTCCAGGTCGGGAGCATCAAGCGTTTCCCGATAGAAGCATTCTTCAGCATAACGGCGTACCCGGTACGCTTCAATCTCTTCCAGAGCTGTCGGCGTAAGGGGCATATCCAGATCCATTTCCTGAATGAGGTCATTCAATACTTTTGACCGCTCCAGTACCCGGTGCATCGTCTCGTAGTCCTCCGGTTCCATCATATCTTCTAATCCATATTAACACATCACATCCCCGAATCCGCAACAAAAAAATGGCATAAAGTGCGGATTTTCTAATAAAGAGTCGCACACTGCGGGCATGTTATTACGCGTTTCCTGCCCAAGTGCAGCTTGGCCAGAGTCTCCTCATTGGCCAGATGGTCGCCCTTGGTCTCGATGTTGACTATCTTCCCTGAGCACGTTCTCACGATAAAATCCGGATAGTGATTGATAAAGCCATTAATGGCGAACCCTGTTCGCGCGACATTGCGATGCCACCACCGAATATTGGGTAAGCCGGTGATTGCCTGAATGAGCTCCGTCTAGAACTTGTTGGCTGATTCCTTCGATTTGGTTGCTGGAGACCGTCAAAGAACTCTCTGTAGGGGAAGTCGAACCAATAATACTAACCTCTACGTATAGTATAGAAGTTTGCATCGTTTTTTTATAATGCGTTTGTCAACGTAAGCTTCGGAGTATCTATCCCCTACTTACTCCGAAATTATGTAGAGTTTTATTTCCGGTTATCAGTCAATTTGATAGTCCAAGGGTAGATGTCAGATGCGTTCATCATTTTTGCATTTGCCACATACATATTCTTGAACATAGAACAAATATTTGAATTAGTTTTGAGGTGTTGAATAGCAGTTATTGGGTACCCTGAAGGGAAGTAAGCAGATGTATTTGTTGCGAGGGGCATCTCGTAGTGAAACAGAAAATTTGTTACTCCTGAATCGGGTTGCAATGACTTAACTTCTGGTATACAGTCAGGACTGGACAATATTTTGCAGGTGCCCATTATTTTTTTTTCAAGTGTGTATCCTATACCCGTTATGTTCTTTTCATTGGGCATATGGTGAATATAGCGAAAATCTTTAATTTCAATAAACCATGTTGGTGTATCTAGTTGAAGCGTTGTTGTAATCAAGTCAATCTTTGAAATGCAATCACATCCGCGTACGGCTTTGTTTGTTGCCCAAGAATCGAAATCGAAAAACACAATTCCTTTTCCGGAGGAATCGTATTCTACGGAGGAATCTACTGTTATGATTGACTTTAACTGTATATTAGATGCCATTGCTAAACAATTCAAGAAGAGCATTATCTTGGTCGGCCTGATATTCCAAAGTAGTTAATACCTCCAACCCATCCAGAGAATGTGAAGTGTACACATCTACATCGCTTCTATCAGCCTGAGCTGCCATTGAGAAATAATTGTATTCATTTTTACTGTGTTCTTGCTGTGCAATTATGTATAGTTCACGCAGCAGGAACATACTGTGAGTACTAACAAAGACCTGCATATTTTTAGACAGGCTGATGATGGTCTGAGCAACCAACTTAATAAGTTTGGGGTTTAAATTAGCTTCCGGTTCATCCCAGAAGAGGATTGAGTGTTTTGTGAGCGACTTATTAGCAATAAGGTGGGCAAGCGTTGCTATTTTTCGAAGCCCTTCAGCCAACAGGTGAGCCTCGAGCTTTCCTGTGTTGTTTTTTAGATAAAATCTTCCAAACTCTGAGATAACGTGACCATTCATTACTTGTTCCAACGGTTCCAGCAGAACCCGCGTGCTCTCTGCATGGGAGCCTTTTGTCAGAGGACGTCCAAGCAAATCTGCCAAATCGCGCCATGTTTCATCAAAAGGAATTTGTAGGGAATCATACGCTGAGGTGAAACCGGGGTAAATTGAAAGCATTTCACGAGTAGGGATAAAAACGCTTTGTAGTGACAAACTTTCTTGAGGCGCCTCAACGATAGTTACTGCAGATGCCGACTTGGTCGAAAAATTATATGAAAGATTTATTTTCGAACTTTTTCGGATGGTCATTTCTACTTCAGCTCGGGCGTGCCCTCTCATTCGCATAGCCAAGCGTCCGAGGGAATCCGGCATAAATACCCCTTTGAGCCTATTGGCAATAGTTGTTTCTAAATATGCCTTAGAAAATGTGGACGGTGTGTTTTTGTTTTTGTTAAGAGCTCTCAAATTCGCGTGCAATAGTTTCATAAGATGCGATTTTCCTGTGCCATTCTCTCCAATGAACACATTAAGCTTGGGTGAAAATCGAAAAGTATGATTTTGGAATCGAGTGAAGTTTTTTAACTTAAGCTCAGTTAGCATGTTTGTGATTATGCACAATTGTGGGTCAATTGTCAAGAACGAGGTCAATAAAAATATATGTAGGATGAGCTCCGCGATTGCTGTATTTCATTTTGCCAGACCTCTTACAAGCGATGTGACAGGATCCAGAATAGCGAAGCCGATTTCATAAAACGCTTCTATCCAATATATTATAATGTAATTCCATATTTGCTTGGGCTGAACGTAGGAAAAACGAAAAAAGCGAATTCCGGGCTCAATTTTCCCAAGCTGAAGGCTCGTTAACTCCACTTAATCCCAGAAACCGAATCAGAAAACAATCTGGTTCGGTTTTTGCTTTGCATCGATTTTCAATACCCACGCGCACTTAGGCATTGCTCGCTCGCACGCCCTCGCACCGCCCTGCCTGGCGCAAAACGGCTCCCAAAGGCCAAAAAGCCTACTTGTCTCGGCGAAGCTTTAGCGGAGACGGAAGCATGCCTACCTGTCACGGC
>JAFSEZ010000020.1 GCA_017435505.1 Akkermansia sp.
ACTCGCGTTGCGCGACATGAAGAATAGGCTGCGCCCATGATGACGAACGCCCTGCGGGCGTACCGGCGGGAGGGAAGGACGACACATGTACGGCCGGGCGGAGTTCCCGCCCGGCCGCGTTATTATGCGCCGATATTACCAACAGAAATCATTTAGCGGCTGAGGTAGCCGGAGACCCCCTCGTGGGTGGGTTGCATGGCTTCTTGGCCCTTGTGCCAGCCGAGCGGGCAGACCTCGCCGTACTGCTCGTAGTGCTGCAGGGCATCCACCATGCGCAGGGCTTCTTCCACAGAACGCCCCAGGGGCATATCATTCACCACCATGTGGCGCACGATGCCCTCTTTGTCGATGAGGAACAGGCCGCGGTAGGCCACGCGCTCGCCCACGTAGCAGCAGCTGCCGGAGGCATCTTGGCAGACCTCGCCGGCCAGCACATCAAACTTTTCGGCCACTTCTTTGTTGATGTCTGCCACGAGCGGGTAGGTCACGCCTTGGATACCGCCCTGCTCTCTCGGTGTGTTGGCCCAGGCCCAGTGGCAGAACTCCGAGTCGGTGGAGCAGCCTACCACGACGGTGTCGCGGGCTTCGAACTCTGCCAGCGCATTCTGGAAGCCGATGAGCTCGGTGGGGCAAACAAAGGTGAAATCTTTCGGGTAGAAGAAAAAGAGCACATACTTGCTGCCGCGATAACGGCTCAAGCTGAACCCATTCTCAATCACGCCATTTACCACGGCATTGGCCGTGAACTCCGGTGCTTTCTTTCCTACTAACATAGTATGTATTTTGGTTATGCGTTTTGCGGTTCGTTGTGTCCGCCTGAGCAAAAAGTAGCACAAGATTGGACCGAATGCAAGTCTTTTTTAGAACTTTTCTAATTTTGTTTGAATTGACTAACGCGCTCAAAAAATCATAGAATATCTAAGATGAACACAGAGAAGACACAAGGGTGGAAGCGATTGGCATCTCTGGATGCGCTGCGCGGGGCAGATATGTGCCTCATCATCGGGCTGGATATGCTGCTGCGGAGTCTGGCGGGGCATTTTCCGGGGAGCTCGGCGTGGCAAAATGTGGGGTGGCACATGGGGCACGCAGCGTGGGAAGGGTTGCGGGTGTACGACATGGTGTTTCCCCTCTTTGTTTTTATAGCGGGGATAGCAATGGGGCTTTCGATGGAGCGCGGGAGCAGCGCGGGGCGGAAATGGTGGTGGCAGCTGCTGAAGCTGTGGAAGCGTGCGGCTATTCTGGTGGTGTTGGGATGGCTTATCAACGGGCCATTGAGCTGGGATGCAGGGAGCATGCGCTATGCGTCCGTGCTGGGTCTTATCGGCATTTCCTGCGCAGCTGCGGGCAGCATTGCGCTCATGGTGCGGCGCACGCATTGGCAAGCAGTGGCGGCAGCCCTCATCATGGCCGGAGTATGGGCAGCGCAGTACTATGGGGGAGATATGAGCCCCGCCGGGTGTGTGAACGCGTATTTGGACCAACACTACTTGCCGGGTGTGCTGCATTATGAAGTGATAGACCCGGAGGGGGTGCTCTGCGTGGTAGCTGCCACGGCCTTGGCGCTGGGAGGCATGGTGTGCGGCGGCATCATCTCGCAGGTGCAGCAGGTGCCGCGCCGCATGTGTCTGCTGTTCGGCATAGGGGCGGGACTGGTGGTAGCGGGGCTGTATTGCGGCCCCATCATCAAGAATATGTGGAGCACGGGATTCACCATGAGCATGCTGGGCCGGGGCTTCCTGTTCATGGCTTGCATGCACTTGGTGGTTGATGTGTGGGGGTGGCAGCGCTGGTGTTTCCCGCTGCGTGTCATTGGCATGAATGCGCTTTTCATTTATCTTGTTACCCACGTGATACCATTCGATGCTCTCACCGCCCGCATCTTCGGCGGCTGCATACGCTGCCTCGTGCCCCAGGGGTGGGGCAATGTGGCACACTACGCGCTCTATCTCCTGCTGGCGTGGTGGCTGTGCTATATCCTCTACCGCCGCAAGGTTTTCTTCAAAATCTGAAAAAAATTACTCGCTCGCGCTTGACATCGGCCGCAATGAGGAGTAGTATTCGCCTATTCCTACCTCGGTTGTAGGATATATAAAATTATGAGCACGAGATACCGATTTGAAACACAGCAACTGCACGTGGGGCAAGAGAGCGCGGACGCAGCCACCGGGGCGCGCGCCGTACCCATCTATGCGACCACGGCCTACGTCTTTGCGAACGCAGATGAAGCCGCAGGGCGCTTTGCCCTGCGCGAGCCCGGCAACATCTACACCCGCCTGACGAACCCGACGGCAGAAGTGCTTGAGAAACGAATGGCGGCGCTGGAAGGTGGGGCGGCCGCCCTGGCCGTGGCCACGGGCGCAGCGGCCATTGACTACGCCATCCGCAACATAGCAGGTGCGGGCGATCATGTGGTATGCGCCAAGACCGTATATGGCGGCACTTACAATCTACTGGCGCACACCTTGCGGGAATGCGGCATTGAGACCAGCTTTGTGTCGCAGGAGAAGGCAGAAAACTTTGCCGCAGCGATTCGCCCGAACACCAAGTTGATTTTCGTAGAAAGCCTGGCCAACCCCAACTGCAATGTGGCAGATATAGCCGGCATTGCAGCGGTGGCGCATGCCCACGGCATACCGCTGTTGGTGGACAACACCTTTGCCACCCCCTACCTGTGCCGCCCGATTGAGCACGGAGCCGATATCGTGGTGCACAGCGCCAGCAAATTCATCTGCGGGCACGGTACCGCCATGGGCGGCATCATTGTAGACAGCGGCAGGTTCGACTGGACGCAGAACGACAAGTTTCCGGGCATCTGCCGCCCGTGTCCGAGCTACCACGGGCTCAGCTTCAGCGAGGCTTGCGGGGATGTGGCTTACATTGTCCGTGCGCGAGCCGTGCTGCTGCGCGACCAAGGAGCCAGCATCAGCCCGTTCAACTCCTTCCTGCTTCTACAAGGGCTGGAAACCCTCTCGCTGCGCATCGAACGCCACGTGGCCAATGCCTTGCAAGTGGTAGAATACCTGGCTACCCACCCGCAGGTGGAACGAGTGAACCACCCCGCCCTGCCCACACACCCCGACCACAGACTCTACGAGCAATACTACCCGCAGGGAGGCGGCTCTATCTTCACCTTCGAAATCAAGGGAGGAGCAGATAAGGCTCGCCAATTTTGTGAGAATCTGGTACTCTTCTCCCTACTGGCCAACGTGGCAGATTTGAAGAGTCTCGTGATTCACCCGGCATCTACCACGCATTCCCAGCTGAGCAAGCAGGAGCTGCAAGAAGCCGGAATCTGCCCCAACACCGTGCGCCTGTCCATCGGCACCGAACATGTGGCAGATTTGCTCGCTGATTTAGAACAAGCTTTCAACACCATCCGCTGATATGAACATTCACACCAACATCACCGACCTCATAGGCCACACCCCCCTGCTGGAGCCTGTCAACTACTGCGCCAAGCATGGTCTCCGAGCCCGCATCCTCCTCAAGCTGGAGTACCTGAACCCCGCAGGCTCGGTCAAAGACCGCATTGCCAAAGCTATCATCGCAGATGCCGAAGCAAGCGGGCGGCTCACACCCGGCAGCACCATTATTGAGCCCACCAGCGGCAACACCGGCATCGGCCTGGCAGCCATTGCCGCCTCCAAAGGCTACAAAGCCATCCTCACCATGCCGGATACCATGAGCGTGGAACGCCGCAATATCCTCAAGGCGTATGGTGCGGACATTGTGCTCACCCCCGGTGCGCTCGGCATGAAAGGCGCGATTGACAAGGCAGAGGAGCTGCATGCTGCCACACCGGGCTCTATCATCGCAGCCCAGTTCGCCAACCCTGCCAACCCCGCAGCTCACTATGCCACGACCGGCCCCGAAATCTGGGCTGATACAGAGGGCAAGGTGGATATCTTCGTGGCGGGGGTCGGCACCGGCGGCACCCTCTCCGGCACGGGCAAATACCTGCGAGAGCAAAACCCCGCCATCCGCATTGTGGCCGTAGAACCGGCTGCCTCGGCCGTGCTCTCCGGCGGTGAGCCGGGTCCACACGCCATCCAAGGCATTGGTGCCGGGTTCATCCCCGCTACTCTGGACACGGGCATCTACGATGAGGTTCTCCCCGTTGACAATGAGGTTCCCATCTCCTGCGCCCGCGAGCTGGGCACCACAGATGGCGTGCTCACCGGCATCTCCGGCGGGGCGGCGCTCTATGCTGCCACCCTCTTGGCCCAGCGCCCGGAAAATGCGGGGAAAATCATTGTGGCTATCCTGCCGGACAACGCCGATCGCTACTTCTCCACACCCATCTTCGGTTGATTCATGGAGCGGTCCCCCGGCTGCGTTCCGACACCGCGGCCGACTCCGCCCGCATAGCGCACAAGGAAAAACTTTGGCACCCATACGCAAAAGTCCGTGAATTGCAAGTTCAAATGCGACACTTTTTGAAAAAAATGCATTGTTAGTGTTTTAAGTCGGTAAAATTCATTCCGAGAGCTTTTGCCATGTCCATTGCGGACTTGCCATCGAAGATTTTTCTGGGCATTTTATTCA
>JAFSEZ010000021.1 GCA_017435505.1 Akkermansia sp.
AGCCGCTGCAGCCGAAGCAACTGTCGAACCAATAGAAGAAGCCCCGGCTCCCGCAGTAGAAGAAGCCCCGGCTCCCGCACCTGCCGCCACGCCCAAGGCCAAACCGGCCAACAAACTGAGCGTAGCCAAGCCCGCACTCAAAGCCACAGGTTCCAACAAGCCGGCAACCGCTAAACCCAAAGCTGCGGCCAAATCGGCCCCCGCCGCTACACCAAGCGAAGCACCTGAAGGCGAAATCCCGGAAGAAGGCCCGACTGCAGAAGATGAAGCAAAAGCCCAAGCCCTGTATGAGCTGGCTCAGGCACAGCAAAAACGCGGTTTGTTCGGCATTTCTTGGCTCACCATGCCTGTAGCATGTGGTATTATCGGGCTGGCCGCCTTGGGGGCAATCTGCGGTTCACTCATCATCAAGGCCAATGCCGAAGCTGCCGCCAAACAGGCACACATGGATTACACCAACAAACTGCTCAAGCGCGCTCAGGACATCAACAAGCAAGGCATTGAAAGCATTGCGGATGCCAAGACCAAGGGCGTGACCATCGTCTGCTCCAAGGAGGATGCCCAGTATCTGCTTGATGTAGTGGTGGATCCTTTCGTGCGCGATGAAAAGGGCAAGTATGTCTTTGGCGGCAACCCGGAAGGCGTGGCACAGCTGGCCTGTTTGCTGCTGGGTCTTGCCTCTGAACAAGATCCCGGTATTGATGCGCTCATCTTCCGCACGCTGGATACCAAGTGCACCAAGATTAAGCCCACCCTGTACCGCTGGCTCGTGCAGCGCATGGCTGTTTCCAACAACAAGGGCATCAACGTCAAGTTCAAGAAACTGGCCGATTCCGTAGCCAAGCAGCAGTGGATGCAACGCGCAGAGGTTCTTTCTTACATCTGGGAAGCCATGGGCCTGCGTGTCACCAAGAAAGACATCCCCACCATCATGGGCCTGCTCAAAGACCCCGACATCGACAAAAAGTTGGCCGGCACGCTGGCCGGTTGCTTGGATAACATCCTCATCTTCATGGATAATGAGGAAGAAAAGAAGCAGGTGGGCGATGAAATCTTTGACAAGCTGCCGGAGCAGTACCGCGATGCTATGCTCAACACCTTCGGCCGTGCCTGCTCACCCAAGGCTTTGGCTTACTACAAAGAACGTGCTGCCGACAAGAAGAACTGGCGCAATGACCACGTCTTCTTTGCCAACTACGCCAACGATGACATCATCCCCTACCTGCAGGAACTGAAAGAACAGGCCGGTGACGATGAAAAGAACGCCAAATACATCGACCGCGCCATCGGCGGCGTATTTGCCCAAGACCGCGACCGCACTGATGAAGAAGCAGAGGCTCTCATCAAAGTTGTGTTTGATAAGATTGACGGCGACATCTCCAAACGCCCTGAATTGGTAGCCAAGACTGATGAGTACTCTGCCGACTACGTGGGCGAAGGCCCCGAACTGGACAAGCTCAAAGAAGAACTCAAGGATTTGGATGAAACATACAACCAGCGGGTGCGCCTCATCAACACCCTCAAGGGTATGCACGACCGCCCCTGGGTATTGAAAGTGCTCTCCAAGTACGAAAAAGACGATGACCCGGAAATCGCCAACGCTGCAGCAGATGCAAAAGCCCAGGTCAAAGAAAACACCGCAGCCGATGCTCACATGCGCAAGAAATACCAGACCCGCGGTCAGGAATAAGAAGGATTATCATTACATAAATTACGCTCGCCATAAGCGAGACGATATGGTAGAATGCGCGGCACATGCTGCGCATTCTTCGTTATACCGCCTTGCTATCACTCAGCTTACTGGGTACCACCGCATGCTACCCACCGCAAGTGCAGTATCCCTACACCCCTTTTGTATCCAAGCGCCGCGCCGGCTTACAGCAAGAACTCCTCCTGCTGCTGCCGGAAGCCGAACGCAGACTCCCTGCCGCCCAAGAAGAAGCTCGCTGGCTGGCCGATACCGCCTACAAAGCCGCCGCCGGTATAGCTCGGCTCAACGACTCTCACTTCCCCGGATGGGCCGGCAATGCACTCATCAACGCGCACCTGCAAGACCGCGGCCTGTGCTGGCACTACCAGCACGACATGTACCGCGAACTGCGCCGCCGCAAGCTCTCCTACTTCCGCTTGGGCTGCTGCGTGCGCGACTTGGGAGATGCGTCTGAACACAATTGCCTCTATATCGCCTCGCGCGATGCAGACTGGCCCCAAGCCTGGGTGCTGGATGCCTGGATGTGGAATGGCCGCCTCAAGGTTGATAAAGCCACGGAGTTGGACCCGGATGACTGGGGCGACCTCCCCGGCGTGTGCGCCATGCTCAGCTTTGCCTACCCGGAGGAACACAGCTGGCCCATAGAACACTGGTATAGCCTGCGCACCCCCAACGGCAAGTATGCCGAGTACTGGCAACCCCACACACGCACTTCTTCCCAATACCGCCGCATGTATGAAAACATTGAACGCGGCAAGGAAGAACACCCCAACTCCCCCACCAACTACTAGTTAGCGTACTGCATGAAAAGTCTTCTCCCCATCTGTCTGCTGGCTCTTGCCACCACAGCATGCCAGCATGCTCCTGCACCGGGCTACGCCGATACGCAGGTGGTACGGGAACGCCGCTCACAGCTCACACAGGATTTACTCGCCCTGCTCCCCCTTGATGAGCAACAGCTTCCGGGCGCCCGCCGCGAGGCACGTTGGCTGGCCGACACCTCCTACAAAGCCGCCGCCGGCATCGCTACCATCAATGAGCCCATCTTCATGGGCTGGGTGAATAATCGCCTTGTCAACTCCACGTTCAACCTACAAGAACGCGGGCTCTGTTGGCACTACCAGCAAGATATGTACCGTGAGCTACGCCGCCGCAAACTGCAATACTTCCGCATTGGTTGCTGTGTGCGCGACCGCGGAAAAGGCTCCGAACACAACTGTGTTTACCTTGCTGCCGCCAACACCAATTGGCCTCACGCTGTCATCCTCGACCCGTGGAGAAAAAATGGCCGGCTCGTTACGATACGCGAACGCGATTTTCGCGATGACAATTGGCAGGATTCCCTCTGGACGGTCGAGTTTCTCTCTGCGGTCTACCCGGAAAATCACCGCTACCCCATCGAGCATTGGGCTCAGGTCAAAAGCGGCAAAGAATGGAATAGCTACATCCCCAGCTGGACCCCGGAGGGTGAAGCCTCCCGCCAAGGTCAATTCATGCAGCAAAACATGAAAAAAGGCCTCGAAGAACGCGGTGGCAAGCTCACCAATTATTGAATGAGCTGCGTAGTTTTGTTTTCATGCCGTTTTCGCTTCTGCCGATGATGCGTGTGAAATCAAATTCCTATACTGCCACGATGCAGACTTGACCTAACGCACAAAGCTGGCAGAATAGGGCGGTTAAACACTCGCAACTCATGCCTCAATTCCTTATCACTCTTACATCCTCGCCCTTCTTTTATTTCTGCATGGGCATTTTGCTCATTGTGCTGTTTTTCTGGTATCTGGCAGCAGAGCTGGATAAAGCCAAGCGCAATGCGGGCACATTTTTCATTGTAGGTCTTTCCGGTTTCTGTCTGCTTTCACTCTTTGTGAACGGCATGCAGTACGGCATTGACATTAAAGGCGGCACAGAGCTCACACTTGAAGTGCAACCTAAGTTGAACGACCATGGCAACCTGGTGCCCCCCAGCGAGGAAGATATGCAGCAAGCCTGCAACATCTTGGAAGAACGCCTGAACTCCACCGGCACCAGCGAAGTGCAGATTCTGCACTCCAACAACAAGATTCTCATCCAGATTCCCCAGCAAGACGCCCAAGACGAAGAACGCAACAAAGAAAAGATTGAAGCGCTGGTGAAAATGCTCACCAAGATGGCCAAGCTGGAGTTGTTGGCCGTGTACCCTGAAAGCGAGCGAGTGATAGCAGATGCTGAAACTCAGGCCAATATCGCCACCTACGAGCAACGCCTGGCCGAATACAAAAAAGCCGTGGCGGCAGAGGTGAAAGGCGTGCGCGCACCGGCCATGCCCCGTATACCATCCCGATTGGGGCTCAATGATTTCATGATTCTCCCCTACCCCCGCACGAACGACGAAACAGGCGCACCCGTGCTCTACCAAGAGGGTGAACGCAAGGGTGAACAGATTATCGACTACATGGTGCTGCAAAAACCCTATGCTGCCATGCAGAAAGACGTGTACATCACAGGCAAGGAAGTGGCCAACGCCCAGCCCAGCTATGTGCACAAGGGGCACGTGGATGTGGTACTCAACCGTACCGGTGCCAACCGCATGGGTCGACTCACCGGCTCCATGACCATTGGCCGCGATCGCTTGGCCGTGGTGCTCAACAACCAAATCAAGTGCGCTCCCGTGGTGAAAGCTGTACTGCACAAAGAGTTCAACATCTCCGGGTTGAATGCAAAGGGAGAACCGGAAGATATTTCCAAGGCCTTGGCCAACCCCCTCTCCAGCGACCTGAAGGTGGAAGGCCGCAAAAACGTATCCGCCCAGCTGGGTCAAAGTGCACTGGAACAGGGTACCGTGGCCGGTCTTATCGGCTTGCTGGGTATTTTTGCTTTCTGCTACTGGTACTACCGCTCCGCCGGCGTGGTGGCCATGTTTGGTTTGGCATTCAATGCCTTGGGCTTGCTGGGGCTCATGAGCTTGTTCGGCTTCGTGCTGACCCTGCCGGGCATCGCCGGTATCGTGCTTACCATGGGCATGGCGGTAGACGCCAACGTACTCATCTACGAGCGCATGCGCGAGGAGAAGGCGCTGGGCCGCCCCTTCATCATCTGCCTGCGCAATGCCTATGAAAAGGCATTCTCCGCCATTTGGGACTCCAATATCACCTCACTGATTACGGCGGTGATTCTCTTCTGGCTGGCCAGCGGCTCCATCAAGGGTTTCGCCGTGACCACGAGTGTAGGTATTATCACCTCCCTTATCGGTGCCATTGTGGTAACGCGCGTATTGTTCTTCTGGGTAGAGAAGTTCGGTATTCTCAATGGATTCACCTTTGCTAAGGCTCCCTTCGCCGGCAAGATATTCGACTTCATGAAGTACCGCAAGCCCACGGCCATTGCCTCCATCGTGCTGATTGTGGGGTGCGCCGTGTATGGTTTCTTCGTGCGGGGCGAAAAGGCACTGGGTATTGACTTCACAGGTGGTGCCACCATCACCTATGTGGTACCCGGTGATTCCTCACTTGAATACGCCAAAGTGGAAAGCGCCGTCATGGGAATGCCTCTCTCCAAAGCCCCCACAGTGCAGGAGTTCTCCAACGCAACGGATCGCAACATCAAGATTCGCTGCGCCAACAAGGAGGATGCCGCTAAGATTAATACGCTGTTGCGCGATACTATTCCGGGCATGAAAGAACTCCCCGCTGAATCGGTGGAAGACATCAGCGCAGCTCTGGGCTCCACCTTCTTCAAGACAGCTTGCTGGGCTCTGCTTGCCGGTTTGCTGGGCATCACCCTTTACTTGGCACTCCGCTTCGAATGGAGCTTTGCTATGGGTGCGCTCATCTCAACCGCACACGACGTGGTCGGCATCATCGGCTTGGTTGTACTCATGGGTACAGAGCTCAATATCATCCATATCGGCGCATTCCTCACCGTGGCCGGTTACTCCATCAACGACACCATCGTGATTTACGACCGCATCCGTGAGCAGCTGCGCCTCGCAGGACCCAATGAGGATTTGAAAGACATCATGAACGAGGCTATCAACACCACGCTTTCGCGTACGTTGCTTACCTCGGGCTCCACGATTGCGGTGCTCATCTCCCTCATTGCACTGGGGGGACCGGCCATGCGAGACTTCTCCATCACCATGTTGCTGGGTATCTTCATCGGCACTTACTCCTCCATCTTCATTGCTTCTCCCTGCATACTTGCTTTCGACAAAAAGCACAGTCTGCGTCGCGAGCTTGAAGAAGCGGATCAAGGTGCCAACAGCCCCGTGTAATACAAGGATTTATCTGTGCAAAAACGCCGCTTTATCGCCTGTCTCCTGATTCTGTGCGCCGCAGCATTTGTGGCAGCCGTGTGGGGCTCAGTAAACTGCGGCGCCAAACTCTCTCAACCGGATTTGGCGGCAGAAGATGCAATGCGTCTTCGCCGCCTCATCTATTTTCATTTTGCGATTGCCCAGCTCTCCATTGCGGGGGGCATGGTGCTCATCTACGTACGGCACCGCCGCTGGCGGCGGCACTACCTCCTGGTAAGCTACAATGAAAAGGGGATTCATTTGAATCCTCCCGGCATCCGCATGCCCTCTGCGCGCGTGTACCGCAGCAGCCTGGCCGGCTTGGCTCATGCCAAGTTGCCCCCGGCCAATGGAGTACCCACGCTGGTATACCCCATGTTCATGCTCAGTGGGCACTCCAGCGGCCCCAAGCTGGAGCAAACGCTGCAAGCTGCCTACCGCACCCAAGGTCAACCCGAGCCGGAGTTCATCTACCAACCGGTGCTGGGGGCCTCGCCCTGGCTGGCGCGCGCTGCCGGAAAACTCATCCAAGAACAACTGGAAGTCCACCCCGGCTCCGGGGTACTTGTTGTAGCGCATGGCTCTAACTTGCCGGAGCCACCACCTGAACCGTCACTATTTTGCCGCCGCTTGCGCAGCCAGTTCACGAATACAGAAATAGCCCTGGGCTATTTTAACCAAGAACCCGCCGCTCTGGCGGTGCTGCAAAACATGCATTCCAAGCACGTGCTTCTGCTTCCCTTCCTCCTGACAGAGGGCCTGCACACCATGCGTGATTTGCCCACTCCCCAACAGGCCGCAGATTGTGGCAAAACGCTCTCTCGCCTCCCCGTAGTGGCCAATGTACTTCAAAAACACGCATGAAATTAGCTCTCAAAGTAACCCCCGGCGCCAAGAAAAATGAAATCTTAGGCTGGGAAGATGATTACCCACAAGTAGGGCGCGTCCTCAAAATCAAAACCGCCGCCCCGCCCATTGATGGCAAGGCCAACAAGGAAATCGCGGCTTTTTTGGCCAAGACCTTGGGCTTACCCAAAAGTGATGTGGAAATCACACACGGTTCTTCCGGCCGCATCAAGCTCATCTCCTTGCCCGATGGCACCGATTTATCACCCTTGAAATAATCCGGAATATACACCCGCCGCAACAAGAATAGGCGTTGCGGTGGCTCGTGATTCATTTTCATTATACGCAGCTTCCTGCATTGTATGGAAAAATTGGCCAGGACAAACGCATGAGGCGAGATGTGGCTTAAATAGCTGCTAACGCTTGAATATCAATTGCAAAATTCATATTTCAAATTTCACATTGAAAAAATTGGCGCTATCGCGCAAGAAAAGGAGTGGGGTGCATCTGCGCTTGCCGCTCCCGCCTCGAAGGCGGGGCGAGGCCAAAGTGAGGTTATCGCCTCGCTTTACATCTGACGCCAGCCAGCTAGCTCCCATAAATGATCAATTTGAAATCTGAAATTTGAAATCACGCAAATGTGTCATCATCCTAATGAAAAATTGGCTTGTCATACTGCCGGGAATATGCTAGAAGAGAAATTGGTTATGAAAAAGTGTCTTTCCATCATCACTCTGTTGGGCGCCCTTGCAGGGACCGCCTCCGCCGCACCGTATGTCCTGCCTTCTCCGCAGCCCGGCGCTCTGACTCCCTATGACATGCAGCCTGTGTACGCCATTGAGGGGCTGTATGCTATTGGCGATGACGATACACCCGACACATGGGGTGTACGCGGAAGCTTCAACCTGTACAGCAGCGCCGACAGCACCGTGCGCCACCAGTTCAACATCAATGTGGGCTACGAAACAGGCGATGAATCCGAATACTCGGATGGTATCTACTCCAAGGTAGACATGTACAAGATTCCCGTCACTGCCGGTTACGACCTGAACCTCGCCCTGACGGATAGCTTCATGATTTACGTTGGCGGTAAGGCCGGTTATGCTTTCGGCGACATGGATTTCACCGTTGAAAACGAAACATGGAGTGAAACCGCCGGAGGCTTCACTTTCTCCGTAGGTGGCGGCCTGAAGATTCAGTGCTCTGATGCCGTCTACCTGAAAGCCGGCTACGAGTACACCCGCACCTATTTTGGCGACAGCAAGTTCGGCGGCTCTACGCAGAATATCATCCTTGGTCAGCACGTGATTTCCGTGGGTCTCGGCTGCCAGTTCTGATACACTTCTTACAAGATTACAACGCCCTGTCTGCATCTGCGGACAGGGCGTTTTTGCTGACATCTTACAACCCTATTACCACTTTGCCCGGCGGGATGCTACGTGGTTTTCCTCATCGCAATTTCTCTACCCCCACCCCGGCCTTGAGAAGAATACGCACACCCCATAAAACTTTCCTCGTTTCATTATCATGTGAACGCACATGCGCATCTTTCTCCCTTAATACCTTACCTTTCAATGTTTCAATCCGCATTTCCCGAATTATTAGCTTGCTAAGCGGGAAACTTGCGTGTAGAATAAGCGCGAAGGCGTGTTGTGCTGCGGCATCTCACCGCAGTCATGCCTCAGTTCGGGGGAGCTTCAACACCCCCAACCAAAGGAGATTTGGCCGACATCGGTCTCCGGCGGTGCAGATAGATGCCGGCGACAAGAAGACAAAGAAAGACAATAAAAAATGAGTATTCATTCCGTAACGTGCGCCGTTGGCGCAAATCCCATCACCATCGAAACCGGAAAGCTGGCATTGCTGGCCGATGGTGCTGTAACCGTGCGCTGCGGCGACACCGTGGTATTAGTCACCGTTGTAAGCGCAACCAAGATTAAAGAGGGGCAGACCTTCTTCCCCCTCTCCGTAGAATATAAGGAGAAGGCTGCCGCAGCGGGCATGTTCCCCGGCGGCTATTTCAAGCGCGAAGGGCGCCCCACTGAGAAGGAGATTCTGACATGCCGCATGACGGATCGTCCCCTGCGCCCCATGTTCCCCAAGGGTTATTTTTACGACACCCAGGTTATCTCCCTGCTGCTGGCCGCTGACAGCGAAAACGAGCCGGATATCCTGAGCATCAACGGTGCTTCTACCGCTTGTGTCATCTCTGACCTTCCTTTTGCTGAACCGGTAGGTGCTGTGCGTGTGGGCCGCATCAACGGTGAGTTCATCATCAACCCCACCAACAGCCAGCGCGCTGAATCCGACCTGGATTTGGTGTATGCCGGTTCTAAGGACCAAGTCATCATGATTGAAGGTTCTGCCGATGAACTGCCGGAAGAAGACTTCATCGCCGCCCTGCGCTATGCCCAGGAAAATGTGGCCAAGATTTGCGCTGCACAGGAAGAACTGCGCGGCATCTGCGGCAAGCCCAAGCGCGAGTATGAGCTGACACTTGCCAAGCCCGAGTTGTTGGAAATCGGGTACCAAATTGCCGGTGACCGCATCGAGGAAGCCATCTATGCTCCCAATAAGATTCAGCGCCAGAAACAAGTGGGTGCCCTGCGCGACGAAGTGGAAGCCGCCATCAAAGCAGCATACCCCGAGGCCACAGATTTCGATGTGGAGCAGGTGTTCGAGTACATCCAGAAAAAGGCATTCCGCATCTCCATCATGGAGCACGACAAGCGTGCCGATGGTCGCGGAATCAAGCAGCTGCGTCCCTTGCAGGCCGAGGTGAATGTGCTGCCCCCCGTGGTACACGGCTCCGCCATCTTCGCACGCGGCGAAACCAAGTCCCTCTGCTTGGCCACCCTCGCCCCTGTGGAAGAAAAGCAGTATCTGGATAACTACACCGGCTCTGTGGATGAAAAACGCTTCATCCTGCACTACAACTTCCCCCCGTTCACCGTGGGTGAAACCGGTCGTTTCGGTGGTCAGAACCGCCGCGAAATCGGCCACGGCGCTCTTGCAGAGCGTTCCATCGCTCCCGTCATTCCCGACGAGAACGACTTCCCCTACGCCATCCGTGTTTCCTCTGAAATCATGGAATCCAACGGTTCCACCTCTATGGCTTCCGTGTGCGCCGGCACCATGTCCCTGCTTGCCGCAGGCGTACCGCTGAAGCGCCCGGTGTCCGGCATCTCCGTGGGTCTGGTGACAGAGTTCGAGAACGCTGGCGACCGCGAACCCAAGCGCTACAAGACACTGTTGGACATCATCGGCTCCGAAGACTTCTACGGCGATATGGACTTCAAACTTTGTGGCTCCAACGTGGGTGTAACCGGCTATCAGCTGGATCTCAAACTTCCCGGCATCCCGCTCTACATCTTGGAAGAAGCCATTCACTTGGCTCGCAAGGGGCGTCTGGAAGTGCTCGACACCATGAACGCCTGTATCCCCGCACCGCAGGCTATGAGCCCCAACGCTCCCCGCATTGAGTCCACCTCCATCCCGCAGGATCGCATCGGTGAACTCATCGGTCCCGGCGGCAAGAACATCAAGGCTCTGCAGGCAGAAACCGGCACCGACATCAACATCGAAGAAGACGGTACCGTGCGCATCTATGGCAGCCGCCAGGAAGGCGTGGAACGCGCTCTTTACCTCATTGACCGCATGTTCAAGGAAATCGAGGTGGGCGAAACCTACGAAGGCAAGATTGTCTCCACCAAGGAGTTCGGCGCCTTCATGGAAGTGCTCCCCGGAAAGGACGGCCTCATCCACATCTCCGAGTTGGCCGAAGGGCGCACCCAGAAGACCGAGGACGTGGTGAAGGTGGGTGATGTCGTCACCGCCAAGTGCATAGGCATTGATGACAAGGGGCGTGTAAAGATGTCCATACGCGCCGCCGCTCGCGACCGCAAGGCCGCAGAAGCTGCCGCTGCCGAGCAGGCTTAAGCCCTGCTGCTCCAACACGGAATTTCATCCTAAATCAGCCGCTTCACACCTCCGAAACGAGGGTGAAGCGGCTCTTTCTTTACCGTTTTTCAGAGCCCCTTTCAAAAAAAGAGAAAAAAATGCACATTCGGTCACTTTTTTGATTGCAAAGGGACGTGTTCTGGTATAAAAGAGATAGCGAACAGTTGCAAATTTAACTTACACCATGTGGAAATACATCATCATCGGCTCGGTTGTGCTTTTCGGGACTGCGGCTTTCATCTTCCATAAGAATCTTGAAGCTCTCACTGCCCCCAGTGGCGAAGTTGCCGCCATTCAGACCCAATATCAGGATGCGGTTACCAAGAATAAGAACATCTCCTTGGATAAAACCATCAAAGCTTATTCTGACATGCGTACAGAATGGCTCAACGAGCGCAAGGGCAAGGCTGATTCTGAAAAAGCTGATTTTGATACCAAGTCTCAGGAAGTAGAAGAAGAAATCTCCCAACTTTCTGCTCGCTACGATGCTATTGAAGGTGACTTCAAGCGTCTGCGCGAAGAATTGGACAATACCCTTCTTGGTGTATCCAAATCCGTCGGTCTTGAAGAAGAATCCACCGACCCGGAAGAGGTTGCCAGCCATGTAGCAGAGCTCATGAATGAAAACATTGAGCTGGAAAAGAAGGTAGCACAGGAGGAAGCTACCATCACAGCTCTTGGCAGCCAGCTGGAAGACCTTACCAAAAAAATTGCTGATGCCAAATTGCTCCAGCAGCAGCGCCAGAACCGCATCTCTCCTGCCGACCTCAAGTGTACTGTCCTCAAGACTGACCCCGAATGGAACTACGTCATTCTTGATGCCGGTATCGACAAGAACATCGTCATCGGCTCTCGCTTGGCCGTTATGCGTGGCGATAAGAAGATTTGCGAACTGAACATGACTCTCGTGGAAGCCAACCGCTCCAGTGGCGATGTTGTGTACAACACCCTGCTGCCCGGTGAATGCGTGAAAGCCGGTGATACCGTTGTATCCGTTCAGCCCGATAAGAAATAAGAACTCCTTACACCTCACAGCCTCACATGAAAATTGTTCCTCTCACATCAATCATTCTCATCATAGGTCTGGGCATCTTGGGCTATACACTCTGCTCTGACCAGGCCACCACCATGAATCTGGCCATCGGTGCCAGCGGTGGTTCTACCGACACCGAGCCCAGCGGTCTTCGTCAGACCAACAAGGATTTGGAAGTAGAGGTAGCCACCATCTCCAAGGAACGTGCTGATTCCCTGAAGCAGCAGAAAGATTCTTTCGTGATGATGCAGCGTGCCGTGGAAGAGCGCGATGCCTCCGAACGCAAGCTCGAAGAGAATAAAGAAGCCCGCAGCGAATGGGAAGATAAAGTCAAGGAAGCACAAGCTCGCGTGGATGAAGTCAACAAGGAACGCGAAGCTGTGATGGCCACACTTCGTTCCATGCCGGCTCTGGGTTCCGACATCGACTTGGCATCTGCTGTAGAAAAGCTTGCCAGCGTAGTGGAGGAAGAAAAGAAAAACCAAGAGCAGATGAAGAAAGATTTGGAAGAGAAAGGCGTTGTGCGACAGAGCGCTACCGAAAAGGTGGCCAAGGCACAGGCTGAACTCGACCGCATGACTGCCATCAACGAAAAATTCGCCCGCGAATACACCAAAAACTCCGATGAATTCTCCATTCTTGCCGTGGATCCTCGCTGGAAGTTTGTGGTATTCAACGCCGGTAAGGACAGTGGCATTGTGGCCGGCACATCTACTCCCATGCTGGTGAAGCGTGGCTCAGAGCCTGTCATTACCCTGCGCATCGTAAGCGTCACCGGCGGGCAAGTTGTTGCTGAGTACGACATTGAGCAACTGCCCCAAGGGCTCCAGCTCGAAGTGGGCGACAAAGTATTCCGCCAGAAGCCGCTCGGCTCCTGATGGATGCCTCTCCCTCTCCCCCCCCTCTCTCTCCGCCGCCCTGCCCGGTCATACTTGGCAAGGCGGCGGCTCTGTCTACCCGATATACACAGCACCTTTAACCACCGCACATAACATGAAATATCCATTGATTACAGCCCTCATCCTCGCATCCCTTTGCACCGCCTGTCAGCGTGCCCTGCCACCTGTTCCGGACAACGGTCGCGTTGTGGTTCAACCCAAGGGCAGCACTGATATTGTGAAGCCCTGGAACGGCACGACTCGCCAAGAAGGCGATGCTGTGCTTGGCCCCTTGAGTAATGCGCGTCGCTAACCATGACGGCCACCACAAAGCAACGGGCCGGCATCGTACTGCAAACTCTGCAAGAATACATGCCGGAGCCGGAGATACCGCTGCGGCATAGCGATGCATTCACCCTGTTGGTTGCCGTCATGCTCTCCGCTCGCTGCACAGATGCCAGAGTCAACGAGGTAACTCCGGCACTCTTTGCCATGGCACCGGATGCCGCAAGCATGGCCAATACGGCATGGCAAGACATACGCCGCATCATTGCTCCCTGCGGACTTTCCGACACAAAGGCTCAACGCTTGGTTGAGACTTCCCGACTCCTGCTTGAGCGACATCAAGGACAAGTCCCCTCTACTTTTGAGGAACTTGAAGCCCTGCCCGGAGTCGGACACAAAACAGCGAGTGTAGTGATGACCCAAGCTTTCGGCCACCCGGCTTTCCCGGTGGATACACACATTTATCGCTTAGCACGGCGGTGGAAACTGAGCCGTGGCAGCAGCGTGGAAAAAGTGGAGGCAGACCTCAAAAAACTCTTTCCCGAAAGCTGCTGGGGTAAACTTCACTTACAAATCGTGCTGTGGGGGCGGCAGTATTGCCCAGCGCGCGGATGCAAGCCAATCTGTCCTGTCTGCAGCCGCTTAGCTCAGCTATGAAGCGGGGGAGAGCAAGCTTCTCATGGCATATTTTTAGATGATTAAGCTTGACCTTTTGATAGAAAAGTAGTTTCATAGCTGGCCGATACTGACACGTCATGCTTGTTTCGCAACTCAAATCCAAGATTCACAGAGCCATGGTAACCCGGGGTGATGTGGAGTATGAGGGCAGCATAGAGATACCCGCAGACCTTGTTGAAGCCGCCGGATTGTGGCCGGGTGAAAAAGTCCTTGTCGCTTCTGTCACAAGTGGTAACCGCTTTGAAACGTACGTTCTCGTTGGTCCTCCCGGTACGGGACAAATTATCATCAACGGTGGCGCAGCTCATCTCATCAAAGCAGGGGAACGCGTTGTCATCATGAGTTTCGCTTTGGATGACAAACCCATCATCCCGACGCGCATCGTCTGCAACGAGCACAACGAAATCATTTCCTGATAAATCCTTTCCTTTACAAATCAACCCACACAAGCTAGAATACAACCATGCTCCTCAACGCATCTATCTACATCGTATTCGCCCTGCTGCTGATTGACTGCGCCCTGCTCTTGCTGGTGGTGCTGATGCAGCGCCCCAAGCAGGAAGGCCTCGGTGCCGCATTCGGCGCCCAGATGACAGACCAAGCCTTTGGTGCCCAAACCACAGATGTACTCAAGAAGGGTACTGTGTTTTTCGGCACGGCTTTCATGCTTCTTTCTTTCATTCTCGCTGTGCTCATGAATGCGCAGTTCCAGAATAAGAAATCACAGCTCAACACAGCAACTCCCGCTACGCTTGCCAAGCCGCAGGAACAAGCACCTGCTGCAGAAGTGACCACCCCTGCCCCTGCTATCGAAAACTTGGAAAACCTCGAACAGCAGACGCCCCCCACAATCGTAGCTCCTGAGCCCGCTCCCGCCCCGGCTGAACAACCCGCTCCCGCTGCCGAGCCCGCTCCCGCCCCGGCTGAGCAACCCGCTCCCGCTGCCGAGCCTGCTCCTGCCCCGGCTGAGCAACCCGCTCCCGCTGCCGAGCCCGCTCCTGCCCCGGCTGAGCAACCCACTCCC
>JAFSEZ010000022.1 GCA_017435505.1 Akkermansia sp.
CCCCAGGGCTATCACACCGGAATGAAACGCAAAGGCTGCATCCTGCTTGAGCACAATGGAGGAGGAACTGAAATCCACCCCCGCCAAATCCAGCGTACCGCCGGCCAAGGTAAAAGAATCTACCCCTTGCAAGAGCGCATGAGCCGTTGCATCGGTAAGCTTGAGTGTGCCGCCGCTTACCTCCACCTCGCCGCCGGTGGCATCTACGGTGTTGGAGATGGTAGCCGCGCCGCTCTGCACATTGATCTTGCCGGAAGCAAGCTTGAGGGTACCGCCGGAGAAGGTGGAGGAACCATTGAGGTTGAGGGTACCGCCATCGATGGTCAAGGTGGAACCGGACTGGGTGAATTGAGATTCCGAGGTGAACACACCGGAGCGCAACTGAGTCTTGCCGTTAATGGTCACAGCCCCCGTGATGGTTGTGCGGGCCACATCAAACACGTATGTACCGCTATTGCCGGTAGATAAGCTGCCGGCCGTAAGACTACCGGTGCCGGTAATGGGTTCTTCCGTACCGGAGGAAAGAGAAATCGCCCCGGCCACCTCCACATCACCATTGATTTCGAAGCTGCCCCAGCCCCAAGGGCTGTGAATAGAGCCCAGCTTGAGCTTCACGCCCTCTTCCACCAGCACGCGGGTGCTGCCCGTAGCCCAGGCAGAGGTGAAGCCCAAACGGCCGGCCACCGTATATTCTGCGGTGTCTGCCCCCTGCGGTTTGAGGAAGTTGAGCGTGGTGTAGCTCTCTAAATCAATAGATGAGAAAGAGGCCGAACCGCCCGTCACATTGATGGTGGACGTGACGTGATCCAAACGCAGGGCATACAACTTGCCCATGCTGATGCCGGAGCCTTCGATATTGAGCGTACTGGCATTGCGGATGGTATAATCGCCCAGGACCGAGCCATCCCCACTCAGGGTGACAGTGCCGCCGGTCTGGGTGATGCCGCCGGTCATGTAAAGACGCGCATCTATCAGAAGTGCGCCACTGCCGCTTTTGTTCAGATTCCCGGCATTGGTGATAGCTGCGTTGTTTTCAGCGGTGATGGAATACGCATTGTTATGATCAAAGTACATCTCCCCCACGCTTACGGATTCAGTCAAGCGGATATGCGTATTTTCCGCCGTATCATCAAACAAGGCAATAGCAGCAGCGGGGCAGGCAGCATCGGTTCCAAATGCAGTACTATTCCATTGATAATCAGCCGATGTACCTGCCCAGATGCGGTGAGCAGCCAGCGTCATGCTCAAGGTATTGCCGGAAATGCTGAAAGAAGCCAACTCGGGTGCCTTGTAATCAAACACGAAGGAGGAATCAGAAAAAGCAGCCCAATCACCCGTGGCCAAGACCCAGGTGCCGCCATCGCGCAGATTCTCTATGTCTGCCACCGCCACTTTCACCGTGCCGTTTTCAGCCCGGCTCAAGGTGCCGGTGAACGCCAAAGCCGCCGCTGATTCCGAAAGTGCGGCATTGTCGAAGAACAAGCTGCCACCGCTGAATGCAACGTCTGCCGCCACCGTGATACCGCCGCCCATAGCTCGTATCGCTGCACTACTGCCCAAGTTCACGGCCTGTTCGGCAGTCAAGGTGGTGTTGGCATCCAGCACCAAGTTGGCAGGCACAAGCTCACCGCGCAGGGTGGTGCTGCCGCTTTGCACATGGAGGGTGTGGGTGTTGTCCCCCACTGTCAGCGATACCTCACCCTGCGTCTTGATAGTGCCTACATTGATGGTACCGTTCAGCGCCACCGGGTCTTTGATAGTCAGCGTACCTGAGCCGTAGAAATCCGTGATAGTCGTTCCCTCTGCCATGCTCAGGGCGCTGAAGCTCTGCGTGGTGGAGGTCAAATCCAGCGTGGCACCATTGTCCATGCTCACAGGCACGCCATCGGTCAGCTTGGCGCCATCGCGCAGCACCAAGGTTCCTTGGGAGAGGGATATGCTCTGTGCATCCAGCGCCACGCCCAAGGTGACCGTGCCGGTGTTGGTCAGCGCAAATGATGTGGTGCTGATGCGGCTGTTGATGTTGGAAGAGGAGATGCTGTAATCCTCCGTGTTGTTGAATACGATACCGCCGGGTGCAGATACCGCTCCCTCTATCAATACGTTGCGGTTGGCTGCACTATCATCAAAAGTGGCAGGCGCCGTGTCCGTGAGCACCCCGGCAACCGCCGTACCGTACATGGTGCCGGACCACACATGCGCGTCATCCGTGCCGGACCATACATGCGCTGTCTCCGATACCCCTATGCTCAGCCATAATCCTCCATCTGCCAAACTCAGACTACCGGCAACAGCGCCACTCAAGCCGGCCAAGGTGAAGTTCTCTGCCGTAATGCCCGCTGCAAAATCACCTGCCAGCAACAAGTAACTGCCGCCCTGCATCAGCCCCGTGCCCGAGCTCATCGTGATTGTCTGCGTGTTCACCCCCTCTGCCAAGCTAATGCCCCCTATCACCGTGAGAGAGGCATCAGTCTCGCTCAGCCACGCTGTATCAAAGCTCAGCGTACCGCCCCCCAACACCAAACCGCCGCTCAGCGTGGCCGTGCCGGTGGCTCCGCTTGTGCCGGTAAGCTTCAGTGCATGTGCGCCATCCACCGCCAAGCTATGTTGCAATGTCGCACCACGCCCCAGCTCTACTTGGGCAAGCGCCCCGCTGCTGATAGTCGCCCCGGCCAAACTCAACGTACCGCCCAGCACACTCAGTTTGGTGCTACCCACCGTACCCGCCAGCACCTGCGTACCACTGCCCTGCTTCTCGATATTCACCGTGGAAAGCACCTCGCCATAGAAAGTATGTGTGCTCCCCGCTGCTGTGTTGATGACCAGCGTGCGCTCCGCTACATCGGTAAAGTTTATACTGTCGAATGCATCATTTGCATCATAACCGGCAGATTTCTCGTATGCACCGGAAAATAATTTGCTTTTCGTTCCAAGGATTTCCGTAGAATTAAGACCCGCTATCGTGGTACGTTCAGCATGTATACCCAACCCCAATTGCGCGTAATCTTGTGTGTCATCCGCGCAGCTCATCGTGATTACGCTATTGGCAGCAATGTCTGCGTGGGAAAGAATAAGAGCGCCTCTATTCGTCACACCCAGAGCCCGCAACGCTATCGTGCCGACAAAGTCTCCGCTTTCCTTCGCCTCTGCCCCCAGATTGAACACCGTTACATCGCTGCCCATGGTTGCGCAACCCAAAGTCAGTGAGGAAGAAGTAATACCTTCAGCCAAGCCAAGGGTATTCAGTCCCACATAGCTGCTTTTAAATGCATAATCTTGTATCGTTGCAGCGCCGGCAACGATAACCTCATCCACAGTCGTGTAGTTTGTTGTGGCTTCTTTGTTATAGACAAGCAGCTTAGAAGATTCACTCAGATGCACACGGCTCACAGTCTTGTTCAATGCGTCTGCTGCGGCATTGTTGGTGAGGTACGCCTGGCTGCTTCCCGCAATGTTGAGTTCCCCTACCTCCATATCAGCAGATATGTTCAGTATCCCGGCATTCACATTCAGCGTGCCAATGCTCAAAACGCCCTCTGCATCCCAGGTAAGGGTACCGGAGGCCGTCTTGTTGACCACGCCGTTGGCGGCATTTAACTCTTGTGTCCAAGTACCGGTGAAAGCCAGATTGAGCGTACCATCCACCGTGGCAACCCCAAGGGAGGTAGGCATGGTGTTGAGGGTGGCAGAAGCACCATCTGCTATATGTAATGACGATTGCACATTGAGTGCAGTACCGCTGAAAACATAATCCCCGGCAACCACATTCATGTTAGCTACCTCAATGCCTCCTGACAACGTCACCTCACGCACGGAGGAAGAGGCATCGAAAGTGACGTTATCCACAACTCCATATACCACTCCGGTATTGTCACCCATGTTCCAGTTGCCATCTGTACCATTCCACTCAGCACTCGCTTGCCCGGACCACACCAAGTCGCGCAAGAAAGCGGAGAAAGAGAGGGAAAGCTGGGATGAGGTTTGCGAAATAGTAGCCTCCACCCCCCTGTTGGCAAGTTCTTCAAAATCATAGCCGACAATGGTAAAATCCTCTAGGGTGAGCTCTTCGGCATAGTTAATACGCCCGCTTCCAGTAACCAACGTAAATGTCCCATTGTCAAAATGCCCTATCTCCAGCTCAAATGCAGCCCCGGTACCAATGTTGACCACACCGGCATTTTCAATCATCTCCCCCAAAGCAATCGTACCATCAAATGACAGGCTTGCCCCCTCTGCCACAATACCACCCGAACTGATGGTGGCGGAACCGGTAAGAGACAACGAACCGGCCGATACGCCGATGGAAGACACATCTGCCGTGCCGGAAAATTCGCTCCTGCCGGTGCCGGCCTGCAAAATAGCACCCTGCCCGCTCACAGTACCGGTATAGGTATTATCTGCGCTGTTGGAAAGAATAAGCACCTGTCCGTTGGTCGCAAGCGTACCTTGACCGGAAATACCGCCAACCATGAGTGCGCTCTCCATAACAAGAGAACCGCCATTCTGCACAACCCCGTTACCGAGTGCGCTTATATTCGTAGCGGTAACGGACGAATTGGCATCGATAATCGTGCCGCCGGAATAGGTATTGGCTCCCGTGAGCGTCACGTTGGTGTTGGTCAGGTGAAGCCCCAGCGCCTCGGCACCATCAGAAATAACAGAATTAACAGTATAGGCATCTGCACCCGTGGAAGCGTTGTACAGCTTCAGCGTTCCGCTACCGGAAATTGTACCATTGATGTATGAGCCAGTGCCGGTCGCTGAGCCGGAAATCATAGCACCGTCTTCCACCAATAGCTTGGTGTTGACATTGTTGGAAAGCCACCAAGCAGTAGCACCATTTTCCAGTTTCAAAGTAGCACCGCCGGCAAGATTGATTTGCTTTGCCTCCAAACCGGCACCCCAGCCGACTCTCAGCATAGCGCCATCCTCAACGGTAATGGTGCCCTGATTCGTGTGATTATAGTACCCGGAATATGTAAGAGTGCCCTCCCGAACAATATAATTTTGCAGTTGCGTGCGGCTATCCATTACAATATCGATATTGCCGCCGCCTGTCTGAATGAGAACCGCATCATCATTTTGGCTCAGCACCATGTTGAGCCGAGATGTAGTGCCGGAAGCCGCCTGTATAGAGGCATCCGCCACTTGGTCGAGCGTCCCGGTCAACGAGCCGCCTGCAAGAGCCAAGATACCACCATCCAACGTTATATGGCCGGCATAGTCCACGCCGGAAGCTTGGCGATACGTACCGCCGTTCACCACAAGGCTACCTGTATAATCCACCCCTGCGTTGTGCTCCAAGGCGGCACCGTTTTGAATCTGAATCTCGTTGACGCCAAGTGTTTGGCTGCCCGTTACAGCAAAGGTGCCGCTCTTAAGCTCCAACCGCTGCAAGCCAACAAGAGATACGCCATCGGAGTTGTCGGTTCCCCAATCTACAACCAATGTGCCGTCTCCGCTCACGGAGCCTTGTAAAAGATTGGTGCTTTGAAGGATAAGCTCACCTCGACTGATGGTTGCATCTCCTGTTACAACCACACCGGATTGCAGCGTAAGAGTACCGCTGCCGGATTTGCTCAGGCTGCCGATGGTTGCCATACCGCCATTGCTCTCGACAGTGTATTCACCATTGTTATGTTGGAAATGAGCCTGCTGTACCTCCACATTCTCGCTCACGCTGACGGTGCGCCCGCCTGCCGTATCTGTAAATAAAACAATGGCATCCGCTGCAAGAGCATTGGAAGAACTGCCGAATTGTGTAGTACTCCATGTGTGGGAATCAGATGTACCGTCCCATACATGGGTACCGCTTCGCAGCGCTAACTGCATCAGCAGATGGCCGGAAGCATTGGTACTAAACACGGCATCATAGCCAACGTTTTCTCTCAAGGTCAAATGCTCGTCGATACCGCTCCAATCACCGGTGGCTAAGGTATATGAACCTGCGGTGAGATTCCCCATGTTGGTCAGCGAAATCGTGAGGTCTGTGCCATCAACATGCGTTAATCCGCCTACGGTAAGAGCCGCGCCCCCCGCAGAAGAAGATGCCATTAGCTGGTAGCCGTCAAACTCCAGCGTACCACCTGCCAAATTCAGCGTGCCGCTGAATTGTGCCGTAGCAGCTGTATCTCCGCCCAATACGGTGAATGTCTTAGCATCAGACAAGATGAAATCAATACCTGACAATACGGCACCGCCGGCCACGGCCACATCGCCATTCACCACCGTGTTGCCGGAAACAAAACTCAACGAGCCGCCCTGCACAGACACATCGGCCAGGTAAGAAGTACCGGAGAAGGTCTGGTTGCCGGCGCCCAGTTTCACGAGGGAGAGGCCGGCAGCGGGGGTATCTGCACTATGGCCGACCACACCTGCATAGGTATATGAAGAATCGGCAGCGGTGTTGATGGTGAGGGTGCTTTGGCGGGTGGAGGCGGGGTGATTCTCGCCTGTGTAACGCGTATTGACAGCTGCACCGGCGTAGGTGAAACTGTACTCATTGCCGCTCAGGCCGCAGATGGTGGCATCTGCCGTGTTGATAGCCAAGCTTGCCCAACTCAGGGCATCGGCACCGGAAAGAGAAATATCTGCATACTGCGCGGCCTTATCATGTGCCAGCTCAATGTAAGCGCCATGGGTGTGGTTTGCATTGCCATTGGAACGGTTGAGGCGAATGCTGCCTTCAAAATCACTCTCGTCGGCAATAACTAATCGGGAGGCTGTGCTGTTGTTGCCATCCACATGATTGGTGGTGGAGTTCCACTGCAAAGTACCCTCGCCGGAGAGGGAATTCACCTGCCAATAGTTGGTACCGCCCTGTTCGGAGAGGGTAAGGGTAGCACCATTGAGCATTTGGAGGCGGTTGATGTTGCGAGTCATGCCGTTGTTGGTGGCCTGCGAGTGCAGGGTTCCGTTTGCAGCATAGCTGAGCGTACCGTCGATATGGAGGGTGCTGCCGGATTGCAGGCGGAGCCGGGGAGCATCCACATGCAACACAGCGTTTTCGCCGCCGAAGCGCGTGCCGCTCAGCTCGTATATCCCCGCACCTTGCAGGTGCAGCTCTGTGCCCTCGTTGAGCAAAACATTGCCTTGAATGAGGGAGACGTGACCCGCCCCGGCACCGGATTGCTGCACGGTGGCAGAGCCGGACTCCACGATGATACTCTCCGCATTCATGTAGGTATTCTTGGAGAGCTGATAGGTCGCCAAATCCAAGGTGGCGCCCCCGCTCATGTGCACCGTGCCGTAGATGCTGAGAGCATCTGCCTGCCCCACGGTAAGCGTACCCCCTTGCAGGTACATATCCGTGTAGGTATTGGCGGCGGCCAGGGTTACATTGCCCGCACCGGTCTTGTAGATAAGCGGGGTAGAGATAGAGGCCGCGATGCTGCGGCTCTGTCCCGACTCTGCATGCAAGGTGAGGGTACCGCTCCACTCCGTGTCCAAAGGGCCTGCCCACGAGGAGTTGACCAAGCTGCCGCCGGCATCTATTACATTGCCGCTCAGGGTAAGATGGTGCCCCGCTACATCCAGGGTACCACCCGTTTTCAGGGTAATATCGCCGCTCAGCACGGTATCTCGGCCAAAGGCCAGGGTGATATCGCCCGCTGCGGCGGTGTCGCGGTTGCCTTGTACCGTGATAGCGCCGGCATAGCTCTCATTGCCGGCCATGATGACAGTACCGCCGGTATAGCCTTGAGCATCTACTATCATATCGTGCGCATCGCTCAAGGTGGTATCAAGCGTCAGCGTAGCGCCATTGACCGCGGAGAATTGGTAGGCAGCATCCGCAGCCAAAGTCAGCTTGCCTGTATATACCGTATCGACCGATGCACCCACGGCCAAGCCGGTAGTTGAGGTGATACTATCGGCCGCCATATAGGTCGGCAGTACCAACTCAATGTCTGTGTCGGCGATTTTATCTACGAGGATGATACCATCGGAATCCGCTGTCAGGCGGCTCAAGTCATCCCCGGGAGTGACAGAAAGCAACGAGTTGCCATAGCTAAGCTGCAAATTCGCATTGCTCATGGCACCTTGTGCTGTTTCCAGAATCACGCCGGTACCGGCAAAGCTGATGACACCGCCAAAGTCATTCCCGGTGTTGGCCAGCACCACCTTGCCGGTAGAAGAAGCATCTGCCCCCAGGATGATACCTGTATCTGCCCCGGTGAGCTTGTAATTCACCACCAAGGTGCCGCCACCACCACCCAAGAGATAGTTATCCCCCACAGCGGTCCACACATCGCTTGTGCCTTCTGCACCGTATTGCACGGTCTTGCCCGTCTCTGCCCCCAGGAAAAGCCCGCTGTGCTCGGAGAAGTCCAGCTTCGTGGTCAAATCATTAGAGAGCGCCAGCGTACCGGCGGAGGCCGCATCTATATGGGAAAGGATGTCCGTACCCTCGGTAAACCCGTGAGAGGCGAGCCAGCCTTGCTTGCCGATGAGCCATTGTTGGTCGGCACTGCCCAATGCGGCAAGTGACGTGGCAATCACGCCGCCGGAGGAGATGCTCTTTTTACCGGTAAAGGCGCTATTATCCCCGGCGAGGGTGAGGATGCCGCCGGTGGTACCGGCGGCCACGGTGAGTGTGCCGGCACCGGAAAGAGAGCCGGAAAGCGTGGTGTTGGTGGTGGTACCTGCGCTGTATGCCACCTGCATCTCACCGGAAAGAGCAATATCGCCCTTCAGGCCGTAGAAATCTGCATACTGATAGGTATCTTCTAAGTAGATGCCGCCTTCCACATACTCATAGCGGTCGTGCACGCCCTCCCGCATGATGAATGTGCCGCCCGCTGCCACGCTGATATTGCCCTTGAGGCGAGCGTGGCTACCCAGCTCGAAGGTGGCGCCGTCTGCCACGCTCACGTTCATCTTGGCATCGGCATAATGCCAGTCATTCTCCAAGAAAAGGCGATTACCTGTGTGCCCGGTTTCAGAGCCTTTGCCATGCACAGTATTGGTACCGGCCAAAACGACCTTGCCGCTTGCCACGGAAAGCCCGCTATCGGCATGGTGGCTCAGGTCGGTATGGATGCTGTGCATGGTCCACGTGCCACCGCCGTTATACACAATCCGGAGCGCGCCTTCTTTCGTATCAACAAAAGACCCCAGCCACGTCTGCTGCCCGCTTTCTTTGTAGGTGAGGGTGGTTGTACCGGTGCTGTTGGTGATGATGGCGCCCTCTGTCAGGGCATTGATGCTGAATCCAGCAGCTTGCACATTGGGGTTGTTGCTGTACCAATCCATGGATTGGCCATTCATATCCAGCACACCGCCATCGTTACCAATCGTCAAATCACGGGCAATTTGAGAAATATCACTGATAACCACGGTGGCACCACTGCCCACGATCACATTGTAGGCAGCCCAACCGTCTTTCTGCTGCAAATAGGTCTTGCCGCTGCCGCCCACGGCCAGCAGGGCATTGGTGTTGCCCGTGCCGTCTATGTACAAATCGCCCGCGCCGGTCTTGCGCCACTCGGTCATGTAATCCTCGGGGTTGGTGAGCTGCAGGTGCACCTCTGCCCCTTCGTTGATGACATAGCCGGCGTGGTTGAACATGTTGTTCTCCCCCGCAGCAGAGCTGATGGTGAAACGCGCCTTTTCCAACTCCCCGGCATTGAACTCTGCGTAGCCGATACCCAAATCCACCGTGGCATCCAGCACCACTTTGTTCTCTGCCTGCGTGGCGTTGAATACCAGGTTCTCTGTGAAGAACAGGTCAACATCGCTTTGCTGAATGTACGCATCCGAATTCCAAGCATACCAATTTTGCAGGTTGCGTATGCCGGATAAATCCGACCACGTGTTCAGCCCGCTGCGCACGCCGTTGTATTGCGTCAGGATATTGCCGGCGGCATCCGTGGCATAGCCATAATATGTGGTGGTGCTGTTGCCGGCTTTGTCTGCATAATATTCCCCGGCAGAGGTGATGGCTTGCAGGTGAACCTCGCCGCTGCTCATATCCGGGCTCACGTTGAAACGCTGCAATGTCTCATGCGACCACTTGATATTGCCCCAGCCCTGTGCGGATGATATGCCGGTGCCGCCCTCATGAGCCACAAAGTACTCGTACTGCCCCGTGGTGCTGTTGTAAATGAAGACCGGGCTGCCGGAGTCGCCACCCTCGGTGCCGATGGGAAGCGGATTGGCCGTACTTGCACCCACGCCATTGCCGTAATTCGGGTCGCTGATGATAATCCAACAATCGTGCCCACGATTACTGGTGATGTTGATGGTCTTGATAGACCCAATGAGGCTACCTTGGTTGAAGTGGTACTTGCCATCTGTCTCCGACCACATGTTCATAGAGCCGGCACCGGCATGATACTGGTGCTTCCCCTGCATGGAAGCCACATCCGTGATGGTACTCATGGGGCTCCAGCTGATATCCGTAAACACCTTGGTCTGGCGTTGTAAACAGTAGTCAAAGATGCTATCACCAAATGTCGGAACCAGGCGAAACACAACTTCATCCCGCGCTGCCTGGTGAGAATAGCGCACCCCCACGGCAGAGTAATTGATGGCATGCTCACTCCCCACCACACGCTCTGCAAAGCTGCCGTTGATTTCACCATTGTGCGCCACCGTCGCTATCATGTTGGGTCCCATGGCGGCGGCATAGCCACCATCATGCACGGCGGAGTAATCAATCATCCCCTGGGTGTTGGAGATGGTGTAGCTCGGCGTACCATCCGTGTAATGAATCACAATGCCACCATCTACATTCTGACGAATATGCCCCAGCAGAGCATTCACATTACTCCCTACTGCATACCGCCCCATGTTCTGCCCGAAATCCATGTAGATGGGCATCGGCACATCGCTGTGCATCGTGCCGGCTGCCACTTCTTGGGGAGTCAGCGTCACAGCAACTACTGTGCCAAGGATGCTCAGTATGCGAGAAAGAAAAGGCGTGCGTTTCATAAGGAGGGGGGCTTGATGGTAAAGCTTCGCGTGCGCTACACTCGCGCACACAGTGCTCGATCTTATGTTAGACATTCTGCCACACTTCCCGGCGCTTGTCCAGCTTTTTGCTTGCCTTATCAGGGGAAAAGACGAGACAAATGCGTTTACTCTGAAATTCAAAGCCTTTCCGCTTGCATGCAGGTATTGTTTCTGGTAGGATGCAGCTATTGAGCCAATTCTACTACACATGATTACAACTGAATACCCCTACGGGAAAGATTTTCCCATTGTCCGCATCGAGACTCCCCTTTGCCGCGCTGAGGTATCGCTCTATGGTGCCCACCTCATCAACTGGACTCCCGCCGGGCAAATGCCGGTCATTTTCATGAGCCCGAAGGCGGTGTTCAGCAAAGGCAAGGCACTGCGAGGCGGCGTACCGCTGTGCTGGCCGTGGTTCGGCAAGCACCCGGAGGATGCCGCGCAACCCTCGCACGGCGTGGCGCGTATATCCACCTGGCAGTTGGCCGCCAGTGAGGAGCTGGAAGACGGCTGTGTGCGCCTCATGCTGGCGCTGCCGCCCGAGCACGAGATGCTGCCCAGCGGTGCCGTGATGATGGAAATAGGCAGTGAGCTCACTATCAGCCTCATCACGCTGGATGTGCCGCGCACCATGCCTTTCTCTGCCGCCATGCATACCTACTTTGCTGTGAGCGATTATGAGCAAGTGGCCATCACCGGCTTGGAAGAAAGCGATTTCACGGAATATGCGGATGATGCCGTGCCGCATTGCGAAGACCCCCTCATCCCCGCCGGGCATATCGACCGCATCTACTGCCCGGTGCAGGAAAACCAGGAAATAGCTATTCACGACCCGGGTTGGAGCCGCAGTATCCGTATTTGCCGCGCGGGCTCCGGCTCTTGCGTGGTGTGGAATCCCGGCGCAGAACTGGCTGCCGGCATGGGTGATTTGGGGGCTGAGGCCGCACGTGGTTTCCTGGCGGTGGAGAGTGCCGTGGTGCCCGCAGAAAACATCATGCTGCGCTGTGGCGAAACTCACGAGCTGACCACCAACATCCGCGTTGTCCCCATTGATTAATCCTTCATGCGCCGCATTCTTTCCCGCCGCGTTTTTCGCAGACTTTTGTGGCTGGTGCTTGCAGGCACCTTGCTGCTGGTGCTTGCAATAGCAGTGGCGGAGGTGTGGACCCGGACGCTGGCACGAGGACTGTGCCACAACAGCCCCGCTGATTGCCCGCCCCATTCCGTGGGTCTGGTGCTGGGGTGTAGCCGCACCCTTGCCAATGGCCGCCCCAATATGTATTTCACCGGGCGCATCCAAGCTGCGGCAGATGTGTGGCACTCCGGGCAGGTGCGCGGGCTCATCGTATCCGGAGATAACCGCACCCACCAGTACAACGAACCGGATGATATGCGGGCGGCTCTGGTGGCCAAAGGTGTGCCGGCAGAGCGCATCGTGTGCGACTATGCAGGCCTGTGTACCTACGATTCTGTAGCGCGCGCCCACCGTATCTTCGGGGCACAACCTCTCATCATCATCAGCCAAGCAGCCCATGCAGAACGCGCCGTGGCCATTGCCCGCCATTTGGGCATACCGGCCGCTGCCCTGAATGCCCCCCTGGTACCGGTGAACCGCCCCACCTTCCTGAAACAGTGGCTGCGCGAGCGCGCCGCGCGCGTGTCCATGGTGTTTGATTTTATCACCTTCCGCCGGCCCCGGCATCTGGGCCGCCCCGAACCTCTCCCTTTCCCTGCATCATCATGATTCATCTCATCGCTCAATGTGCACGCTGCGGTATTGCTGAATGGGTGTGCTGCCCCAGCCTGCAAAGTACTGTCTTTATCGAGGAGCTGGAAAGCTGCCCCGCAGCGCACTGCTGGTACCACGCAGATGAACGCGCCGCCGCCGGCTTTGCCTTGGCGCGCGCCGAAGCCACAGGGAGACCGGTCGCCATTGTCACCGGCAGCGGCAGCGCCGCCACCTCTCTCACCCCGGTGCTGGTGGCCGCCTACTACAGCCGCCGCCCCCTCATTGTCATCACCATTGATTCCGACACTCCCGACGGCGGTCTCGGTCTGCCCGGCCGCATCGAACACACCGGGCTCTTCGGCATGTATGCCGATACCATCAACTTCTGCCTCCCCCTGGCCTACCCGGACTGCGCCCGCATCGAGGAGCTGCTGCAAGAGGGCTTCCCCCTGCACCTCAACCTCTGCTTGGGAGAGGGGGTACGCCGTGGGGGTGATTACAGCGATTTGCGCGTTGGGCCGCGTCCCAAGGCACCGCGCTTCCGCGGCTCGTTGGTGGCGCTGTCGCAAATGCTGCGTTTCCGGGAATGGGAGGGGTTGGTGCTGGTGCTGGGGGCGCTTGATGCAGATGAGCACAACGCCGTGGCATGGCTGGCAGATTTGCTGCGGGTGCCCATCCTGGCAGAACCCGCCAGCAACATGCGCGAGCAGATGCGCCAATACGTGCTCGCAGATGCCGATAACCTGCTGCTGGACAATCCGCCCCCCATCGTGCTGCGCTTTGGAGAGGTGCCCACCGGCGCTTTCTGGCAGGCGCTGGAAGACATGCCCAAGGTAGAGGTATACTCCGTCTCCCGCACAGGCTTTGCCGGACTGCGCCGCCAAAGCCACGTGTTTGAGGGTGATATTGAGCAAATCATGCAAGCGCTGGGAGATATACCCCGCCGCCACGACCCCACCGGGCTGCTGACCCTGAGCCGCCGCCGCGCTGCCCGCATGGAGGAATTGCTGCTCGCGTACCCCGAAAGCGAAGCCGCCTTGGTGCGTGCGTTCTCCCACTACGCAGTCATCTGCGACGAGGTGTGCCTGAGCGGTGCCCGTGTCTCTTCCCTCTGGGGCCGATATGCCCAATCCGAGCGCGAGTTCGGCCTGGTGCGCGGCATCAACATGCACAGTACGGATGGTACCGTGTCTGCTTTCCTGGGCTACTCTGCCGCCAGGCAAAGAGCCTGCTGCCTTGCCGGGGATGTAGCCTTGATGCGCGATTGCGCCGCCTCCACCTTCCTGCCCCAGCTTGAGCCCGGCCTGCGCGTGGTAGCCGTGCTGGCAGCAGACACCACCGATGCGCCCGAAGCACAAATACCCTCCTGCAACCTCAAGGATTTGGCACGCCTCTGGAATGCCAAATATATACCCATCTGCTGCGCCTCTGATTTTGACGCCGTGTACGACTTGCAGGATGATGAGTTCGCCCTGGTGGAAATCATGCCCGACCCGCAGCAAACGCGCCTCTTTAACCGTGGGTTAGAAAATCCTGCCCGTACCCGTTGATTCCTGAACATGAGAAAATGGATTGGCATATTGCTCTTGGCAGGAGCAAGCCTGTGCACGGCAGAGGAAGGTATACCCTATGCCGGTATGGCCGCCATGCCGACCGGGGACAACAAACTCATCGTGACTGAAGTAGCACACCGCGGGCCGGCAGACCAAGCAGGTATCAACCAGGGGGATTACGTGTTGCAAATTGATGGCAAGCGCATACAAAACCGCCGGGAACTGAAAGCCGTGTTTGCCGCTAGCCGGGTGGGACAACAACTGGAGTTCACCCTGCAACGCAAAGACTACACCATCACCCGTACCCTTACCATGGGTAACCGCATGACACCGCAACCTGTTTTTCGCCCCTCGGAGCGTCATTTGGGTGAAGATCGTATCCAATCCATCATCCACCGGCAATATCTCATTGCCGCTGAGCTTACCCAAGAAAAACCCAACCCGGAAACCATACGGCAGTATTTTAAACAAATAAGTGAATTGAACCCCGAACATGCGTATGGTACCCCGTGCTACCTGATCTTTTGGGGCAAACACAGCAACTTAATTCTCGTAGGCAGCGAGAACTCCCTCGTGCTTACGGAAGATTTTCACGACAAAGCGCGCCCGGACGAAAAATACCGCTTAATGGGGCGCGGAGCAGTGCCGCAGCTTCCGCCGAATCTGCGCGTACGCATACGCTGCCACTTGGAAACCCTGCCATCCTTTTTCTACATTTCACACTCATAAGCGACCATGATTTTCATAAGACTCATACCCTTGATGATGGGGGTGATTTTGCCCCTCCAAGCGCAAGATGCCCCCGCCGAGCTACGCAATGACATATCGGAACTGATTGCCGGGCATACAGCCGCGCGCATACGCAGCGCAGCTGCCAACTACGGCAAAGCCTTTCTTCCCGATGAATGCGCACGGCATTTTGAATCTGCATTCTCTGCGGGGCAAGTGATAGAAGATGAATCCAAAACAGATTGTCCGGCAGCGACCTATTGGTCCAACCAAACACTCAAGCAATTTGAGCGGCGGGATTATGATGCCAACCACACCATCTCCCGCATGCGGGAAATTCTGAAACAAGATACCCCGGACGAAGAAACCGAGGCCAAGCGATTGCACGCCTTGTACGTGAAGATAGCAAAGGTCTACCGCCCCATCCTGCGGCAACGTGAGGCAAGCAAAGAAACGGAAATCTTGCAAGCAAACGCTGCACGAGAAGGCGTACAAACGTTGGACTTCGGCGTGCAAATGGAGATAGAACCGGGTGATACGAACCTGAAAGATATAAACCGCGGTACCAGGGAAACAGGTGTGGCTTTCTACACCCGGATGACTCGTAAGCTCGCCTTTACAGACCTGCCGGAAGCCATTCGCCTGCAAATTGATAACATACCAGCTGCCCGCAGTTGGACTTTCTGGGTACCGGCCCATGCCCATGCACAGCTCGCTGCACACAAAGCAAGTCTCGCGCAGAAAGCTCAGGAACAGCGCTCGGCCATGATGCAACGCCTCGTCGGCAAGCGCAGAAAACCCTCTGCCGCCACCCTCCCAACCACACCCGCCCCCGCTGCGCCGGAGGATGAAGTCACCATGGTCAAAATCAAAGTCTGGAAAGACGATCCCAACTCCCCGGTACAAACCCTGCCGGATGTCACAACAGACATGTTCTAACGCCCACCAACACCCATGTATACCCCTCTGAAACACATTTTCGCTTGGCTTGCCTTGCTTGCTTGTACTACTTATGCCGCAGAAGAAACAAAGTATACCTATGAGCTCAACCCGCAAAAGAGCATCAACCGGCAAAACTTTGAAACATGGGATGCCATGCAGGCAATACGCACCCTGCCGCGTTTCCCCGGACATATCCACCGCAGTACCTATGACCGCTTGATCAAAGCTTGGAATACCAAAGATAAAGACAAGCGCTGGTTGACCCTGCACACCATGATGTTTCATGACATGGCAAAGGGACACAATACAGATGGCAATCTATACATGATGCTCAATGCCAATAGATTGTGGTGTAATCATTTTTGCAACCAAGAAATTTCGTATTGCTGGAACCACCTACTCTTTACATACGAAAAACACTATCCCACCCTGTTGCAACACCAACAGAACTTCTTGGCCATGATGACTCACTGGCCCCATACAAACGCGGCGCTATTGTTGGGTATCACAGATGCCCAACGCGGTGTACACCCCCTTGCCATGCGCAGCAAGTACTCCATCATCAGACACTTGCCGCTCGCCGAAGAAGCCAACCGCCTGTGGAGCAACCCTGAAAACAACGCTGATTTGATACAGCAAACAGGTCTGAAAAGCTCGCGTACAAAACTGCGCTACCTGCTGCACGATTACGGGGCGCTTTTTGATACTCACAATGAAAAAGGGCTGACTTGCTGGCATTTTACCTGGGGAAAAGACCTGCCGCAACCCATCAGCCTCGCCATGAAACTCATGCAAAAAAGGCACCAAGGTCTGCTCCCCACTGCCGGAGACATGCAGCAAATTGCCGATGCCGCCGCCGCCCTTTCCCCGGAGATGAAGGGCTTTACCGTGCGCAGTATGCTTGCCACCGACCCATCCTGCACACCGTGGAAGAAGTTGACGGATGCCTCTGCCTCTCCCTATGAGATGCCAGATTGCTCGGCCGTGCTTCTCCCCCAATGGAGTGATGAGCTGCTGGGGAACTCCACCACGCTGAATGAGGATATCGCATCTTTCCGCACCCTGGTGGAAAATGAAATAAAAGAAAAGAATTTTTCCTCTCTTCTTTTGTTCACCCTGGCAGAAGACGCACTCGCACAGAGTGATAGCACACATGCATGGATACCCAGTGACGGGCATTTCCGCAGCTACGCCTCATTCGATATTGAAGTATCGGAAGATGGTATTGATGTCATCATTGATGAAAAGGGGCCACGATTCTCCCGGGATGATCAGGCCATGCGCCAACGCTACCGAGCCCTCACGATTGCGCTGCACCGCTGCGCCCTCAAAATGGCCATATTGGACCGAGATGACAAGGTAGAAGAACTGGGAAATGCAGCCGCAGAGCTGGGAGAGTTGCTCAACAAGCACCGAGCCTGGCCACTCATGCTCAATCAGTATGCTATGCGCCAGCTCAGCCCGCGCACGATTGTGGCCCTGACGGCTCAATGCAGGCACAATCAAACCATGCTGCGGGCATGGATTAACCTGGTGCTCAAACCGCGCTCCGCAGCGCTCAATCTTGCAGAGCATATCAGCACAGAAAGGGATGGGTATGATCGCCCCGTGCTGGATGCCGATACCCTGGCTCAGCTCGTATATGAAACGCTGGTGATTCGCAACGCCATTGCTCCGGCCGAGCCTCAGGAAAAACAAAATATCATCCGCAAATGGATGGAATACGGCAAAAAATACCCCAAAGTTGCCACGCAAAGAGTCATACTCAACTACAATAACATGAGTGATGATATCTTTGACCCCACCCTCGACCCCAAACAATACCGCGGCCCTGCCGCTCAGCTGGGATACCACATGGTGAGCCATGCTCTCAGCCGTGGAGATAAGGAAACTGCCCGGCGTATCTTCAACACCATGGCGGCCAACCCGGTTCATTTCCGCTATATGGGAACCCGCTTAGCAGCAGCACTCATGGCACGAGCAGAGGGTGATGCAAAAGCGGCCGAGTGGCATGAAAAACTGGCCGTATCTCAAGCCGCCATTCACTACATGCTGGCCGATCCCAAATCCGGCTACATTGAAGATGCCTTGCAATCTCTGATATATGCCGGCAAACACCAAGAAGCAGAGCGCCTGCAAGTCATGTTCCCCGGGCGGGCACGACACTTTGCCCTGGAAGCCATAGCACCGGCCTATGCTGCGCAGGGTAAATACGAGAGTGCGTGTTTCAATGTAGAAAGCCTGTTGGTTGTGCTGAATGCCAACGCCGTATCCTCCGGATATCGCGGCTCGCAGGCACACTTGGCACAATTGCGAGTCGAGGCAGATACCTACCGTGCTCTGTCCCTCCTGCAACAAGGGCGCGCACGTGAAGGCCGCGCCCTGCTCAACAGCTCCCTGTCATTTTTGAAGCGATTCCCCGAACTAGCAAAACGCCTACTGCCCTGCCTCTTGCAATGCGATAAATTGCCACAGGAAGAACGCGAGCTATGGCGCACGCAACTCACCGCCGCCTTCTCCTCTCCCACTCTCCGCTTTGCTCAAGCGCAAAAAATCCTCCGCGATACCCCCACCCAAGATCGTGCAGCCGTGGCAGAAGCCGACCACACCGCACGTGAAAACCGCCAGGACGAAGCATCAACCTCATTCCACTCCGAGCTCTACACATGGCACCTAGCGCTCGCGAACGAGAACTCCCAACACAGCGATGAAGAAGATTTTGAAGCGCACGCCGGGCGCAGGGAAACGCACCAAACCATCAAAGCCCGCATCCTGAAAGCCGCATACGAACACAACGATGATGCTGAGAATAAGCTGTGGTTGCAGTTGGAATCCGGGCGCCTCCTCCAAGTCAAGTTCACGGAAATCAGCACAGAGGATATAGAAAACGTCATCCACTGGAAAGAGAGCAACAACATTCACACCTGGGCTTACCACCCCAACATGAGCGGTAAACCCTTTGATGCTAAAGTGGAGCGCATTGTGCAATCCCCCAAAACATCTCTCAAGCGAACCATCAACCGCATTCCCATTGTGAGTTTCCAGGAGGTATATTTCATCACTCCCACCAATACCCGATTCAAAGTATTCCCTGATTTATTGGATGATGAATCTCGCGCTGCCCTGGCATCTTACCGGGTGCAAACAAACGAGGAAACAAGCTATTTTGACAGCTTGCCTGCGGCAGAGTTGGAAGCTACCCGCCGCAATGTCAGCATCCGCGTACACATGCTGGGGCGCAAAGGGGGACCGGAGGAAGCTCAATTCCGGGAAATCATGAAAACCGATGCCTCTGCCGCTCGCTACGTCCACGCTGTGGCCTATCAGGACGAACACGGCCAATGGGACGCACTTGGGCAGGAAATCATGAGCATCCTGAAAGATAAACGAGAGTTGTGCAACACCCAAGACGTACCCGCACAGGATTTCATTTACCAAAACGGATTCTTGGTAGAACTAAACTCTACCGGTATTCCCAAAGTGTGGGATTACGTCTACTCTGCCCAATTCCCCGGTGCGCAGAAAAAGAATGCCTTGTTTGCCGCCATACGCAGCAACAATTCTGCCAAAGTAGAGGAGATGCTCCGGGCAGAACCGCACTTGGCCAACATGGTATGCAGAGATACAACCAGCACCCCGCTGCATGTTGCCCTGCTGGGGCATTGCCCTGTGGGTATGGTTGATTTGCTCTTGAAGCATGGTAGCAGAATCACCCTTCGTTCCACAGATGCCACCCCCATGCTGGTATGCGCTCTGAACTCCGGCAGAGTGAAAAAGGTACAGCTCCTCTTGGAAAAAGGAGCCAATCCTAATGTTGTATGCCACAATATCATGCGCGGAAACCAGTATAATTACCCCTTATTCTACACCCATGCCAAGAGCGAGCTGGTAAAAGTCCTGCTGGATGCCGGTGCCGACCCCAACCTGCGTGATACTCAAAATCGCTCCCCCCTCTACCATTTCTTTGATAACAAACAAACGCGTTCCAAGGTCCCTGAAATAGCTGAATTGATGAAGAATAAAGGCCATGACCTCAATGCGCGCGACAATGAGGGAAATAGCCTCTTGCGCTATATTTGCAGAAGTTGCGGCCATCTCTTCATGCAGAAAGATACGGCCCTGCATCAAGAGTGCCTCACGATCATCGAAAAGCTGATTCAACTGGGTGCTGATGTACAGGAGCAAGAAGATGGTAAGCCCACGCTGCTGGACTACCTGAAAGGTAAATACCAGGGTGCCGGCACCCCTGCCCCACAGGCAGTGCTTGATTTGCTTATCAAATACGGGGCAAAGGAATCTGAATGATCCCCTCTCTCCCCCCTTACAGGACACGAAAGGCGCAGGATTGCTCCTGCGCCTTTGTTTTGCAACAAGCTGTGTATGATATGAAGCGTAAATTAACGCTCGAAGAGCTCGCGAATCTTGCTGCCCACGATTTCCACGGGGTGCTCGGCCAAAGCGGCACGCTTGGCAAGCAGATTGGGGGCACCGGCGGCGGCTTCGGCCAGCCACACGCGTGCGAACTCCCCGCTCTCGATGCGCTTGAGAGATTCCTTCATCTTCTCCTTCACTTCCGGGCCGAGAATCTGCGGGCCGTTGTAGTATTCACCGAACTCAGCGGTGTTGGAGATGACGGCGTTCATCGCCTGAATACCCTTGTTGTAGATGATGTCCACAATGAGCTTGGCTTCGTGAACGCATTCAAAGTAAGCCATTTCGGCGGGATAGCCGGCCTCAATCAATGTCTCGAAACCATACTTCATCAGGTCCACAAGGCCACCGCAGAGCACGTTCTGCTCGCCGAAGAGGTCTTCGTATGTCTCCTGCTGCATGGTGCACTCCAACACGCCGCCGCGGGTAAGACCCTCGGCCTTGGCCATGGCAAGCGCTACCTCACGAGCCTTGCCGGTGGGGTTCTGGAATACGGCAATAAGACCGGGGCAACCAAAGCCTTCCTCGAATACGCGGCGCACTTCCGTGCCCGGACCCTTGGGAGCCACCATAATCACGTCCACGTCTGCCGGGGGCTCAATGGTCTTGAACACGTATGCAAAACCATGAGAGCAGCACAGGGTCTTGCCGGGCTTCAGGCCGGGCTTAATCTGGTTGGTGTATACCTCGCCGTGCTTCTCATCGGGCAGAAGAATGTGGATGATGTCGGCCTTGGCGGCGGCTTCATCTACGGGCATGACCTCAAAGCCATCCTGCACTGCAGCATCCCAGCTCTTGCCGGGGCGCAGACCAATGATGACATGCACGCCACTGTCGCGCATGCAAAGAGCCTGGGCGCGACCCTGAGCACCGTAGCCAATCACAGCCACGGTCTTGCCATTCAGAACGCTCACATCGGCGTCCTTGTCGTGAAGAATATCCATTGTCGTATAAGTCTGTTCGTTGTGGGGTGCACCGGCGGTGAGCAGGTGTACCTGCTTTCAATCTATCATCTCAGCGTCTAAATGCAAGCACAATATCCGTTCAATGGCACACTTTGTGTGCCATGACGCATGGAACATCAATGCTTAGTGTATACGAAAACCGCACCGGAACCTACCCGATGCGGTTTCACAACAAAGTTCAATCTGTGAGCTTGTACCCTACGAGGAGAAGGCTCATCAGGCAGCTATACCGAAATGGCGCTGGATGTCCGCAAAAATACGGTCGCGAAGCGTGCGAGCCTTCTTGATGTCCCGCGTACGCAGGGAGAAGCGAAGGCGTTCTGCCGTAGCATCCGGCTTGTGCACAGTAACGTGGCACCACCACACGCCGCGGTTGTTCCACAGGTGGTGGTTCAGGTTGTCGTCGTTAATACGAAGCGCGATTTTGGTCTGGGGGGATGTCATTTTTTGTAAACTGTGATGTGATTAACAGGAGGAGTCCTGCATACATCCGCGTCCGTTTCGGAACAGCTCAGCAGCAAATCCTGTATGGTCTTGTATGAAAGACGCTCGAACTTGCCGGTGCGTTCAAAAAAATTGAACGGATTTCTACCGGAATTAGTAGAGGATACCGGCCTTCTTGAGAGTATTGAAGGCGCCGTTCTTAGAAATGGTGCGGAGAGCCTTGCAGGAGAGCTTCATGCGGATGTAGCCGCCCTTGCCACCGTTGAGCTCGGGAACCCAGATGCGCTTTTCCTGCAGGTTCGGATAAACTGTGCGGTTCACCACCTTGGTGACGTGACGACCGATACCACCCTTTTTCTTAGCAAGACCGGAGCGATGAATGCGGCGGCCCTTGTGAGGCATAGCAAACGTAATATTGCAGATTCTGGACATAATTTTATTGGGGGTTAAGATTTATGCGGAGCACCATTCTACACGAATTTGGCTTCACGTCAAGCAAAACTCCATAATATCTGCAAATTTTCTTCCAAACAACGTGTTGAAATGCAAGAATTACGATGAAAAAAGGAGAAATTTTACTTATTTGCCGAGGCAGAAAGTGGCAAAGACGCGGGTGAGAATATCCTCCGTATCAATGCGGCCAATGATGGAACCGAGGGCATCGAGCGCAGCGCGGAGATCCACATCGGTAAGCTCGGGGGAATCCCCGGCGAGGAGGGAAGCGCGTGCTTGTTCGAGGGCATCGAGCGCCTGTTGCAAGGCAAAGCGGTGGCGGGTGTTGATGGCGGCAAAATCGGCCGCAGAGGCATCATGGCGCAAGAAGATGGTAGCAATAGCTTGCTCCAGCTCGGTGCGGCCGGCTCCGGTGAGGCAGGAGATGCGGATACCCGCCACCCCCTCCCATGCCGGGTGTGGGGGCATATCTGCTTTGTTGAGCACCAGCAGGCGTGTGCACCCCGGAGGCAGCGGCAAGGGAGCCGGCGGAGGCTGGGTGAGGTCTGCTACCTCCAGCACCAAATCTGCCTCGGCACCGGCACGGCGGCTGCGCTCCATCCCGGCACACTCAATAGCATCTGCGCTTTCATGCAAGCCGGCTGTGTCGGTGAGCCGCAGGCGCAGCCCGGCCAAGCTCACGCATTCCTCAATCGTATCGCGGGTGGTGCCGGCCACATTGCTCACGATGGCGCGTTCATAGCCCAGCAGCATGTTGAGGAGGCTGGATTTGCCCACATTGGGAGCACCGATGATGGCGGTGCGCACACCTTCGCGCAGGAGGCGGCCTTCATCTGCCGTATCCAAGAGCTGCTGCAAATCCTGCTGCACGCTGAGCATGGCAGCAGCGAGCTGCTCTGTGGTATCAGGGGATATTTCTTCCTCCGGGAAATCAATGTAGGCACCCAAATGCGCGGCGGTGGAGATGAGTTTGTCTGCGGCAGTTTGCACGCGGGAGCTGATAGCGCCTTGGAGCTGGTTTTGAGCAGCGCGAAGTGCCAAATCGCTCCCGGCAGAGATGATATCCATCACCGCTTCGGCCTGGGTCAAATCCAATTTACCATGCGCAAAAGCACGGCGGGAGAACTCGCCCGGCTCAGCAGGGTAAGCCCCGGCTTGCAGCAGGCATTCTAACACACGGCGAGTCACAAGCATGCCACCGTGGCAGGAAATTTCCACCACATCTTCGCCGGTGTAGCTGGCAGGGCCTGCAAAGTAGGTGGCCACCGCCTCATCCACCACTGCGCCATCGCGATTGCGCAGGCGCACCAAAGTGGCGTGGCGAGGCTGCAATTTGCGCCCGCAACAGGTGGCAGCAATAGCATGTGCCTGCGGGCCGCTCATGCGCACCACGGCAATGGCACCGGTTCCCGGTGGGGTGGCCACAGCGGCTATGGTGGTGTCTTCTGTCATGAGATAAGCCGGTATCAGGCTAGGCGGGTGATTTCCAAGTGGCTCACCATACATTGGTTGGTGTGGCCGGCGGCGTTGGCACAGAGAGAGGTATACCGCAGGGAGAAGATGTGTACCCCGGCAGGTAGCTCCAGTTGCAGCCCGGCGGTGTAATCATAATGATCCCAGTTACCCTGCTCCGTGTTATGCGGGAAAGGAACGAGGGCACCCGGTGCTCCATTGATGAATAGCTGGCGCAGGGCGCAGGTATCACCATCCCGGCGGGAGGCGGTAGCATTCACATAGCAGAAGCGGATGCGGTATGTACCGGCGGCCAGGGTGATAGGCTCGTAGTCCAGGTGTGCTGTGCAGGGGCGGGTATCCAGCCACGCGCGGCCATGCTCCACCTTGTATTCGGGCTGCTCGCCGATAAGAGTGGGTGCTAACAAATGGCGGGCACCGGGGCGGCAATACTCCCACGGGCGGCTCAGGGCCGAGGCGTTGGTGGTGGAGGTAGCTTGCACGCGGTATTCTGTATAATAAGCCAAGCCGGGAGTCGGGGCATACAGGGGATTACCCGTGGTGGAGATGGCGGTACCATTGGCATACACGCAGTAGCTGGTGGCACCGGGGACGGGTTTCCAGCTCAGCAGAGCGGGGCCGCATTCCACCCACTGCGGGGTGGGCAAATCCTCCACCGCGGCCGGATAGGCCGGGTGAGTTTCTTGCTCATCTTCAGAGGGCATAAGCTCCAACTCAATTTGCAGGCGCCCCTTCGTATCCAGCGGAATGATGGGGGAAGCAGCTTTGCCGTTGATGCGGGCGGAGCAAATATCGGTACCATAGCCGTTGATATGAACATCAAGCACCATGTCGCGCACACGCAGGCTGGTAAGCCAGTGGCTGCCGCCGAAACTCTTGGGCACGCAGGGGGCAAACACCAGGTTGTCTCCCTCGTACTGCATGCCGAACAAGCCAAAGTAATACATGCCCAACATGCCGGCCACACTCCACAGCTGGCGGTCGGAGTTCTGAATAGTGCCGCCTGCTTCTCCGCTCACGGCCTCGAAGTTCTCCTTGTTGGTTCCGAATGCCATAGCCGCACGCAAGAGGGATGCCATCGATTGCGCTGCTCCGCGCGTGTCTTGTAATTCGGCATGCGCCAGCAAGACATAGGCCTCTACAAACGGCCAGATGGAGCGGTTGTGGTAGGCCATGCGCTCCTCTTCCTTGAAAGGTGCAAACACCGGGGTACCCCACGGGGTACGGGGAATGCTGTTCATGGCTTGGTGCGCTTGGTTGCCGGTGGCAAGGCCGGTAATGACAGAGAGCGCCGTTGCGAGGGCATCTACCCGCTCCTCCAGGCAATGCTCGGTACGCATCATGCCATAGCTCTGCGTGGCTCGGCTCCAAAAATGCTCCTGCACATCAGCGGCTATGGCTGCGGCTTCTGCTGCCCATGGGGCAGCTTCTTTGCTGCGCCCCAGCTCGGCCAGCATGCGGGCTACGATGCGGCGACTCACATAGTGCAGCACATTGGTGCCAAATGCGTAGGATGCACCGATTTCCGCTGCATTCATCCACGCAGGATAGCTCTGCTCCCGCCAATCAATGAAAGAGGTCTCACCCGGGCGCAAATGCCCGTGACAGCTCAGCACCGCATCGTCCTGTGCCATCGTGTTCATGGCAACTTGGACACTGTATTCCAACCACTCGCGATCCCCACTCGCCAGATAATACGTCCACGCAGCAAGCACCCACGATACGCGGTCGGTCGAAACGGGCCAACCACCTCCCGTACCGGTGTCTTGCATGATGATACCGTCCTTCACGCGGGATTCCAAGCTGCGGCGGCAGGCTTCCGGTTCCAGGTAGGCGGCACCCAGTGTCACGGCATAGGCCGTGTCGCGAGTCCAGGCTGTGTGCCACGAAGCACCGGCCAGCAACAAGCCATCCGGGCTGATGTTCTGCTGCATTTCATGCGCTGCCAGGGCATACATGGCGTTGAGCACGGGGATGCTGCCACGGTAGCCGGTCTTCTCCCGCGGAACAGCTGGAATCTGCAGCTCGCGTACCTCTCCGTTGCGGGTAATGCGCAAGGTGCTGTGCCCGGGGCCCACCAACTCCGCCACCAACCCCGGTTGCTCCAAACGCAGCGAGCTGAGGCTGTATGCCTCATTCGCGTAGAGGATGTTTTCCGGGGTGGTGTTCATGGAGGGGAGTACTATGTTGATGCCGGCTTTACAGAATAGCTCCGGGCGTGTAGCCCACGCCTTCCGGGTAAATGGCCGCAATCTCGCTCACCAAGGAGACAAACCCGCTCACCTGGTCGGCAGCCATGCCGGTATCTCCGGCGTTTTCATCGTATATCTGCCCGATTTCCTCGCGGGAGAGAGGCAGACGCTCATCGGCACCGAGGCGGTCCAGCAAATCATTGCGGGAGATTGCACCGTTGCGCAGGTCGTTGGATACGGATACTGCGTGCTCCTTGATGACCTCGTGCGCTTCCTCGCGCCCCATGCCGCGCTTCACCGCCGCCATCATGATGGTGGTAGTCATCAGGAAGGGCAGGTAGCGATCCAGCTCGGTGTTGATGACAGGCTCGTACACCTGCATCTGATCCAGCACGGTGATAAAGGTCTCGAACAAACCATCTGCCGCCATAAAGGCATCCGGCAGCACGCAGCGGCGCACCACGGAGCAGGACACATCGCCCTCGTTCCACTGGTCGCCCACAATGCCGCCAATCATGCTCAGATGCCCCTTGAGAATGGCGTGGAAGCCATTCACGCGCTCGCAGGAGCGGGGGTTCATCTTGTGCGGCATAGCGCTGGAACCTGTCTGCCCCTTGGCAAAGCCCTCTGTGCAGAGCTCATGCCCCACCATCAGACGCCAGGTCTTGCAGAAGCTGCTGGGGGCGCAGGAAAGCCCCACAAGGCCGGAGATGACTTCAAAATCCAGCGAGCGGGGGTATACCTGGCCCACATTGAGCCACTTGGTACCGATACCGAGATGGGCGCAGATGCGCTCCTCAAGCTCACGCACGGTTTCCGCATTTTTACCGAAGAGAGAAAGTTGATCCAACTGGGTACCCACAGCACCTTTCAGTCCACGCACGCGGTAGCGATCCATGATGCTCACCCAAGCCCAGGCCCAGTGCAGCATCTCCTCACCGAACATAGCAATGCGCTTGCCCATGGTGCTGGCCTGTGCGGCCACATTGTGGGTGCGGGCGGCCAGAGTCAGGTTCTTCCAGTTATCGGCATGCTTGGCCATGCGGTCCAGCACCGCCACAGCTTTGTCGCGGATAATCTGCATCGCGCGCCACACCTGCAACTGCTCCACATTCTCCGTCAGGTCGCGGCTGGTCATGCCCTTGTGAATGTGCTGGTGGCCTGCCAAATCGCAGAACTCCTCGATGCGGGCCTTCACATCGTGGCGAGTGATACGCTCGCGGTTGTTGATGGATTCTATATCCACCTGCCCTTTCACGCTCTCGTATGCATCTATGGCTTCCTGGGGTATATCCAAGCCCAGATCTTTTTGCGCTTTCATTACAGCAATCCAGAACTCGCGCTCAAGCACGATGCGCCCTTCGGCAGACCAAATGGATTTCATGGCGCCGGAGGCATAGCGACCGGCCAGTACGTTGGGGATGGCGTTCATAGTATGTAAGATGTGGTTCTGTGTGCCTTGCAGGTTGGCTCTCTCCTACCCGCTGCGTCACCTTACCATGATTCGCGCTCATTGACAAGCTCAAAGCCCGACAGCCCGGAGCATTCCACATTGCTAAACCATTTGGTACAATGACAAATATACACTGATTTACCACTCACCCCCCCGGATGTACTGCGGCATACGCACACAGGCGCGGCGTACACTTACTGCAAGCCCCGGCGGCGGTCAATCGCGTTGAACACCCCTGCCAGTAGGGTGCCGGTGATGCTGTGCCACACGCAGCAGATAGCTGCTGCCACGGCGGCCTCCGGCATGGCGGGGAAATGCCGGGCTGCCAACACAGTGGCCAAGCCGGCATTCTGCATGCCCACCTCAATGGAGAGGGTGCGGCGCTTGGGGCGGTTCATGCCTGCGGTGCGGCCTGCCATATATCCAAGCACATAGCCCAAGGTATTGTGCAGGAAAATGGTGAGGAAGATGAGAGCCCCGCTCGTGAAAAAGCTTGCTCCCTTAGCCGCCGTGACACCGCCCACAATGCACGCCAAGCCCAGCACAGAAAGACCGGGCATAATGCGGCATATCTCGCCATAGACCTCTTTCTTGCCAAACAGACCGTTGCACAGCGCCCCCACACCTACCGGCAAAAGGGTGACAAAGAGGATGCTGCGGAACATGCCAAGCGCATCCACTTCAATACTCTCCCCGGCCAGCCACAACACCAAAAGAGGGGTGACAAAAGGTGCAAGCAGGGTGGAAACAGTCGTCATGCCCACAGAGTAAGCCACATCCCCTTTGCAGAGAAAACTCATGATATTGCTGGAAACCCCGCCCGGGCAGCACCCCACCAAAATCAACCCGGCAGCAATGCCCCGCGGCAAATCAAAACTCTCCACCAGCAGCCAAGCCACCAGCGGCATGATGCTGTACTGTGCGCACGCCCCGATGATGATATCCACCGGTTGAGCCGCCAATACCTTAAAATCCACAGGCCGCAGCGTCATCCCCATTGTCAGCATGATGAAGCCCAACACCAGCGCCTGCACATCCCCCTGCACCCAACTGAACATGCCCGGCACAAAAAAGGCCACCACCGCCACCCCCACCACAAAGGGTGAGGTATACTGCGCCAACCACGCACTGATGCTCTGTATCTTTTGCAACATCGCCCCACCATTCTAAACCCCACCATTCAAATTGCAAGCCGCTTTCGTGTATACCCAAGCCAAACACATCTTTGCCAATGAAAATGCCCACCGACCCGTATATGGGCGGTGGGCATAGTACGATTGGTCGTTTATTTTTGATACCAAATGACTTAGCGGCGGCGGCGAACAACCAGAGCTGCCAGAGCCAATAAGCTCAGCGTTGTGGTGGTAGGCTCAGGAATTGTTGCCGTAATCTTGCCATCGGAATAGTTAATCTTGCCTGATTGCATGTTGTTGGCAGCATCCACAAAGGTCACTTGGAATCTCTGTGTGCCGGCAGATTCCGCGCCCACATTTTCAAAGAGCGTATAATCACCCGTAATCTCGGCCAAGGAATCCACCTTGAGAGTGATGCTTACCGTATCGCTCAACAGGACATCGCCGCCGTTGAGATCCAGCACAAAATCACCGCCGAAGTTGATGATACCACCGTTGAGAGTCAGAGAATCCACCGATGTATTGCCATTGATATTGATGGTGCCGGAATCCATGGTAACACCGGCCACATCGCTGCCGGCCCCCAGTGTCAGCACACCACCATTCACCACAATTTCTTGCGTTGTTGTGCCGTAGTTGACAAATTGGCCGCTGTTCACCACAATGGCTGTGGTATCGCTTGAGATGGCGCGCAGAGCCAACGGAGCCTGTGCCCCATTGATGACACCGTAGTTGGTGAACACGCCACCATTGATAGCGATAGAATCGGCCACAATGACAGCATCTTTTTGATTGGTCATTCCACCGCCTTGTACCTCCAAGTTCTCCACATCCATGCTGCCTTTATTGTCCACCTTGCCGGTAACCACGAGATTGGTTGCCGAGAGGCTTGCTGTTTCCTTCAATTCAAGCATACTCTTGCTGCCGGATTGCTGCACGGAATCAGCCGTCATGCTGCCATGCAGCGCAATAGTACCGCCGTTTTCCTTTTGCACAATATCGTAGGTAGCGCCCAAGTAATCTCCTTGCAGGTTGATGGAGCCGCCACCGCTCTGGGTGATGGTACTCTTCTCTGTAGAGGCCACGCCGGCAGCATCATTGTGGTAGTTATTCAAATCAATACCCTTGATGATGTTGATTTCTCCCTTACCGGTTTGAGTAATAGCCACAGAGGGGTTTATTTCCACCATCTTACCTTCACTTTCCAGCTCTCCTTTGGCGGGGTCATACACCACACCTTTTTCCTGTAAAACTTTTAAGACTGTCTTATAGTTGGAGTTATAGGCAGCTATGCCACCAATGTTCAACACGGCGTCATCCCCGCTTTGCACGATGGAGCTATCCCCAAAGTCAGAAAGGATATGCCAGGAATGATTCTTATCCCCTGCGGTGGAGATATTCATAGTACCACCGCTTTGGTTGATGTTCAGGCCACCCACCGAGGCTGTTTTACCGTTTACAGTCAATGTGCCTGCCGTCTGCGTGATGAGAGATTTGACGATTTCTGCACTATCTGCATCAGTGACAACTCCCGAAGAACTCTTAGGATTCACAAAATTGATGGAACCAAAGCCGGTAAATACATGCGTATCATCCTTGCCGTTGTTGGCATCCAGTGAGTTGAGATTGAACACCGTGGTACCGCCGTTGATATTCAGAGCCTGCTTAATGCGAGCCTGTTTTGAATCGTAATCCTGGTACACAAAGAAATTGTTGCCCGATTGCACCTTGTTATGCACAGCCACTGTACCGCTGTTCACCTCCAGAGTGTTCACAGAGAGATTCCACGTGTTCAGATTCAGCTTGTCCACCTTACCATCTGCCCCGGCTTCAAAGCCGCCTTCTACCACCACTTTATCAGCTATCACGCCCGTGTATTCGGCTATGCTTCCCATGTTTAAAAAACCGGTTTCGGTCTTGTACTGACCGCCCAATACCACTTGAGCTTCTTCTTTGATGGTGAGTGTACCAAACTTGGCATTCTTTGTCACGTTGCCTCCGGTGGAATCTTTCCATGTGCCACCAATGCCTATAAAGCCACCTTCCTTTTTCCAAGACTGCGTGCCAAAGCTCGTGATTTTGTTGCCATTGGCATCCTTGGCACCCAGCCAATCGGCCTCCTCCCCCGTGCCGGATAATGTTAAATCTGCTCCGGTGGAAGGTGTCCAATAATTTGCAGAACTACTGGGCGCATTATCGCCACCTGTGTGCAAACCTACGTTATAATCCTCTGCATTTACAGTTTGTGCTATAGCAGCAATTACCACAAGTGCGGATAACTGTTTCGGTAAATGTAATTTCATGTGCTTCTCGTTGTTGATTATTTTGGCGCGCAGCTGTATATCGCATTTCTAATGCGATATACAGCTTCCATGTTAAGAATAAACGGATTAGGATATATTTTTCGCCAAATGTTAGATGTAAGATTGTTAAATATGATCTTGTTAACGTATAAAAAATCAAAAATTTATAAATTTTAGGCTGTACATCGCATTAGAAATGCGATGCAGGGTTCAGTAATCATCCATGAAGCTGATGAACAACAATCTACGCCAAGGCGGGACAAAAGCGGCGTTATTGAAGGGATGAGTACGGAAGACAACGCTTTAGGCTTGCCAGCAGCATGAAACATCAGGTAGACTAGGGGTATGCGCAAGGTGTTGAACGCAGCTACACTGCTCTACTTGCTGGTACCCAACTTACTGTTTTTAGCGGGATGGGTGCAGCCTGTTGTTGCCGGCGTGGCAGGAATGCTGCTGGTGGTAGCCGCGTGGTATATAGGGAAACATGCAGCCGGCGAGATGCCGCCTTGGCGCAGAAAAGATATGCTTGGGGTGGCGTTATTGGCCTTGTTATGTTTGGGGTGGGTGGAATCGATCGGACTGAATGGCCACGTCATCCAGCACAACGATTTTATTGTACGCAATGCCATCTATGATACATTGGTGCGGGAGAGCTGGCCCATCGCCGGGGCCGGTGAGACATATTTCAGCTATTATCTGGCCTTTTGGTTGGTTCCGGCAGGACTCAGCAAGTTGATACCGAGCATCCATGCGGCGCATTGGCTGTATATGTGGGCTTACTTAGGGGTGCTGCTGGCCATGCTGCAACTGTATGTGAGATGGCGGTGGCGCGCAGTGTTGTTTTTGGTGTTGCTGGTGCTCGTGGGAGATGTGTCCATCTGGTACCGGCACTATGCTATCCCGCTGGCCACCAAATTAAGCGGTGCAGAAAGCCCCTGCACCCAATGGCTTTTGGAGCACGAGGTATGGTTCTCTTTTCCCTACACGGATAGCTGGACCCACCTGCGCAACATGTTCAACCACATCATCCCCACCTGGGTACTGCTTGGTCTGCTGATAGCGCGTAGCCTGCGTCCCCGCGATGAATTGTACGCAGCAGCCATGTTGCCCATCTGCTCCCCCATGGCGGCATTGGCCACCCTACCTCTGCTGGCATGTCGGCTTCTGCCCCGCCTACGGCAAGAGGGATGGGGGCTTCTGTGCAACACACCTACTGCCATTGCATGTTTATACTTGCCCCTGCCCTTGCTTTATCTGGCCGCCAATGAAGGCAGCAACATCTTTTTCAGTCCGACTGGCATTGGCAACACAAGCTATGCTGCCATCAGTAGTGGCGGTTGGCTGTTGGTGTATGCCATAGCAGCCGCCAGCATACTGATACCGGCGTGCATCCTCCTGCCCCGCTCATATCGCCATACAGGTTTATTTTATTGTGTGTGTGTACTGGCATGTTTATTCCCCCTCATCTGGGTGGGTACGCGCCACAATGAACTGGCAATGAAAGGCAGCGGTGTAATGTGGTTTTGCCTGGTGTGGCTCTACACGCACGCCATTTGGCACACCGGGCGGCAATACGCAAGACGCTGGGTCTTTTTTCTACTCATATCCGCCCCTATGGCGGGCGTATGTTTGGTGGGTGTGTGCATCAAATCCTGGAGCCGCGAGCCCTCGGCCGTGCAAGAACACATTTGCGGAGAATGGCAGGGACACCTCAACCACCCACATGACCCTCTCTACCACTCCTTCCGCTCCCGCCAACCCACCACCCTTCTTTTTCGCTCCCCCGGCAAGTGAAGCGCACCCGTTTGAAGCGATTATTGCCGGCGGTGGGAGTGGGCCAACAAAGTTGAACCACAACCGTACCTTTACATTCCTTGCACCCGTAACCGCTGCGGTGGTCTCCCCTGCAATGGCCGTGAGCCATTTGCACAGTGTTCGGTAGGGCAATGATGCAGCCTAGTCCATATCTTCAAAACGCACGATGCTGCCATAACAATACATGCCGGGCTCGTGAGAACCCGGCATGCATGTAGTGTAAGTTATGGTGAGAGAGAGAAGTGAATCAGGAGGTGTATCAGGCTTCAGCCTTGGCTTCGTCTTCCTCGTCCTTGCGGGAAGGCATCTTGCCTGTGGTGAAGTACTGTTCAATTTCCTCGAGGGTGCGGCCCTTAGTCTCCGGCATGAAGAAGGCGGCCGTGATGAAGTAGATGACGGTGAAACCGGCCAGCGTGAAGAAGACGCTGGAGTAGCCGGCAGAGCCCACCCAGGGCAGGAATGTGCCTGCGATGGTGGTGGACACGCCCTGGTTGATAAGAAGGGCAATAGCCATACCATTGGCGCGGATGCGGGTGGGCATCAGCTCAGAAAGAGCCAACCACACGCACACGCCGGGACCCGCAGCGTAGAAGGCGATGAACACCACGAAGAAGCCGGTGACCAACCACCCGGTGATGGGGGTGGGTTTCATGCCGATTTCAGCGCGGTTGATGGTGATTTCCTTCACGGTGCCTTCGGGGAGCGGGGTGCTCCAGAAGCAGAGCTTATCAAACATGTTGGGCTTGAGAGCCTTGTCCTGAGCCACGGCTACGGTGGAACCTTCCGTCACGTCGGCAGAGCGGAACTCAGCCACATCCTGCTTGTTGTCCAAGCCGTGCTTGTAGGTAACGATGAGCTGCATGCCGGGTGCCACGGACTGACCCTGCATGAATTCGGGGTGAGCAGCGGCAACCTCAGGCTTCTGTGCAGCCTTGGCCACAATATCGGCCACGGAGACGTTGAGGCTATTGTCGCTCACGAGGGCGGCCACTTCCTCTGTTACATCCACGCGGTTGTTTTCCACGGAGAGGAACATGGCACCCACACCGGCCAAACCGGCAATGATACCCAGCGTACCCATTTTGAGCAGGAAGGTGCGCCCCTTCTTATCTACGAGGGACACGGCCACAATCGTCATGAGCATGTTGACAATCTTGATGGAGAAGTCTGCCCAGTTGGCCTGGGAGCCTTCCAGACCGGCCTGCTGGAACACTTTCACGGAGTAGTTCAGCACGGAGTTGATGCCGGTTGCCTGGGTGCAGGCAAGCACCACAACGGCCAAAACGAAAGGAATCACGTACTTGCGCTGGAAGAGGGTGTCGCCCTTGGCGGCTTCCTTCATGGCTTCCTTCTGGGCCTTTTCAGCCTCATCGGCAGCAATCATTTCATCCAGAATTTCGCGGGCAGCCTTTTCACCATTGTTGGAGGCGAGGGAGAGCAGAGCTTCTTCCTTGCGGCCACGGTAGTAGAGCCAACGGGGAGATTCCTTGAGGCGGCAGGCACCAATCATGAGGATGATACCGGGGATAGCGGAGCACCAGAAGATGGTCTGCCATGCCATAACCTTGCTGTCAGCACTCACGGTAGGATCATCAGCAGCGCCTACCAGCATGGTCACTACAAGACCAATCACGGCAGCAAAAACAAGACCCACGGTAAGAAGCAGCTGGAACATGCCGGTACCCTTACCACGGGAGTTGGCATCCAAGCATTCGGCCAAATACATGGGAACAACCACGCCGACCAGACCTGCAGAAGCACCCTGCAGAATACGGCCACCCATAAGCATGCCAAAAATGCCGTTGGAGAAGCAGATGATGGGGATGCTCAGCGTGAAGAGGAACGCGGAAAGGATAATGACCTTCTTGCGACCCAACCATTCGGCCAGCATACCGGCGAACAGGGAAGAAAGCACGGAACCGAACAACACTGCGGCCACCACCAATGAGATGTCTGCCGGAGTGTAGGAGGATGTTTTCTCAATGTAGGGCACGGCGGCGGCAATCACGCCTACGTCGATACCATATAAGAGACCACCAAGACCAGCCATCACCATCAGATAGAGGGCGTAGCTCTTAACGGAGGCCGGAAGTTCGGCCTTTGCTGCTTCTGTACTCATAACGCAGCGTATTATATCACCTGTAGCAGGTAGTTCAATCCTAAAAATGCATCACATACGCGCATATTGATGTTCTGCAGGCATTTTTAGCACTTGCAATGCTGAGATTCAGTCACTGTGCTGTGGGGTGATAGGCGGCGGCAGCCAAATGTGCCTTGGCTTCTCCCAGCAAGAAAAAAGAACCACAAATGAGGGTTGGCTTACCTGGTGCAGTCAAATCAAGCACTTCTGCCAGTGTGGCAGGAAGTTCGAGCGGTGTTTCCGCGCAAAGTCTGCGGATTTTGGATGCCATTTCCTGCGGTGGAAGAATGCGGGGAGAGTTGACGGGCGGGAGCACCCACTCACACACAATGGGAGAAAGCAGAGAGATGACTTCATCCAACGCTTTATCAGCTGATCCTGCGTAGATACAGCGGGCTTTTCGGCCGGGGAATTGAGCCTGCCATGTCTGCACGAGCACACGGATAGCATGCGGGTTGTGGGCTCCATCCATAATGACTCCGGGAGCCACCTCCTCAAATCGACCCGGCCAGGATACTTCTGCCAAGCCCCGGGCCATTTCCGCCTCCGAGCAAAGGAAATGCGGCAGCGCACGGAGAGCAGCCAGAGCCAAGGCAGCATTGCGGCGCTGGTAGCTGCCACGCAAACCGAGCGGGAGCTCGCACTCCTCGGTGACGATGCGGTAATCTGTATCCATGGATAAAGCTGCATCGTGGATGGCGCGGAGAGCATCCGGCTGCTGGGGGGCAATAACAGCCGGGCGATGCCAAGCGATGATGGCGGCTTTTTCTTGGGCAATCTCAAAGAGGGTGTTACCCAGATATTGCGTATGATCAATATCAATGGGGGTGATGACAGCTACATCCTTAGGCACGGCATTGGTGGCATCCAAGCGGCCACCCATACCGGTTTCCAGGATGATAACATCCACCTGCTGCTCAGCAAAATACAGCATGGCTACCACCAGCACGATTTCGAAGAAGGTGGGTGGAGTCTCCCAATCTGCAATGGTGGTGCGCACCCGCGCAATGAGACGCGCGGCATCTTCAGCAGGTATGTTGCGCCCATTCACGCGTATGCGCTCTCCAAACTCCACCAAGTGCGGGGAGGTAAAGAGCCCCGTGCTGTATCCCGCAGCACGAGCCACCGATTCTGCAAAGGCGCAGGTGGAGCCCTTGCCGTTGGTGCCGGCTACATGTATCACGCGTGCCTTGGGGTAGTATACCCCGCAGGTTTTGAGCAAGCGGGTCATTCCCTCCAAACCCAGCTTGATGCCGAATGTTTGGGTGGAATACAGCCAAGTGAGCTCTTGTTCCAACGAGGTGTCTGCCATGGGGGGCGAAAAAGTGTATTAATAGCGGTAAGCGTCCGTCTTGTAAGGGCCGGTCACCGGCACGCCGATGTAGTCTGCCTGCTTTTGGGTGAGGGTGGTGAGGCGCACACCGAGCTTGGCCAGGTGCAGGCGGGCCACTTCTTCATCCAGAATCTTGGGCAGTACTTTCACACCGGGGCGGGCGTTGGTGCGCTCTTTCCACAAAGCAATCTGGGCGAGCATCTGGTTGGTGAAGCTGTTGCTCATCACAAAGGAAGCGTGGCCGGTCGCGCAACCCAAATTCACCAATCTGCCTTCGGCCAGCAGGTAGAGGCTGTGGCCATCCGGGAAGGTGTATTTATCCACCTGTGGTTTGATGTTGGTGCACACCATTCCCTCGCGCGCTTGAAGACGAGCCACCTGAATCTCGTTGTCGAAATGGCCTATGTTGCACACGATGGCTTGGTCTTTCATCTGCTCCATGTGCTCCAGGGTAATGATATCGCAGTTGCCGGTGCAGGTCACGTAGATATCTGCCATGCCCAATGTGTCTTCCACGGTGAGCACGCGGTAACCTTCCATAGCAGCCTGCAAAGCACAAATGGGATCTGCCTCTGTCACAATCACTTGAGCTCCCAGCCCACGCAAGGCCTGAGCGCAGCCTTTGCCCACATCTCCGTAGCCGCAGATGACTGCTACCTTGCCGGCAATCATCACATCCGTGGCGCGTTTAATACCGTCTGTCAGGCTTTCACGGCAACCGTACAGGTTATCGAACTTGCTCTTGGTTACAGAGTCATTCACGTTGATGGCAGGGAACAGGAGACGTCCTTCGCGCTCCATCTGGTAGAGACGGTGTACACCCGTGGTCGTTTCTTCAGATACGCCCATGATTTCCGGTACCCACTTGTGGAAAATGCCGGGCTGCTCTGCGGCAATTCGCTTAAGCAAATTTTTGATGACAGCTTCTTCTTCTGCAGCAGAAGGGGTGTTCACCCAATCATCTCCGTTTTCCATTTCGTAGCCCTTGTGCAGGAGCAGCGTGGCATCACCGCCGTCGTCCACAATCAACTGGGGTCCCTGCCCGTCCTTGTGGCTAAGCGCTTTCCATGTGCATTCCCAGTATTCTTCCAGCGTCTCGCCCTTCCAGGCAAACACCGGCACGCCCGCAGCAGCAATAGCGGCAGCTGCATGATCTTGTGTGGAGAAGATATTGCAGCTGGCCCAGCGTACTTCGGCACCTAATGCTACGAGGGTCTCGATGAGAATGGCTGTTTGAATGGTCATGTGCAGAGAACCGGTGATGCGCACCCCGGCCAAGGGCTGCTCCGGTCCATATTTCTCGCGGCAAGCCATGAGGCCGGGCATTTCAAACTCGGATACTTCAATTTCTTTGCGTCCCCAATCGCTCAGGGTCATATCCGCCACGCGGTAGTCTGCACTGTTCATGCGCGCTATCATACGCGCCCGCTACGTCAATGTCAAGTAGAAGCAAATTTGACAAATACGCCCGCTATGGTACGATATGAGTATGCCGAGTCATTTTTCTTCCCTTCTTTATCTGTCGCTGGGTCTTTTGACATGTTTTGCTTCTGCGTGGGGTGCCACGGCAGAAGTGCGCCGTACCCATAGTGTCTTTTATCGTGGATTGGCGCGGCAAGCTTTACTGCAAATCAAAGTGCATGCCAAGGCCGGAGAATCCATTTCTTCTTTTCATTTCAACACCGGTCAAACCAAGAAAATATCTGATATTCGTGCGGCAAGATTGTATTACTCCGGCAGCAATCCGGGGTTTTCACCGAATGCCGGGCATGAAAGCAACCGTGCAATAGAGCTTGATCACGTGAAAACCATACAGGCGGAATTTGCGTTCGACCAAAAAGTCGCATTGAAAGAGGGTACCAATCACTTTTGGCTTGTCTACGATATTTCCGGCAGCGCCGCCCCCAACAGTATCATTGATGCCGAGTGTACAAGTATTGAAACAAGTGAAGGCAGCACTACACCGGAGCTGGTGGAATGCGATGCTTTGAAAAAAGAGAGCTATGCTCGGATATACCCTTTCAGTTACCGCGTAGTACCTTACTACCGCCCGCGCTGGGTTAAGGGATGGGGAAACGCGGAAAAAGCCGTGCATCTCACCCCGCAGCATTTTGAGTTGATGACAGATTTGATTCACTTTGCCTATACCGTCACCGCCGACGGCCAAGTGGGGCTACAATGGGTGGGCGGTGGTGCAGACCCCTCCAAGGTAGTGGATGAAGCTTTGCAGGAAATTAAGCGTCTTCGCAAAGAAAGCAAGGGGAAATGCCGCTTAATTGCAGGTTTTGGGCACATGGATGGGCCTATGACCTCTGCCGTGGCAAACCCTGATACCCGCCGCACGCTGGCACGCAACATGGCTCGGTGGGCCCTCGACCGCGGATACAATGGCATAGACATTGACTGGGAATACCCTGATACCACGGAACAATGGCAAAATTTCGGGCTGTTCCTCGCAGAGTTGCGAGAAGAACTGGCCGGGGCAAACCTTTCTATCAGCATAGCTGCATCGGTGACGTATAAAACACCCATCATCTATGTCACAGATCAGCTGGATTTCATCATGACTATGTCATACGATGATACGGCGGCAGAGCACGCCTCTATGTGGCGATTCCAAAATGATGCGAAAAAATGCCTGAATGATTTTAAGATGCCCCGCCGGCGTATTGTGATCGGCCTTCCCTTTTACAGCAATGAAAAAGGAAAACTCACCGAACAATTCGGGTACTCCCAAATTCGTGCCTGGTATCCGCGTCTCAAACCGGGAACCAATGATTTCATCTCCAAAAAGAAAGATGGCTCAAATGGCCCGGCACACAGCTTCAATGGCCCGGATTTGATACGAGATAAATGCCGCTGGATGAAAAAAGAAAAATTTGGCGGGGTAATGGTATGGGCTTATGATACAGATGTACCGCTTAGCGATAAAGCCTCTCTGGGGCGAGCGATGTATTCTGTGGTGAGACAAGCGAAGCCCGCACGCAAGTAGATTGACAAACGACCAACGCACCATTAAGATAAATGCATGCAGGAGTTCAGGGGAAAAGTGGCCATCGTGACAGGCGGGGCGCAAGGTATTGGCAAGTGCATTGCAAAGCAATTTGAGGCAGCCGGTGCCACGGTGTGTATGTTTGATGTGCAGGAGAACCCCGGCTTCGTGGGAGATTTGGCCAACGAGGGAGATATACGCCGATTTGCCGCAGAGGTATTGGCCGCACACGGCAAGGTGGATTTCATCATCAACAATGCAGCCCCCCTCTTTAAGGGCTTGCCGGATTGCACTTGGCAAGAGTTCAACTATGCCTTGCAAGTTGGTGTAGCTGCTCCTTACCTGCTTGCCAAGCTTTTCATGGAACACTTCGCCCCCGGTGCAGCTATCGTGAATATATCTTCCAGCCGAGATAGAATGAGTATGCCGGGTACAGAATGCTATGCAGCAGCGAAAGGTGGTATAGCAGCCCTCACCCACGCCTTGGCAGTCTCCTTGGCCGGGCGAGTGCGCGTGAATTCCATTTCTCCGGGTTGGATTGAAACGCGCGGAGCTGTCTACAGCGGAGCAGATGTAAGCCAACACCCGGCCGGGCGTGTCGGTGTGCCGGAAGATATCGCCCACATGGTACTTTACCTGTGCTCTGCCAAAGCAGGATTTATCACAGGCGAAAACATCTGTATTGATGGAGGCATGACTCGCCAAATGATTTATCACGGAGAACACGGCTGGAACTTACAAAATTAACTCACTACCACTCTATGCCCCTTCCCTTTGCCAGCCCTACCTTGAGTGATGCTCCCGGCATCTCTTCCTTGGTGGCTCATACCCACAGCTTGGGTAATGACTTGTCCTTTGCCAATCTCTTTTTACTGCGGGAAAAATACAAGACACATGTAGCCCTTCAAGGAGGATTTTTATTTCGCCACTATGCCGGCCGGGGTCGCTTTCAAGGTTATGCGTTTCCCTGCGGGATGGGTGATGTAGAATGGGCCTTGCAGCAGATAGAAGAAGATGCTCTCTATCGCTCGCTCCCTTGCCGTTTTTGCTTACTGACTGAAACGGATGCTGCCCTCCTGCAACAACTGCGCCCGGATGCCTATGATTACACCACTGACCCCGGTGATGCGGATTACATTTACCACCGTTCGGACTTAGCCGAACTCCCCGGTACGATGTTCCACAAAAAACGCAATCATATTACACGCTTTTGCCGCCAATATACAAACTGGGATTTTCAACCTCTCACGGCTGCTACATCAGATGATGCGCGGCGCGTGGCAGAACAATGGTACGCAGCTCGCGCAGAAGACTCCCCTGCCCTCCTGCATGAGCAATGCGCCATACGAACCGCGTTGGCTCACACGCATGAACTGGCTCTCACCGGTGGAGTGCTCTATGTAGATGACACGGCTGTTGCCATGACGCTGGCTTCCTTCATCTCTCCGGATACGGTCGATATCCACTATGAAAAATGCCTGCCCGCCTTCCGCGATGCTTATCCCATCATCAACCGTGAAATGGCTCGCTCACTCTCCTGTACCTTCATCAACCGCGAAGAAGATTTGAACCAACCCGGTTTGCGCCAAGCTAAATTATCATACCGCCCTGCCCTTCTCCTCCGCAAGTTCAACGCCATACCCCGCACCACTTCATGCTGACCCACATCTTCAGCCCAGCCACCTGTGCCCAATGCCGCCTGTGCTGTAATTTCTGCCAACGCTCCGCTTGGGAAACACCTTTTCTCGAACCGGAACTTGCCGCTCTGATCGTGCAAAATGGCGTCCCGCTGATGACGCGACCCAACGGCTCCAAAAGTTTCGCCTTGCATTTTACTTCGAACGACCCTGAAGAAAATTGCAACTGCCCACTACTCGATACCGCCTCCGGGTGTACATTGCCACGAGAAAAACGCCCCTTCGAATGTCGCGTCTGGCCTATCCGCCTTATGCATGATGAGCAACACCAACTCTGCATAGCTTACTATAGTCATTGCCCTGCCCTACAAACTCCCGATACCAGGCAAAAGCTCATCCACTACGCTACCAACGAACTTCTCCCCATCCTCCTCGATTACGCTGAGCGATTCCCCAAAAGTATTCGCCCGCTTGATCATCACTACTCCATCATCCGAAAAATAAAAAATGCCGCTGCGCCGTCAGTGGTATGAGTGCCACGTTCCCGTTAGCTAGGTGGGTGCGGAGCCGGGGTTCTCTGAGGTATCCATTGGACGGAACATTAACTCCCTTGGCTTTTGTGCCCCTTATTATATTACATCGGTCCGGGCCTGTAGAACCACGCGTCACGAACGCAGCAGCAAGGTCTATATACCATAAATTCACCTGCACAGCAAGCTTTTTAGACACTCTCACAAGATAACTTTTGTTCCATGTGGAACAATATACAGACGTTCGCTGAGATTGACATTGTGCTGCATGTGGTGTATATAACGCGCGAGATGACCATTCCCACACAACTTTCCCAAAAACTTGCTTCAGTTCTCAAGCAAATTCTGGGTGATGCCCTGCCGGAAGGATTTAGCCCTGCAGTCACACCCTCTCAAGATTTGCGTTTTGGTGACTACCAAAGCAATGCAGCAATGATGCTTGCCAAGCAAGCAAAGATGAATCCACGCCAATTAGCTACCCAGGTGGTAGAGCAATTTGGAGACTCACCGATTGCTACACTTGAAATTGCAGGTCCCGGCTTTATCAACTTCCGAATTCGCCCGGAATACTTTGCTGCCAACACAGCGGCCATGCTGCATGATGACCGCTTGGGCGTATCCATCGTAGAACAGCCCAAAACTCTCGTCATCGACTTCTCTGCCCCCAACGTAGCCAAACCCATGCATGTGGGCCATATCCGCTCCACCATCATCGGTGATACACTCGGCCGCCTTGCACGTTTCATGGGGCACACCGTTATCACAGATAATCATATTGGTGACTGGGGTACCCAATTCGGCATGATTTTGTGGGGTTGGAAAAATATCCTCAGCCAAGAAGACCTTGAGAAGGACCCAATCGAAGCCTTACTCTCTGTTTATAAAGAAGTTAACACAAAATGCAAAGAAGAGGAAGGCTTGCTGGATACCTGCAAGGCTGAATTAGTGAAACTTCAAAGCGGTGATGCTGAAAACCTTGATATTTGGAAACGCTGTATCGCTGTCACAAAGATTGGTCTGGAGAAAATCTACAGCCAGCTCAACATCAGCTTCGACTACTGGCTTGGCGAAAGTGCCTACAACGATGCCTTGGCACCTCTGGTAGAAGACCTCATTGCCAAAGGCATCGCACGTGAAAGCGACGGTGCCATCTGCGTCTTTTCAGATGGATACCACAAGCCGCAAAACGATCCTTTCCTTGTTCAGAAAAATGGAGAATGGTTGCCCGTCCCTGCCATCATTCGCAAGGCCGATGGCGGTTTCCTTTACGCCACAACCGACCTGGCAACACTGGACTATCGCACACGAAACTTCAACGCCGATTCCATCTGGTATGTCGTGGGGGCACCCCAGGATAAGCACTTTAAGCAGATATTCGACATCGAGCGTATGCGCGGTGTGACCGGTGACTTCCGTCACGTTGCATTCGGGTCTATCTTGGGTAAAGACCGTAAGCCTTTCAAGACTCGTTCAGGTGATACAGTAAGCTTGCAAGACGTTATTGATGAAGCAGTTACACGTGCTACAAAGGTCATCGAGGAAAAGAGTCCGGACATGCCCGAAGCACAGAAGCAAGAAGTTGCCAAGATGGTCGGTATCGGCGCCATCAAGTTCGCAGAATTGTCCCAAAATCGCATGAGCGATTATATCTTTGACTGGGATAAAATGCTTGCACTCACAGGTGATACTGCCCCCTATCTGCAAAACTCGTATGTGCGCGTTCGCTCCATCTTCCGCAAGATAGAAGCCCCCTTCTCTGCCCCGGATAACATCACATTGGAAGCCGATGCAGAGATTCACCTGGCTCGCATGCTCGTGCGATACGGCGAGGTTGTACCCTCTACCTTGGATGATTGCCGCCCCAATCTCTTGGCAGCATACCTGTACGATTTAGCACGAGCATTCCATAGTTTTTACGAAGCATGCCCTGTGCTGCGTAGCGAAGGTGCCGTGCGCGAAAGTCGCCTCGCACTGTGTGAATTGACTGCTCGCGTCCTTAGACACGGCATGGGTCTCTTCGGTATTGATATGCCTGAAAGAATGTAAAATGTTCCATGTGGAACAAATTTTGACTACCATTGCCATCTCCGGAATCTTATTTTCGGCCATGGCACCGGCAGAGTCGGCACAAAATACTGTGCCGACTTTTTCATTTGCGCTCAGTACAGATAATCAAGAAAGCAAACGTGCAACTCAGAACGCTCTCTTGGATTTATTACTGGGATGGGATGAATCAGCCGACAGGTATTTCCAAGAGGCAGTCAGTCATGATGCGAATAATGCCCTGGCCTACGCCGGCTTGTGCCTGACAAATCCGCAGAATACAGAATACAGAACAAAGCTCAAAGAGATTTTTGAACATTCTTCTGCCGAACTTCTGCCACATGAAACGTTCTATATTGAAGCCCTGCTCAAACTCTCCGCGAAACATTATGATCTAGCTTGCCAAGACTTCTGCCAACGCGCAGACCGTTTTCGAGGAGACAAAGTGGCAAATGTATGGGCAGTTATTTTGCTTCATAGTGCCGACTTAGCATATCATCCCGAAACAGGAGAACCCGGCCCAAAGCAAAATGAAGCAATAAAGCGAATCAGTAAACTTACGGTAAACTTCCCGGATGATGCTCTTGTAGCTTACGCGCGCGCGTATATAGAACAGTCTGCACCGGAAGTCTCAGGAGATGCTCTGGCGGCAGCATTGCAATCCGTTGAAGCCTTTCCTGATCACCCAATGCCGCGCTTGCTCATGGGACATTTGTTGACAAGAGTTGGACAATACTCTCAGGCTGTGCAGCATTTCAATCAAGCTGCTTTACTTGCCTCCAAGCGAGGACTCTCATTAGAAAACTCTCCCTTGTGGTGGAAAGCTCGCTTATGTGAAGCAACAGCTCTGTGGAGTTCCGGTGATACCAATCAAGCAAATAAGCTTATCAACGTTCTCAATTCTTCCCAAGTGCAGGAATCTGCAAAACTTACTGAAACATCCATCCTGCGCCGTTGGGAATGCAACACACTCCCACTGCGCCTCCTCGTTGCTAATTCACAGGTTCCCACTCAAAGAGACATTACTGCAGCATCAAACGCTGCCACTCTAAAACAAGCTTGGAAAAGCAACGACTACGTTCTACATGTGCGTGATTGTTTGCGCGCCTCTCTCTCTGTACGCTTAAAAGTACAACAAAACAAGCTGAACGATGCTAAACGCTCACTTGAAATTGCTGAAAAAGCAAAAGAGTGTCTGGACCACTCCTACGAATCAATCGTTGATGAATCGCCTTATCTCATTTCACCTTGGCATCGTGCACAGGAAGCTTGTACCATTGCCATCAATCTAGCGAAAGCTGCGTTGTATAAGGATACTAAACAAATCTGGCTCGATAACGCAGCTCAAGCTAAGAAAGCCCCCAATCTGATGATCCCACCCGTTGTTCCTACACGCCCCTTATAGCAGGGCAGGGGAGTATTTATTGTTCCATGTGGAACATTTTAGTTCTACTTACTGTTTGACTTTTGAGAGAGTTCTGCTAGAATTTGCCTACGATGAAAAGGCAATTCCAGTTGGTACTACTTCTACTTTCCACAATCATCTGCATGAGCTCGTGCGCATATATGCAGACGAGTAAATCCATCGCAGAAATGGGATGTCATTACGAAGGTAAACTCATCAGCCCGACTGAATGTTCCACATGGAACATTTATAAATCCCGTGGAAAATGGTATGTACCAGCGCTCCGAGTTGATTTAAAAAAGCGCTATCCCACGATACATGATACAGTATTGTTTACCGAGAATAATGAGCCTGTATATGAAGTTTTAGATTCGGAATCGCCCCAAAAATTCATATATCACCCCATATCAGAAGGAACTGCCCAAGTGCTAATGCGCAAGGACGGATATGTGAATTTGGGAGATCTTACTGAGGAAATAAAGAGCAACCCCGGCGCTTGGGTAGAATCATTAGATAAACCGGCAAGCTATGCCGTGCGAGCCCATATAGAATATCCTCAAGACACACAGCAACGCCTGATAGCCGGTACGCGTACACCAACTGAACTACCTGTCATCAACCGTGCCTTGCAGGGAATCGACTTACTGTTGGTCGACGTACCGGGTACCATCATTTACAACGTGGCAATTCCCTTTATGTCGCCCTTCAAGTTCTTTTCAGAGTTTAATTTAAATTATTGATAATCAAAATATTATATTGCTTATCCACAGAAAATGTGAATAATTCATGTGAATAATGGTGAATGAGGGTGTGAATAAAATCTTTCTTCACATGGAAGACAACTTATGAACTGACTTGTTCACCAAAACGGGAAGCTCCAGTTATATAGAAATCAAACAGATAGATGACTTGTCAGACTTATTCACATACCATATGATGATGAAATTTAAATTTAAATTCTTCTATCATCACAAAGGGGAACCAACATGCGCAGAGGGGAGAGTCTTTGACATAGAAGCCTGGGAGGATACAATATCGGCATGAACACGCAGACCATAGAACCGGATGAACTCTGGATGTATAGAGCCTTATCTCAAGCAAGGCAGGGTTTGGGGACTACCAGTCCGAACCCACCCGTAGGAGCTGTCATAGTCAAAGACAATTTGCTGTTAGGAGAAGGATTTCATGAAAGGGCAGGTGAGCCGCATGCAGAGAGGCGAGCTATTGCCAATGCTATTTTGCGCGGGCACGAAGCGCGCTTGAAAGGCGCGACGATTTATGTGACGCTGGAGCCTTGTTCCAGCTATGGGCGTACACCGCCCTGTACAGAAGCCATCATTCAATGTGGCATCAGCGAGGTCGTGTATGGCAGCACGGATCCGGATAAACGCCATCAGGGCCGCGCAGATGAGGTCTTGAAAGCCGCTGGGGTACACGTACGCAGCGGCGTGTGCCAAGAGGCCTGTGATGCCTTTTTGAGGCCATGGAAGCATGCGGTGCAGCATGGGCGACCCTGGGTGGTGGCCAAGGTAGCATGCAGTTTAGATGGGCGCATGACGCGGCGCAACGGCGAGTGGCTGAGTTGCGTTGAATCCGTGAAGGAGGCACACCAGCTGCGATTGGAGAGCGATGCTATTTTGGTAGGAGGCAATACAGTCCGCACGGATGATCCGGCTTTGACCATTCGTACACCCAAGACTGCCATCCCGAAAGCGAAGATACAGCCCTGGCGTATCATCCTGACGCGAGATGAAAATTCCCTGCCGCCTACAGCCAAATTACTGAGTGATGAAGAAGCGCAGAGGACTATTGTTTGTGAGAACGTGGCAGATTTAAAATCCTGGTTGGAATCCTTGTATCAAGAGTATGGTATTGTGCAGCTCATGTTGGAATGCGGCGGCAAATTATTGCGGCAATTCCTGGAACAAGGAATGGTGAATGAGTGGGTGCAGATTCTGACACCGCGCATCACCGGCGGTGCGGATGAAATGGTACCCGGCGATTACCTTCCCAATGAGCTTGATTTTGAAACAGAGTATCACCTCAGCTGCGGCAGAGATATACTCATACGCGGTATCATCCTATAACAATCATGGAACAGGGCAGGGGACAGCGTGTTGTGAAATGTATCATCGGGGCGGCGGTTTTTTACCTCTTGTTCCCCAATCTTCTTTTCCTTCTGGGGTGGGTTCAATGGTATTGGGCAGTACCGTTCTGTCTTTTACTGTTATATTCATTTTTTCGGATTTTGCGCTACATACCGGATGCACCATTTCGATTTCAGCGTTCAGATGCATACATTTTACCGCTTTTGGTCGCCGGTGCTGCTCTTTGTACCGAATGTTTGGGCTTGCATGGGAACATGCCGCAAGCCTGGGATTATGTGGTGAGAAATCCCATTTATGAGACCTTGGTGCGTTGTGATTGGCCTTTGTATAATGCCGAGGGAGGTTATTTCGTGTACTACATGGCCTATTGGTTGCCCCCGGCGCTCCTGTCAAAAGTGTTGGGCTTTGCCTTATCTCCCATCACCATTTTGTGGATATGGAATGCCACGGGTGTCCTTCTTCTGTTGCTTACTTTGTGGTTGCGGTGGAGGAAACGAGTTGGAATCATCCTGCTTCTGATGTTGGCGATGGGGTCGCTCAACGACCTGCGGCGCATCTACGGATTAGCCAAATGGACTTGGGAGCAATTTCCCGCACTTGAGTGGATAGAACCTTTTGTTCGGGTTTTTACCGATTGGACTAATTACTTCTTTCTGGGATTGTGGAATCAGATTGCCATCAATACACCTCATACAGCTTTACCGGTGTGCTTGGTTATCGCAATCGTTTTGAGTAAGAGATTGCCCTGGCGGCATATTCCCTATACATCTGCCTTGGCTGTTTTGTGGTCTCCCTTGGCTTCTGCTTGCATGCTACCTTGGCTCATGGTCTATATGAAGTCTAAGTTAAGCCGGTTTTCAGGTTTTATCGCGTTGTTTCGCACTTGCAGCATGTGGGGCGTACTGGGATTACTGTGTTGTGTGGTCATGTATTTTTCATGCATGGAATCCGGCATGATACATGCTGTGTGGGCTCAATCACCTTACTACAATGAATGGATGAAAGATGATGTGATGCGCGTCATTAAGTCCTTGTTCATTACGTGTCTCATGCTGATACCGGCTTTAGTTTTTTTGGGACGCAAATACAAAAGAACAGCCGGGTTTATGGTGAGTGCAGGCCTTATTTGCTTTTTGCCTTTTGTATGGGTAGGCTATGAGAATAATGAACTTCTTTTTAAGGGAAGTGCGGTCATCATGATTTTGCTTGTTATTCTTTATGCGTCTCGACTCATTTATTCTCACGGAATATGGCGGCTGCTTCTCATAGCGTTTGTTGTTTTATCATCTGCTGAGTTTATGTGGGATATGGCCTTTCGAGTCGTCCACAAATACACGTGGAGTGAAGAAGGGATTTACCGCAACATCCGAGATGAATGGGCAGGGCATCTCAATCATCCGAATCATCTCGCTTATAAAAATTTCTTCGGACAATCGCCGGATATTCCCCTCTTGTACAACAAATCCGGTGAATCAGCCTTGTATGCACTCCGTCCCTTTGCTACCGGCAAATCAGCTGAAGAGACAAATCCTGAGCGGTTGAAATAAAGGATTGCACAACGATACAAAATCTGCTATCATCCCCCCGCGAGGCCGTTGTGCAACATAACGGCCCCTCTTTCTGCCTTTATGAGTTTTCCTTTTTTCAGCAAACTTCGTAATAAGAGAGCTTACATGCAACTTGTACGCAACGAGTTGCAGAAGGTGCGTTCTGAAATTGCGAAGCAGGCCGATGCCTTTGAACCCTATGTGCGCGACTACATGGTCAAAGTGTGCAAGGGGCAGGGTAAAATGATACGTCCCGGATTGGTGTTGCTGACAGCTGCAGCCACAGGGGGCATCAAAGATGAGCACATCACCTTTGCAGCCTTGCTGGAAATGATACACATGGCATCTCTGGTGCATGATGATGTGCTGGACAAAGCTGATACCCGCCGTGATTTACCAACTCCCAATTTTCTGTGGGGCAATGAATTAGCAGTATTGCTCGGAGATACCCTATTGGCACAGGCTATTGTGATGGGCACAGAAATCGGAGGCAGCAAATTCTGCCGCAAGATGGCTGTAGCCATGCGCGATTTGTGCCAAGGAGAAGTCGAACAATCCACTCGCTTGTGGGATTTGGACATGAGCCGTGCAGAGTACTATGAAATCATCCGCAAGAAAACGGCTACCTTGTTTGCGATAGCGATGAGCGGAGCAGGGTATCTGCAAGGCTTGGATGATGAGATGGTAGAGCACTTGAACCGCATGGGTACATTGCTCGGTATCGCATACCAGATTTATGATGACTGCCTGGATTTAACCGGGGCAGATGACGAGGCCGGTAAGACACTGGGAACCGATGCAGAGAAGGGCAAATTAACCTTGCCCATGTTCTTCTTGCTGGAATCCAGCAGCGAAGATGTGGCTGCTTACATGCACGAAGCCATCAAAAACCATGAGATGATAGATTACAAGCGTCTGAAAGGTACAGAGGCGTTTGACGAGGCTATCAAACTTTCTGTGGAAGAAGGCTTAGCACGCATGGAAGAAGCGCGTGAGGTTCTGTGGTTGCTACCGGAATCACCCGCTCGCGAAGCCTTGGCAGAGATGACTTACCGTGTGGATGAGATGCTGCGCGATTGTTGCAATTAACACTTATTCGAGCCATGATACGACCCGAAAAAATGGTGCCGCAAACACCCGGCATTGCCAAGACAGTGTGGAAACTCATCTACGCCGAAGCAGAAAAAGTGGTTCAAACAGAGCCTAAACTGGCCGGCATGTTGGATGATGTGGTCTTGAGCCGCAATTCACTTTGCAGCGCCGTAGCGGTTCGTTTGGCGCGCAAGTTGTCTCGCCGCGATATAGGTCGAGATGATTTGGAGCCCCTTATCCGGACCATCCTGCGCAATAATCCCACGGCGGTTGACTGTCTTGCGGCAGATATCATGGCAGTTGTTGATCGCGATGCTGCCTGCCACAACGCCTTGGAGCCTTTACTCTTTTTCAAAGGTTTTCATGCCTTGGCTACATACCGCGTAGCACACCTGCTGTGGCAGGAGGGAAGGCACCTGCTGGCACTTCTGTTCCAAAGCATAGGGAGTGAAGTGTTTGGGGTGGATATACACCCTGCGGCGCGCATTGGTTGCGGTATTTTGCTGGACCATGGTACCGGATTTGTTGTGGGTGAGACTGCCATCATCGAGAATAATGTATCCATGTTGCACGAAGTCACCTTGGGCGGTACCGGCAAAGAAAAAGGTGGTAATCGCCATCCTGTTGTGCGTAGTGGAGTACTCATCGGTGCCGGTGCAAAGGTACTGGGCCGGGTGGAAATAGGCGAGGGAGCCAAGATTGCAGCTTCATCCGTGGTGTTGCGCGATGTTGCACCCCACACAACAGTAGCAGGTGTACCTGCGGAGATAGTAGGTTCAGTAGCAGAAGATGCACCTGCGCTGGGTATGCGTCAAAGTATCTCAGAATCATGATTCGGGAACTGGATATTCACTTGCCGTTGCGCAAGGCCGGCAAGACGGAAGCCTGCCGCAAAGCTGCTGCGCAGAAGTTGGCTATCTCTCCCAAGCGCATCCAAGGGATGCGACTGCTCAAGGAAAGTATTGATGCCCGCCGCCGTCCCATTTGCAAGCAATTACGCTATCTTGTAGCGGTAGATGAAGCATTGCCTGCGGCCGAAGAATTAGTGTGCCACTATCCGCCTGTGCCGGCGGAGGCTCGCCGCGTTATCATTGTGGGTAGTGGGCCCGGTGGTCTTTTTGCTGCCTTGCGTTGCTTGGAATTGGGGCTCAAACCCATCATATTGGAACGTGGCAAAGATGTATCTGCCCGCCGATTTGACCTTCAACCCATCAACTGCCAAGGCTACGTGGTAGAGGATTCCAACTACTGCTTCGGTGAAGGTGGAGCCGGCACATTCTCCGATGGCAAACTTTTTACCCGCGCCACGAAACGTGGCCCGGTGATGGAGATTTACAAAACCTTTGTGGCTCACGGGGCCGCGCCGGAAATCATGACGGATGCTCACCCGCACATTGGTTCCAACAAACTGCCCAACATCATCCGTGCCATGCGCCACAGCATTCTCAATGCCGGGGGCGAGGTGCATTTCGGTGCGCGGGTGAATGGATTGCTGAAATCTGCAGATGGTAAGAAACTGTGCGGTGTGCGCACGGCAGATGGTCGCGCATGGGAAGGCAATGCCGTGATTTTGGCTACGGGACACAGCGCGCGCGATGTATACCGCATGTTACATGCCGAGGGAGTGCAGCTGGAGCGCAAACCCTTTGCCGTGGGGGTGCGCATTGAGCATCCGCAAGCGCTTATTGATGCTGCCCAGTATCACTTGCGCCCCGGCGAAGTACGCCCGCAGGAATTGCCTGCTGCGCGTTACACCTTGGCCACCAAAATACGCGAGCGCGGTGTGCACTCATTCTGCATGTGCCCCGGAGGCTTCATTGTACCTGCCGCCACGGAGAATGATGAAGTGGTGGTCAACGGCATGTCTCTCTCCCGCCGCAATTCTCCCTTTGCCAATTCCGGTTTTGTTGTGACGGTGGAACCGGAAGATACCGACTTATACCTGCCGGAACATGGCATGCTTTCCGGTATAGCTTACCAAAAAGCCTTGGAGATAGCTACCTCTCAAGCAGGTGGCGGTATGCAGAAAGCCCCTGCTCAACGTGTGCTTGATTTCCTGGCCGGGCGTGTGTCTGATACCCTGCCGCGCACCAGCTATCATCCCGGCATTACTGCATGGGATTTGAATGCCCTGCTGCCGGAGAGCGTGTGTACCCGCATGCGCGAGGGTTTGCAATTCTTCAATCGCAAACTGCGTGGTTTTGCCGGCGAGGATGCTTTGCTCATCGGCTGTGAAACGCGCACCAGCTCCCCGGTACGCATTCCGCGCGATGCCGCCACCTTGCAGCACCCGCAGTTGGCTGGTCTTTTCCCCTGTGGCGAGGGGGCGGGCTACGCAGGTGGCATCGTTTCCGCGGCCTTAGATGGGCGCCGCTGTGCCGAAGCGGTGTTGGCCGCAGTTACTTGCTGAGCACGTAGAGCGTGTGAGGTTTTGTACCTGCTGCGTCAAAGGTAGTGCACACCTTTGACGGGGCATCTTTCACCAAATCAATCAGCTTGATAGCCTGGGTAGGGCAGGCCAATTGACAAGCCGTCTGCGGGGTGCTGCCCTCAGCCTTGGCCAAGTTGATACGTTGTACGCAATAGGTGCATTTTTCCATCACCCCGCGAGAACGCACCGTTACATCCGGGTTGGTTGGCAAATGCGTTGCTGCAAGGGATTGGCGTGCGTAATCACGGAAATTAAATGTGCGGGCTTGGTAGGGGCATGCTGCCGAGCAATAGCGCGTGCCCCAGCAGCGGGGATACACCATCGCATTGAGCCCATCGCTTGTGTGCACCGTGGCATTTACGGGGCACACCGCCTCGCAGGGTGCATCCTCGCAATGGCGGCATGCCATGGGTACGAACAGCTCTTTTTTATGCGTGGAGTCAAAATAGCGGTCGATGCGCAGCCATTGAATATCGCGGTGGCGCATCATTTCCTCTTGACCCACGGTAGGGATATTATTTTCTGCTCGGCAGGCCACCACACAAGCTGCACAGCCAATGCAAGCACTCACATCAATCGTCATGCCCCATTGGGGAGAGGGAGCAAGCGGTGCGGTGTACGTGGACAAGGTGGGTTTGCATGAACCCTTTTGTGTGAGCAGAGGACATGGTTGCTCACACAAATCATAGGAGTCTACATTCTCCAATCCGGGCAACAGGGGGAACAAATCGTTCTGTATACTCGACCATGGTTGAGCGGGAAGCGTGTATTGCTTCACCCGCACGGAAACAGGGCGGGATTCGGGAGCTTTCTTGCTTAAATACACAGCCGGCGCCCCGGCAACACCTGTGAGAGGATCATACGTCTCCTGCAACCAGCGATTGTGCAGGAAGCGTCCATCTGCAAAGAAGGGATGCACATACGGTACATGCTTAGTGGCAACAGGGCAGGGGGTGGGTAAAGGGCAAGCCCCGTTCACATAGCCTTTTTTGAGCGCTTGCGGCAAATTGCCTACTACTTTTTCCAGCCACGTGCGAGCCGGGAGTTTGCAACTTTCTTCACCCAAGGGCAGTTGGCCATTGTGCAGCAGAGCATGCAGGGCGTCGGCCTCCGAAACAGCCGTGCGCAACGCATGCAACACAGGTTGTCGCAAGCATAAATTGCTGTGCGCATCTGCCTCTGCTCCCCATTCTTCTAAAAAGTGAGTCTGCGGCACGGTATATTGGCAACACTTGGACGTTTCATCTTCAAACAAAGCAAAACGCACTGTCTCGGCACTTGTTTGCCGCAGCATATCGGCAAAATCCGGGTGAAAGGCTGCCACATCTGCCGGGGTAAAGATGAAGAGCAAATCAATGCCCGGCATATCAGCCATCAGCTCTTGCAAACTGCCAAATCCGGTCGGGTAGTGGCCGGGTTTACCTACCGTTGCATCTTGTACGGCCTCCAAAGCCTTGAAAGTGCTGCTGCGCGATTGGCAAACGGTATCATAGGCGTAGCATGTGACTCCACCGTGTGCCATGAGAGCAGCACATTGTTGCTGACGGATGGGGGAATAGCCCTGCGGCAGCAACAATGCAGTGCGGCGTCCCCCCTGAATAGCCCTTGCCCATGCGCGAAAAGCACCTTGCACACCCTCCCACGGATAGCTTTTGCCATTGAAGGTGGGGGTTGCCAGGCGGTGTTCATCATACACATCCAAGATAGACGCTTGTGCAAAAGCCGGCAAACCCGGACGAGCCGAGTAGGCAGGATTCGGTTGCAGGGAAGTGGGGACGGCATCGTGGCACACCGCCAGCATGGGGAAAGCTCCGTTGGCCCACGGCATGCAGGTGGCAAAGCATGTGGCTTCTCCCGGTCGCACCCACTCCGGACCATCTTCCGGTTGCACCGCGTATTCCTGTGCACGTCGGCAAGCGGGTAGCGCCGCCAGAGCCAGCAATCCCAGCCCTTTCAACAGTGTACGACGTGTCGGAGAAAAATCCTGCATGCCGCTCATTCTACCGCGCATTACCCGTGCCGACAAGACAAATCCTTGCAATTACAAGATGGCAGTGCTTGCCAAAGACAAACAAATTTGCTATGATGAGCTGCGATGAAACCCGTCACATCCATACTGGCAGGGGTCGTGGCAGCTCTCACTCTCTGTGGGCAGCAGGCTATGGCCGACCGCAATTCGGACTACTGGGCTCCGGAAAATATGGCCGCACGCCAATGCTCATCCGTGCATTTGGGGTATCTGCCGGCCATTCACTCACACACCGCTGCCTACACAGAAATGGTGGTGGAAAAAAGTGCTCCCGGCACCTACTTTGCCTGCAACAATTTTGGTTGTGGTTATATTGGTGTGCAGGAATTGGCAGAAAAAGAACCCGGTGGCCGTGGCCAGCGTGTGGCTATCTTCTCTATTTGGGATGCCAAGGACAGTGGGGACAACCCTCATGCTGCTCCCGAAGAAGAACGCGCCAAGTTGGTGCAAAAGGGCCGTTTGGTCACAACCCGCCGCTTTGGTGGCGAGGGTACGGGCGGCAATTCCATGCGTCCCTTCAATTGGAAGGAGGGCGAAAAGATTCGCACCTTGGTCATTGAGCGTCCGGATGGCGAGGATTTTCGCCAGCTGGCCGGTTACATCTGGGATCCTGAGACGAACCGCTGGGAATTGCTGAGCTGCTGGCGTATTCAGGCACTGTACCGCGGTTTGGGTGGCGGTTGCGGCTTTGTGGAAGATTTCCGCCGCAACGTGGAATCTAAGAAGTACGAACGCCGCGCTACATTCGGCCCCGCATGGCGTTGGGCAGATAACAAGTGGAGCCAGGCCACCCAATTCCGTTTTACCAAGGATGGCAACCCCAACATGGAAATCAACTGCCGCTTCAACCCCGCCCTGGGCTTCTTCTCCCTGGCAAGCGGCGGTGATATCAAGCCTGATGCGGATTTCCAACTCTGGGAAAACAAAGCCTTGCCCACGCCTTCCACTGCCAAGGAACCCGGCGAGGATGTGATGAAGCTCATCACGGCTCCCAAGCTGGAGCCCGTTTCCTACGAAAAGTAAGCCACCCCTCATTCTACCGCCATGAAAATCGTCAGCTGGAACGTCAATGGTATTCGTGCTACGCTGGGCAAAGGCCTGGCAGAAAAGATGGATGAATTGGCACCTGATATTCTTTGTTTGCAGGAAATCAAAGCTCGCCCCGAGCAGGTGAGCGACCTCTGGCTGGCATCCTGGCCGCATGCGCTGTGGAATCCTGCTCAGCGACCGGGTTATTCCGGCGTGCTCATCCTTTCCCGGGTGCAGCCCCTGAGCACTTCCACAGGCATTGGAGTGCCTGAGCATGATACGGAGGGGCGAGTGGCCACGATGGAATTTGAGGATTTTTACCTGGTGAATTGCTACACTCCCAATTCCCAGAATGAATTGGCTCGCTTGCCGTATCGCCAAGAGTGGGATGCTGCTTTCCGTGCCTATGTCACTCGTTTGGCCGAGACAAAACCCGTGGTCTTCTGCGGCGATTTGAACGTGGCACACGAGGAGATTGATTTGGCCCGGCCGGCGGCCAATCATTTCAGCGCCGGTTTCTCCGATGAAGAGCGCGCCGGTTTCACCCAACTTTTGCAGGCCGGCTTTGCGGATACCTTCCGCCGCTTGCATCCGGATGCGCGCGATGCATACTCCTGGTGGAGTTTCCGAGGCGGTGCCCGCGCTAGGAACGTAGGCTGGCGTATCGACTACTTCTGCGTTTCAGAATCCCTCTTGCCGCGTGTGGGAGAGGCCAAGATTCACGCAGACGTGACCGGCTCCGATCATTGCCCCGTGTCCGTCACTCTTCAATAACCTCTTCTTCTTTCCTGCCGCCGGAAACCCATGAGGTTCTCCGGCGGTTTTTTTGCGTTCATTGTCCCCCTGTGCATGAAGACAAAAAGAGGGAGGGGAGGAATAATGTCCGCTCCTCCCCTCCCAAACCCCTGGAATTATGTCAGTAAGAATGGTCGTATGTAGGCTCCCTATCAGGAGTGCATGGGCATGAGCACATACAGGAACTCATCTGCCACACGCATGACACCCGGACTGGAAGAATCTATCAAATCCAGCGATACTTCATTGTCGCCCACAGCCTTGAGGGGGGCTTGGATGAAGTCGGCGTTGAAGGTGATAGCCAACTCGCGGCCGTTGTAGTCGATGGGCATTTCTTCGTTGGCATCGCCCAATTCAGCTGCGCTGGACTGCACTTCCATCATGCCGGGAGTGAAGCGGAAGGTGACGGTGTTGGTCTTTTCTGCAGAGAGCAGGGAGACGCGGCGCACAATTTCGTTGAGATCCTGCGCGGGCATGGTGATGCGCTCGCTGTAGCGGCCGGGAATCACTTGGCGATAGTTGGGATAGTTGCCGTCAATCAGCTTGGTGATGAGCAGCGTATCGCCAAAGTCGAAAGAAGCTTGGTTGCTGGTAATGCGCACCATCACATCGCCGGCATCGCCAAGCAGACGGTGAATTTCTGCCACGGCGCGGCTGGGTATATCAATGCACACCTGCTGAGATTCGGGGAATTCCAAATCATTCTCGAAGAGAGCCAAGCGGCGACCATCGGTTGCCACCAAAGTGAGCTTGCCGTCCTGGAAGCAGGTGTAGATACCATTGAGCACGTAGCGCGTGCCATCATTGGAGATGGCAAACTCCGTGTAGCGGATGCCGCGGTTGAGCATGGCCTGCGGCACTTTGAATTCGCGGGCTTCCTTGAAAACAGGCATCTGCGGATACTCATCTGCGGCAATGCCGTTCAGACGGAACTTGGCTCGGTTGCAGCATATAGTAGCAGTTGTACCACGTACCTCGATGCTGATTTCGCCATCGCGCATCTCACGCACGATGCTTTGCAACTTCTTGGCAGGCAATGTGGCAGCACCGGGTGTGGTGACAATGCAGGGTACCTTGGCCAGAATGGTTAACTCCATGTTTGTGGTGGTGAGCTTCAGCTCCCCATCAGCTGCTTCCAGCAATACATTAGAGAGAATCGGCAGACTCGGGCGGTTCGACACCACACCGGCTACTTTGTTCAGGCCGTCCAACAGGACTTGTTTTGCAAGGGCGAATTTCATGACGTATTCCTTTTGGTTGCATGCATTTTACTGTTTTCTATATCCCCTTGCAAGCTCAATTATCCAATTTTACCAGATTTTCTATATGTTTACCCTAGCTTGTACTATATCTTGTGTTTTTTTCGCGCGCGTGTACACATGCTGTGCGTGGATGACAAAAAATCGGTATTTTACTTTTCTTAAATGAAATACCGATAGGAAGAGATAAGGTTGTATGGGGAGCCAACAATCAGCAGGTGAAAGCATTACGGGCGAGTCCGGCAAGAGCGGTTTCCCGGTAGCCGGATTGGAGAGCCCGGCCGGTTTCATCCATGGTGGCAATGACACTATCGAGGCTCACAAAATGAGAGCCATTGCCGCGCATGGCGAGGCGGGCGGCATTCACGGCTTTCACCGCGCCGATAGCGTTGCGCTCAATGCAGGGGACTTGGACGAGGCCGCAGATGGGGTCACAGGTGAGGCCGAGATTGTGTTCCATGGCAATTTCGGCGGCGTTTTCCACTTGTGCCACGGTACCGCCCATGGCAGCGGTGAGCCCCGCAGCCGCCATAGAGCAAGCCACACCTACCTCTCCCTGGCAGCCCACCTCTGCACCGGAGATGGATGCATTGGCGCGGTATAAGCTGCAAATGGCAGAAGCGGTGAGCAGGAATGTTTCCATACCGTTTTCAAAATCGGTAGGGGCTTTTTTGCTGCCATAGCGTTCAAAATAGCGGAGCACCGCAGGGAGCACACCGGCAGAGCCCATGGTGGGGGCAGTGACTACGCGCCCGCCTGCGGCATTTTCTTCGGACACGGCAAAGGCCCAGAGGTTAATCCAGTCGATGATGGTGAGAGCATCTGTGGCATTGCGGTGGAATTGGTCTTCCAGGCTCATGTAGATTTGGGGTGCGCGGCGAGCAAGTCGGAGCTCACCGGGCAGGGTACCCCAGGTGCTGATACCGCGTTCCACGGCTTGTTGCATGGCCGAGATGATGCGGTGCAGGCGCGCTTTGAGCAAGGGGGCAGGGTAGAGGGTGGTTTCATTGCGGCGCACAAGCTCGGCAATGCTCATCTTGTGCTTGTAGCAGAGGGATACCAGCTCATTGCACGAATTGAACTCAAAGGGAACCGGGCGGGGATTTTGCGGAGGCGTGTCCATTTCATCTGCCCGGCGCACCGCACCGCCACCCACGGAAAAATATACCTCATCCGCCAAATGAGCACCCTGTGCATTCAGCGCACGGAAACGCATGCCATTGGCATGCTGCGGCAGGAAGGTGTCTTTTTGCAGGATGATGTCTTCCTGCAAATCAAAATCAATGGTGTGGCTGCCCCCAAGAGCCAGCTTTTTTTGCTCTTTTACCTCACCCAGGAAATCGTGGTTCAGATTCATGGTTTCAGCTTCCAGCCCGAGTAAGCCATACACCACGGCAGAGGGCGTGCCGTGCCCCTCGCCGGTGAGAGCGAGAGAACCATATAAATCCACCTTTACGCCGTGTACAGAGGCAAGCTTGCCTTCACGCTGCAAATCTGCCGCAAAGCGTGCAGCGGCGCGCATGGGGCCCATGGTATGGGAACTGGAAGGACCAATGCCGATGGAGAACACATCAAAAAAGCTGGTGTACATGGTAGAAAAGCGGTGGTGGTGCAGCGTGAAAAAGCCCGACCCGGCTGACAAGGAGCGGGTCGGGCAGAGGTATGAAGACCGAAAGTCTTACTTGATGAGCCCCAGCTCCTTGCCGGCGGTGGCAAAGGCAGCGATAGCGCGGTCAAGCTGCTCGGTGGTGTGAGCAGCGGAAATCTGCGTGCGGATACGGGCCTGTTCCTTGGGTACAACCGGGTAGAAGAAGCCCATGGCGTACACACCCAACTCGAGCAGGCGGTTGCTCATCTTCTGGGAGAGGGCAGCATCGCCAATCATCACAGGAACGATGGCGTGGCCGGCCCCGGCCAGCGTAAATCCGCATTCCTCCATACCCTTGCGGAAGTAGGCGGCGTTGCTCTGCACGCGCTCGACCAATTCGGTGGAGCTCTCCAAGATGTCCAGCACCTTGATGGTGGTGGCGGCGATGGCGGGCATCACGCTGTTGGAGAACAGGTAGGGGCGGGATTTCTGGCGCAGCATGTCCACAATCTCCTTGCGGGCCGATACGTAGCCGCCGGAAGCGCCACCCAGAGCCTTACCGAAAGTACCGGTGGTGATGTCAATCTTGCCGAAAAGACCGCAGTGCTCGTGCGTACCGCGACCACGCTTGCCCAACACGCCCGTGGCGTGGGATTCGTCAAAGTGTACCAGAGCGCCGTACTTCTCGGCAAGCTCATGAATCTTGTCCAAGCTGGCCACAATGCCATCCATGGAGAACACGCCGTCCGTGGAAATCAGGATGGTGCGGGCACCGGCAGCCTTAGCTTCCTGAAGCTTGGCTTCCAAGTCCTCCATATCGTTGTTCTTGTAGCGGTAGCGGGCAGCTTTGCACAGGCGCACACCGTCGATGATGGAAGCGTGGTTCAACGAGTCGGAGATGATGGCATCTTCCTTGCTGAGCAGGGCTTCGAACAAGCCGCCGTTGGCATCAAAGCAGGAACCGAACAGGATGGTATCTTCCGTGCCCAAGAAAGCGCTCAGGCGCTCTTCGAGTGTCTTGTGCAGGGTCTGGGTGCCACAGATGAAACGCACGGAGGCCATGCCATAACCCCAGCGATCAATGGCGTCCTTGGCGGCAGCTTCCAGCTCCGGGCTGTTGGCAAGGCCAAGGTAGTTGTTGGCGCACATGTTGATGACGCTGCTGCCATCCTTCAGACCCACCTCGGAGTACTGAGGGGTGGCAATGAAACGCTCTTCCTTAAACAGACCGGCAGCCTTCAGGTCAGCCAAGTCTGATACCAATCGGTTCTTAAAATCAATGTTGTACATAACTCTCAAAAACGGGCTTGATACGAGTCCGCGGGAATTGTAGTAGTCACATGCACACATGTCAAGCGCGATGTGCGCTAAAGACAGGGCAAACGCATGAGGATTATGACACATTTGCGTGATTTCAAATTGATCATTTATGGGAGCTAGCTGCCTTGCGTCAGATGTAAAGCGAAGCGATAAGCACACTTTGGCCTCGCCCCGCCTTGAAGGCGGGGGCGGCATGCGCAGATGCACCCCACCCCTTTTCTTGCGCGACAGCGCCCATTTTTTCAGTGTGAAATATGAATTTTGCAATCGATATTCAAGCACCGGCAGCTATTTAAGCCATATCCCGCCTCATGCGTTTGCCCGGGTGCCAATGACTTCTTAAAGAATGAGTTTGAATGAAAATGGTGCTTCACAGTCAGATTTTCCACTTGACGCTCAGGGTGTGATATGGCAGAATGGCTGCGCCGTCGGGGTCGCCCGGAGGTGCAGCTGGAAAACCCCGCCAGGACCGAGAGGTAGCAACGGTATTCAGACTGCACTTGTCGGGAGTGGCTCCGGCGGCACTTTTTTGGATTGATAAAGCCATAGATGCTCAAAATTCAAGCTTGAAAAGCGGGGGAGGCGTGTGTTATGATGGCGGCACGCTTATGAAACTGAGAACTTTATTTGCTGCATGGATGCTGGGTCTTTTCTGCCTGGTGAGTGCCCCTGTGATGGCGCAGGACGAGGCTACTGAAGAAAAGACGGAGGAGACAGCCGCCGCAGAGGAGGAGACTCCCAAGGTGGATAAGAAGCGCCAATCTGCCTTGGCCGGTTGGGTGAAAAAAGAATTGGTGGTGGCCAAGAAGGCAGCAGCCATGGTGAAAAAGGCAGCCAAAAAGCCCGCTGAAGCGGAAAAGATGGCTAAAAAGCTGGAAAAGATGGCAGAGCCATACTTGGTATTGTATGGTCCCGGAGCCAAGGCAGATGCCACCGTGACTGAGCGCAAATTGACAGTAGATGAAATCACAGAGGCTCAGAAACCCTTTGCCAAACAGCGCGCCATTGTTCTTAAGAATCTGGAGAAATATATGGATGACTACGCAGATGCCGCTGAGCGTTCATACGATAAAGCCCCGGAGGAATTCGTGCCGGCTGTGCAGGTATTCATCAAGATGATGACGGACTAGTCCCTTGCGACAACTTGATTGTGGCTGCTGTGCGGGGAACTGCGCAGCAGCTTTGTTATACCCCGGTACCTACAATATCGAGCAACTCCTGCGGGTTCAGGTGGCAGAGCAGGGATTCCAGTCCCCCGGCCAGGAGCGCATCTGCCATGGCACGTTTGCGGGTGAGCATGTTGTGGATATTTTGCTCGATGGTGCCGCGGCAGATGAGGGGGTGTACCAGCACATGTTTTGTCTGGCCGATGCGGTAGGCGCGGTCGCTTGCTTGGTTTTCGATGGCGGGGTTCCACCAGCGGTCGAAGTGGATGACGTGGGAGGCGCGGGTGAGGTTGAGTCCCGTACCGGCCGCTTTGAGGGAGAGGATGAAGAAGGGCGGGCCGCCGGGCTGTTGGAATTGGCTCACGAGTTGTTGGCGCTCTGCAATGGGGGTGCCGCCGTGCAGCATCAATCCCGGTGTACCGAAAATATCTGCCAGCACATCGTGCAGAGCCGGCATGATGCTGCGGTATTGGGTGAACACCAGACAAGCATCTCCGGCGGCAGCAATTTGGCGGGCGAGCTGTGCCAGACGCTCCATTTTTCCACTTCGGGCAGGGTCGTAAAACTCCTCTCCCAAGTACTGGGCGGGATGGTTGCAGATTTGCTTGAGGCGGCTGAGGATGGGCAGTACGAGCGTGAGGCGTGTTTGCGGGTCGGGTTCCGTGACTACGGCTCGCAGGTGCTCTACCTCGTGGGTATAGAGCCGCGTTTGCTCCGGGGTGAGCAGGCAATAGGCGGCTTGCTCGCTGCGGGGCGGCAGCTCCGGCAGCAGGGCGGGGTCACTCTTGAGCCGCCGGAGCATGAAGGGGCGCACCAGCCGCTTCAGCGGAGCATAGTCGGTACCCAAGCCACGTACCATGGCGTTGAACTCTTTTTCGCTGCCCAGCAAACCGGGTGTCAGGAACTCGAACAAGCTCCGCAGCTCGGAGAGGGAATTCTCCACCGGTGTGCCGGAAAGCGCCACGCGCCGCGGGGAGGAAAGCTGCGCTACCGCGCGGCTGCGTTGCGAATCCGCATTTTTGATGGCCTGTGCCTCATCCAGCACCACGGCGGGGAAGGTACAAAGCTGTAGCAACTCGTTGCGGGTGACCATGCCATAGGTGGTGAGTGCCACATGCCCCCGCCGCAGCAACCAAGCGGGGTTGGTGCGCAGGTAGTGTTCGTCGGAAGCAGAGAGGGCATAGGGGTGCAGCACCTGCACGCGCAGTTGCGGGGCGAAGCGGCGCAGTTCCTCCTGCCAGTTTTCCAGCAGCGAGGTCGGCGCTACGATGAGAGCCGCCCCGGTATCCAGCACCCCGCTTTGGTGCAGGTGAGCCAGCCAAGCGATGATTTGGAGGGTCTTGCCCAGCCCCATATCATCTGCCAGGCAAGCGCCAAAACCTGTTTCGGTGACTCCCAGCAGGAAGCGTACCCCCTCCCGCTGGTAGGGGCGCAGGGTGGCATCCAGCGCCGGGGGAAGCTGCAAAGCGGGGGCTGCGAGAGAAAGTGAGCTGAGAGCCCGCGCCAGTTGCTCTCCCGGCACCACCCGCACCCCCTCCTCCGGTGGGGGAAGCAGGGGTAAGGCGGTGCTGCGGTGCCCCAGCAGGTAGCGCAGGCCCGCGATGAGCGGGATGCCCCCGGCGGCCATGCGGCTTGCCTGCCGCCAGGTGTCGAGCAAGCGCTGCAATTTTTCCTTGTCCAGCCGAATCCAATCCCCGCGAAAACGCACCAAGCCATCATCCCCCGCCAGCAGGGCGGCCAGTTCCTCCTCGCTCAGATAATGCCCCCCCAGCGCCACGCGGGGGATAAAGCGCAGCAGCGAGCCTACGTTGAGAGAGGGGGCACCATCTGCCTTGGAGTGCGAGGAATCGGCAGCTTCCAGTGCTACCTCCAGCTCGGCGCGGGGAGGCAGCGTGCGCCACAGGTTTACCATGCGTGTCTCTATCCCTGCGTTTTCCAACGCGGGGATGCACTCTAAAAAGCGGTAAGCGTGGCGTGCGCTCCAAGCGCAAGCCCGGTAAACCTCTCCTGAATCGATAAGTTGGCGCAGAAACTCATGCGCCGCAGCTGCGTGTTGCAGCGGTTGCAGTAGGGAGAGTAGCGCACTATGGGTATCATCTGCCAGGAGTTGGGGTGCCATGCCCAGTGGCGCGTGGCGTGCACTGCCATCCTGCCCGGCTTTGTGAACAAAGGTGGCCAAGAAGGCAAAGGGTGCACTCTCGGCGTTGTCTCCGGCGTTTTCTGCCAAATGAAAACAGAGTTTGCCCAATTGTTGCCAGCCCTCGCCCAGGCGGTTGAGCCATTCTTCCGGGCTCAATCCGGCGCGTGCTGCCATCTCCAGCAGGGCAGGATGCAGCGTGTCAAACCACTCCGCCAAGCGTCCCGCCGATACACTGCCGCCATAGAGAGGGGGCATGCTCTCCAGCCATGCGGTGATTTCTGTCGGGGTAAGCGGTGGCAGAGCATCCACCACGTCTCCACGGCGGCGGGTTCGCAGCCAGTGCATGAGCCGCAGGCGCGCTTTCTCACGCAGCCACGCCAGCAAGGGGGAGGCCCCTGCCGGGAGACCATGCTGCACCAAATCCAGCATGCCGCGTCCTGCAGAGGCAGAGAATGCTCGCTCCAGGCGTGGCAAAGCACCGGCAGGGCATAGGCGCAGCCCGCCTTCTTCATCTGCCACGAGGGAGATTATCATAAGGAGATGGTAACTTGTGACCGGCGGGTGAGCTCAGGGCTTGGGCTGCAGGTGGGGCAGCACATGCTGCTCCAGGAAATCCACATCGCGCTTGGCCTTTTGCCCGGCGCGGCTTTCGGGGTCAATGTCAATCGCTTGGCGCATGCAGTTGAGTTGGTTTTCATAGTCGCGCAGCAGAGCATAGCCATCTGCTTTGCACAACACCGCCTTTTGGCGGGCTTCCGGCACCAAATTCGGCTGTGCCAAGTAGGCATCTAACTGCGCGATGGAATCTTTCACTTCTGCTGCTGATAATTTGCCCGCAAAGGTGGAGGTGAGAGCCCGCAAATCATTCAGCTGGCGCACGCGACGCCCCGTGATATCTATCTTGCCGCGGTAGCCCAGCGTATCTTCCGTATCCAATGCCGTGATTTCGCCAATCACATCGGCATATTTATCGCGGCATTCGGCCGGCAGTAGTTCCAGGGCAGCTGCCAGCGCCTTGGCCTTCTCCATGCCTTGCAACGTGGCCGCGCGTTGCAGGGCTTTATCCCGCGCATCCTTCGCTTTCAGCGCTTCCTCCACCAGGGGGATGTATGCTGCCGGGCTCGGACGTGTGCCGCGTATCACCCCAAAGGGTAAGCCCTGCCCATCCAACAGCACAACTGCCGGCAATGCTTCCAATGCGTAGGAAGCCAGTAAATTTTCCCGGCGTTCCCATTCCTCCGGGCTTATTTGTTCCTTCAGTGCAGGAGTACGCGGAAAATCCACCTCTACCAATACCAGCTTATCTCCCAGTGCCTTCTCAAACTCCGGTGTCTCCATGATTTTATCCCGCAGGTGGATGCAGGCCGTACACCAGTCCGTACCCGTAAAATCCAGCACGATGCTCCGGCCATCATTCCCGATAGCCTTCAATGCAGCTTCTGTGGTGGGGTACTCCGGCAGGGCCAAGGCACTACCGGCCAGAAAACTCAAAACGGCGGCTGAAAGAAAGCGATGTATCATACCCACCATACTGCCACGCGCGTGGGTGCGTGTCAAGATGGAATTGCGCATGGTCATGCCGTGTGGGCTGTTTGGGGGCTGAGAGATATTCGGTTGCTAGAGCTGACTATAGCTTTATATGACAAAATATTATTTTTTACAACCGACACACAATCAACAAGAAACATGTTTTATCCATGATAGATTACATCAGAAAATTACATATTTGCATGAGTGCTCTTGACAAGGTTTGGAAAAGGAGTAGGATTGTGAGGCTTTTAGGCATATCAAAGTTTCCCACAGAAAGCAATGAAACTACATCTCCACAGAACTCTGTATAAATGGCTTATGGCTATAGCAGGGATGGCTGCCACAACCGTTGCGCAGCCCTTGGATGTGAACCATGTGGCAGCGGTGTACGTGGGTGCAGATGGCTTGACCGCACAGGGGCCCACGGTAGTGGAACGTGATAGTATTTTTTTATTGGGATATGTCTATACGTGGACAGCGTATGGGTCATACAACCAAGCCATGTGGAAAACGTCGAATGGGTTGGGTTCCCGCGATGCCAGCTATTGGGTCAGCGCGGTGGATGATACAGGCTTCACGTATGACGAAGCATCACCCGGGTTGGCCGGGCAGGAGCTTGAGCAAATCAACGTAGAGGAGGGAGAATCTCTGTATTTAGGCGGCAGCAACAAGGAATACAACGGCACGATTCATGTGGTGGCGAGTGCTGCGGCTGGGGATAAAGCCATTGTAGGCACTTATTTGACCACCGCCGCCACCTATGATTTTGGGAACCTGACGGGCAGTGGAGATTTGTTGTTGCAGGCGACCAACACGAGCGGCGAGACTGTGTTCAAGTTTGGTGGGGCAGATACCGCCAACTGGTTTTCCGGGCGCATCTACCAAAGCTCCAACGGGGGTACGGTGAGCCTGCATATATCCGGTGAGCATTGGCAGAATACTGTCTTTGATTTTACACACAGCGCCGCGCTGAGCAACAGCCCGGTGGATACGACAGGCAGCGCCCCGCAGGATATTAACCTGGTGCTCACCGGCAACACCCGCATCAAAGGCTTGGATCAGGGGGATGCAGCCGGCGATGTGCTGGTGGAAAACAACATCGGCGCGGACTACACCCTTACGCTGGGCACGCAGGATGCTGATTCGGACTACAGCTACGGTGGCCGCTTGGCCGCCGGGTTGAATGTGGTGAAAATCGGCAGCAACCGCCAAACCATCGAAGATAACGGATCCTCCAGCTCACTGACCAATGTGTATGTGCAGGGTGGTATCTTGGATTTTGACCGCGATTTGCACGTCACGCACCTGGAATTGCTGGCGGGTGAGCTGCAAACGGTGGATACCACCACCGTGGGCACCGCCACCCTCTCCGCCGGCTCTACCTGGGATATTGCCGGCACCGCCACCCTTACGGAATTGCAGTTGGCGGGCTTGGGTGGTGGCAAAACGGTGAACTTGACCGGCAGCGGCAGCCTGAGCATCAGCGAGGCATTTGTGTACGATGGCGCCGTGCCTGCCGCAAGCAACCCGTGGTTCACCTTGGATGGTGCGAGCCTCAACTTCGGCAGCGATATTACCCTGAATGGCTGGCAGCTCACGGGAGACACCGCCACCCTGACCTTTGCCACACTGAGCAACGCGGCATCTCTGAGCCAGAGCAGCGGCAGCGGTATTTACCTCAACACAGTAGATGGCTATGCCTACAATGGTACCCTGCGCACAGAGGGCAACACCGTCTACATCGACCTTGTGAAGGATGAGTGGCCGCCTGTCATCGACCCCGCCGTGGGCTATATATGGAGTGGCGAGCCTAGCGGCACCACCCCTGCAGAGCACCGTGGCATGGTGCTGGGCAATGTATGGCGCAGCGATGGCAGCAACGAGAACACCGGTTGGCACGAGCAGAGCTATGGCGCGGGACCCGGTGTGTATGTGGATGGCTACCAAGTGAATTTCGGTGATACAAACTACCACGGCGATACCGTAGGAGCAGAGGGGCGCGTGGTGCTCATTGAAGGGCAGGTGGCACCCGGCATCATCCACGTGACTGCCGATGAGAACCTGGGCATCGTGAGCAACGGCGGCGAGGCACGCCTGAAATTCGGCTACGCCCTGGATGCTACCGATGGCTTAATCACCATCACCGACTACGTGGCGGCAGATGGCAGCACCACACCCACCAAGATTGTGAAAGATGGCGAAGCCATGCTGGTGCTGGGTTCCTACAACACCTTCACCGGGGGCATTGAGGTGAACCAAGGCAGCCTTTACCTGGCAGCCGTGGGTGCCGCCGGGCAGGGAACCATCACGGTGCATACGGACAACACCTGGGATTTGCCGCTTTGGCAAAGCAACAAGACCGACGACCAAAGCGATGATGGTCAATGGATTTCCCGCTCCGTTACCGGCACGGAAATCATGGTGTGCTACCTGCACGAAACAGGTCACACCTCCGGCTACCGCTCTCCCTCCATCACCAACGATATTGTGATGACGGATCAAGATCCGACCAAGGCCGGGCAGCTCACCATTTCCTTCTCCACGGCAGCCTACACGCACGCCGGCACACAAAACCACGAGAATCTGCCGCGCCACTGGCGCCACCTGACACTCAGCGGTGCCTTGGTCGGCACGGGTCAAAAGGAAGACAAACTCATTCTCACCGGCTATTGCTCTACCTGGGGCGGCTATCATGATTCCTCCTACATCACCTCCATTCTCCTCAACGAAAATACCAAGAGCAGCGCAGGGGTGGTGAGCACATTCAACGGCACGGTAGAGCTCAAAAACACCATCAACACCTCACCCCTGCGTTCCAACTGTACAGACCAGCGCACAGCCGGCACGGTGCAGGTGATGTTGCAGGATAACAAGCTGCAACATGCCCTCATGGATTTGACCCGCGAGAGCGTGGTGATGGATAGCACGCTTCTCACCGGCGCACCTCTCACGCAAGACAACGGCAAAACACGCCAGACCTATGCCAACATCATGGTGCTGACCGGTCATGTGGGGCTCCGCGGTCTCAAGGCAGATTTCCAGGGCTCCGGCTACATTTATATTGATGAGAATGGTGATGCCATCGGGACGGGTCAGTTCGAGACGCTTGCCCAACATGAAGAAGTATGGCATGTGCGCACCGTGGTGAACGCCACCACCAACCTGACTATTGGTGAAAAAGAGGATGATGCCAACGCCGTGTATGTGTACTCCGGCGCGATGGGTTTTGCCCAATCCTATGCCGAGCCTACGGAAGGCCACATTTTCTGGGGAGATGGTTTTGAAACATCCCCGGCCGAGACAGATTCATTCTGGATCAAGCAGCAGAGCGGTTTCCACAACGGCCTCACGGAGTTGAGCATCACCAAACGCAGCCGCTCCGCGCAGTATATTCACACGGCCATGTTGAAGGATGTCTCCGTCTATGGCGGTACACTGGGTTTCAACAACCTGAATTTGCTGGGCAATATGAACCTGGTGGGTGGTTCCACCCTGCAACTGGGTGCTACGGCTGAGAATACAAATGGTGCTGTCAATTGGGTCAACATTGCCCCGGGCACCACCTCCTCTTTCCTGAGCCAGGATGGCGAGAGCTATGCTGTCTCGCCCACGAGCAATCTTGTCACCATCAACGACGCTAAAACCCTGACGGTGTATACCCGCCGCCCGGATGAAAACCAAGCCTTGGATACTGCTTGGGTCAAGGGCGATATCACCCTGACCAAGGGAGCCGCACTCACCTTCCGCGTGCAAGAAGTCATCCCCTCTACGGACAAGGGGCAAGTGCTGTTGGATATTGATGGTGTGCTATCGCTGGCGAACAATCCGGCCAATGTATCCATCAACTTCAGCGGCGTGGATTTTGCAAGCGAGGATTTTTCCGACAAGACATACTACTTGGCAGCGGCAGATGATATTTCCATCCTCACCTATGCGGCAGATGGCTCCATCACCGCCACCGATGATTCCTCCACCTTCACATCGCGTCTCATTTCCCTGGGCTACGGGTATTTTGGTATTCTGGATACCATTGACAGCTCCGCTTCCGGCAACACCGATACGCGCGATTACCTTGTGATGACGGTGAGTGGCGACCCGCGCCGTACGTGGTCCGGCATGACAGATGCCTACACCTGGTATGCCACCACGCTGCAAGAAGGAGAAGAGGGGGCATTCGACAAGCGTTGGAAAGAGCAGCTCCCCTTCGAGAATGGCCAGGTGGTGCTCTTCGGCAACCTTTACCAACCGGTAGAGTGGAAGGAAAATGTCGCGCTTACCAACAGTGCCAAGACCGTGCAGGTGAGCACCCCACTGCACGATGGTGTGGTGGTATCGGAGGCAGACGGCTTCAAAGTGGATGATTCTGTCAATCTGCCCCTTGGTTTTCAGAAAGTGAAGATTGAGGGCGAGGTTGCCCCGGTTTCCATCATCCTCAACTCCGAGTATACGCTTGACGGCGCGAGCGGCACGCAGGATGCCACCAACTACTACTTCTACGGCAGCGGCAGCATTCGCGATGCTTCCGGTGCGGAACTGACGGGCCACCATTTCGATGACAACTGGAAAACAACCCTCCAGAAGATGGGCGATGGTATGGCGGTGATAGCCACGGCCAACAGCTACAGCGGTGGCTCTTGGTTGCAGGGCGGTGTACTGGTGATGCAGGATAAAGCTGCCTTGGGTATCGGCAATATCACCATTCTCAACGGTGCCACCCTCTGGGGCGATTTTGATGATGATCAGACGGATAAAACCTGGCAGGACATCTACGATGGCGCGTACATCGGTGAAGGCATGGTCACCACTACCATCAGCAATCCCGTGATTGCCAATGTGTATGTAGACCCCGACAACGATGACTACGATACCAAGGTGGATGCCCGCTTGGCTAATTCGCACGATAATAAGCTCGTGCTCAGTTCTCTGCATGGCGAATCCGATACCGTAGTCACCTTGTATGGTGTATCGTCACCCACGAGCGGAGAGGATATGGTCACCCTGGAGGGGCGCGACCGCCCGGCGTGGACCTACGCTGTCTTCAAAGTGCTGGATCCCAGCGCCTTTGCCGGCACCATCCGCATGGATGGCAACTTGTGGGGCGCACCGACGGATACCGACGGCGGCAAGGTGCAGCTGGAAATCATGACTACGGCCAAGTCCGACACCACACAGGATGAATTGGCCACCAAGGACTGGACAAAGACCAACATTGACCTCTCCATTGAAAACGGTACCGAGCGCACGGTGCTGGCGTTGGATGCCATAGAAGGAGATGCGTATGCAGCCACGCAGGAGGCCGTCATCAACTCTCTTAATGGTGGCGGCAACAATGGCGGCCCCATCAACTCCTCCGTGGTCAACATGAGTGAGGAGAAGAGCATCACCCTCGTCATCCGTGGTCTGAAAGACGGTGATTATGACGGCGCTTTGGGCTACGGCGAGTTCCAGCGTACCACCAACTACGACACGACCCACCGAGATGACATCCCCCTGGTGGGTGAAACCTGCCACCACTATGGCTGCGGTACATTCGGTGATTTGAACGTGCGCAAGGAAGGTGCCGGTACCACCCAGAGCGTATACGATGCGTGGCTGGATCAGCTGGAAGTGGCGGGCGGCACCTTTGCGGTGGATCATGCGCTGCAAGTGCGTACCATTCTCTCCGGTGCAGGCCAGCGCGTGTTTGTGGGTTCCGTGAGCAATTTGAGCACGGTATATGCCCTCACGGTTGGCAGCGGCGGTATCCTCTCCATGGATACGAAACTCTATGAGGCCGATGGCGCAACCAAATTCGATGCTTGGGCTACCATTCAACCCGGCGTGACAACCGATAACGCCGGCTGGGTGCAGTTGCAGGATGGCGCCACCGTGACAGCCCACACAGATTGGTACACCGATACACAGGTGGATATTTCCCCCAACTCTGCCATCACCATCAACGCTCACAACTACACCCCGGACCCCTACATCACCTCCGATCATGCAGACCATGCCCATATTGATGAAGATGGCACGGCGCACGAACACTTCGACCACTTCGGCAGCAGCCACATCATCCAGTTGCTGGGCAAGCTCACCGGGCAGGGAGTCAGCGTCACCTTCAACAACCGCCAAATCAGCCCCGGAGCTTCCGCAGAGGAAAAAGCAGAGGATGCAGACGGCTTGGGCTACATTGCCATACGCGATCACAACATGCTCAGCGGTGCTATCAACGTGCAGAGCCGCACGGTGTTGCAGGTGCTGGAATCCGCTACGGCAGAATCCGCCATTGTGGCCACGGTGGAGGGTGCAGACGCTGCCATGCAGGTGGTGGAGGGCGCCCAAACGCAGTATATTGACAAGCTGTTGCTTGGAGAACAAGGCGGTGCTTTGTTGCTGGGCGGTGCAGAGAAAACATCCCTGAAAAACAGCGATGGCAGCGCATTGAGTGCTTTGGACTATGAGGCCGAGGGCATCCACATGTCCGTGACCCATACGGATGCCATGGGAGATGCGGACTACGCCACCATGAACAACCTGCACGTGGACCTCTCCGGCACCGCCGCCTCATTGGGTGGCGATGCACAGGCCGCCAACGAAGCTCGCTACGTGCACCTCACGGCCCATACCTCTGCCGGTACGCACAAGGTACACAACAGCCACTTCCACTACAGTCTCGTGGAGCTTAAAGAAGCCGCCAGCGTGCAAATGCACGATATGGTCTACATAGCGGCTCACTCCACGGTGAAGGGCAGCGTGGATGCCTATGCCCCCTCGCCTCTGGCTGCCATGCCCTTGGCAGATGCCGTGACGCACAGCTTGCAGGATTATTACGATATTTTTGTGGACCCCACCGGCACTCCCCCGGCCTCTGCCGGTGAGACAGTGTACGTGAGCGCCGACACCACTGTGGAGATGACGGTGACGGACGTGGCCGCTTATGTCACCGGCGGAAAAGGCCTTGTGCTGGCCAAAGTCAACCAATTCCAAGATGTGGATGTAGCGGCCTACAACAACGGAGCCAATGGCCTGCTGACCATTCACCTGACATCCGACTACTTCATGAACCACGCCTACCACCACGGTGCGCAGTTTGTGGCTATCCAAGTGGGCGGCTCCGATGGCCAATTCCTTTTCGAGGACACCAACGGCTACTTCCTCTCCGATAACCGCATCTTGGTAGATGCCCGTGGCAACGATATCACCGAGCGCTGGCTTTCCTCTGCCCAAGTGGCTGCCCATCTTGGCATTGAGGTATCGCCCTACATGCTCTACATCGCCGTGCCGGAGCCTGCTACCGCCACCCTCAGCTTGCTGGCACTGGCTGCGCTGGCCGCTCGCCGTAGGAGAAAGCAGTAAAACTGCCCCTCACAAAGGGCGGAGGATGAGCTGCCCCAGCGTGTCGGCTTTGCGGCCGGGGATATAGCAGCGGCGCCATTGGGCAGCGCTGCGGCGGGGGTGCCGGTTGTAGTAGCGGTAGATTTCACCTGTTTGCGCATGGCAAAGGGCGTAGCGCGGTTGGCGTTGCAGGTGGGGCGGGGTGAAATCTTGCAGGGCTTTGGTGGCGCGGGTATCGGTGAGCCCCAGGAGGGCGCAGTAGTGCCGCCACACCGCGCCGTGGGCACGCGCCCGCCGGTGGTGCCACGCCAGGGCATGCGCTATCTCATGCAGCAGGGTGAGGTGAATTTCCTGCGGGTCGATGCCTAGGTATGCCTGCACAAAGTAGCGGGAGAGCGAGATGCTGCGCCGCGCCGGGCGGCAGCAGCCCATGCGCTTCACGGCGCGATCCCACGCAAAGGACCAATCCCCCAGCCCCACCGCCGCCAAACAGACTTGGGCGTGAGCCGCCACGGCTGCTGCATCCGGCAGGGGCGGGCAGGCCGGCAACTTGTAGGGGGAAGAGCTCATAGAAGAATGCACCCGGTAGCGCGCGGGGCTTGCTACCGGGTGGGTTTCATGGTGAAAGGAGGAGCGGCTGTGCTTCAGCGCCCGGTTTTTTCTTCGAGCTTGGCGCGCACCTTGTCGGCAATCTCGTTGTAGAGCTCCGCATTGTTGCGCAGCACTTCCTTGGCGCCATCGCGTCCCTGGGCAAGCTGGCCGCCATTGTAGCTGAACCAGGAGCCGCGCTTCTGCACGATGTCGTATTCCATGGCCAAATCAATCAGGCTACCCACGGAGGAGATACCCTCGTTGTACATGATATCGAACTCGCATTCGGTGAAGGGGGGAGCCACCTTGTTTTTCACGACCTTGAGCTTGGTGCGGTTGCCGGATACGGTGCCGTCGGAGCCCTTGATTTGGCCGATGCGGCGGATATCGCAGCGCACGGAGGCATAGAACTTGAGGGCGCGGCCGCCGGGGGTGGTTTCCGGGTTGCCGAACATGACACCAATCTTCTCGCGAATCTGGTTGGTGAAGATACAGATGGTGCGGGCCTTGGAGATGAGGGAGGTGAGCTTGCGCAGGGCGGCACTCATGAGGCGTGCCTGGGCACCCACGGTGCTGTCGCCGATGTCGCCCTCCAATTCCTGGCGGGTCACAAGGGCGGCCACGGAGTCCACCACAATCACATCAATGGCGTTGGAGCGCACCAATGCTTCGCAGATTTGCAGGGCTTCTTCACCGCTGCCGGGTTGGGAAACCAGCAAATCATCCAGGTTGACTCCCAACTTGGCGGCGTAGGCGGGGTCCAGCGCGTGCTCCACGTCAATGAAAGCAGCCAGACCGCCTGCTTTCTGCGCTTGGGCAATCACAGTGAGGGTGAGAGTTGTCTTACCGGAGGATTCGGGGCCGAATACCTCTACAATACGCCCGCGGGGGAAACCACCCACACCCAAGGCGCGGTCAATCAGCAAATTGCCGGTGGGAATGACCTCTACCTCCATCTTTTTCTGGTCGCCCAGACGCACGATGGCATTCTCTCCAAAGTCTTTCTGAATCTGCAACATAGCGGCATCCAGTGCACGCTGGCGCTGGGCCTGAATCTTCTGTTGCTCGGGGGAAATTTCTTTACTCATATCACTGAGCAGCTTACCTGTTCGGGCAGCGGCATGCAAGCTAAATTTCTGCCAGTGGGAACTTTGTGAAAGGACGCTTGACGAGTGGCATGATTTCAAATGGCAGATTTCAAATTTTAGATCATTGCTATCCCACAGAGGTTCATTGTAGGCTTTTTTAACACAAGGAAAGGTGTTGATATGTCCACATGCTTCTTGGCATTCCTGCAAAATAAGGTTTAGAACCCGGTCTCTACCCCGGCAGAGCCTTTTAGGCTCCAGGCTTCGAGACTCGCCCTGCGCCTTGATTGGTGGCATAAAGCGCAACCCTAGGGGTGGAGGGCACCGGCTCGGAACGAAAAACGATAAGCCTGCCATATAACATTGCTTTATGGGATGGCAATGATGTGAAATTTGAAATATGAATTTTGCAATTGATTTTCAGGCATCGGCAGCTATGTAGGCCACATCTCGCCACATGCGTTTGCCCTGGCAATTAATCAATTTTACCTTGAGTTGTAAGACGACGTGGGCTAGAATACGCCGTATGAAACCCGTACTGTTTTTGATGGCTCCCGGATTTGAGGAGATAGAGTTCTGCGCGCCGGTGGATATTCTGCGCCGTTTGGAAGTGCCTGTCACCTTGGTGGGGGTGCAGGGGAGAAGCGTGGAAGGAGCACATGGCATCACCATGCGGGCGGATATGCTGCTGGTAGATGTGGATAGCAGCCAATACAGCGGGGTGGTTTTGCCCGGCGGTGCAGCTTCGTGGATCTTGCGTGATACTCCCGGCGTGCTCAAGCTGGTGCGGGAGATGCAGGCTGCAGATAAGCTGGTGGCAGCTATTTGTGCGGCTCCCATTGCGTTGGAAGCTGCCGGGGTCATCCAACAGAGAAAGATTACTTGCTATCCTGCCAAGGCTGTGACGGATGATATACAATCTGCCGCACATATTTCCGATGAAGCGACCGTGCGCGAGGGCAACCTCATCACCGGCCGGGGGCCCGGTGCTGCCTTGGAGTTCGGCTACGCGCTGGCTGCCTATTTCTGCCCCCAAGACAAGGTAGATGCTCTCCGCCACGAAATGTGCGCCGACAAGTAAAAAGTGCGGCCATCACAAGCTCAGGCGCACGCAGCGGGTGCTTTCTCCTGTGTGGGTGAGCACCAGCCATAGCGTGTCTTCCGGCATCAGGCTACCGTCAAAGCGGTCTGCCCACTCTACCAGCAGCACGGAGCCGCTCTCCAAGTACTCGTCCCACCCCATACCCCAAGCTTCTTCCGGGGTTTTCATGCGGTAAAAATCAAAGTGTGCCACCGGCACGCGCCCGTCTGTGTGCTCGTGTACGAGGGAGAATGTGGGGCTGGCGGCGGGGTCGCCGGCTCCCAAACCCTGCAAGATACCCTGCACCAAGTGTGTCTTGCCTGCGCCCAAATCCCCTACCAGCCCCACTACCTCGCCTCCTTCCAATCCTGCCGCCATTTCTCGCCCCAAGGCTCGCATCTCCTCGGCAGAATTCACCAAAATCTCCCCATTCTTGAAAATTTTTTGCCAATTTTTCATTTTTTTATAAAATTTTTCTTGCCAAACTCAACTTTATGCCTATAATGTGCCAGCCCGCACAGGCGGGTGCAACCCCAAAAATCAGAAAATTATGGCATACGCAGTTTTCACTTCCGGCAACAAGCAGTACCGGGTGACGGTTGGTGACGTGCTCACCGTGGACCGCATCTCCGGGCTGGAGAAGGATGGCGAGACCACCTTCGATCAGGTTCTCCTGGTTGAGGATGGCGACGCTACGAAGGTGGGTACCCCCGTTCTTGAGGGTGCTACAGTTACGGCTAAGGTGCTGGACCCCGAGGCTCGTGGCGCCAAGGGCATTGCTTTCAAGTTCAAGCGCCGTAAGGGTTTCCACAAGAAGAAGGGCTTCCGCGCCGCTCTTACCAAGGTCGAAATCACCGCTATCAACGCCTGATTATTAACACTAACCCCATACATTTTTACTAGTCATGGCACATAAGAAAGGTCAAGGTTCCGTCCGTAACGGTCGCGATTCCCGCAGCAAGCGCCTCGGCGTCAAGAAGTTCGGTGGCCAGTCCGTCATCGCCGGCAACATCATCGTGCGTCAGCGTGGCACCAAGTTCAAGCCCGGCAAGGGCGTGGGCATGGGCCGCGACTACACCATCTTCTCCCTTGTAGATGGTCGCGTGTTCTTCGACCGCGAAGGTCGCCGCGTCAACGTTGCTCCCGAAGCCTGAACACAGGCTCATTAGGAGATTTTACAAAATCCGCATCTGTTCCTCATCAGGAGGCAGATGCGGATTTTTTTGGGGGGTGTGGGTAAGGGGGAAATTCCGGGCGCGTTGCGCTCAGTATGGCTTTTGGTCAATTGAATTTCTCTCGTTTACCAAAGATGGCAGAGCCCACGCGCACGATAGTGGCGCCTTCTTCGATGGCGATGGGATAATCGTGGCTCATGCCCATGGAAAGTTCGGGGAGGGGAAGGGGGCCGGCGGCGCGGAGCTGTTCTGCCAGCAGGCGCAGAGTGCGGAAGGCGGGGCGGGCATCCTCCGGTTCATCGGTAAAGGCGGGAATGCACATGAGACCGCGGATATCCAAGTGGGGCAGGGCGGTGAGTTCGGGCCAGGCCAGGGTGAGCTCGGCAGGGGTGAAGCCGTGTTTGGTGCTTTCGCCATCCACATTCACCTCCAGCAGGAGGCGGGCGGTGACTCCCAGCTCGCCGGCAATGCGGGAGATGGCTTGAGCCAACTTGAGTGAATCCACCGCTTCAATGAGTTCAAAGCCTTGTTCCAGCGCTTTTCGTACCTTGTTGCGCTGCAAGGGGCCGATGAGGTGCCAAGAGCAGTCTGCGGGCATATCAGGCATCTTGGACATGGCTTCCTGCAAGCGGTTTTCGCCGAAGCAGCGCTGGCCATCGTGGTATGCCTGCATGATATCCTCCACGGGGAAAGTCTTGCTCACAGCGAGCAGGAGCACCGTATCGGGGTTGCGGCCGGCGCGGGCGGCGGCCGCAGCTATTTGGGAGCGTATTTCGCGGAGTTGGTCTTGTATGTACATGGCGGGTGGGGGTTAATCTTGCTGAGCCGGCATGAGCTGGATGTCGTAGCCGAAAATATCGGTAAAGAGGTCGGCCTTGGTGCGCATGGCGATGTTTTCCACGGTCAGATCGTGGGCGCTGGGGATGATGAGTTCGAGCCGGCGGTTGTTGTAGCGCACGGTGAATTGGGTGATACGGCCTGAGTGGGCACGCTCCATGGCATCTGCCACGCGGAGGATGGCGGCGAGCTTTTGCAGACGCAGGCGGTTGGGCTGGTCGAGTTTGGCGTAGGTAGGATCTGCGGCAGAGGGGGCACCGTGGCGGTGATAACGCGCCATGAGGCCAACGATGTTGATATCCTGGCGGGAGAGGCCGAAGATTTCTGAGTTGAGGATGATGTACTGGCCGTGCAGGTGGTGGTTTTTTTGGTTGATGAACGTGCCGATTTCGTGAAGGATGGCAGAGACTTTGAGCAGGAGGCGGTCGTGGCGAGAGAGGCCGTGCAGCTCCTGGAGTTGGTCGAAGAGCGCGGTGCTGAGTTTGCGCACCTGGCGGCTGTGGCCGGGGTCTACCCTGAAACGCTTGGCCAGCAGGGTGGCGAAGTGCAGCACTTCCTGCTCCAGCGCAAAGTCATCCTTGCGGGAGGGCATGAGATTGCGCAGGAAAGAGTGGGAGAATTCCTCCTGCGGGTAGTAGAGCGTATCGGGGGTGAATTCGCGTGCCAAGCTCAGGTAGGTGACAGCCGAGGACAGCAGAGCACCCACGCTGGCGTAGTCTTCCTTGTATTGTCCTTGGCGCTGGGAGTATGGTGTGCGGGCAATCTCATCTACCAAGTCGGCCAGTGTTTCGGTGCTGATTTCATCCCCCTCGAACATGGGGGTGGAGATGTGGTGAAAGTCCGGCCCGAAAATCATCATAGCATCCGGCGAGCCCTGCATGGTTTCCTCTGCATCATGGCGTATTTGCTCGATGACACCGCGAATGTGCTCACGGATGACAGCGCACTCGTGATCTGCACCGCCAAAAGCAGTATCGCCAATGGCTTCTACGGTGCGGTAAGCGCCCATGCGGTAGCTTGCGTAGTAGGTAATGCGCCCACGGTCGAAGAAGAGCACGCGCGTGTTGCCCGGTCCCACATGCAGCACCATGACTCGCTTGCGGGAGAGCCCGGAATGGCGCTCCAGCATGGATTTCATGTTCAGGTAGAGCAGGCGGGTCATCTCCCCATCGTCCATGATTTCCAGATTCAGACCACAGGTGATTTGCAAGCGGTTCACAATGGTATCTACATTGCGTACATCCAGCAACACATTGCTGGCCAGCAGGCGTACCTGCACGCTGCCGCCCAAGCGGTACTCGTTGAGCAATTCATTGTAATTGCTCACGATGTGTACGCAGCGATCCATCGTGTCGCGTGAGACAACTCCACCCCGGAAAATATCATGCGCCAACTCAATGGGACAGGTGAGCACATCGAGCACGCGCAAACTGCCCAAATCAGCCTCTGCCACCATCATGGATACCTCGCTGGCACCGATGAAGATGACAGCACGTACCGCCGTTCGTTCGCCGGTGGTATCGTGCTCGCTGCGGGTAGAATCAGGGGGGAGGGGGGACATAGACGTGTGGGGAGGGGGTTATTCACCAAGGCGGAGGAGGATTTTGCCGCTGCGGCCTTCTTGCTGTGCTTGGCGGCATGCTTCTTGCAGGTTGTCAAGCCCATGCACGGCTGCAATACTTTGTTGCAACTTGCCCTCGGCCACCAGCCGTGCGAGGAAGTGATAGGCGGCGGCTACGGTAGCCGGGGGCATTTGTTGCAGCCAGCGGGTGCACCACAAGCCGCGCAGGGAAATATTTTTGAAGATGAGCCAGCTGTTGGGTACTTTGATGCTTTTGCGGCTCATGGAGCCAAAGGTGACCAGGGTGCCGCCCGGAGCCAGCATGTCCATAAGGCGCAGGGCACTCTCGCCGCCCACGCAGTTGGAGGCCAGCAACGGGCGCTTCACACCGGGGGTGGATAGCACCTGCCGCACCATGTCCGGCTCATCCTCATCCACCACTATATCAGCACCCAGTGCTTGCAAGGCTGCGCGCCGTGCGGCTGCATGGCGCACCACGCAGATGGTGTGCAGCCCACGGGTGCGCGCCAGTTGTATCAGGCATTGGCCCACGCCGGAGTTGGCCGCATTCAGGACCAGCCAATCGCCGGCTTGCAGCGGGGCATAGTCTTCCAGCACTCGCAGGGCTGTGAGTGGGTTCACCTTGAGCATGGCGGCTTGCATGGGGTCGATGTGTTCCTCCAAACGCAGAAAGGCCGTGGCCGGGGCGGTGAGAAAGCGGCTCCAGGCTCCCACCGTATCCAGCAAAATGACCATATCACCGGGCTCATAGCCTGCCGCAGCGCTGGCATGCACCACGCCGCAGCCCTCCAAACCCACGCGGTGGGTCGGTAGCTGCGGCACCTCGCCATACACCCCTTGCACATAGTTGATATCTGCCGGATTGATGGGAGCTGCCAGCATGCGCACGCAGATTTCCCCCGGGGCGGGCGGGAGCATCTCCCCCGTGCACACGCAGAGCACCTCTTCCGGTGCTCCGAACGCGCTGAAGCTCGCATGGCGGTTCTCTCTCATCACATTCTCATTCTACACCTGCTCCGTGCTCTTTTCAAGCCCCGATATAAAATGACAAACGGAAGAATGGATGATTCGGCAATCCTCCGGAGGGGGAGATGTGGCGAAAAGTTCCTTGACGCAGGGAGGGGGGCTGCTATACTGGGCGCATGAAACGCATATTGGCAATTGTATTGGTGGCAAGTATGGTGTTGGGGGGTATTTCCCAAGCTGGCTGGGATGATAAGCTGATGGATAAGCTCTTGCAGGCCGGCTCTGATGCGCTGGAAAAGGAAAAGCAGCGCCGCCGCAAGGAGGTAGAACAAAAAGAAACGGCACCTGCACCGCAAGACCATGAGCGCGGATGGGATGACCGCGGCAAGGAGATGCTCTCCGTCTTCCTCACCAACGCCACCAATCCGAGCAATGCACCTTTGGCGATTCGCACAGCGCACACACTCAAGGGTACTTTTGATGTGCTGTTGGATGAGTATAAGGAACAATACAAGGATGAGGGCCGCGCATACGCGCGTGAATTGGGAGATATCATCGTTGAGCGTGTGCGGGAAGACCCGAAAATCCGCTCATCCATCTATTCTTTGCAGATGCTTTGCTGGGGGGTGATTGGCTACCTCACGCTTGTCACCATCATCATGCTGAGCTGCCTTCTGCACCTCAAGCGCACCAATGCACGTTTGCTCAAAGAGATGTTGGACATACAAAAACGCCTCCCGTAACTGCGGGAGGCGCGGGAAAACGTTGCTCTCTTATTGAGCCAAGCCGATGAGGAGTTTGTTGTGGATGCCGCCAAAGCCGCCGTTGCTCATCACCAGCAGCACATCGCCGGGGTGTACATGGGTGACTACATGTGCCACGACATCATCCACGCTGGAGCCCACGTAGCAGGGGGTCTCTTGGGCGGCAATTTCATCGTGCAGCAATTGCAGGTCTAAGCGCTCCTCCGGCAGCAGCTTCTTGTAGTTTTCCACCGGGGGAAGCACGGCAAAATCCGCCGTGGCCAAGGCATCTGCCAGTTCGTGTTGGAAGGTGTTGGTGATGGAGGTGTTGCTGCGGGGGTCGAACAGTGCCCATACGCGGCTCTTGGGGAAGCGCTGGCGCAGACCTTCTACCGCCTGACGAATGGCGGTGGGGTGGTGGGCAAAGTCATCTACCACAGTGACGCTGTTGACGGTGCCGCGCACCTCTTGCCGGCGTGCCACACCCTCAAAACTTTGGAAGCCGGCTCGAATTTGGTCGGGTGTAAGCCCTGCGAAGCGGGCGGCGCAGGTGGCCATGGCAGCATTGCGAACGTTGAAATCTCCAATCATGGGGATGCTGTAGCACTCTCCCTCCAGGGTAAAGCTGCAGCCATCCATGCGGTGCTCGATATCCGTGATGCGGATATCGGCCTCCTCTCCCATGCCCACGCTCACCATCTTGACCATGCGCAGTTCATTGGCGGCGTAAGCGCGTACATCGCAGCAGTTGGGGCAGTCGGCGTTGATGAAGACGATGCCGTTGCGAGGCACCACGCGCAGCATGCGCTTGAATGAAAGCTTGATTTCCTCCACATTGGCATAGATATCAACGTGGTCCATCTCGATGTTGTTGATGATGACTACCTCCGGCAGGTAGTGAAGGAACTTGGAGCGCTTGTCGAAGAAGGAAGTATCGTATTCATCTCCTTCCAGCACGCAGTAGTCGGAATCCGTGAAGCGGCCTCCGCGTCCCAAGTTGCGGGCTATGCCGCCAATCATGAAACTGGGGTTCATTTCGTTGGCCTCCATGAGCCATGTAAGCATAGAGGTTGTGGTAGTCTTGCCGTGGGTGCCGGTCACTACATAATTGTGCTTTCCCCACAGAAAATACTCCTTCATGGTTTCCGGCAGACTCTTGTAGCGCAAATTGCGCTCCAATACGGCCTCTACCTCGGCATTGCCGCGGCTCATGGCGTTGCCTATCACAATCAAATCTGCCTCATCAGGAATGTTTTCTGGCTTGTAGCCCTGGAAAATGCGGATTCCTTCACTTTCCAGAAAGGTAGACATAGGCGGGTAGACATTGGCATCTGTGCCGGTCACCACGTAGCCTTTGCGGGCCATGGCTGAAGCGACTGCCCCCATGGCGGTACCGCAGATTCCTAAAAAGTGAACGTGTTTCATGTGTGTTGGTATATCAGGGAGAGAAACCGAGAGTATATCATATCTCGCTTTTTGGCAAGTGTTTTTTTATGATGTACTCTGTGAGATTCCTCCCGCGCAACTTGGGTGTGCGTATCGGCAAGAAGGCTCCGCTGCGCCGAACTTTGATCTTCCGATTCCTCACATCGCCCTTCTTCCTTTCCACGGCCTCTTTCCCGCCGGGGTTGTTGCGCCCGCGTAGGGGGGTGCACAATGCGCAATGAAGCGTTTTTTTGCGCCATAGAAGCAACATGACGCACTATATTATTGAAGCGCGCGCGTACGCGCGTGTATAATATGCGCCGTATGAGTGAAAACACAATGCCCCCCGCTGCAACCGATGAGGTTGTCACCGGGGCACAGCAAGAGTACAGCGCCGCGCAGATTGACAAGCTGGAGGGCTTGGAAGCCGTCCGCAAGCGTCCCGGCATGTACATTGGGGATCCGGATGAACGAGGCTTGCACCACTGCGTATTTGAGGTGCTGGACAACTCTATCGACGAGCATTTGGCCGGCTATTGCAGCAAAATCATCATCCAGATTCATGAAGGCGGGACCATTTCCGTGATAGACAACGGCCGTGGTATTCCCGTGGATATACACCCGAAGTTCGGCATTCCGGCAGTGGAGCTGGTGCTGACGAACCTGCACGCCGGTGGTAAGTTCGGGCAGGGTGCATACAAGTACTCCGGTGGTTTGCATGGTGTGGGTGCCAAGTGTGTGAATGCGCTGTCAGACTATTTCAAGGCCGAGGTACGCCGCGATGGCAAGCGCCATGTCATCACCTTCGAGCGTGGTAAGACCACGGAGAAGCTGCACGTGGTGGGCAGTTGCCCCGAAGGGCAGACCGGTACATCCATTACTTTCCTACCGGATCCGACCATCTTCACAGACACCACCGAGTTCAAGTTCGACCTGTTGGGTCGCCGCTTGCGCGAGTTGGCCTTCCTGAACCCCGGCCTCGTCATCGAACTGGTAGATGAGCGCAGCGGCCAGGAGCGCACAGAAACCTTCTACTATGCCGATGGTATTCGCGAGTTCGTGAAGCAGCTGGGAGAGAACAAGACACTCATCACCGCCGAGCCTATTGTGATGAGCGGCGTGCGCCACATTGAGGTGGAGTACGATGGCAAGACCATGGAAGACGATGTGATTGTGGACGTGGTAATGCAGTACAACGATAGCGATCGCTACCAGATTCAGTGCTACGCCAACTCCATTTTCAATGCGGACGGCGGTACGCACCTTTCCGGTTTCCGCAGCTCGCTCACCCGCGCTATCAACAACTACGCCAAGAGCAACAATCTGCTCAAGGATAAAGACCCCAGCCTCAACGGCGATGACGTGCGCGAAGGTTTGGTTGCCGTTATCTCGGTGAAGATGCCCAACCCCCGCTTCTCCTCCCAGACGAAGGACAAGCTCGTGAACACCGAAATTGAAGGTGTGGTGAGCAGCGTGGTGTACGAGGAGCTCAAGGAATACTTCGAAGAAAACCCCGCCGTGGCCAAGGTCATCATCGACCGCTGCCTGATTGCCTCTCGCGCTCGCGAGGCAGCCCGCAAGGCTCGCGAAAGTGTGCGCAAGAGCGCTATGACTGTGGGCGGTGGTCTACCCGGCAAGTTGGCAGACTGCTCTTGCCGCGACCCGAAGCTCAGCGAGCTGTTCATTGTGGAGGGTGACTCTGCCGGTGGCTCTGCCAAGATGGGACGCGACCGCCGCACGCAGGCTATTCTGCCGCTGCGCGGTAAGATTCTCAACGTGGAAAAAGCCCGCTTGGATAAAGCGCTGGGCAGCGAGACGATTCAGAACATCATCACGGCTATCGGTGCCGGCATTGGTGATGGCGAGGGCGAAGGCTCCTTTGACCTGAACAAGGTGCGCTACCACAAGATTATCCTCATGGCTGATGCTGACGTGGACGGTTCCCACATCTGCACGCTTTTGCTCACACTCTTCTGCCGCCACATGCCGCAGTTGGTGCGCGCCGGCTACCTCTACATTGCCCAGCCGCCGCTCTACCGCGTCATTCACCGCAAGGTGGAGCAGTATGTGCAGGATGAAGTTTCTCTCAACCGCAAGCTCATCTCCCTGGGTGCCGGCGATGTGACCCTGCGCACGCCGGACAAGAGCCATGAATTCGATGCAGATTCTCTCATGGCGATTCTGGAGACACTCATCAACCTCCAGAAGTATGAAGGCAGCGTGGCCCAGCATGGTGGTGATTTCAAGGATTTGCTGCGCCACCGCGCCGGCAGCGGTGCCTTCCCGCAATACTTGGTGAAGGTGCGCTGCGGCAATGATGAAGAGGTGCAATACTTCCAGACGATGGAAGAGCTCACGGCGTTCTCCGATGAAAACCGCGACCTTTTCCTCTTTGGCGAGCCCAGCGAGGAAGAACTGGCAGCCAACCCGCTGCCCGTGCGCGAAGGTCCCAGCCGCCGCGCCCTGCTGCACGAGCTGCACGAGGCCAAGGCCATCACCCGCGTGCTTTCACGCTTGGAAGAACTGGGTATTACCGCCGATCGCCTGCTCAGCGATGATGCCCCGGTTTTCGAACTGGTGGAACATGCCCGCAACATCGTCACCCCCATCTTCTTTGTGGGTGATATTCTGGCCAAGGTGCTGGAGATTGGCGGCCGCAGCGTAACGATCACCCGATTCAAAGGTCTGGGTGAAATGGATGCCAAAGACCTGTACGCCACGACCATGGACCCCGAAAAACGAGAACTGCTCCGCGTGCGTCTGGACGATGACAACGCTGTGCAGGCCGACAAGATGTTCACCATCCTCATGGGCGATTTGGTGGAACCCCGCCGACGCTTCATCGAGGACAACGCCCTCAATGTCCGCAACCTCGACGTGTAACCCCAACCTTTCATTCTGATTATGAGCGAAACTCGAATTCGTCCCGTTGACGTGGCTGAGGAGGTCTCCCGCAGCTTCCTGGACTACTCCATGTCCGTGATTATCTCCCGCGCCCTGCCGGATGCGCGAGACGGCCTCAAGCCCTCCCAGCGCCGCGTGCTCTATGCCATGCACGAACTTGGCTTGGTACCCAGCAAGGGGACCATCAAGTGCGGTAAAATCGTGGGTGACACCATCGGTAACTACCACCCGCACGGCGACCAGTCTGCCTACGGCACCTTGGTGACCATGGCTCAGCCGTGGAACATGCGCGATATCCTGGTGCAAGGGCAGGGTAACTTCGGTACGCCGGAAGGTGACCCGCCCGCAGCCATGCGTTACACCGAGGCCAAATTGAGCCACTTGGGCGTTGCTCTTATGGACGATTTGGACAAGGACACGGTGGATTTCCAGCCGAACTACGACAACCGCCTCACGGAGCCTGTGGTATTCCCCTCTGCCTTCCCCAACCTGCTGGTGAACGGCGGTACGGGTATTGCCGTGGGTATGGCCACCAACATGGCCCCGCACAATCTGGGCGAAGTGGTGGATGGTATCTGCGCCTATATCGACAATCCCCTCATCACCAGCGAGGCCCTGCGTGCCTACATCAAGGGCCCGGACTTCCCCACCGGTGGCTATGTGCTGGGCTACAAGGGCATTGATAGCTACTTCCGCACCGGCCGCGGCAGCGTGCGCATGCGCGGTAAGATGGAAGTGGTGACCAATGAAAACGGCCGTGAGTTTATTCACATTTCCGATGTTCCCTACGGTGTGAACCGTGCGGTATTGCAGGAACGCATTGCCGAGTTGGTGCGAGACAAAGTCATCACAGACATTGCCGGCATGCGCGACCTGACAGACTACATTGAAATTGAGCTCAAGCGCGATGCCCGCCCGCAGGTTGTCATCAACCAGCTCTACAAGCTCACCAGCATGGAGACTTCTTTCTCCGTCAACATGCTGGCCATTCACGAGGGGCGCCCCAAGGTGCTCACCATGAAGGATGCCATCAACTTCTATGTGGAACACCGCCGCGAGGTGGTGGTGCGCCGCACCAAGTTCCTGCTCCGCAAGGCAGAGGACCGCGCCGAGGTGTTGGAAGCCTACCTCATTGCCTTGGCCAACATGGATGAGTTCATCCGCATCATCCGCGATTCCAAAAACCGCGAAGATGCCCGCAACCGCCTCATGCAGTTCAGCTTCCCCGTGGAGCTCGCCAAGGGCTTGGGTATCCTCATCCACAGCCAACCCTCCGTACAGGGGGATCAGTACATCTTTACCGAGCGTCAGGTGAACGCCATTCTGGAACTGCGTCTCTACCAACTCACTGCTTTGGAAAACGACAAGATTTCCGACGAGTACAAGAAGTTGTTGGAACTCATTGAGGATTATCTGGACATTTTGGCCAATGAGAGTCGCGTACTCGGTATCGTGAAGGATGAGCTGCGCGCCATCAAGGAGAAATACGCCACCCCGCGTATGACCCACATTATCCCCTTCGAGGGCGATATGGCTATTGAGGATCTCATCCCCAATGACTCCATGATTGTGACCATCACGCACAGCGGCTACATCAAGCGCACCAACTCCGATGAGTACCGCTTGCAGGCTCGCGGTGGCAAGGGTATCAAAGCCGCCACCACCAAGAGCAAGAAGGATGCCAATGACTACGTGGAGCACCTCTTCGCCGCCCAGAATCACGACTACATCATGTTCTTCACCAACACCGGGCGCGTGTATGTGGAGCGTGTGTACGAGATTGATGAGGCTGCTCGCAGCGCCCAGGGCCGCTCCATCAAGAACCTGCTGGACTTGCAGGCAGAGGAGCGCATCGCCGCTATCCTGCGTCTTGAACGCAAGGTGAGCGAGGATGGCAAGGATATCACCTTTGCAGAGGATTCCGGCAACGTGGTGTTCGCTACCAAGGACGGCACGGTGAAGAAGACCGCCCTCAACGACTTCGTGAACTACCGCAAGGCCGGTATCATCGCCATCAACCTGGAGGAAGGCAACACGCTCGTGAATGCCGCCCTCACCTCCGGCTCGGATGAGGTGGTGCTCGTCACGCACGATGGCATGAGCATCCGCTTCAGCGAGAGCGATATGCGCGCCCAGGGCCGCAACACCATCGGTGTGCGCGGTATCAAGCTGCGCGAGGGCGACTACGTGGTGGCCCTGGCCGTGGTGCAGCAGGATGCCAACCTGCTCGTGGTTTCCGAGAATGGCCTCGGCAAGCGCACGCCCTTCGATGAATACCGCCCGCAGAGCCGCGGTGGTATCGGTATCAAGACCATGAACTGCACGGATAAGACCGGCCGCGTCGTCTCCGCCACCACGGTGACGGATGCCGATGAGCTCATGATTATGACCACCGGTGGCCAGTCCGTCCGCATGAAGGTCGATACCATCCGCGAGACCGGCCGCGCCACCCAGGGCGTGAAACTCATCACGCTGGATGGCAAGGAATCCATCCAGGAAATCACCCTCGTCATCCCCGATGACGATGAGGATGAGGAGGAAGCCACCGAAACCCCGGAAGGCGACTCCGCCCCCGCCGATGAGGTCGAAGCTCCCCAGGAGTAAGGCTCATTCGCCAGATTGACCAACTCATAAGCCCCACCCCGCCAGCCTCCCCGGCCGGCGGGGTGGTTGCGTTTTTTTCCGTCTTGCCCCCATGTCCGCCCGCAGGGCGGATATCGTCTTGCCGCAGGCAAGATATCGTCCGGCGGTCACACGTGTCCCAAAGATTTGGTAAGCAATAGAAACATCAGCAACATTTTGGAAGAAGCCCCTATCTGCTCGACAAATTGATGCTTGTCGTTGTCGGGGCACGGGACTTCAGTCCCGAAATACCGGTGCTTCCAATCGGGACTGAAGTCCCGTGCC
>JAFSEZ010000023.1 GCA_017435505.1 Akkermansia sp.
CGGCTGGCGGGGTTCGTATGTATCGTGGGTGATGTGTCCAGGGGGCAAGCCCCCTGGCTATTACTATGCCGCCCCGCAAGATGCGGGGCTCTTGTCTTGCCGCGGCTCCCGCCGCGGGGAATTTCCCACCCGCGCACGGCGTGCGCGAAGTTCCCTGCGGAGCAAAGTTCCCCGTGCGCAGCACGAAGTTCCCGGAGGCGAACAGCCTCCTTCTTCCCCCTCCGTTGCGCCCGCAGGGCGGTCTTCATGACGTGCGACACGAGTTCTCCGGGAAAAAAATACCCCGGGCAGCGAGGCTACCCGGGGAGGATAAGGTGCTTTGTTAGGAAACGGTGGAATCCAAGAAGCCCTTGATTTGGCCGATGCGCGTTGGGTGACGCAGTTTGCGGAGGGCTTTGGCTTCAATCTGGCGAATGCGCTCGCGGGTGACGTTGAATTGGCGGCCCACTTCTTCGAGGGTGCGGGGGTTGCCATCCTTGAGGCCGAAGCGCTGTTCGATAACGGCTCGCTCACGCTCGTTGAGGGTGTTGAGCACGCCGGAGAGTTTTTCTCGCAGGGAGTTGAAGGCGGCACCATCCATGGGGTTTTCGGCGCTCTTGTCTTCCAGGAAGTCACCGAAGGAGGTGTCATCGGAATCGCCGACGGGCTGCTGCATGGAGATGGGCTGTTGGGCCATTTTGAGGACGCTGCGCACGCGCTCTACGGCCATGCCGCATTCGTTGGAGATTTCTTCGGGTGTGGGTTCGCGGCCGAAGTCCTGCACGAGCTTCTTCTGCACACGCATGAGCTTGTTGATGGTCTCTATCATGTGCACGGGGATGCGGATGGTGCGGGCTTGGTCTGCAATGGAGCGGGTGATGGCCTGGCGAATCCACCAGGTGGCGTAGGTGGAGAATTTATAGCCACGGCGGTATTCAAATTTTTCCACAGCTTTCATGAGCCCCATGTTGCCTTCTTGGATAAGGTCGAGGAAAGCGAGACCGCGGTTGGTGTATTTTTTGGCAATGGAGATGACGAGGCGGAGGTTGGCCTCAATCATTTCTTTTTTGGCGTCCTTGGCTTCTTTCATGCTTTCGCGCATGGCCTTGTAGTTTTCCAAGAACTCCGGGATGGGCATCCAGAGTTGCATTTCGAACTCAGCGAGGGCCTCTTGGCTTTCCTTGTTTTCGGGGTGAGCCTCGTGGTTGCGGCGAAGTTTGATGATGCGCTGGCGGATTTCGCGAAGGCGCGCGACAAAGTCCTCATATACTTTGCCCTTGAAGGAGAAGCGGCGGTACTGGGTGTCAAGTTCTTCGAGGAGGCGGTTGAATTCCTCTGCCGCAGCATCTACGCCTTTCTTGCGGCGGCGAGCTTTGCGCAGCTGGTTGTAGGCAGCTTGGGCATCGTCGTGCAGGTCGTAGACTTTGTTGATGAGGGGCTGGATTTCCTTGAAGTACTGCTCACGGTGGTCGATGTTCTTGTCGGCCACAACGCGGTCGAAACGTTCTTTGTTTTGCAGGATGCGCTGGGCTGTCTCCAGGTACAGCATGGCAACAACGCCGAATTTGTGCAGACGGTTCTGGAGTTCGCTTTCTGCTTGGTCGATGCGGCGGGAGAGGATGACTTCCTGCTCGCGCTTGAGGAGTTCTTTCTGCCCCATTTGCTTGAGGTACATGCGCACGGGGTCATCGAGGATATCAAGCTTGGCTTCGAGTTTTTCGTTTTCGTCTTCCTCACCGGTCACGGCAAGGCGCTGACGATCTGTGTAGTTGTCTACATCGGAGGGGTCGATGATATCGAAGTTCATGCCGCGCAGGCGCTCCATGATTTCATCATGGTCTGCGGGGTTAATCATATCGCGCGGGAGAACCTCGTTGATGTCATCGTAGGTGAGGTAGCCATGGTCCATGGCCAGCACGATGAGTTCGCGCACTTTTTCCTGCACACCGGGTGTGTCTACAATGCTGCCGGTGGTGGAATCACTGCTACGACCAAGTTTTAAGTCTTCCGAAGTAAGCGGGACTATGACGGATTCATCCCGGACCTCAACACCGAGAGCATGCAAGCGCTCAAAAAGGCGCTCAGTATCCTGCTCCTCGTAGCCTTCCATGGGCAAGGAGGAGAAGATATCGTCATCCGTGACATAGCCGCCGTTTTTCTTGGCCAGTGCCAGGAGGTTTTTGAAGGCGTTTTTGAGGGTGATGTCATCCGGGAAATAATCCTGCAAGTCTTTGGCTGTGACGCGGGGAGGTGTGAAAGTGTTTTTGCGCTTGCTCTTGGGTTTTGAAGGGGTCTTCACCTTGGGGTCAACCGGTTGCTGCTCGGCCGGGAGCTGGGCTTCTACCGGGGCGGCAAGCTTGGACTCGGCTTTGGCAGCGGGGGCTTCTGCTTTCTTGGCGGCGGCGGGTTTCTTGGGCTCGGCCTTGGCAGCGGGGGCTGCTTTCTTGGCGGCGGCAGGTTTCTTGGGCTCGGCCTTGGCGGCGGGGGCTGCTGCTTTCTTGGCGGCGGCGGGTTTCTTGGGCTCAGTCTTGGCGGCGGGGGCTGCTGTCTTGGCGGCGGCAGGTTTCTTGGGCTCGGCCTTGGCGGCAGGGGCTGCTGCTGTCTTGGCGGCGGCGGGTTTCTTGGGCTCGGCCTTGGTGGCGGGGGCTGCTGCTTTCTTGGCAGCGGCAGGTTTCTTGGGCTCGGCCTTGGCAGCGGGGGCTGCTTTCTTGGCAGCGGCAGGTTTCTTGGGCTCAGCCTTGGCTGCGGGTTTGGTGGCAGGCTTGGCAGCAGATGCCTTGCTCCGGGTCTTTTGGGGCTCCGATTGCGTCACCTTCTTCTCATTGACAGACTTTTGCGAGGCTTTCTCCTGCTTTTTCTTTGGCGTAGACATGATATGAACAGAAAAATTGAGTGTATACTCCACCCTTTACACATTTTGTCAAGTTTTTGGCAAAATGTGCGGGCATTCTAACACAGATACAGGGCGCGTCAAGTACCAATTCTGCAATATGACATAAAAACCCGCAATCATCTGTCTCCCGCATTTCCGGGCAGTGGCATCCCATGGCGCATGGTCACATGCAGAGCTCAGGCATGCAGGACGCGCAAGAGATGAGCCAAGGGCAAGCCTACGATGTTATCGTAATCTCCTTCTATTTTTTCGATAATCAAATCGCCGTGCTCTTGGATGGCGTAGGCACCGGCTTTATCGAACACGTGAACCAGCTCCATATATTGAGCAATGGCCTGCGGGCTGAGGGGGCGAAAGGTGACATAACTTTTCTCTGCAAAATCGCGCCGCTCCCCACCGGGCATGAAGACGGCTACTGCCGTGCAGACGCAATGGGTGCGACCTTGCAGCGTAGCCAGCATGCGGGTGGCTTCCTCTGCATTTGCGGGTTTGCCCAGTGGCAAGCCATCGATAAACACGAGTGTATCCGCCCCGATGACGATATGCTCCGGAAAGTCTTGTGCCACGGCAGCGGCTTTGGCTGCGGCATTGCGGGCACACAATTCTTCCGGCGGCAGGGCGGCATCGTGTTCTTCCGCCACATCTTTGACGATGACTCGGAATGGCACGCCTGCGCGAGCCAGCAGCTCGCGGCGGCGGGGAGACTGCGATGCAAGAATCAGCATGATGTTCTGCCGATGGGAGACATCTGATCCAGCACGCGGTGGCGCACCTTGTCGGGGAGTTCGTGAATCCCCTGAATGGTGGTGCCGCGCAATTCTTCCGCGCGTTTGCGGCATGCTTCGCGATCCTCTTTGCTGGTGAACTCCAAGCCGACCATGGCGCGGCCCACATGTTCGCCGGAATAGCGGTAGTTGAAGTAGCACAGGTTGGCGTACTCGCCCATCACGCGCATGAACTCAATGAATGCACCGGGGCGTTCCGGGAACTCGATGACGAAGAACACGGGGTGACTAAGGTGCACGCGGTCATAGGAAATCATGCGGAAGTGTACATCTTCATCCGCAGTCACATCCTCTGCCTGCATGCCACGGGTACTCAGGCGCCGGCGAATTTCCTCGAACTGCGCGGCTGTGCCCAGCACACCAAAGACCGGATGCTGAATATCCCCCTCGATGCGGCCATACTGCACATCCATGAGTTGCACCCCCTCCGGGATATTTTTGAGGTATTTGATGATTTGCCCGCGTTTGGTTTCCATGGGGATGCGCAGATATCGCAGCTCACGGTTGGTCTCGCGCACGCCGCCACGGCTGGCCACCACCCCCAGCTGAGAAAAATCCATATTGGCACCGGAAAGCACAACAAGGCAGCGTTCGCCCGGTTTGACGAGACCTTTGTCCCAATCTTGCAGGAAAGCGGCCAACCCCATGGCACCGGAGGGTTCCGGCACGACGCGCAAGCTGTTCCAGATGGAGCGAATGGCCTGGCAAACCTCATCATTGGTGACGGTTACATACTCATCCAAGAGCTCGCGGCAGAGCTCGAACGTGTGCTCACCGGCCTTGCGTACGGCCGTGCCATCGCAGAAGACATCTACATAGCTCAATTCCTCGCGGTAGCCCTTTTCTACGGCCAATTTCATGGATGCTTGGTTCACGCCCTCTACCCCGATGCAACGGCAGACGGGCCAGAAATGTTTGAACCAGCAGGCACAGCCGGAAGCCAAGCCGCCGCCACCGATTTGCAGGTATACACGATCAAAAGGCCCCTGCCCGCTCATGACCACTTCATCTGCCAACGTTCCTTGACCACCCATGGTGTATATATCATCATAGGGGTGCACAAAGGTGAGTTTGTTCTGCTCGGCATACTCGTGCGCGGCGGCCGAGGCTGCATCGTACGAGTCTCCCACCAACACGATTTCCACATGCTCGCCGCCATGCATCTTCACGGCGTTTTGTTTCACCGCCGGAGTGGAGCGCGGCATGAATATATGCGCTTGGCACCCCAAACGAGCCGCAGCAAGAGCTACACCCTGGCCATGATTGCCGGCACTGGCTGCCACCACACCACGAGCTCGATCCGCAGGGCTAAGCTTGGCCATGCAGTTGTATGCACCGCGCCATTTGTAGGCTTTGATGGGGCCCAAATCCTCTCGTTTGGCGTACACCACCGCGTCTATCCCCGGCAGTTTGATTTGCTGCAACGGGGTGGGGTCTCCCACAGCGTACACACGCTGGCGGGCCTGCAAAATCTCATCAAACAGTTGTTCTTGAAGATCACTCATGGCTATGCGTGTGCATTCTACATGGCTAGCCCCCGCTTGGCAAGTCTGATTCGCACCGCGCACGCAATTAATCACGTGCGGGAAATGGTAAAAGCAGGTGAGACTCCAACGAAAGCCCCAAAAAACCACTTTCGCTTCCTCAAAAAAAGGAGAGGAGTGCCCGCATGCCGCCATAACACAACAATGGGGGTGGATTTGCCTCGTTTTTGAGCCAATTCACCGCTATCGTTTCGGTGAGCGCATTTGTGAGGTATCTGCTTTGTGGCGACTGTTTTTTCAGGCAATGCGGTTCGCCGGTACTGCGAAACGAAAATAAGGAAAGTGCTTATTTTCGTTTCGCGCCGCAAGTGAAAATAAGCGCAACGTTCATTTTCACTTCTTCCCAAAATGCCGATGCGCTACGCGCGCTGTCGTTTTGAGAGAGAAAAACGGAGGATTGGCCTTGTTTTTGAGTCAATACACGCATTTCGGAGCTTGAAGCTTGACAGCGCGGGGGACAAGCCGTAAGATGAGCGCATGTTCCGATTCTGCTTCAGTACTGCAATCATGGGAGTGGCGGCTATGGTGGCACATGCCGGTGAGGATGATGCCGCATTGACAGCTGCGTATGATAGGCTGCTCAAGGGGTTGCAGGAAGAAGTGCGCCTTCTTTCCTCCATCACGGATACGGCTACGGCGCAAGCAGCCGTAGAACCATTGAAAGCCAATGGTGCAACTCTGGCGCAGCGTGTGGATGGGGTGTCGGATAAAGCGCTCTGGAATTATATTGACAACACGCACGATAACAAGCTTCCTCTTATCGAGATGATACAACGGCTCTCTGCGCAGTTCACCCGTCTGCAAAAAGCCAATTTTTATGGTTGCTATGAATTGCAAGATGCCCTGAGGCCGCAACTGGAGCCCAATCCTGACAAGATGCGCGATTAATGCGCCATCTCTTCGGTGGTATCATCCCCCTTTTCCTTGCGGCGCAGCAAGTCTTGCAAGTGAGCCAACTCCTCATCCATGTAGGCAGAGAGGTCTTGGCGGTGATGGGCCATTTGCGAGAAGACCGAATCCCTGTAGTCTACAGCGTGGCGGTAGGACTCCTCCTCCGAGCCGTATTGCAAATCAGAAAAATAGCGGGTGATGATGCGGCCACAGCGCTGAATACTGACACGCCAACCCAAAAAATCGGTACTTTCGTATGTGTAGCGGGTGATGTTTTTGTTTTTCTTGCTCATGACAATTTGCTTGTGCATGAGAGCTGACTCCGCGACTCGCCACACGGTTCAATAACTTGCAGCGTTTTACGCCTAACCGATGTACCCAAAATACAAAAGAGGTGGCTTCCCGAAGAAAGCCACCTTTTTGGAAATAATAGGCGTTGCGCCGCGCATCAGGGCTTCACCACGGAAGCCAGCACCACTGTACCATTGAAAGAAGTGGTGACATTGGCGGGCATCTCCACCTGAGCCAAACGGCAGGACTCGCCAAGCTTGACAGCGGAAATATCGGCAGTCACGAACTCGGGGATGTCCTTCACGGCGCACTTCACGGGGATTTCGCGCACGATGTGGTTTACCACACCACCCATGGCCACACCCACGGGGGAACCCACGAGCTTCACCTTGGTCTTGGTCTTCACCACGGTGTCGGGGGTGACGGCGATGAAGTCAAGGTGCATGGTGGAGTCGGTCAGGAAGTTGCGCTGCACGTCCTTGAGGATGGCGAGAATCTCGGTGCCATCGAGGTCGAGCTTCACGAGGATGCTGTCGGTATCGGTGGAGTTGAGAAGCACGCGCACATCGGACACGGTGGCTTGAATGTTGATGTTGCCATCTACAGCGGGACCGTACACAACACCGGGAACGATGCCCTGAGCACGCAGAGCGTTGAGCTTGCCGGTACCGATGGTGTCGCGCTTGCTGACCTTGAGAGAATACTGAGTCATGATTTGAATGTATCTGCTTGAAATTGAGGTTTGTTTGGAGATCTTCCGACGTCGGTGCGCGGTATAAAGTCACCCGCCGGGTTTTGCTCACTCCTGCCAGCGGGACAAGAGCGGAGCCGCAGGATGCCACTTTTGTTAACGAAAGTCAAGCAAAATCCTACGAAAAAAGAGCTTGCATGCGTCAGCACAGCGTTTTTTATTGCAGCGGCACAGATATCATGCTAGAAAAGTGGGCATATGAAGCACATTTTTACATTAGCAATCCTGTTGAGCAGCATGTTGGTTGTCTCATGTAGCCAACACAGTATGATATCAGAGAGCGGGTTGTACAATGTAACCTTGCATGAAAAGCTCAAGGCACCGGTAGATGGCATTTGGACCTGGGGCAAGGGCAACCCCTACCTGCACCAGAAGAGTGGCTATATCTACATAGCACCACTGGACGTACGATTGGCTGCAGCAAAACACCCGGACATGGCACCGCTGATGCGCCCGCAGATGTATGATTACATGGTGCAAGCCTTTGTGGAAATGCTGAATGATGCCAACCGTAAGAATAATACGAACTGGAAGTTGACTGATAACCCGGCACAAGCACACGTGCGCATAGACTCGGCTTTGGTGCACTTTGAGCCGCAAAAGCCCGGGCTGAAAGTGCTCGGCAAAGTGATGGGCTATATGGCACCGGTTCCCGGAGTGAGCCAAGTACTTGCCAAGTTTTCCAAGGGCGACATCACGATTGAAGCCACCATCCGCGACTGCAAGAACAACCGGTTACTGATGGCGCTGAAGGATTCCAACCGCAAGAGCACCCGCCTGTTTCGCGAAGATGGGTACAGCAAAACCGGCAACGCTGATGTGAACCTGAAGTCATGGGCGCGTCTGCTGGCGCACATCTGCCGCGGTGCCTGGTATGATGAATTGGGCCACTCCACCATGCAGGAGCAGTTCAAGGATTACACCTATGCAGAGGCGCTGATTGATTATCTGAAAGACTGAGCAGGAAGAAAGTCACACAGTATTTTACCGGACGAGCCCTGTGCCGAACAGGGCCATTCGTGGTATAAAGAAAGCCATGAGTGCTCCCTCACTAGAAGAAAGGCTGCTGCAATTATTGCGCCGCCCAGATTACGCACCGCAAGACAGCTCCGGGCTGGCACGCATGCTGGAGTTGGATGCACACGAGCGCCCCGCCCTGCGCTCCTTGCTGAAAGAATGGGAGAAAGAGGGCAAACTCCTGCGGCTCAAGCAGCAGCGCTATACTCTCAAATTGGTATCGGAAACACCCTTGCGCGGAAGACTCCGCAGCGGTATAAAAGGGAAACTGTACTTCCGCCCGGATGCCGACAGCATGGAGAAGCTGCGCCTCGAACTAGGGTTGGATGACGTGGGCGAGCCCCTGGAACTGCCGGTTACCCCCAATCGCTCGCTGGATGCCCTGCCCGGCGACACGGTGTTGGCGAGCATACGAAAAGCCATCCCCCCACACCACAGACGAGGCCGACGCAGCCGCCCGGATGCAAGGGAGCTGCGGCCGGAGGCTCGCGTGCTGGAGGTGGTGGAGCGCAAGCTCAAGCTCTGGGTTGGCACCTACCGCGCCGGCGGATTATATGGCTATGTGCAGGGAGACGGATTTGCCACCCCGGAGACCATTCGCCTGAGCGAGCCCGCCCCCGAAGGACTGCTGGCCGGCATGTGCGTGACTGTGGAACCGGAGCGCTATCCGCTGGGCAACATGGACGCCACCGGGCACATCGTGCAGGTGCTGGGCTGGCCGGAGGATGCGGGTGTGGATATCACCCGCATCATGCACCGCTATGCCCTGCGAGATGAATTTTCCCCGGAGGTGCTGGCTGAAACACGAAAAATCCCGCATTCTCCTTCTGAAAAAGAACTTGCCGGGCGAGATGATTGGCGCAACCGCTGCGTGCTCACCATCGACCCCATTGATGCGCGAGATTTTGACGATGCCATCTCCGTGCGGCGCAAGAGCCAAGGCTGGGATTTGGCCGTGCATATAGCGGATGTAAGCCACTACGTGCGCCCCGGTTCAGCCACCGACAGAGAGGCGAGGGAACGAGGAAACTCCACTTACCTGCCGGACCGCGTACTACCCATGTTGCCCCCCACCTTGTGTGATGATGTATGCTCCCTGAGAGAGGGCGAGCCGCGCCTCACCTGTCTGTGCCAACTGCGCATCGGGATGGATGGGCGCACCGAAAAAGCCACCTTCCGCAAGGCCGTCATTTGCTCTCGCAGGCGTTTTGCCTACGAAGAAGTGTTGCCGATTTTAGAGGGGAAAACCAGCTGCGGAGATGATGAGATAGACACCATGCTGCGCGAGGCACACCGGCTGGCACAAACGCTGCGCCGCCGCCGCATGCAGCGCGGGGCTCTCAATCTGGACATGCCGGAGTTGCATGTACTGCTGGACAACAACGGGCTCCCCATAGGTATCCAACAAAACGCCGGAGATATAGCACACCAGCTGATTGAAGAATGCATGCTGGCAGCCAATGAAGCGGTGGCAGAAGCCCTCAATGCCAAGCAATTGCCCGCTATTCACCGTGTGCACGAAGCGCCCGACCCCGCCAAACTGGAGGCGCTGGGACACGAGCTGCGTTCCTATGGCCTGCAGGTGGGAGCACTCAACACTCGCGAGGAACTATGCCGCGTGGCAGAACAAATCTCCGGGCACCGAGATGAGCTCGTCCTCAAATCCCTCATCCTGCGAGCCATGATGCGAGCCCGCTACGACGCCAAATCGCTGGGGCATTTCGGGCTCAACAAGGGCAATTACTGCCATTTCACCAGCCCCATCCGCCGCTATGCAGATTTGGTGGTACACCGAGCCTTTGCCCGTTTGGTACCCAAGCACCCGGTGCCTCTGCCCCCCTTGCCTGCTGCATCTACCCTACCTAATCTGGCCGACCATATTTCCGAGACGGAGCGTAACTCAGCCTTTGCCGAGAGCGAAGCCCAGCAAGCCAAGCTTCTGCAATATATGCAATTACAGGCAGAAAGCGAAACTCCCGCCGTGTGGCAAGCCCGCATCACAGATGCCTGGCTCCAAGGGCTGGCTGTGGAGCTGCCGGAGCTGCGTCTGCGAGGCTTCATCCCCGGAGAAGTGATGGAGGAATTGGGCAGATGGTACTATGAATCGCACGCTCACCGCTGGAGCAGCACCGATGGCCGCCACCTGCTCCCCGGTGACACACTCCCCGTAGTACCCACCCATGTAAATGCGGCAGATAAATTCATCGACTTCCGCCCGGCTGTCATGCGCAAAGCTTGACACGGGCGGCGCGCAGGAGCATACTTACGCGCGATATGTTGAACTTATACGATACACAATCGGGGGCGTTGCAGCCCGTGCAGGCAGAGGATGGCAAGCAGCTACGCTTCTACTGTTGCGGCCCGACTGTGTATGCAGCCGCCCACATCGGCAACTTCCGTACCTTTGTCGTGCAGGATGTGTTCCGCCGCGTGGTCGAGCTGGGTGGCCTGCGCACCAAACATGTACGCAATCTCACGGATGTGGATGACAAAACCATCCGCAACTCCCAAGCCCAAGGCATGCCGCTGGGAGAATATACCGCTAAATGGACAGCCAAGTTCCACGAGGATTGCAAGGCGCTCAACTGCCTTCCCCCTCATGTAGAGCCCAGCGCCGTGGGGCATATCAAAGAACAACTTGATATTGTGCAAAAACTCATGGATGGCGGCCACGCCTACCAGAGCGAGGATGGTTCTGTCTACTTCCGCATTTCATCCTACGCCGAATACGGCAAACTGGCTCACTTGGATCGCCAGGAGCTGGACCTCGGCAAGACAGCCAACACCCGTGCTGATACGGATGAGTATGAAAAGGACAGCGTGGCTGACTTTGTACTCTGGAAGGCTCGCCGCCCGGAAGACGGCCCCAATTTCTGGCCTTCACCCTGGGGCGAGGGGCGCCCCGGCTGGCACTTGGAGTGCTCTGCCATGAGCCACAAGTACCTGGGCGACACCTTCGACCTGCACTCCGGCGGCGTGGACCTGGTGTTCCCGCACCACGAGAATGAAATAGCCCAGAGCCGCTGCGCCTGCGGCGGGCATTTTGCACGCCACTGGTTCCACGTGACCCACCTGCTGGTGGACGGGGCAAAAATGAGCAAGAGCTTGGGCAACATGTACACTCTTGACCAGCTGCAGGAGATGGGCTATGCACCCGCTGCTCTCCGTTATATTCTGGCCGGAGCCTACTACCGCCGTCCCCTCAATTTCACCCTTACCGGCATGAAAGATGCCACCAGCGCACTCAACAAACTTGGGCGCTTTGACAAGGAACTCGCAAAAGCCAGTGGCGAAAAAGAACCCACCTACCGCGATTTGGTGAAAAAAGCACCTGCGCTCGGCATGTTCCAACCCGCTTGGGACAGCTTGGAAGATGACCTGAACTGCCCGGAGGCACTCGGCCATGTGTTCAGCGCTATCAAAGGGGTACGCCCTGCCGACATGGAACCCGCAGAGGCAACCCGGATACGGAAAGCTTTCCGCTTCATCATGGAGGCGCTGGGCTTGCAGCTGCCCGACCCCGATGCAGACATTGAGGTGCCAGCAGACATTAAGGCGATTGCAGATGAGCGCTGGGCCGCACGCTTAGCCAAGGATTGGGCTACAGCTGATGCCCTGCGCGGCAAGCTTGCAGAGCTCGGTTGGGCTATGAAGGACGGAAAAGACAGCTACAAACTCACCAAAGCATAATCTTCTCATCACCATGGACAACAAAGATCTTTCCCTCCTCGGCAAGCACTCGGAATTCTACCGCAGCCCGGAAGAAGCCAAGCTGGAGGCATTTCCGAACCGCAGCCCACAGCGCCGTTACATAGTCACCCTCACCACACACGAGTTCTCCTCCCTCTGTCCTGTGACGGGGCAGCCGGACAGCTGCCGACTCACCATCACCTACAGCCCCGCCGACAAGGTGGTGGAAACAAAGAGTCTGAAATACTACCTCGTCTCATTCCGCAATTACGCTGCCTTCAACGAACAAGTCGTCAACCGCATTCTGGATGACCTCGTGGCTGCGGTTGACCCCGCTTGGATGAAAGTAGAAGGGTGCTTTGGTGCCCGTGGAGGCATCCAGCTCACCTGCACCGCCGAACACAAGCCGGAAAACCGCCCCGCATGAAAGTAGCCGTTCTCCTTTCCGGCGGGTTGGATTCTACCACCGCACTTCATTGGGCGCACCAACACCACCGGGTTGTATGCGCCCTCTCTTTCGATTACGGCAGCAACCATGCAGCCCAAGAACTCGCTTGTGCACGCTGGCAGGCCGAACACTTGGGGATTCCCTATCACCAAATAGACCTGCGCAGCGTCTCTACCCACCTCGAAAGCGCCCTTCTGAGCGGAGCAGATGCCATACCCACCGCTGATTATGCAGAGGAGAACATGAAACAAACGGTTGTTCCTTTCCGCAACGGCATCTTCTTGGCCATTGCCGCCGGCATAGCCGAAAGCAAGGGTGCGGAAGCCATCGTCATCGCAGCTCACAGCGGGGACCACGCCATCTACCCCGATTGCCGAGAGGACTTCATGGCGGCTATGTCTGCCGCCATCTCCCACGGCACCTACGCCCGTCTGCAAATCCTGCGTCCTTTCATCTCCCACACCAAGGCGGAAATCACCGCTGCCGGTGCGGCCTTAGGGGTCGATTTCTCGCACACATACTCCTGCTACTGCGGGCGCAAGCTGCATTGCGGCCAATGCTCCACCTGCCGCGAACGCCGAGAATCCTTTGCCGCCGCCGGCATCCCGGATCCCACGCTCTACGCCTGATACAGAAAGGCGACCCTGTCTCAATTCGTGATAAAGACCGGGGTGCCGACTGCGCACTTGCGGAAGAGGTAGCGGGCATCATCGCGCGTGAGACGAACACAACCATGAGACGAAGGAACACTGCGCATATTCCCCTGGTGCAATCCCACGCCACCCATTGTCAAACGCATAAAATAAGGCATGGGAGAATTGTAGAGGTTGGAAATATGCTTCTCGTGCTTAGTCATCACATGAAAATGCCCCTGCGGTGTGGGGGTGCTTCTCTTGCCGCTGCACACTCTGAATGAGCGAAGCACCTTGGAACCATCTTTGCACACGCCACGCTGCTTGCGCAGTTGAATAATGATGTGTAAACCTTCTTTTTCCTGCTTGGACAGAATCCCGGAATGTTCTTTATTGTATTTTTCCGCAGCATCTCGGGTTTTGAACGCATTTACCTGGCGAGCACGCAGGCGTGCACTCTTCATCAGGCTACGCTGGCGAGGAGTGAGAGCCGACCCCTCCTGCACCTGCTCTTTAGTTGGTTGCACATCCTCCGGGTAGATGTAGCGAGCATTTGCACCATCTCCCTTTTGCGTAGGAGCCTGCGTAGCTGTAACCAGCTGTTTTTCGGAGAGATTCCATGCAGGCAAAATCTCAATTTCAGCTATATCGTTGTAGCCTTTCATCATGTCCACCGCCGGATTTTTGTAGGCGATAGGCTCAGGCTGAGTCTCTGCGGGAGGAGGAGGCTGCGGTTCATTCTGATTTTGAGAAAACAAAGGAGCACACGACTGCATGATTGTTGTGCACAGCAGCAGTGTGAACGTGAGAATCTTGTGAGAGAGTGGTGTCATGGTTGCAATCTCAGGTAGTCTAACACCATCTTCCCATCACCTCAAGTCTTATTCGCAATATGACACCAAATTGCGAACTAAACTCTCAATTTCATTCAAAATTTTAGCGTCTTTGTGAACCTTGGTAGGAGCCGGATTTATTATAATAGCGGGTGGAGGAACCGGATGTTTGTGATTGGCCTGCATAGGAACCATTTTGATTGTAGTAGCGTGTAGATGAACCGGAAGTTTGGGCGCTACCGGCAAAGGAACCGGATTTATTGTAATAACGGGTGGTAGAGCCACTTGTTTCGGCACGCCCTATGAAAGACCCGGATTTATCATAGTAGCGAACGGAGTTTCCCGATTTGCGCGCACTTCCTATGTAGGAACCGGATTTATCATAGTAACGCGTATTGCCGCTACTATCTGTCTCCGCGCGGCCAACACTACTCCCGCTGGCATTGTAAAAGAAGTCGGCCTGAGCGGCATGCAGCATGGATAAAAAGGCAAGTATAGAAAAGAATTGCTTCATGTGTCTCTTGTAGCATATTTCTTCACTCACTGCAAGGAAGGAATGCGGAGAAAAAACTTGCCAGCCGAAGCGTTGGGGCATATACTCATGCCCAGCATGACGGAAAACTACGCATTGATATTGGCAGGTGGCAGCGGCACGCGTTTCTGGCCGCTCTCCCGCAACGCAAAGCCGAAGCAGTTGCTGGATTTATTCGGTAAGGGTACAATGCTGCGCCAAGCGATAGAGCGCTTGGAAGGGGTTGTTCCCACGGAAAACATCATCATCCTGACAAATCATTTGCAGGAGGCAGAGGTGCGCCGCCAAGCTGACATGCTGCCGGCGGCCAACATTGTGGCTGAACCGGCGCGCCGCGACACGGCTCCGGCCGTGGCCTTGGGAGTGGGGCTCATTGCCGCCCGCAATCCGCAGGCCAACATGATTATCATCCCCAGCGATTCTTTGATTTTGGATAACGCGGCTTTCCGTCACTTGGCTGCTGAAGCGCTTTCTCTCGCCGGACGAGAAGCCGCACTTATCACCATCGGTATCAGACCCACGTGGCCCTGCCCCAGCTATGGCTATATTGAGCGAGCCGGCAAGCTGGAGGATGCACAGCTCAGCCACAACTGTTACGAGGTAGTACGTTTCCGCGAAAAACCGGATACAGCCACGGCCGAGCAGTATCTTGCCGGTGGCAATTTCTCATGGAATGCAGGCATGTTCATCTGGAATGTGGGTCATGTGCGCAATCAGCTTGCCTCTCATTGCCCGCAGTTGGCAGATTTTGTAACACAGCTCACCGAAAGCTCGGATATACCTGCTTTCATTGCTACGGCCTTTCCTCAGCTGACCCCCATCTCCATCGACTTTGCGCTGTTGGAAAAAGCCGACCGAGTACTGAATTTTGAGGCATCTTTCGACTGGGATGATGTGGGTTCTTGGATTTCCGTGGGCAAGTACCTGCCACAAACGGCAGATGGCAACGCAAGCAACAGCCCGCTGAGCTCTGTGAATGCGCAAAACAACATTGTGTTCACCGATTCCGGCAAACAAGTAGCGCTGGTAGGGGTGGATGACCTCATCGTGGTTGATACAGGAGATGCCCTTTTGGTGACTCGGCGCAGTGAAGCCGACAACATCAAAAAAGTGGTATCCACACTCCCCGAACAACTGCTTTGATATGCACCCTGCCCTCGGCATAGACTACGGAGAGGCCCGCATCGGCATCGCGGCCACAGATGCGTGCGGCATTCTGGCTCACCCGGTAGAAAGCATCCCCCGCGGAAAAGTCAATTCCCTTGAACGAATTGCAGAGTTGGTGGCGCAGAAAGGCATACGCACGCTGGTGCTGGGATTACCCATCCGCATGGACGGGACAGAGGGCACAGCCTGCGCCAAAGTGCGTTCCTACGGAGCAAAATTGCATGCGGCTTTGCCTCATGTTCCCTTGATATATGTGGATGAATATCTGACCACAAGCATTGCTCAGGAAAAACTGCACCAAGCCGGCAAAAAGGCCAAAAACTTTCGCCCCATCATTGACCAAGCAGCAGCAGTGGAGATTCTTAATAACTGGATGGAAACGCTACCTCCAAGCTATGAATGAGACTGCAATTTATCATACCCCTTGAATTTTCTTGAACAAAGCACCCAAAAAATTCATGAAAGTTACTTGAATTTCCGCATTTCAAGTGCTACAATACCCGCAGAGCCGTATGGCTTTTTATTTTTTCAAACAATCCAACAAACAACTATGTCACTCGAAACATTCTTCAATCCGAAGAGCATCGCTGTAGTCGGCGTGTCTGCCGACCCCACCAAGCTGGGCGCTGTTGTATTCAACAACATCATCTCTGCCGATTACAAGGGCAAGCTCTATGGCGTGAACCCCAAAATGGCCGGACAAGAGCTGTGTGGAAAACCCTGCTACGCCAGCGTTGACACTCTTCCTGAGCCCATGGATTTGGTTGTTATTCTTGTACCTGCTCGCTTCACCGAAGGCGTGATTGATGCTTGCATTGCCAATGGCACCAAGAACATCTCCATCATTACCGCAGGCTTCGCAGAAGTGGGCGAGAAGGAGCTCGAAAAGCGCATTGCTCAAAAGTGTTTGGACAACGGCATCAATCTGCTTGGCCCCAACTGCCTCGGCCACATTTCCACTTTCGACAACGTGAACGCTTCTTTCGCAGACGGCTTCCCCGCCCGCGGCAATGTGGCTTTCGTGTCTCAGTCCGGCGCGTATTGCTCTGCCATCATGGACTGGGCAGCCGGCAAGGGCATTGGCTTCTCCCACTTCATCTCCATCGGCAACAAGGCTGTAATGGGCGAAGACAAGCTGCTGGCCGCATTGAAAGATGACCCCAACACCAACGCCTTCGTATTCTACTTGGAATCCCTCAAGAACGGCAAGGAGTTCCTCAAAGTCATTAAGGAAGTTTCCGACACAAAGCCCTGCGTGATTATGGAACCCGGCAAGAGCGCCAAGGCTCAGGCGGCTTCCCTGTCTCACACGGGTTCTTTGGCTCCCAACTACCGCGTGCTGGAGATGGCTCTGCAGGGTGCAGGTGCCATTCAGGCATACAACGACCGCGAACTTTTCGGGCTGCTTGAAGTGCTGCAATACTGCAACCACAACGAATTCGACGGGCAAGTCGCAGTACTCACCAACGCCGGTGGTGTGGGTGTGCTCACCTCCGACCTTTGCGAAGAAGCCGGTCTTGACCTGGCTCGTCCCAGCGAGAAGACCATCGAAGCGCTGCGCGCCGTACTCACTCCCGAAGCCTCCCTCGGCAACCCGATTGACGTGGTGGGTGATGCTAAGGCCGACCGCTACGAAGCTGCTCTCAAGGTTCTCTGCGAAAGCGGCGAATACAAGAACATCCTTGTGCTTCTGACCCCGCAGCGCGTGACAGATTGCCCCGGCACTGCCGAGGCTGTCATCAAGCTTGCACCCCAGTATCCCAACGTAAACATCTACTGCTCTTTCGTGGGTGGAGCCCGCGTGGACGAAGGCCGTGTGCTGCTTGATCAGGCCAAGATTCTCAACTACGAGTATCCTGCTGACATCGTGCGTCTGCTGGGTCTGTTGAAGGCTCAGATGGCTTTCCGCGGCAAGAAGCTGGCCACCTGCGAGACCGGCGAAGTACCCGCCGAAATCAAGGCCGCTGTGACCTCTGCCAAGGAAGCCGGATTGGCATCTCTGCCTCAGGAAACGGTGAACATGCTCATGGATCACTACGGTATTGACTACCCGAAGTGCGGCAACTTCACCGATAAGGAAGAAGCCCTTGCTTTCTGCAAGACCATCTTCCCGAACGCCGTGGTGCTCAAGCTCTCCGCTCCTGATGCTCTGCACAAGACCGAAATGAAAGGTATTTACCTCAACATCAATGACGAGGCTTCCTTCAACGAAGCCTGGGAAGGTCTGTGGGGCAGCATCACCAAGTTCAACCTCAAGGGCGCTTCCGTGCTCATCCAGGAAATGATAACCAAGGCTACCGAAACCATCATCGGTGTTAACAGCGACAAGAACTTCGGTCGCGTGATGGTGTTCGGCACCGGCGGTATCTACACCGAAGTGATGCGCGATACCACCATGCGTATCCTGCCCGCAGATGATTTCTCCGACATGATTAAGGAGACGAAGGTAGGCACCATCCTCAATGGTGTGCGTGGCGAGGCTCCCAAGGCCGTTGGTCCGCTGGCCGATACGCTGGCCAAGGTCCAGAAGCTTGTGCTGGAGATTCCTGAAATCACCGCCATTGATGGCAACCCCGTGCTCGTGACAGCAGACCGCGCCGTGGTGGTAGACTTCAAGATGATTCTCAAGTAAATCTTCTGAAGAAAGCAATTTCAATTCGCCCCCGATTTTCACATGGGAATCGGGGGCGTTTTTTTTACGAGAGGGGAACACAATTCACTCTTTCGTTGGCAGGGGGAGTATGCTAGAATAGGCATGAAGATGCGGAGATGCAGTATTATCTTGGTGGCGGCAGCAGTATGTTTCTGTTCCTGTGAGGAACGGGAGGCTGCGGCACGTGTCTACACCGGAAAAAGTGCACATTGGAAGCAGCAGGAGGTTCCCATCTCGCTTCAATGCGCCGCTTGCCACCGCAAAGAGTTTGAGCAATGGGCAGCAAGTGACCACGCTTGGGCTTGGCGACAAGTGGATTCCGCTCTGGATTCCGAGCCTTTTCATGGACAAGAACTTGAGGCCCATGGAGAGAAACTCTCTTTTCGCACGAATAGGCAAGGGCATCTGCTGCTGACCAATCATACGAGCGGGGAGCAGTTCAAGGTGCATTCCGTACTGGGGCGTAGACCATTGGTGCAATACTTGGTGGAAGGCAAAGATGGTGGATTGCACACCCCCAGCGCCGCATGGGACGTACAAAAGCGCGAGTGGTTTGATGTATTCGCGGGGGATGAGCGGCTTTCCCGCGATGGGTTAGCTCAGCGCCGGAGTGGTGACTGGGGGCACTGGCTGGGACGCGGAATGAATTGGAACTCGCAATGTGCATGGTGCCACATGACGGAGTTCCGCAAGGGCTACGATGCGAAAACAGACACCTATAGCTCGACATGGAAGGAACCGGGAGTCACGTGCATTCAGTGCCACCCCTTGGCCGATACGCCTGATAGTGACAACGGCTGTTTGGCTGATGCCACAACGCGCAAACTGACGACTCGGCAAATACACGACAACTGTGCCACGTGCCATGCACGCCGCGAAGAACTGGATGACACCTTCCGCGCCGGGGACAGTTTTGATGAACACTTCCGGCTGGAATTACCGCTCATTGAGGGGATATTCTACCCCAACGGCATGCAGCAAGATGAAGATTACTGCGAAACAGGATTGAGACTCAGCAAGATGGGGCAAGCAGGCGTGAGTTGCATAGACTGCCACGACCCCCACACAGCAGAGCTGAAACTTCCCCAAGAGGACAACAGTCTCTGCCTGCGCTGCCATGCCACCGGCACGATAGTCAACAACACCCCGGCCCCCATCATCGACATCAACACACACACGCCTTGTCCACCGGAGAGCATGGGCGGGCGGTGCGTCGAATGCCACATGCCGGAGAGCCCCTACATGGCACGCGACCCGCGCCGCGACCATTCTTTCCAATACCCAGACCCAACGTTGAGCGCTGAACTGGGTATCCCCAATGCCTGCCTGCGCTGCCACGCAAACAAAGACCACGCATGGGCGCAGCAGCACATTGACCGCGTGTACAGCCACAAAACACGAGAAATAACACGACAGCGCACCCGCGCCGTGGCGGCAGCAATGCAGGGTCGCGGCAACGAAGCGAACTTGCTGTCTGCGCTGAAATCAGAGCAGAATGCTGCTTGGAAAGCCACGCTTTTGGAACACATGGCCGCCCTCCCCCGCAGCGAGGCCGTAATACAAGCAGCCAAAATGGCGGCTAAGGATGAAAGCCCCGTGGTACGAGCTGCTGCTGCTCAACTCTTGGGAGCTGACAGCCAAGGGATGTTGCACGATCCATCTCGCTTGGTACGCCGCGCCGCTGCCTGGCAAAACTTGGCGCAGCTACACCGCATACCCGGTGCTGAACAAGCTCTGCAAGAACAGGTGAGCACCGCCACGCACCAAGCCGACCAACCCACCGGAGCCATGCAGCTGGCTATGCTTGCAAGAGCTGCTGGCAATCATGCCGAGGTGGAAAAACAATACAAACGCGCTATCGCGTTGGATGCCTCCAGCCCTGTCGCATACATGGATTATGCCGTATACCTAGCCGGCATGCGGAGACCAGCCGAAGCTCTGGCTCAAATGCTGACATGCGCCGGCAAAGCACCGCAAAATGCACTTGTCCAATACCGACTTGGACTCATCCTTGCAGAGTGCGGCTATATTCCTGAGGCCATACGCGCTATGCAAAAAGCGCTTTCAATAGAGCCTCAATACACCGAAGCGCAACAGGCATTGCAGCAACTTTTACCCCACCATCACCCCACGTCCCACTAACCAACATGGAACCAACACATCTCGCGCTTACCGTGCTGGCCTGCATAGTAGCAGCCATCATCTTCTTCTCCATTTTCAAAGGTGTTATCCGCATGATACTGCTGGCCATAGCAGTCATCAGTGCCATCGTGGTATGGATGTTCATCCAACGCAGCGGATTCACCTTCTTATCCTTTATCACGGCTCACCCTCAACCTTGGATGGTGCAAGTGGCAGCATGGGGGTTGGCATTGTTCACCTTTGCCGTTTTTTTTCACGGCATGTCGTGGTTTTCGCAGCTGTTTTCATGGCGCAGAGGCGGAGCGAGCACCTGCGGCATCATCACGACGGTGCTGATGAGTATCCTCATGCTCTGGATTGCTACTTTAGGCATTTCTTACTATGGTAACATATCTCTCATCAGCCACTATCAAACTCTTGCAGAGGCACACAAAAGCCAAGGCAGCACACCCGCCATGCCTTGGTTTACGCGCATGAAGCATCTGCTGCGCAAAGCGGATTGCACAGGCTGGCTGGAAAAGATAGATCCCATGGACGACCCGGCGCAAACGTATCTGGCATGCTTGGTGGCCTATGGTTGCTCGCTGGATGAAGCCCAATACACTGCATTTTACAATGAGCGATTGGCACGCAGCGGCATCCCCCAACCCACCCGCCTGCTGGATTTGTTTCGCGACCAAGGGCTGCGTACCCTCGTGGCCGAAAAACGATTTGTGACTTTGCTCGAGAACGAACGTCTCACAACATTTTTACAATTCCGCGACACAGAAGACCACATGCTCCGCATTTTGCGTGGTACCACGGCGGCGCCTCAATGAGACGTCTGCACGTTTTCATCACAGAAATAAATGGAAGGAGCCAGTGGGACTCGCACCACTTCCGCCGGATGCAGGCTTTGAACGTCAGGTGAGCCGCCTCCGGCGGACGGCAGCAGGATGATGCAAGTTGCTCCGATGGAGCGAATGGTATCGGCATCGACCAAGGGCATGCGCTTATTGCGCCCCAGAATCAAAATATCTGCACGGCGTTCCTCTGCCGGAATACTTTCAAAAGTAAGCAAGGAAGCATCCCCCACGTAGAGCACACGATCTTTGCTTCTTTGCCACACCACAATAGGAGTTGCATTGTCCATGGGCTTGCGAGGTAATGTTGCAGGTGGGGCATAAATGGTGAAAACACCCGCATTGGTAGTAAGGGTGGTTTTTCCTGCAAGTTCGGTCGTATCCAACACTTTCAATTGCGGCCACGTTCCCCCAAAAACCGTTGCTAATTCAGAGCGGCGAGCAGATGGGCGCGGCAACAGGAGCGCCGCAGGTGTATAACCGGCATGAAATAAAGCCGGCTCAATAGAAAAGCGAGCCGTTTGTTCATTGCCCATGGCTATAAGAAGTCCACCATTACCCAACTGACAAGCGCTCTCTCCATAGCCGGTCGAAAGGATAGCCAAGCGTTCTGCCGGTTGCGGGCGTTGCGCCGGCAAATAAGCTGCCGGCAATTCCCCGCAAAATGCCACCACACTGATAAGAGCTTGGGCACTATACAAAGCCCATTGCATCACCGCCGCACCCAATATGGGGAGCGGCGCCAAAATCATCGCAGCCAACCCTGCTGTCATGACAAAAGGCAGTATGGGAGTGATAAGGATATTTGTCAGATAACTGTGGGTATTCAGGGTGTGAAACTGCGCAATGGTGATGGGGAGAGATACCAGCCACGCCCAAAGAGAAATCAAGACCGTCCCGCGCAAAGCCAATTCAGTGGCTGATAGGCGGCGTTCTCCGGTGGTACGTATGCGATAGGGTATATATTCATCCGGGCCAAACCATGGTTTTTCCCGCAGCGCAAGACGCGCCCCCACGCAAATGGCTGCATAGACTACAAAGGAAAGCCGGAATCCGGCATTGTATATCTGGTATGGCTGCGGCAACAAGATGAGCAAAGCAACAAAACTCCAGGTATTGAGCAAACTCACTCGACGGTGCAACATAGCGCCTACCAAGACAACGGACATCATCATGAACGCCCGTATGGCGGGCACAGAGAAGCCGGTCATCACCACGTACAAAGCGCTTACCAGCAGAACCACTACGCGAGATACCGCCATACTCACACGGCATATACGCAATATAGCCCACAAAATCCCCGCCAAAAGGCCTACATGCAAACCGCTCACGGCAAAGGCATGCAGACAACCGCCCTTGCGAAAATCCAGCATGGTTTCATCCTCTGCCCGGCTTTTATCCCCCAAAACCAGGGCACACAACACCTGGCGGCGGGCATCGTCCTCCGTACCGGGCGGCATCACTCTCCGCGCCAAAGAATCACGCACAGCCGCAGCAGCCCCACAAATGGCAGTCCAAGAGAAAGGGTGCCCTATATATTCACCGCATACAAATCGCAAATCCGCAGCCAGTCCCTGCTGTTGCATCCAGCGAGCAGCATCGAACATACCATGAACAGGCGGTGGGTGAGAATGGCCTTTTTCAGCCACAACCTTCACGTAATCCCCTTGTTTCCATGAAAAGTCCCCCCCGCGCACGACTACTCGCATTCCCCCCCACTCGGTACCAAGGACGCATCCTTTATTCAGTTCGCGTATGACAGTACCCTGTAATTCTACGACCTCATGTGAGCGCAAATAGTCCATCAACTCATCAGAGGCACGCTGCCGGCGTTCTTGCTGCAAGTAAGCTAGGCTTGCACAGAGTATCACAGCTACACCTATGCGCCACAATCTGAGCGCAGCCGCTGCCAACAACGCAAAAACAGCAAGTAAATACCACCATGCACCAAGCAAAATACTCACTACTGCCAGCAAGGGCAGAAAGAGAGGAGCCCGCAAAAAGATGTGCCGCAAGGCTGCGGATAATGCCTCATCCGCTTTAGCTCTCCCCTGCTCCGCAATGGCTCTCACCGGTATACCATAACCGGGCCGGTGCTGGCAGACTGCACAGAGCGCAGTTTTTGCACCACTCGGACAAAAATATCAGCTGCGGCATCAACTTCTTCAGCGCTTGTATAGCGAGACATCGAAAAACGCAGCGATTCGCGTATTTCCTTATCCGCCAGGCCCATTGCTTTGAGCACGTGACTGGGATGAGGCTCTGCACTTGTACAAGCTGAACCGGCAGAACAAAGCAAGCCAGCGGGTTCCAGTAAAAGGAAAAGAGACTCCGCAGAGCAACCGGGTACACGCATATTGAGCACATGCGGCAGGCGGTTTGCACTAGCGCCATTTACCACATAATCAATCCCTGCGTCTTGCAGGCGAGCAAGAAAACGCGTGCGCAACTCAGCTAACCCCGCATAGGTTTCTGCCGCAGCCCTGGCCAACTCTGCCGCTTTGCCAAAGCCGATGATGCCGGGCACATTTTCCGTACCGGCGCGGCGGTAGTCCTCTTGCGCTCCCCCGGTATGGGTGGGGCGCCACTCTGTCCCGCGGCGCACATACAAAGCACCTACACCTTTGGGACCATGCAATTTGTGGGCCGAAAGAGATGCAAAATGAATGGGATATTCATGCAGGTGAATCGGCATTTTACCGGCTGCTTGCACCACATCCACGTGTACACGGGCTCCGGCATCTTCTGCGGTCGCGCACATGGATTTAATGGGCTGTAGCACCCCCGTTTCATGATTAGCCCAAGCAAAACTTGCACCATCGCAGTTCTGCACGTGCTCTTTCCATTCCGGCAAATCTACCACACCATTTGAAAGCACCGGGCACGCAGTACCACGTATGGTACGCAAGGTGGCGGGATGCTCTGTAGCCAGGGTCAATGCCGTGCTAAATTGAGCCAAGGCCGTATTGGTAGCCTCTGTTCCTCCGCTGGTGAATATGATTTCATCCGGTTCCGCTCCCACCAAGGCCGCAACCTGCTCACGAGCTTGATCAATTGCTCGCCGTACAGATTTCGCAGCATGATAGGCCGCAGATGGATTGAAGTACTGCTCGCGCAAAAACGGCAGCATGGTCTCCAGCACCTCCGGCGCTATGGGCGTGGTTGCATTGTTGTCCCAATATATCATGGCATACTCTCCACCAGCATCTGCGCAGATGCCCACTCCGGTACATCCAGCTCCAAATCCGATATGCGCTGCAGCTCGGCTGCAATCTGCTTCTTTTGTTTAGATACCAAGGGCTCACGCTTCTTGTCCTCTGCCTCAATAGCCGCGCCGGTAGGGCGTGTAGCCTCCCCCACCTCGCCCAATGCTGTCTGCTCGCCGGAAGAAGTTTCCAGCAGTTTGTTGATGACCTTTGCTGCCTTTTCGGCGCTGCGTTCATCCTTAATCTTGCGCAGCTGAGCAATCACTTTCTTGCGCAAAGCCATTTCATCTTTCACCCAGGCTTCTGCCGTTTGGCGCGCCATTTTCTGCTCTTGGCGTCTTTCTGAGGGGCTCAACTCCTCCTCATCCTGGCCAAAGCAAGGTGCCACGGCCAACAGCACCATCAACACAAGGCTAAGAATCTTACTCATATCTGTGCAGAACGTTAGCATGGACATATTCTCAAGTCAAGCCAGATGTCGCCAAGCCTCCGCAAATACAATGAAGACCGAACGATGATTCTACCAAATCAGGCAGTAACGAGCACCCCGCGAGCTATAGCTCGGTATGAGAGAACTGCTCTCTATCTTCGAGCGGAGGTGGCTTCCCGCCAAATTGTCATTTGGCGGGTACTGACAGAGCTTTTAGCTTGCGTGCGCACGTGGGGAATGCTAGAATGAGCGCCAGCATGAAAGTTATCACTATCTATGGCAGCAAGAGCGACCTCCCTTTCATGGAGCCCGCGCGTACTTATTTTGCAGAAAACGGTGTTGAACACGAGGAAGTTATCTACTCTGCGCACCGCGATTTACCTGCCCTGATTGAATATTTGGCCGGGCTTGAAAAAGCCGGCACCAAGGCCGTGTTACTGTGCGTAGCAGGGCTTTCCGCAGCACTGCCGGGTGTTGTGGTAATGAACACCGAGCTGCCCGTCATCGGCGTGCCGGTACCCTGCGGACCGCTCAACGGGGTGGACGCTCTGCTGGCTATCTCCCAGCTGCCGGGCGGTGTACCCGCCACCACGGTGGGGCTGCACAAGAAGACCCCCATCAACGCCGCCATGGCGGCTCACCGCATCATCAAGCTTGCTCAATAATCACCATGCCCACCATCAGCAAAGATGCCATCCAAAGCGCCCTCTGCGATTGGGCCGGGCGCATCGCAGCCGGCACCACTGCCAATGAAAAATTGGCGGTGGTGGGGCTCATCAGCCATGGAGATGTGTTGGCCCGGAGGCTCGTATCTTTGCTACAGGAAGCAGGCGTGCAAGCTCTTTATGGGGCGCTGGATATCTCCCTGTATCGAGATGATTTTGACATGCTGAGCCACAAGCCCGCTTTGCGAGCTTCCTACCTTCCCTTTTCCACCGATGGGATGCGTGTGATACTGGTGGATGATGTGATAGACACCGGGCGCACAGTGCGCGCTGCTCTCAATGCACTGTTTGAATATGGCCGTCCGGCTCGTGTGGAGCTATACGCATTGGTTGACCGCGGGGGACGCGAACTCCCCATACACCCCGATGCCGCAGCTTTCACAACGCCTGTGGAGGCAAGTGTGAAGGTGCACCTGCATGAAATTGACGGCAAAGAAGATATTACCTACTGATTTTCAACACCATGAAGCCAAGAAAAGATTTGCTCACCATAGGCGATTTGAGCGATGAGGATATCAACACCATCCTCGACAGCGCCACCGCCATGAAAGACATCTTTACCAAGAGCGTCAAAAAAGTACCGGCCCTCAAGGGCAAATCGGTACTGACGCTCTTCTACGAACCGAGCACACGGACACGCTCCTCGTTTGAAGTGGCAGCCCATCGTCTCTCGGCAGATGTGACTACTTTCACCGTCTCCACCTCCTCGGTGGTCAAAGGCGAGAGCGTGCACGATACGATAGACACCCTCATGAGCATGAAGATGGACTACATCATCGTGCGCCACAAAAACAGCGGCATCCCCGCAGTAATTGCCCGCCATTGCAAAGCCGCCGTCATCAATGCAGGTGACGGGGCACACGCGCACCCCAGCCAAGCCTTCCTGGATGCGTTCACCATCCGTGAAAAGTACGGAACCGTTGCCGGTAAACGCGTAGTGATTATCGGGGATATTTTGCACAGCCGCGTAGCACGCTCCACCAGCACCATTCTCAAGCGTTTGGGGGCAGAAGTAGCGTACATGGGGCCGGGGCCGCTGGTTCCCCCGCAAGCCTACACCGGCATACCACGTTTCACCAACTGGGATGATGTTTTTGAATGGAAGCCGGATGTTATCTACCTTCTGCGCGTACAAAATGAGCGAATCGACACCCCTTTCTTCCCCGCAAAGGACTATCACCAAGCCTTCGGCGTGACAGATGAGCGTCTGCGCCGCATTGATGACCTCAATCTCTCTATCATGCACCCCGGCCCCGTCAACCGCGGAGTGGAGCTGTGCGATGCAGCCATGGACTACCGCAACTGTTTGGTGTGCAATCAAGTTGAAAACGGCATTGCTGCCCGCATGAGCATTCTCTATCACCTTACCCCCCAGACTCAGAACAATGACTAATACCTACATCCGCAACGCCACTTGGGTTCTCGATGGCAAACAGTACGACTTCTGTCTGGGGCAAGATTCCGATGCTTACTGCGAGCTCAGCGGCATTTGCCTGCCCGGCATTGAGCGCATAGCCGCGGCAGGTGAATTGGAAATACCGGCCGTGGCACCGCGCGTACACGATGCCACGGGCAAGATTCTCATGCCCGCACTCTTCGATATGCATGCCGGCATCGAAATTGAGGGACGCAGCAAGCGCGAATGTGTGAGCCGCGCCGGGCAAGCCGCTATTTCCGGCGGCGTATGGGGAATGCTGGTAATGCCCAGTGCCGGATTCTGTTTCGACAACGCCGCCACGCTGGATAGCTTTCACGATGCCGTAACGCAGCGCTCTGCCGCAGAAATGCTGACGGCCGGCTGCATCTCCCAAGGCATGCAGGGTGAGCAACAAGCACTCTACAACACGTTGGCGGCCCGCGGCGTAAGCATCCTGAGCGATGGAGAGAAAACTCCCGGTAGCCTCCTTATGCTGCACCGTGCCATGAAGTATGCATCGGAAATCGGCCTCACCTTCGCTCTGCGCGGTGATGTACCCGCGCTGACAGCCAACACCTGCATCCAACCCGGCACAACTTCTTACAAACTTGGGCTGCACGGCACACCACCCTGCGCAGAAGAAATCGGCATCGACACAGCCTTGCGTCTCGCAGCAGATGCCGGAGCCAAAGTGCACGTGCAAACAGTGAGCACGGCGGGTGGGGTTGACATCATACGCCGCGCCAAGGCTGCCGGACAGCCGGTCACGGCCGAAGTGGCGCTGCACCATCTCCTCTTTACCCATGAAAACGTAGGTGACTACGACACAACCTACAAGACCCTCCCCCCGCTGCGCGATGCCTCCGATTGCGAGGCTCTGTTGGAAGGTCTGCGTGATGGAACAATCGACTGCATCGTCACAAACCACACTCCCTGCACGCCCTTTGCGAAGAAGCAGGACTTCACCTCTGCACCGCAGGGCATGATTGTCCTGGATACCTTCCTGCAAGCCATCTACACCCATCTCATCAAACCCGGCAAGCTGAGCTGGGCAGATGTGGTGCGCACCTGCTGCATCAACCCGGTCAACATCGCCACCCCCACCGATTTGGAGGAAGATGTGCCGACAGTGGCGCCGCTCCTGCTCTTCGACCCGGAAAGCAGCTTCACCGTGGGAGCAGATGCACTCCCCAGCGGCACGCTCAATACTCCCTTCCTCGGAACGCAGCTGCATGGGCGCATTACGCTTCCTCTTCAATAATCACCCCTTTCCCTTACACGCCGAATGATCATTTACATTGTAAGCGATGGTAAACGAGGCCATCTTTCCCAAACACAAGGCTTGGCCAAGGCCCTGTTGGAGCGAGCTCGCGAGCAAAAACCTGAGCAAGAGCACGGGTACTACATGATTGATATCACCAACAAGAGCTGGTTTGGCAAATTCTTCTACAAAGGTAAGGAGTTGGCCTACCCCAAACCGGATTTGGTGCTCTGTGCAGGACACAGCACACATTTCGCGGCACTCAGCCTGGCTCGCCATAAAAAGTGCCTGTGCATGGTATGCATGAAGCCCAGTCTCCCCCTCAGCTCATTTGACCTGTGCATCATTCCCCGCCACGATTTGCCCGATGGAGAAAACACCAAAGGACATGTTTTCCAAACGGTCGGAGCTATCAATGCTATTCGCCCGGTCGAAGGAGTGGATAAAAAGGAAACGCTCATTCTCGTAGGGGGACCCAGCAAAGAGTTTATTTGGGATTCGGAATTTGTGCTTACCCAGCTCACCTCACTGGCTCGCCGCACCACTACTCCTATCGTGTTGACGACCTCTCGCCGCACTCCCCAGGATTTCGCGGCAGACGTATCAAATGCGTGCCCCAGCATGAAGGTGGAGCCGGTTGAAACAACAGGACCCACATGGGTGGCAGACCACTTGGCTACAGCCAAGGAAGTATGGGTCACGCAAGACAGCGTTTCCATGGTCTACGAGGCTCTCTCCAGCGGTGCCCCGGTGGGAATCTTGGAACTGCCCCGCAAAAACCGTGATGCGCAGAAGTGCTCTCGCGTGGTGCGAGGTCTCAACATGCTTATAGAGGACGGCAGCGTGTGCACCTTCACCGAATGGGCCAAAACGGGAGTCATCCCGCATTCAAAAAGCATCCTCAATGAAGCGGGGCGCGCGGCCGACTATATTCTCCAAAAATTCCCCAAACTACTGTCATGAAAATTATGCATCTCCTTCCCTCGCTCTCTTCCGGCGGGGTTGAACAAGTCGTTCTGGAACTCTGCCAAGGGCTTTGTGCCCGGGGGGAGGAATGTGTCGTTGTTTCTGCCGGCGGTGGCATGGTCGAAGCAATTGAAAAAACCGGGGCTCGCCACATTGTGCTCCCCATCGGCAAAAAGAGTCTGCGTACTTTCCTCATGGTCGGCAAAATGGCGAGACTCATCAAACAGGAACGCCCGCATATTTTGCACCTGCACTCCCGCGTACCCGCATGGGTAGGGTACTTGGCATGCAAGAGAGTGCCACGCAAATACCGTCCGGCAGTCGTCACCACGTTCCACGGATTCCACTCTGTCAACTTCTATTCCGGCATCATGGCCAAGGGAGACAAGGTTGTGGCCGTTTCCAACTGCATGCGCGACCATATTCTGAAACATTACCCGAACACAGATACCGCAGATATCTGCATCATCCCCAATTCCGTAGATACCGAGCAAAACTATTTCGGCTACACTCCCACAGAAGATTGGATGAAGAAATGGCGCAGCGACTACCCGGAACTGGAAGGCAAATACACCCTGTGCCTACCGGGACGCATCACCCGCATCAAGGGAGCACAACATCTTGTTCCCATCCTGTCGGGACTGCAAGCCAAGGGCATCCCGGCTCACGCTGTCATTGTGGGCGAGACCAAGAAAGGCAAAGAAGCATTGCGCCGGGAATTGCAAGACGCATTTGAGAAAGCCGGGCTTTCATCCAGCGTCACATGGACGGGACACCGACTTGATTTGCGGGACGTACTCTGCGCGTGCGATGTAACCCTTTCGCTCACGCTGCAACCGGAATCATTTGGCAAGACAACCTTGGAGGCATTGGCTCTGGGGCGTCCCGTAGCAGGATACGAGCATGGTGGCGTAGGGGAACAGCTGGACGTGTTCCTACCGGCCGGGAAGTGTCCTACGAAGGATACCGATGCCATGGTAAACATCCTTGCTGACTGGTATAGACAACGCCCCACGCCCAAGCACCCGCTGCCCTCGCCCTACAAGCGAGAAGATATGATTCAAGCTCACATGGAGCTATATCAATCTTTGCTTCTGCCCCAAGCATGAAAATTCTGCACTTTTCGCCCTATCTGAAATCTGCCGGACTGAACAGGCTGGCAGCAGATTTGGCGTGTGCCTTGCAAGAATGCAACACCGAAAACCTGGTACTGGCACCTCCTTGTGAGCTGGTGAGTCGCATGCAAGAGCTCCATGTGCAACATGCCCGATGCAGCAAGCCCAATATCCTTACGGCCATTCGGGGAAAAAGCAAGCTCAAAGCGCTCATCCGCAACTTTGAACCGGACATCATCCAGGTGTATTCCCGCGAGGCTGCGTGGATTGCAGGTCTTTCGTGCCGCAGGATGAAAAACAAGCCCCCCATTGTGGGGGTAATGACAGGCTACCCAGTCAAAGGCTTTGCCAATGTCGGGCTAAACTATTGCGATTGCTTCACGACAGTATCCAAACATTTGCGCAATGTTCTGGGAGAACACAGTGAGCGTTTCCGCAAGCAGAAGCAACCTTGGGTCATCCCCTACGGAGTCAATCAGAATCAATGTTTTCCCGATTATAAGCCCTCCCAGAATTGGATGGAACAATGGAATCGTTCACATCCTGGCCGGGAAGATGCTTATACACTTTGCATCCCCGGTGGCATATCCCCCCTGCATGGATTAGATGATTTGGTACCCATCATGCAGCAACTGCTCAAAAACGGGCTTCCGGCGCATGCGTACATAGCCGGGGATGTGAGGTTGGCCACGCCGGGATACGTTGAGCACCTGCGTAATCTCTTTTCTCAGGCACAAATTGAAAATCGCATCAGCTGGATAGGAGCCCGCACCGACATGAGAGATGTGATGGCCATTTGCAATGTCACTCTTTCCCTTGCCCACGAACCGGCTACACATGATCATACCATTCTGGAAGCTCTGGCTTTGGGGCGACCTGTTGCAGGCTACGAGCACGGAGCCGTGGGTGAGCTTCTTTCCTCTTTCCTTCCGGATGGCAAAATCCCCGCAGCGGATCCTGCAACCATGGCAGATGTGCTGACCCAATGGTACACCTACCCGCCGGTCACCCCCGCTTCTATCCCCTACCCTTACCGCATAACTGATACTGCACGCAGCTACCGCGAGCTCTACCAATACATCACACAGCGTTCTTCCCCATTCAATGAACACTGATAACAACGACCGAGCTGAAGTAGGGATGCCTTTCTTTGCTGATGAGGTAGCTGCAGGCTTCCCCTCACCCGCAGCGGGAGAGCTCAATGGCAGTTTAGATCTCAATGATTTATGCATTCGCCACCCGGCGGCCACCTACTTTATCCGTGCGCGGGGTGAAAGCATGGTTGATGCCGGTATTGCAGACGGCGATATCCTCGTGGTCGACCGCAGCCTCTCCCCCCGCAACGGCGACATCATCATCGCAGAGCTTGAAGGCGCGTTTACCGTTAAATACTACGAAAAAAATGCCACCGGCATTCGACTCGTCCCCGCCAATTCCCAATTTGCACCCATTGTCATCTCCCAAACAACCCAAGCAGCTTTCTTCGGTGTCGTGACGTGGGTCCTCAAATCCACCCGTTGATCTCTTTCCCATGGTCAACGCATGAGGCGTGATGTGGCTTAAATAGCTGCTGGTGCTTGAATATCAATTGCAAAATTCATATTTCAAATTTCACATTGAAAAAGCTTGCCGTCCCCGCCTTGAAGGCGGGGCGAGGCCAAAGTGTCGTTATTTCTTCGCTGCCAGTCAGCCAGCTCCGATAAATGATCAATTTGAAATCACGCAAAAGTGTCATCATCCTCATGCGTTTGCCCTGCTTTCTTTCCATGCTTACTTGACAACATGCCCGCCTCGTGGTAGAGTCAACTCTATGGAGGACTTTACTCTTACCCACAAAATTGCCAGCTATGAGTGCAGCGCGGATTTACTGCTGAAACCGGAATGTTTTCTGCACATGTGCCAAGAAATGGCAGAAAGCCACGCCAGCACCCTTGATTTTGGTTATGATTGGGCCATACGCAGCGGTATTATCTGGGTAGAGTTGAGTGGTGATTTTGAATTCACCCGGCGCCCACGCTGGAAAGAAATCGTCACCCTGCGCACCAACACAGGCAAAGCCTCTCCCCTGCAAGCACACCGATTCGTAGAAATGACCGATGCTGAGGGGAACGTACTGGCCAAAGCTGATTTATATTGGGCGCTCATCGATATCAACACCCGCCGCCTGGTTCCGCTGAAGCGGACCTCGCTCAATCTGGAAGAACTGAGTGAATCCATCATCCCCAACGCCATGCCGGACATGCCGGCAGACCGCCCGGAGCAAAGCGCTACGGCAAGTCTCATATCTTCCCGCCGCGACATTGACTTCAACGGCCACATCAACAACAGCGCCTACCTCATCTGGGCGCTTGATACGCTTCCTGCGGACATCACCCCCGCGGGGGAACCCGTGCGCATCCGTATCGCGTTCAAACACGAAAGCCACGCCAACCAACCCATCAGCATCGCTCATATCGTGAAAGGCAACCGCTCCACCCACAACCTTACGAGCGGAGAAGAAACGCGCGCGCTCATTGATATTCTCTGGGCATAAAACCTCTTTTATTTCCGAAAAAGCCACCCTCTATTTCCGCAGGGGGTGGCTTTTGACTTGCAAAGGTAGTGAGAGTCAGGTAGAGTCGGAGGCATGAAAACAATACTCGTGACAGGTGGTAGTGGTTTTGTGGGCAGCAATTTGTGCTATCGATTGATTGATGAAGGCCACCGCGTGATATGCTTGGACAACAACTACACGGGTTCCTTGGAAAATGTGGCGCCACTATTGGAAAATCCTCGTTTCAGCTTTGTGGAGCATGATGTCATCGAGCCCTATCATTGCCCGGAAAAGCTGGATCGTATCTACAACTTGGCTTGTCCGGCCTCCCCTCCCTTTTACCAAGGAAACAAATCCATTTTCACCACAAAAACCTGCGTACTGGGTATTTTGAACATGTTGGAGCTCGCTAAACGAGATGGAGCACGCATCTTGCAGACCTCCACCTCCGAAGTGTACGGCGAACCGCTGGTGCACCCGCAAATTGAAAGCTACCGTGGAAATGTGAACCCCATCGGTATCCGCGCTTGCTACGATGAAGGAAAACGCTGCGCAGAAAGCCTCATGTTTGACTACCACCGCCATGAGGGAGTAGATATACGCGTCATCCGCATCTTCAACACATATGGTCCCTATATGAACCCGGAAGATGGACGAGTCGTCTCCAACTTCATTTGCCAAGCTCTGCGCGGAGAAGACATCACCATCTACGGTGAGGGAGCACAGACCCGCTCTTTCCAATACGTGGATGACCTCATTGAGGGCATGGTGCGCATGATGGAAAATGAACAGGGATTCACCGGGCCTGTCAATATCGGCAACCCCGGAGAGTTCACCATCCGCCAGCTGGCCGACATGGTACTGCAGAAGATACCGACAAACAGCAAACTGGTGCAGCGTCCCTTACCTGCTGATGACCCCACCCAGCGGCGCCCCGATATCACTTTGGCCGGGGAGCAATTAGGCTGGGCTCCCACCATTGCCCTGAGCGAAGGGCTGGACAAAACCATAGCTTACTTCCGCGAAAAGCTGGGGCTGTGAGGTGTGGAGAAACACACCTCTGCGGAACAGTTATTCTATCATCTTGAATCCGGACAAGTTGGGAGCTACTGTAGCTTCTGACATGAACACGCTGCACCAGCTTATCCTGAGAGAAGTTGAAATACTGTTTCGCCCCTTTGAACACCGCAAAATCCAGCTTCCTACGCGCATCGTAATGGCGCAGGAACAGGCTCCCTATGGGCTGGAGCCCCAAGGCATGATGCAATACTACCGCTACCGGGCGGCAAATGAGGTAGGACTCATTCTTACAGCTCCCGTGGCCATAGATGATGTTTCGGCCGCAGCCGACATGCAAACCCCATTGTTCTATGGGGGGACAGCGCTGCGCACATGGAAGCAAATATGCAGAGTGGTGCACGCGACGCATTGTAAGATTGCCCCCCTGCTCCGGCATGCCGGCATGTGCCGCGCAGAGGGTGAATCCGTACCGCACCCGGAAGCTGCGCCCATAGGGCCATCGGGCATCAACCCCTATACCTTGAAACAGAGCGGCGAGACCATAAGTTCCAGTCGCATGTCTCAGGTCGTGGAAGCCTATGCGAAAGCCGCTTTGGCCGCCAAGGAGTTGAATTTCGATGCCGTGGAGATAGATGGGGCAGCGGGGTCGCTGATTGATCAGTTTTTTCGCGCAGAAACCAACCATCGGCACGATGTGTATAGCGCTCAAGCCATAGCTCGCACGCGTTTTACGGCAGATATCATCCACGCCATTCGAAAAAAAGTCGGCAAAAACTTCCCCATCATCTTCCGATTTTCGCAAAGGGGTATAGGTCAATGTCGCACACGCCTAGCCAACACGCCGGAAGAACTGGCCGAATTCCTGCAACCGCTCCGCAACGCGGGTGTAGACATTTTTCATTGCACAGGCAGCCCTTTCTCCTTGCCGGAATTTGAAGGGAGCGGGCTTAATCTGGCCGGGTGGACACGCATTATCACCGGTGCACCTGTCATCTCCACTGGAGAAGAAGCGACCCAGAGCCACAAAAACCTGCAAAAGCTCTACAAAATGATGCAAAGAGAAGAGGTCGATCTTATTTCACTCATGGGTGAGCTAAACACCGATCCCACATGGGCAAGCCAACTGCATCGGGGTGATGCCCCGATGCGATGAATTAAGCTTTCTTGGTCGATTTACGCTTGGGCTTGGGCTTCTCTGCCGGCAAAATGGCTTCAATCGCACCATTTCTCGCAATGTTGCAAGGAAGATCGAGGATGCCATCAAGCGTCAGAAACGGGAACGCCTCTTCAGCATCACCACCATTTTCCACAGCGGCCAACGCCTCCTGCCCACCGGTGACGAAGAAATTGACCAAATCCAAACACTGATCAATGTGCCGGCGCATTTCTTCCAAATTCTGGCGAGCCGTGGTGAGCATTTCCAGACGCTGGGGCAGCGTCTCATCCCCCATCTTCGTCATATCAAAGAACTCTTTGATTTGAGAGAGGGTAAGCTTGGCCTGCTTCATGCAGAGCGCACCAATCAAGCACGCAAGACTGGCCTTGCCATACACACGGCGCCCGGAAGCAGTGCGCTCCACGTAGCGAAGAATGCCTTCTTTCTCATAAAAACGCAAGGTGTGGATAGAAAGCCCTGTTTTTTTGGCCAAATCTGAAATAGAATAGCGCATGGCTGCTAGTAGGATGTTAGACAACTTTACTAGCACAACACGCGCGCGAGGTCAAGATTTAATCCCGCCATGCAAGAGTTCGGTTTATGTCATGCAAGAAGCTTGCAGTAAGCTGCAAACTGTGGCATTCTCGCCCTCAAGCAACTATGGAGCAAATTATTTCCACCCTTTATACAATCGGCATCATCGCGCTGGTGATTCTATTCTTCAATCTCATGATTTTCGTGCATGAGTTGGGTCATTTTCTGGCCGGCAAATGGCGCGGGGCTTACATTGACCGCTTCCAGATTTGGTTTGGAAAACCCATCTGGCAAAAAGAAATAGGTGGAGTCAAATGGGGCTTGGGGTGGATACCCGCCGGCGGCTTCGTATCCTTGCCACAAATGGAAGATATGGAGGGTATTGAAGGAGCCGCAAATGTACCTGCGGGGCTCAAGCCACTCAAAGCGCTGGATAAAGTCATCATTGCGGCAGCTGGTCCGTTTTTCTCCTTGCTACTCGCCTATGTATTTGCCGTCATTGTATGGGGTGTAGGCAAACCCTCCACCGCCAACATTGATACGACCATCGGTTATCTCATGCCGGATTCCCCCGCAGCACAAGCAGGCTTGCTGCCCGGCGACAAGATTGTAACGATTGATGGGCAACCCGTCAGCAAGTGGATGGGCAACATGGAAGGCGTGACGGAACTGGTTGCGATGAGCGAACACGAAAAAATTGCGTTCGATATCATACGCACCGCTGCCGATGGCTCACAGCAGGAACTGACCATCCAAAGCGGATTCACCGTACCGGAAACTTCTCTGTGGCAGCGTAGCGCTATGCGCAAAGTAGGCATCATGCCCGCAGCTCCCGCCATCATCGGAAAAATCATTGCAGGCTCACCGGCGGCTAAGAGTGGTTTGCAGCCCGGTCAAAAGGTCGTAGCCCTCAATGGCAGCCCCATCTACACTCCCTACGCTATCACGGCGGCCTCTGCCGAGGGAAAAGAGATGACTCTCACCGTTGAATCTCCCGATGGCACGAGAAGTGATGTGAGCGTCACCCCCGCAATTCCTGCCAACTGGCAAGGGAAAGAAGGAGCCACCCCCATTTTGGGACTCAATTGGGCCAACGCTCTTGGTGATATAAAGCTGGAGTACCCCACCCCGCAAGCTCAGGTAAACCAGAGTCTTAAATGGATGGGCGACACACTGGAAAAAGTTTGTGCCCCCGGCAGCAACATTGGTGTGCAACACCTTTCCGGCCCCGTAGGCATTGGCTCCTACATCTACAAAATGATGGATGCCGAAAATGGCATGGGGTGGCGCCTGGTTCTGTGGTTTGCAGTCGTGCTCAACGTAAACTTGGCCGTGCTCAACATGTTGCCCCTGCCTGTGGTAGACGGCGGCCACGTTGTCTTAGGATTCATTGAGATGATTCGCCGCAAACCCATCAACAGCAAGATTTTGGACAGCATCTTCATGGGATTCATCATGCTCTTGCTGGGGTTCTTTGTCTTTGTCACCCTCATGGATATAGGAGACTTGATAGGTGGCACCAATGAGCCGGAAGAACTGCCGACTCCCATTTTTGCTCCCGCCGAGCAATGAGCACAAAGCAGCCCCGCAAGCTCACAATGCTGCGAGGCTCTCTAAAAACCCCTGCACAAGCTCCAGCTTTGAGTGTGCCAATTGGCGACCTATTTCGTAGGCTCTGCGTAAATTCGCCGGATTTTTTTCAACGCGACTGACCGGCAGGGGTGATTCGGGACGGAGCACAAAAATCTCCCCGGCCTGTTCTTTTGCCTCAATGTAGCGCAACGTTTCGTTGTACACCACGTGGCGTTGCTGCATTGCGCGCACCAGATGCGGATATTTGCGATACTTGAGGCGCACGAGGAAAAGCAAAGCATTTTCCTTCTTTTCATACATGGGCGGCTGGGTAAGGATAACCACATTGCGGTTGTACCCCAAGCTCTCAAAATACCTTAGAGGAATAGAGTCGGCAATGCCACCATCCAACAACTTGCAGCCATCTATTTCTACGAATTCGGATACCAAAGGCATAGAAGCAGATGCGCGAATCCACTCAAATCCATGATCCTCCCAACCCATGTATTGGTGATAGACAGGCTGCCCAGTCTCCACATTTGTGCAAACCAGATAAAAAGGCATTGAGTTTGCACAATAGGCAGTAAAATCAAAAGGGTCGTGTTTGAGGGGCACTTCCTCATAGGCGAAATCGCGACTGAAGATGTTGCCATCGCGCAGGAGGCAGCGCCAACCGCAATAGCGCGGGTCGTTACAGAACCTGGTATTGTAGCGAATGGCCCGGCCAATTTGCCCCGATTTGTAATTGACTCCAAACGCAGCCCCGGCAGACACACCGATAGTGCCATCCACTCGGATGCCTTTTTCCATGAACACATCCAGAATACCGGCGGTGAACATGCCACGCATGGCTCCACCCTCCAGCACCAATCCGGTCTTTTTCATGGCTGGTTGCAGCTCGAATTCAAGAGCGCATTAATCACCTGTCTTAAGGACGTTGATGAATGCCTCCTGCGGGATATTCACACGGCCAATGGACTTCATGCGTTTCTTACCTTCCTTCTGCTTTTCGAGCAGCTTGCGCTTGCGGGTGACATCGCCGCCGTAGCACTTGGCAGTCACGTTCTTACGCATGGCGGAAATGCTCTCGCGGGCAATGATTTTGCCGCCAATGCAGGCCTGAATCGCCACGGTGAAGAGCTGTCTTGGTATCACATCCTTCAGTTTGAGTGCAATCTCGCGGCCCTGTGATTCAGCGCGTTCGCGGTGCACAATCATGGAGAAAGCATCCACCGGCTCACCGGCAATCATCATGTCCATCTTCACAAGTTTGGCTGCTTGGTAGCCATCATACTCGTAATCCATGGAGCCGTAGCCTCGTGTGGTAGATTTGAGCTTATCATTGAAATCCACCAAGATTTCTGCCATGGGAATGCGGCAAGTAAGCATCACGCGCGTATCGTCTATCGTCTCTGTATGCACCACCTCGCCACGTTTCTCCATCACAATGCGCATGATATCGCCAATATAGTCTGCGGGAATCATGACAAAAACCTTCACGATGGGTTCGCGAATCTCTTGAATTTCCTGCGGATCCGGCAGAATGCTGGGATTATCCACCAGCATTTCGGTCCCGTCCGTCTTCGTTACTTCGTAAATCACGGAGGGGTAGGTGGAGATGACATCCATGTTGAATTCGCGGCGCAGGCGTTCCTGGATGATTTCCATGTGGAGCAGGCCAAGAAAACCGCAGCGGAAACCGAAACCAAGAGCCACCGAACTTTCACCCATGTAGGTAAAGGCTGCGTCATTGATTTGCAGCTTGGCCATAGCCGCTTTCAGAGCTTCATAGTCTGAGGAATCCACCGGGTAAATGCCGGAGAAGACCATGGGGCGAATCTCCTTGAAACCTGGCAATGGTTCGGGACAAGGATTCTGCAAATTGGTGTAAGTATCGCCAATTTTCACATCGGCGGCACTCTTCATGTTGGCGATAATGTAGCCCACATCACCTGTTTCCAGCTTATCGGAAGCCTGCATTTTGGGCGTGAAGATGCCCACTTCCTTCACTTCGTACGTTTCATCAGAGGCAAAAAGTTTTACTTTCATGCCACGGGAAACAGAACCACTCACCACACGCACATAGGACACTACGCCGCGGTATGCATCGTACACGGAGTCGAACACAAGAGCACGCAGGAACTCATCTTCCGGCTCTTGCGGTGCAGGCACACGCTGCACAATGGCTTCCAGCACATCTTCAATACCGATACCGGCCTTGGCAGAACAAAGGATTGCTTCCTCATGCGGGATGCAGATGACATCTTCCAATTGCTTGTAAACCTTGGGCAGATTAGCACTGGGCAAGTCAATCTTGTTGACCACAGGGATGATTTCCAACTGTTGATCCAAAGCCAAGTGCATGTTGGCCAAGGTCTGTGCCTCCACCCCCTGCGCGGCATCCACAATGAGCACAGCTCCATCACATGCAGCCAGCGAACGCGACACCTCGTAGGAAAAGTCCACGTGACCGGGAGTATCCAACAGATTCAGGTCGTATGTATTGCCATCCTTGGCCTTATAGCGCATCGTCACCGGGTGTGATTTGATGGTGATACCCTTTTCGCGCTCCAAATCCATGGCATCCAGAAGCTGATCTTGCTTCTCGCGCTCGCCGATGGTGTTGGTGTACTCCAGCAAACGATCCGACAAAGTTGTCTTGCCGTGGTCGATGTGTGCGATAATGGAAAAATTTCTCTTGAACTTGATGTCCGTTGCCATGCGCGAAAAGGATACGCCAACGCAAAGCATAAGTCAAGCTAAAACAGACTTTCTGCCGAGGAATCGCCGCAAGAACTGTCGTTTTGTATTCTTTCCCTACGCTGCAAGCGTGTAGAAGGATACTTCGTCATTCCGTTACTTATTTCTTGCATAATGGAGTGGAATATGTTTTACTGCCCGCACGCCACTTAGTTACTGTAACATGAAGTCATATACCATTTTCCAGAAGTCGGATGACGAGACCGTCAACAATTTCCTTGATTGGATGCGCAACCAAGAGCGCGGAGTGTATCGTGCCGCTTTGCGTGAGCTGAGCGCCCTCAAGAAGCTGCGTCCGCAGTTCATGCAACAGAAGCCGCTGGAGGAACAGTATGCATGGCTCAAGAAGATGTTGGCATGGAAACCGGCAGAAACCATTGGTGACCACCTGTTGCAGGTGTGGCTCATCCGCAAGCACGAAGGGATGCTCATCAGCTTCATCGAAAAGCTGGGCATTGCACACAACGGCCACGGTGTGGTGGATGTGCTGCCTGAATCTCTTGACCCGGAAACGCTCAAAACTGCCGTTGATTCCCTGTTCGAGAACTACCCTGCCGGTGCAGTTTCCCTTTACCTGCACATGTTCCAGAACCAGACCGAAGAAGGCTGGCCTGAGTTGCAGGAGATTCTGGACAACGACCCCCGCGTCACCATTCGCTAAATGAATTTCGGTTTGTCTGAGGACGAACAATTTATGCTGCTGGCCATGCGCGAGGCCGAAAAGGCTCGCGCGGTCGGCGAGGTTCCCTGCGGGTGTGTCATTGTGAAAGATGGCCGAGTCATTGCCCGTGGGTGGAACCAAGTAGAGACCCTCAAGGATGCCACAGCGCATGCAGAAATGCTTGCGCTTACAGCAGCGGAAGCTGCTGTGGGAGATTGGCGGCTTGAGGGTTGTACTGTGTATGTGACCAAAGAACCCTGCCCCATGTGCGCCGGAGCCATGGTGCATTGTCGCCCCAGCCGTGTGGTATATGGCATACCGGATGCCAAGGGGGGCGCCTGTGGCGGGTGGATTAATCTGTTGGATTCCAACCCACCGCTCAACCACAAGTGCGAAACCATCGGCGGCGTACTGGGGCAACAATGTCTGGAGCAATTTCAAAGCTTCTTCCGCGAAGCTCGCGCGGCTGCCAAGCTCCGTAAGCAACAACAGCGCGAACAACAAGCATTGCAGCAAGATGAATCCGCAAATTGACATCTACCTCAACACCGAGAGTTCATGGGTGACAGAAAGCATGTTGGAGGCATACCGCACAGCATTGCATCAACTGCTGCCCGTGCTTCTGCAAAATCCGCCGGGACCGGATCATGTCCTCTCCACTTTGGATATAGTGGAAATCTCCGTGGTGGATGATGAAACAATTGCTCGTATTCATGGCGAATTTCTGAACGACCCGACCCCCACAGACGCTATCACCTTTCCCTATGGAGAAATCATCGTAAGCTGCGACACAGCCGAACGCTATGCCCAAGAGCATGGTCTCTGCCGGGAAGAAGAACTCTTTCGCTACATGGTGCATGGGCTTACGCACCTGCATGGATATCTGGACTATGAACCGGAGGAGCGCGCAGCGCTCTTTGCCGTGCAAGAGCCGCTGGTCTCTCGGTTTTACCCGGGCTAATGCGCAGCTGCGGCGCAAGATACCCGTATGGAAAGCAATCCTCCGAACACCGGAGCAAAGAGACTAAATGAATCTGACTTCCCCCCCCCGGTTGTATAACTTGCAATTGCGGTAAATACGCTTGCAAAATGAATGGGAATCTGGTAAGACTTGCCGCATGAGTTCCCCCGGCATGGAACAAGGCATGAAACAAACCATGGTGGCTGGCGCCGCGATGCAGCTTTTCATGCGTACGCTCCAAGCCTCTCATATGGAATTGACCCAACAGGTACACCAAGCTGTAGCGGCCAATCCGGCGCTGGAAGAATTACCCCCCGCCCTCCCGGAATCTGATACTGCCCAAGCGGCAGATTTTGAAGCAACGCGTCGCCACGCGGCATTCTTGGATTCTCTCGCGGAGGAAGAAACTTTGCAAAGCCACCTTGAGCAACAAATCCGCACGAGCGGTTTTCCTCTCGATTTGGAGCAAGCATGCCTGTTGCTTATAAGCAATATGGATGAGCATGGGCGCTTTGCCACGCCACCCGCGTCTTTGGCAGAGGAACAGAACCTCCCCCCTACACTCCTTCGCAAAGCTCTCCGCGAGGTACAGGAACTGGAACCGGCAGGAGTAGGTGCCCTCGACCTACAGGAAAGCCTCATCATCCAGCTTCGCCGAGCGGGAGAGGAAGACAGCTTAGCCATGAGCCTTCTACAGGACTGCTGGCAGGAGTTGGTACACCACCGCTATGATGCTGCGGCTCGTAAGATCGGTGCAGACCCGCAGCTGGTGCAGCTTGCCGCCCGCCGCATTGCCCGTCTCAACCCAGATCCCGGCAGCGATTTTGCCAAAGTGGAACAAAATGTCATCACGCCGGATATCATAGTCACCCGCCATGGAGACAAACTGGAAGTGAACCTGACCGGCGAGGGAATTCCCCGATTGACCCTCTCTGCCGACTATCGCAACATGATGGCCGAGCATGCAGAAAAGCCCGATTTGCGCCAGTACCTCTCCCGCTGCTTCCGAGAGGGGCGCGACCTCATCCGCGCCATTGACCAACGCCAACAAACGATTCTCTGCGTTGCAAATGCCATTGTGAAGCACCAGCACGAGTTTTTCTTCCGTGGAGCGCGCGCTATGATTCCCCTTCGCATGGAAGACATCGCAGCGGATACCGGGCTGCATGTCTCCACCATCTCCCGCGCTGTCAATGGCAAGTTCCTACGCTGCGATTTCGGTGTGCTGGAGCTCCGCCGCTTTTTCTCCGCAGCCCTATCTTCCCCCGATGGAGAAGCCGTGAGCTCTGCCCAAGCGGTTCAAGCACGAATCAGCCAGCTCATCGCCGAAGAAAATCCCGCCAAGCCTCTCTCCGATGCCGATATTGCTGCGGCTCTTGCTGATGACGGCATTGTGGTCGCCAGGCGCACCGTTGCTAAGTACAGGGAAGCCTTACATGTCCTCCCCGCCGCCTTGAGGAAGAACATCTAATACTAATTTATACTATTTTTATAGAAATTAATCTTGTCAAAGACCAAAAAGGGTGCTATAAAGCGGTCAGAGGTGATGCGGAAGCATGACCAAGAAAGAAAAAAACAGAAAGGACCCAACAACCGTGAAAAAAAGCACCATAATAGCAGTAACCATGCTGGCAGCATGTGCATACAGCCCGGCAGCCTTAGCTGATGACGATGCTGCAGAGCGTGCATGCAAAACCATCGTAGCAGCAGCAGCCCGCGGAGAAGCAGACTTGCAAAAGCTGATAGCAGGCGGGCACAATGTCAACATGACAGACGATGATGGAGAGACCCCGCTGATGCGAGCTGCAGAGAGAGGCAACCTGCGCGCGGTGGATGCACTCATCAAAGCAGGAGCCAATGTGAATGCCAAAGATGAAGATGGCAACACAGCGCTTATGGATGCCGCCGATGAAGGGCATAGCGATGTTGTATTGCGTCTCATACAGGCCGGGGCTGATGTAAATGCCCGCGATGACGAAGGCGAAACAGCCTTGAGCAAGGCTATCGACGAACGCCACACGGACACAGCAACACTCCTGCGCAGCCACAACGCACAGTAAAGTATGGTGTCCTCGCATCATTTTCAACCGCGTCCTCAATCGGACGCGGTATTTTTTATCAGCTCAACGGCCTGCTGTCTTGATGAGGAGTTGACTCACGCGCGGCACACGCATAGAATGCACTCATGAGAATCGTTCTTACCCTGTGTCTTATCTTTGTGCTGGGCATGGTAGCCCAAGCAGCCCCTACAAAAGTAGCAAGTCTGCACCCCTTGCTCAGCGAAATGGCAAGCTCGCTTGGTGGAGATAAGATTAAAGTAGTCAACTTATTCCCGGAGAACGGGAACTTGCACGATTTCAGCCCTACCAGCGCGGAAGTATCAGCCGCAGTGGGAGCCAAGCTGCTGCTGGCCTGCGGCAAGGGCATAGAGCCTTATCTGGGGGATTTGAAAGACTCTCTCAACACCAAGAGAACCCGAATTCTGGAATTGGGTGCAGATATCCCGGATGTCATGGTACCGGATGGCAGCCGCCCGGATCCCCACTGGTGGAACAGCCCGGAGAACATGAAGAGAGCCTCCCGCACCCTCCTGATGGCACTGTGCGAAGCAGACCCGGCCAATAAAGCAACGTTTGAAGCAAACCAGAAGAAGTACGCCGACAACATGGATCGCATGTTGAGCATGGGCAAAATGATTATGCGCCGCATACCGCAGGAACAGCGAGTTCTCGTAACAGCACACGCCGCCATGTGCCACTTCTGCCGGGATTTCAACTTCACCCCTATTCCCGTGCATGGCATTGCTATGGAAAGCGAAGGCGACACCGCTTCTCTGGCAAGGCTGATTGCCACCCTGCGGGAGAAACAAATCAAGTGCATCTTTACCGAGGTAAACTCCTCCCCCAAAGCCTTGGACAACATCGCCCGCGAACTGGGCATCAAATCCCGTCCCTTGGTCATGGATGGTATCTACCCCCGTATGAATACATACGAAAAAATGTTCTTATTCAACACGGGCATCATCGCATCGGGGTTGGCTCCGGCCAAGAAAAAGAATGCCGAGCAAGCAAAATAAAGCATGACTCCCCTCACTCGTTTTCTCCTGACTCTGGTAGGGGTACTCCTTGCAGGAGTACCGCTGGTGTACCTTACCATGGCACCACGAGGGAGAGAAACACATGAGCAGGGAGCCCCACAACAGCAAACGCAATCCCTGCGCACGTTCCTGACACTTCGGTACACAGGCTCCCCCCATTCTGCCACGCTACGCCACGAAGATGAAGTCATCGCAGAATTAGCCCCGGCAACAAATTCCCCATACGAATGCTTTATTGACCTGCCGGCAGATACAAAATCAGCAGACATTGAGGTAGAAATCCATTGGCCGGAGAATTCCCCGGAAAACGCCGTAACGCTTACACTGGAACCCCAAGGTCGCCCGACCCGCACAGAAACACAATGGACAGGCAGCAACGGTAGCCTGTTGCACAGCATTTTTTCACTCACATGGTAGCAGAACATGATCACATCTGCTGGGGGGGCGGCGTGCATCACCACGGGGGGCATACCCTCTCTGTGGCGGGGCTTTGCGTAAGCTACAGAAATGTAGAAGCCCTGCGGGATATTTCCTTTACCACCCATTGCGGACACACACTGGCACTCATGGGGCCTAATGGTGCCGGCAAATCCACCCTCATTCATGCTTTGGCCGGTTTGATTCCAATTCAAAGCGGCAGCATGCAGTGGAATGGCCTGGATTTGTTGCAAACCCGCCACGAAATCGCTTTTGTGCCGCAGCGTTCTGCCGTGGATTGGCAATTTCCCATCACCGTGCGGCATTTGGTGGAAATGGGGCGCTACCCCACGCTGGGGCTCTGGAAGAAGCCAACTGCGCATGATGAGCACATCGTCAACAAAGCCTTAGAAACACTCCGCCTCACCGAACTGCAACATCGCCGTATCGGTGAACTCTCCGGCGGGCAGCAACAACGCGCTTTCCTTGCCCGCGCACTTGCCCAGGAAGCTCACATCTTGCTGCTGGATGAACCATTCACCGGTCTTGATGTACCCGGCATGCAATCCCTTGGGCACCAGCTTCGCCAACTGGCAGCAGAGGGGCGCCTCATCATCGCCTCTCACCACAACTTGGACAATGCCGCAGAACTGTTCGACCAAACCCTCCTGCTCAACAAAGTAGTCATCGGCTCCGGCGCTACAGCATCCGTGCTCACCCCCGACAATATTCACCGGGCATTTGGATTTCGCCCCCACAATACCCCCCAGGCATGAATGAATTTCTCCAATTTTTAGCAGAGCCCATCGCCCAACGCAGCTTGTGGGCCTGCGGAGTCATCGGCTTTTCCAATGGCTTTGTGAGTGCGCTGGTTGTGCTGCGAAAATCCTCCCTGCAAATCGGCACCATCTCCTGTGCCTTGCTACCGGGGATAGCATTGGCCATACTACTGTTTGGCTTGCTACAGCTGAGCATCTTGTTGGGTGCGGTTATGGCCGGTCTGCTGGTGGGGCTCGGCTCGCTCTTTCTCTCCCGGACCTCGCGCATTGATCACGATGCCGCGCTCTCCATCCTCCATGCTACGGCCTTTGCCATCGGATACATCATCCTCATTCGCTTGGGATTACAGCAAAAGGTGGACGATTGGCTCTTTGGCAACATCATGAGTATGGGTAATGCAGATTTATGGATTTCCTATGCCGTGAGCGCCATTGCCATCCTTTCCATCACGGCCTTGCATCGGCCCCTTCTCATCTATCTTTTTGATCCCCGCGCCGCAGCCACCATGGGCATTCCCACGAGAGCCCTGAGCTATGGCATCTTTACCCTGATTATCTTGGTTCTAGTCTCATCTCTGCAAGCGGTGGGGGCCTTTCTCACTCTCGGTTTGTTGGTAGCCCCGGCGGCTACCATGTACCTGCTTACAGACAAAGCCTCGGCCCTGTTCTGGGGTGGCGGTCTCATCGGCGGGCTCGGTTCCATCCTAGCCTTTTTCCTCTCCTACCCCATGGAATGGCACTTAGGTGCCACCATCATCGTGGTCATGGGTTCAATCTTCCTGCTGGCCTATATCTTTTCCCCTAAGCACGGTGTCATCTTCAAAAATCGCCAAAGAAACAGGAAAAACAAGGCATGATGCAGCATTTCTGCTTGCTCTACAGGGGGGCAACATGGTAGTATACGTGCGTATGGACACCTCCTATATCTCTCACCGCAGCAAGGGTTTCACCCTCATCGAACTCATCGTTGTGATTGCTATCTTGGCTACCTTGGCCAGCATTGCATATCCTGCATACATGTCATTCATGGATGATGCCAAGCGCACCTCCTCGGCCAAAACATGTGCCGACATTGTGGAAGCTGTCACTCGTTTCCGTACCGACAACAATGGCATGCTCCCCTACGTTGTTGATGCTGTGAAGCCGGACAAGAATGACCAAATCTTCCTCAAAACAGCGGATGGTGAAGATGCAGACATGCTCAAGATTCTCACCAACAACGAGGATGATGAAGACAACCGCGTCAACTCCCTCAAGGAATTCTACCTGAAATCCACGGAAGTAGAAGAACCGGTAGATGGTCTCTACACCAACCCCAACAATGGCGAACTTGGTCTGTATGACCCCTGGGGCAACCCCTACTATGTCGTCCTTTGCGAAGAGGAAGAAGGATGCCTTGATCCTTTCGCATCCCGCAAGAAGCGTCTGCGCAACAAGCCTTGCATTGTATATGGTCTGGGGCCGGATGGTCTTGGCGTTGCCCCCACCGGCAAGGTAGGCAAAAAAGACAAAGCAGCCAGCAAAGAAGATGCTGAAATTGCTGCAGAAGAAGCTGCCGATGCTATCCTGGACAACGTATACTCTTGGAAAAAAGTTAGCAAATAAATGAATCCATTCATCACAGATGACGTACGCATCACGGACATACGTCCGCTGATATCGCCGGCCATTCTCATGCAGGATTTTCCTGCAAGTGCAGAAGCTTCCAAGATGGTGTATGACACCCGCGAAGCAGTGCGCCGCATTCTCAAGAAAGAAGATGACCGCTTGGCGGTGATGGTGGGGCCCTGCTCCATCCACGACACAGTAGCGGCCATTGACTACGCCGGCAGATTGGCCTCCATACGCGAAAAATATGAAAAGGAGCTCCTGCTCATCATGCGCGTATACTTTGAGAAACCGCGTACGACTGTGGGCTGGAAAGGGCTCATCAACGATCCGTTCATGGATGAGTCCTACAACATCAACAGCGGGCTGCGCATAGCCCGCGGCCTCCTGCTCCGCCTTTCGGAAATGGGTGTACCCGCCGCTACGGAATTTCTGGATGTTATCACCCCGCAATACATCAGCGACCTAATCGTGTGGGGAGCCATCGGCGCACGTACCACAGAAAGTCAGGTTCACCGCGAGCTGGCAAGTGGCCTCAGTATGCCCATCGGCTTCAAAAACGGCACCACCGGATGCGTGCAAATTGCAGTGGACGGCATTGTATCCTCTGCACACCCGCACTGCTTCCTCTCCGTTACGAAACAAGGCGTTTCCGCCATTGTTTCCACCTCCGGTAACGATAGCTGCCATGTCATCCTGCGTGGCTCCACCCAAGGTACCAACTACAGCAGCGAGCATGTAAAACAAGTGTGGGAGGTTCAGCAAAAAGCCAACATAAGCAACCGCATCATGATTGATTGCTCCCACGGCAACAGCCACAAAAAGTGGCAGGAGCAAGCCAACGTGGCAGCCAACATAGCAGCACAACTTGCGGCAGGAGAGGATAACATCGGGGCTGTGATGATTGAAAGCAACATCAACTCCGGCAACCAAAAATGCGTGCAACCTCTGCAATACGGTGTCAGCATCACCGATGCCTGCGTGGATTGGGATGGCACGCTGAGCATCCTTGATACTCTGGCTGAGGGTGTGCGAGCTCGCCGAGCCGCAAAAGCCTAACACTTCATATCGCTTAAGCGACTTTCATCAAAGCCCCCGCCGCAAACGCGCCGGGGGCTTTGATTGTAAGCGCGTAATACCCAAGTAATACAAAACATCACTTCTCTATTGACAAGAAGATAGCTCTTTCCTATAATCTGCGCGCCCGCACTTATTCATGAATTTCGTAACACTCAGCTTTGTTCTGTTTTTTCTGCCGGTTCTATTCCTAGGCTGGGGAGTGCGCCGCTTTTGCGGGATCTACAAGTGGTTTCTTGTGGCAGCAGGTCTGGTATTCTACGGCTGCGCAGGCCCTGTCTATCTTTCCTTGCTGCTGGGCATAGCTACATTGAACTGGGGCACGGCTGCCCTCTTGCCCAAACTATCGGATATGGGGCGCAAAGGGCTCATCGGCTTCAATGTTACGCTACATATCCTGATTCTGGCATATTTCAAATACTATGAGTTCCTGATACTCAGCCTCATATCCATGGCAGGTCTGGCAGGATGGGACTTTTCCTTCCTCTTTTCTGATTCACTGGCAGATATTGTACTGCCGGTCGGCCTTTCTTTCTATACGTTCCAGGGCCTTTCATACAGCATCGATCACTACCGCAACAAAGAGCTTGCACCGCGTAGCTTCATGGATGTGCTGGCCTATATTTCTTTCTTTCCCACTGTCCTTTCCGGCCCCATCCTGCGCGAGAAAGACTTTTTCCCGCAGTTGGAGCAAAAGAGAGTTGCCGAAGGCTCCGACTTCACAGAAGGCATGGCCTACATCATCAGCGGCTTGTTCAAAAAGGTGGTCTTGGCATCCTACCTTTCCGAACACATTGTAGATGGGGTATTCACCTCACCGCAAGATTACAGCTCAGCCGCCGTTCTCGTGGGTGTGTACGCATACACCATCCAAATTTTCTGTGATTTCTCCGGGTACACAGATCTGGCTATCGGTGTAGCACGCCTCATGGGCTTCCGTCTGCCGCCGAACTTCAAAGCCCCGTACATGGCAACGGATTTGCAGGAATTCTGGCACCGCTGGCACATCACGCTCTCCACCTGGCTGCGAGACTATCTCTACATCCCCATGGGCGGCAGCCGGAAAGGGAACCGCTACGTCAACCTGTTCATGACGATGCTCATTGGCGGCATGTGGCACGGCAGCGGCCTCACGTTCCTCATCTGGGGGGCACTACACGGATTAGGTTTGGCCGTGGTACATGGTTTCAAGAAGCTACAAAAGCTGGTGGTGGGGGAATCTCGCGTACCCTGCTGGCTGGGGGTGCCTTGTAAACTACTCTCTTGGGTCATTACCATACATTTCATTGCGCTGCTGTGGATTTTCTTCCGCGCAGAAAGTTGGGAAAGCGCGGTACAGGTCATCGACCGCATGCGTGCGCTGGATGTACAAGGCAACGGATTCTCGCTGATGGTCATTCTCGCCATCGTGTGCGGACTCGTCATACAATGGATAGGCCCCGGCCTTTACAGGTGGTTCACCGCCTTGCAGTCTCGCTTACCGTGGGTACTGCAAGCCATTGTCGTTGCCCTTCTCTGTGGGCTTATCATGAACATGGGGCCGGATGGCACCCTGCCGTTCATCTACTTTAACTTCTGATAAACGCCGCGCATGAACTCACGCTTTCCAAACGCCCTGAAATTGAGTCTGGCCACACTCTTGGTCGGCGGCGTGTATGTTCTGCAAAACGCAGAGCACTATGCAACCAAGATCATCGACACCGCCCTTCCCGGCGCAGAAGACGCAGCACACTGGCTCACCATCGCCTCAGAATACACCGGCCTGACTGAATGGAACACAGCCCAGCGCACGTGGCTTGAAAAGTGGATTGCTCTCGGCAACGGAGAAACAGAAGAAGACGAGACCTACCATTCGGAAGATGAGGTAGATACCGAAGAACCGGAACAGCCGGTTACCCCACCGGAAGAACCGGAGCCGGCTACCCCACAGCCCCCCCAACCGGGACCCGTTGAGCCGGTCGCAGAGCCGCTCGCCCAAGAGGCCGTCATCCCCTCGGACGATGAGACGGATCCACAACCTGCACCGGGGCACGATGCCCCTGAGCCACCTGCACCGCTGCTCGACACAGAGGCCTCGCCATTCACCACAGCGGAACCGCTGCCGTGGCCTCCGGCTCCGCAGCAAACGGAACCGTCCATGGTAGATGTCATCCAGCCTACTCCTCCGCCCGCGCCCCCGCTGGAAGATGTGAGTGAGCCGGATTCTGCCCCCACACCCATTCCCGGAGCGGAGCAACCGCTTGCAGATACCGATAATACGGACGCGACAACAGAACCCACGCCCCCGGTGGAAATTCCCAAACAAGCCCCCCCCGTGCGCTGCAAAGTTGTGCTCATGGGCGATTCCCTCATGGAAGATTTGGGGCCCCGCACCCACCGCCGACTCAACCACCGCAAGGGTCTGCAATTCATCCTTTCTGCCAAATATTCCACCGGTCTCTGCCGCTCGGACTTCTTTGACTGGCCGGCTCACATGCGTGAAGTTTTGGCAGAGCACAAACCGGATTTTCTCGTTGTCTTCATAGGAGCCAACGATGGTCAACCCATCAAACACGGCAACACATATGTGCCTACAGGCGGCTCACAGTGGTCCGAAGTTTATGGGCAAAAAATGCAAGAAATTATCGACATTGCCAAGGAACACGGCACCAAAGTCATTTGGATAGGCCTCCCCGTCATGGGCAAATATATGCGTTTGCTGGCAGAGACTACCCGTACCCAGAAAGAATATTGCACACGCACAGGTATTCCCTATGTTGATAGCAATGAGACTTTTGCAGATGCCAATGGAGGGTTCATGGCTTTCCGCAAAGATGCCAACGGCAAGATTATGCGTCTGCGCCGCCAAGACAAAGTACACCTTTCCCCCGAAGGCAACCACGCACTCATTAATCAGCTGGTTCCGGTGTTAGAGAAAAATTTGGCAGAATTCAGCGTAACCCACCCCGAACGGTGTCTCACCGATGAGGAGGCAAAGAAAACGGCTCCCGCGCCACTTGTTGTCACGGTCAAATACAAACCGTCTACACACAGAGAATCTACCCGAAAGAAAAAACGCAAGAACAAATGAACAAAATCCGAACAGCTCTGATAGGGCTCATGCTCCTTTGCTCCACGCCCCTGACACAGGCCGCAGAAATCACCCGCACCTTGGTACGCGAGGGTGAAGGGTGCATACAAAAACCGACCCGAGTTCTCCTCACGGGAGATTCGCTTATGGCCGGCATGGGGCCACAGCTGAAACGCGCACTGGATGGCTACGAGAATCTGACCCTAATTCCCATCGGCAAAGGTTCGACAGGTCTTGCCCGCCCGGATTTCTACAACTGGCCCAAGGTGCTGGAGCAGAATATGATTGCCCACAAACCGCATATTGTTGTCATGTGGATTGGCACCAACGACACTCAGAATATCTACAACATGCCCGAGGCCGGCGAGCCCCTCTCCCCCTCTTGGAAAAAAGCATACTACAAAAAGCTTGTTGAAATCTTCCAAATTGTTCGCAAACACAAGGCAACACTCATCATGATGAGTCCCCCTGTGATGAGCAAACAGCCATTTGACACGAAACTATCAGCCATCACAAACCTCATGTCGTGGACCTGCAAGAAAAATGGTGCCTACTTCCTGAACATGCGCCCCACCTTGGCCGACCGCAATGGCAGATACCTGCACAGAGTAACGATGGAAAATGGCAAAACAGCCAATATCCGCACCCCGGATCGCATCCATATCACGGCAGATGGCAACATCCTGGTGATGGATCACCTCCTGCCCTGTCTCTCTGCCTGCCTGCCCGGCAACAAGTTGCAACGCCGCGTAGCATCCAAAACACGCCGATACTATAATAGCAACCGGGGGAGCCAAAGCATCTACGGCAATGCGTCCACACCGCATAGCCCGAGTGCTTTTCGCTAAAGTTCGGCATTGACAACTCTGCCAAACTGTGGCAGCATACAGTTGCTATGCTGAAAGGAATTTCCCCCGTCATATCTCCGTCCTTGCTCAAAATCATGGCCGAAATGGGCCATGGAGATGAGATTGTACTCTCCGATGCTCACTTCCCCGGGCATACTTTCAACTCCACAGTTGTACGAGCAGACGGCATCGGAGTAGATGCGCTGTTGGCCGGCATGATTCCGCTGTTCGAGCTGGATTGCTACGCCACCCCCGTCATCATGATGGAAGCTGTACCCGGTGATACGCTCGACCCGGCGGTAGAAGAAAAATACCGCAAAGCCATGGGGTACACGGGTGAAATTGAGCGCATGGAGCGCTATGCTTTCTACGAACGGGCAAAACAGGCCTACGCCGTTGTCGTGAGTGGAGAAACCGCCAAGTACGGCAACATCATCCTCAAAAAAGGCGTCACGCCCATTGCCTGAGAGCTACATGTACCGCATCTGTAAAAGCATTGAACTGGAGAGTGGGCATCTGCTCTCCAAACACCCGGGCAGCTGTCAATTCCCGCACGGCCATACTCGCAGCGTGGAACTTGTCTTCTGCGCGGATACGCTTGATAGCCAAGATATGGTACTGGATTTCAAGGCAATCAAAGAAATGATGGGCGGGTTTCTGGAGCAATTCGACCATGCTTTGTGCATGAACACACAAGATCCTCACTTCAAGGAGTTTCGCTCCATCTACGGCGACCGCATCATCCCCTTCGAGCAGCAAGACCCCACCAGCGAAGCCATGGCCTACGCAGTATATCAACACGCTGCGGCAGCCTTGCGCCGCGCAGCAAGCGGCCAATGTACCTACCCGGTACGCAGCTGCGTACGCCTGGAGCGTGTGCGTGTGTGGGAAACCAGCTCCTCATGGGCAGAATATCAGGAATAACTCCCGGACATGCAGCAGTTCTGGCTCAGAAAAGAGGGAAATCGCGACCTCATTCTCTACATGTTGGGGTGGGCTGCCACCCCCAACGCCATCAATCACATCTGCCCGGCCGGATATGATGTGCTGGCCATTTGCAACTACACGGATATCCACCCGCTGACGTCAGAAGAACTGGGAGAATACCGCCGCATCTACCTCTTTGCATGGTCCTTTGGTGTGTGGGTTTCCGAACAAGCCTGCCGCCACCTGCCCCTCTACAAAGCCATTGCGCTCAATGGCACACCCTACCCTGTGGATGACCGCTACGGCATGCGCCTGCGTGTGGTTCTGCGCACCATGCGCAGCTTGGCTCGCAACGGTGGCTCCAACCCCGCCGCCGAGAGCCAAGACGCCGAGCGCTACATGCCGGATGGCCCCTACCCCGACCGCGACCCGCTCGATAAAATCGCGGAGCTGCAAAACTTGTCTGCCTGGTGCAAAGAAAACCCCACCATTGGACTCAAGTGGGACAAAGCATACATTGGTGACAAGGATGAAATCTTTCCCCCGGACAACATGCGAGCCTATTGGGAACCCTTGGGGCTTGGCACCGCTTTCTCAAGCTACCACTATCCCTTCGCGCATCCGGAGGTTGTGCTCAACGAGCTGGATGCCTGATACAGCAGCTCTGCCACCTCAACGGAAGTGGCAATGAATAATGCCCGGCGTTGCAGAATCATTCTGCAAGATTTTCACGAGATTCATCCGCAATTGCGCCTGGGCTTTTTCCAATCGGGATTTTGCATCTACATGGGAAGAATCCAGCTCCTGCACGTAAGCCGTGATGGTTTTGTGCCCGGCGGCTGCATAGCTTGCCCCATAGCGCAAGAACTCCTCCATGGTTTTGAAACGCAGTCCCCGCGTGGTGGGATAATACATGGAACTTGAGCTTGCGCGGGGGTAATCTGCCCGCACCCATGTATGATTGCGGGCTATCATAGCATCCGACATGCCAAAGTAATTGCGCAGGACGCGTCCGGGAGCATCCGGCACCGGGTCATCGTAAGTACAATCCACGTGGGTCCATGTGCCATCCAAGCACACCAAGTTCCATGAATGTGTCACGTTATCGGAGCCCCGGCCCAACACAATCTTATTGTCCATACCGGCCAGGGAAAGCATCAGGTGGTACAAGCGTGTATAGCCATCGCATACAGAACGATGCGTATTGATTAAATCCACCGTCACACTTTCCTGATTCCACACTTTCATCTCCGAATCATACGCGCAGGTCTGCACAATGTAATCGTGCATAGCCAACGCCTGCTCGTACTGCCCGGAATGCCTACGCACAATATTCTGCACCACACCTTGCATTTTGCGCAAAGCATTGCGCTGGGCGGCGCTCAGGGAAGATTCCGGTAAATCGCCGCGATGCACAGCCAACAGCAAAGTATCATCTACGTAGGAAGGGTGCAATGTCACCATATTGCCATATGCCACACTGCGTATCTGCGTAATCATCGCGTACTTCACACAATCGCGGGCAAGCTTTTTAGCAATTTGCGAGCCATCGCTCATCACCCGCATGCAAATAGGGGATTTGCCCTGTGCCATGGAGCGAAAAGCATAGTCGAGTGCAGAAGCATAATCCGAAAACAAGGGGCCCGCTCCTTGTTGGTGTGTATCTACTTCCACAGTTCCCGGTGCAGGGCTCGAACACCCAACCGAGCCCAATACCACCAACACCCCTGCTACTGCAAGCAACGCTCTCATCGCGCTCATGCTACCTGAATCTCCTTCCTTTGTAAAGAAAAACAGATAACACCCTAGGGCAAACGCATGAGGCGAGATGTGGTTTAAATAGCTACCGGGGTTTGAATATCAATTGCAAAATTCACATTGAAAAAATTGGCGCTATCGCGCAAGAAAAGGGGTGGGGTGCATCTGCGCTTGCCGCCCCCCTCTAAAATGGGAGCCGCAAGCGTTTTTTTGCATTTTTAGAGTATTTTCATTGCTTTCTGCTTGAAAGAACGCTCGCTTTAGCGTAGATTGTATGGTAATGAGCCACGGTGAGCCACAGCGTCCGCCATCCCAATCCGTTCCGGGTGTATTCAACTGGAAAATTGTCCGCAAAGCCTTACGCGCTGCGGAGGAAGGTGTGTACTGCTGGTATCTGGAATCCGGGGAGATCTATTACACCGAGCAGTGCATGCGCATGATGGGGCTCCCCATCCGCGAGCATGCACCCAACATCTTCACCGAACCGGAAATCACCATCCACGAGGAAGATCGCGCATTCTTCCTTTCCGAAGTGCAGCGCTACCTCAATTGGCCCATGACAACCCCGCTACGGGTCGAGGTGCGCCTTCTCAACCAACGTTCCCGTGGCTGGCGTTGGATTCGTGTCAATGGACTCTTGGAACGCGATGAGAACAAGAAACCTCTGCGACTCGTCGGCGTATGGGTGGATATCACCCGCCGCAAGATGACGGATTTGCATGCCATGGAGGAAAAAGATCTCTTCCGCACGCTCATCAACTACCTGCCGGACAACATCTACTTCAAAAACCGAGAATCCCGCTTCGTGCTGGCCAATGAGGCCACCGCACGCAAGATGGGCGTTCCCACCCCTTCCGACCTCATCGGCAGCAAGGATACCAACTTCTTTGCGGATGCCTCCGTGGCACGCCAAGAAGAACTGGAGGTCATGGAAAGCCGCAAACCCATCACCAACCGAATCCACCTTGAGACATGGAAAGGAGGGCACCGCTCATGGAGCCGCATTTCCAAGTTCCCCTGGTATGCCTCCGATGGTTCCGTGAAAGGCATTGTGGGCATTTCCTCGGATGTGACGGAACTCATCGAGACCCAGCACCGCTACCAAAACATGGCCCAGCAGCTGGATGAACGCAACCGCATTCTGGAACATGAAATCAGCTTGGCGCGCGAGGTGCAACGTGCCTTGCAACCCCAGCGCATTGCAGACCGCGTGTGGGAGGGCGATGGGCTGCGCCGCGTGGCCTCTTTCCACCATGTGTACATGCCCTCCAGTGGCGTAGCCGGGGATTTTTATGATGTATACCCCGTGGGAGAATCCGGCATTGGCATGCTGATATGCGATGTGATGGGACACGGCGTCCGCGCGGCGCTCATAGCGTCCATGCTGCGAGGGCTCATGGAGCAAGCCTCCAACCTGGCAGATACGCCGGGTCTGCTGCTTTCCTCCCTGAACCGCCAGCTATACCGCATCTTCAGCCAGGCCAACATCACCATGTTCTCCACGGCCTGCTACGTGTACCTGGATCTCAACACCCGCCGCCTCACCCTTTCCGGCGCAGGGCATCCGGCACCCATCATTTTGAGCCCGACCGGCTCTGCCTTCCTCCCGCCCATACCGCGTTCCCCTGCTCTGGGGCTGCTGGAATCTGCCATGTACCGCGAGAGCGAAATCATCCTCGAACCCGGCACCAAGCTCATGCTCTACACAGATGGGCTTGTCGAAGCCATGAACAGCGCCCGCGAGGAAATCGGCGCCAACCGCATCATGGAGTTCCTGAGCCGCCGAGCCCCGCAAAATATCCGCGAGACCATCGACATCGCCCTGGCCGGCATGCAGCAATTCACCGGCAAACCCCAGCAGGACGACGACATCAGCATCCTCGGTGTGGAGTTTACGGAAGAAAGCATTTGAGAGCAGACTACTCTTGCTCGGCCAAATCCGCTCCGCTCTGCTTGAACCAATCGGCCGTGATGTGGTGAGAATCTCTCCATGGAGCCTCTAGCAATAATGCGTTCACCTCAACATCGTCGATGATTTCTTTTTTCAAGCGCTCTGCCAGCATGGGCAGGCGCACCAATTCATCCGTCGTGCCATGCGGATAATGAGCTGCCGGCTCATTCAGTATCTCTTGCATCGGGTTCACTTCATCCCACAATTTTGAAAGCAACGGCTGGTCTTTATCCCTGAACTCCTGACAAAGCTCATTCACTTGGGCATCCACCTCGGCTTGTAAGCGCAGCCACGGGGAGTCCAAGCTTCCAATAGCCCCGGCCGGGCGTGGTGTCTTGCGGATTTGCGGCAAAAGTTCGGCTTTCAACGCAGCCAACCGCCGCTCAAACTCCTGCACGTTCGCGCTTCGTTGGCGCAACAACTCATCTTTCCGCTCCCGAAAAGACTTGATAGCCGCTGCATGGTGTGCACAAAAATCGGCAAACAACTTCTCCATGAAAGCGGGGCTCCCCGGAGCTGTTGCCTCGGCGGCTGCGTCCGACTCCTCTTCGCTCGCTTTTTTATCCCCCTTGGGAATAAACATGACCGGCTTCAAATCATGGGAGTTCGGAGCTTTCTCCACCATGAGCGAACCATCCTCCATTTCCACAAACAAATTCTCCGACCCCTGCGGTTTGGATTGATGTGCCTCCACATACAACTGGGCGGCAAAGCGCCCCACGGCCACAGCCACACCAAACAAGAGATACCAAGCCCAGCGTGGCAAGCCAAACCAACGCTGCTTGGACCTCAGACCGCGCGGCTGTGCACTTTTACTCAGCCAATCCCGCCACTGCTCCGCTGTCTCGCAGCGATCCACGGGCTCCAAAGACATATTGCGCATGATGGAATCCACCATAGCGCGGGGCCATTTACGCGCCCCTTTCAGCTTGCGCAGCGGCACCAACTCATCCTTCTGCAGGCGGCGCACCGTATCCTCTGCATCGCAACCGCTCAGCACCTCATACCAAGTGGTAGCCAGCGAATACATATCCGTCCACGGCCCCAACTCCCCCTTGCCGGTAATATGCTCCGGCGCAGCATAGCGCCACGAAAACTCCCCTTGCGACACCGAATGCTCCACATACTTGCGAGCCGAGCCAAAATCAATCAACACAGGCTTATCCTCTGCATTGAACACAATGTTATCCGGTTTCAAATCACGGTGAATCACACCTTGCGAGTGCAAATACACCAGCGCATCCAGCAGCGCCATCAACCACTCCTGCGCCAACTGCGGATCTATACTTTTCTCTGCCGCCTGTGCCTCATCCATTCGCTCCCGCAAGCTGCCGCCATTCAACCAAGGCATCACATAAAACAAACTGCCCTGCGATTCAAACACATCATACACCGGCACTATGCCGGGATGACTCAGCTTGGCCAGCATCATCGCCTCCCGCCGCATATCGGCCATGGCCGCCACATACATATCCTCCAAATGCTCCTGCAGCGGCACCAAGCCACCCGTATCCGTGCGGCGACATATCGTAGCCGGGAAACACTCCTTGAGCACCACATTGCGCTCCAAGCCCTTGTCCCATGCTATATAGGTCATTCCAAATCCCCCCTGCCCTTGGGTCTTGAGAATCTTGTAATTTCCTATTTGAGTTCCCGGTGGTAATGATACGATATCCATACACTTCGTGCTACACGAACAGCTATTCCTTCATCATTTTACACACCTTGCGCCCCCTTGTCAAACGCGCATTTTCGTACTGCAAGGCATACGCTCCGGGAGCGAAGCAACAAAAACCGCACCCCAAAGGCACGGTTTCATCGTGGGTTCATCCCTCTGCAGATTCAGCTCCCTCGCCGCCAAGACGGGGTACTTCATCGGCCAAAAACTCTGCAAGAGTCTTCCCTTGGGCAAAAGCCTTCTTCTCCAGAGTCCGGCGTGTAGCAGAATCCAAGCTCAGCGTCACATGTGTCTCCTCCGTCACCTGCACACGAGAGGGGAGAGAGAGCGGCATGTCTTTCATCAACTCACGGATGATAAACTCCTTGGAAGCCGGAATCACCTTGCGGGCCATCCAGTTGCGCACCGTTGCCTCCGTCACAAAACACTTCCCGGCAAGCCAAGCGTAGCTGTAGTTGTTGGCTTTGAGCCACAACTTCACATTCAACTTCAACTCGTCTTGATTTTGCGCCTTCACGCAGCGCAATATAGCATTAACGCCACACTTTGGCAAGCCGATATTCGCCATAATTCCAGTTTTTTTCGCCTTTTATCAGTTTTTTATTGACTAAATATCTGGATTGCTATATTTTTAACTCCGTCACGAGACTCCATCAACCATGTATATCACGTTTACATGTCCCAACTGCGGCAGCCACCAGCTTCAGCAACTGCAACAAGCCATTCACCGTACGGAGGTGAAGGTAACCACCACCCCCTCCGGTAAGCTTTCCCCCGCACCTTGCGGGGTTGTGGAAGAACTCCGTGGGCCTATCCTCGGCTACCGCTGCCGCAACTGCCGCTACCCCGATACCCGCAACCACGAGGCCGGCGGCGGCTTTTTCTGGACCTCTCTGGAAGACATACACAACGCGGGCTGCCTCCTCATCTCGGAAACAACCACAGAGCCCCATCGTTGCATGATTTGTCACAAGGACGGCCACATGCAACCCCTCATAGTAGAATCTGCCACACCGGGCCCGCTCCCTGCCACCGAACGCAGCAAAATCCTGGCAGCCCGCTCCCTGCGTGGCGCTGTCCTCCTCTGCGAGAGCGACCCCAGCATCGGCGCTTTCGCCTGCACCTCGTGGGATGGGGTCGAAACCGTGCAAATATAAAATACCCCGCAGCGGCAAACCTTTCCTCCTCTGATAGCAGGAAGCTGCGCATCAGAGGATTCGAGCCCTATTATTGACACCTACACAGCCCCAAGCCGTCATTTCACTTCTTGGCAAAAGTTTCCAAAGCGGCACTTTTGGTATTGACTTGCCGCTATTTTGTTTTATATATATCTTGCATACCGCCTTATAATATATTTTTGAGTTCTTTTATATCCTTTTTGCCACCCCTCACCGCAATAGCGCACCCCACGATGAGCATCAACAAATATAAACAAACTCGAAAAATCAATTTCCGCACTAAATGAACCATATGCGAATTCTATCCCATATAGCAATTACAGCCGCACTTCTTTTTCCCGGCATAGCGTGGTCGCAATCATCTACGGAATTGTTGACACGGGCTCGCAGGGGCGACCCCGGCGCCATGCGCATACTGGGGAAACGCCTGTATGATGGATACAGCCTGCGCCGAGATGTTGCCAGCGCCGTTGGTTGGTGGGAAAAAGCAGCAAACCGGGGCGACACCCAATCCATGGTCTACCTTGGAGACATGTACATGCATGGAGTCTACTACGGGCAAAACACAGAAAAAGCCATTGCCTGGTGGGAACGAGCCGCAGACAAAGGCAACAAAGCCGCAATAAAACGGTTGAAGAAACACGCACCCCATGCAGTAACCGACAGACAGGAGGAAGCCCCCGACACCCAAGAAGCCACGGAAAGCGCAGCGACCCACCTCGTTGCCCCAACGCCGGGACCGGCACCTGAACCGGCACCCCGTTATCCGGATTGCTCACAGATTATAAATGAGATGGTGAGCCACATCTCCACCAAAGCGCATCAAGCCGGGGTGAGCTCAATTTCGCTTCTTACTTTTCTTCACAACGGTAGTAAGAGCAACGAACTGACAGCGCACGTGAGAAACCTGCTGATAGAACAACTAAGTGAAAAAAATCCCCACAATATCTCATACTTTGACCGTGAGGACAGCAAACTTGTAGCCGAAGAAAGCGGGCTATCCCTCGATGGTGAGCAATTAAACAGCTCAGAAGCCATTTTGATGGGAGAAATCTTTAGCACTCCCGGCGATAAGGTGGGCTACATCAGCTACCGGCTTTTCCGCGCAGCAGACACGCGCATCGTAGCTGCCGGATACAGTGGTGTACAGTGGACACGTGACGAACAGCAGCTGCACCAAGGACACTCGCGCAAGCTTGCCGCAAACTCTCTTCCCCAAATTGATAAAAAAGAGCTTGAGACCCTGGCCGCTAAGATAAAGCGTGTGCAAACCGGAATCGCCATCGTCCAAGAAAGCAGGCTTAGCGCTGATAATACGCGAGACGCTCGCATGGCTTTCGCCCAAATCATCCCATTGCTTCTGCACAAAGGCAATATCCTCTTTGAGCGTGAATATTTTCGCCTCGCAGCCAGAGAAACAGCCCTGAACGGCAATGAGGTGATGCCCGGGCAAGGAATCGGCGCCGTGGGCCGGCTCTCCGCCACTACCGGCTCCACAACCTGCAACAAATACAAGCTCCAAATCAGTGCTATCCCCAAAGGAAACTTACTGGTTGCCCATACTTTCTCTCAGAAAAAAGGTAGCGTGCCGAATAGCTCCGGGGCCGGCGTTTCAGAAAATGATTTCAACAGCTTTATGGACGACCTTGACGCACGAAATCGTGATATGCAACTCGTTTATGAAGGCGAACGCATCATCGAAGATGAGCATAAGACGCGAATGGAAGAACGTATTCATCAACTTTACAAAGAACACAATGGAGATAGAAAAGCCATTTTGAGAGAACTTCAAAAAGAGTTAGTTATCGAAACCATCGCGAATTGTTTGAAAAATGATGCAGACAAACAAATTGAATTTACCGGGATCTTCGGTCAGTGCCCTTCAAATTGCTTTTCTAGACAGAATTTCGCAGAACAATGGGTAAAGCACCCTACTCACGGAACTTACACTATACGTAACGGATTCGGGGAGACACCCTCCATAAAAATGGAATACACCATAGGAATCACTTACGATGACCGAGGGCTTCCCCATGTCATCAGATACAAAATAGATTTCACCCCATCAAAAAAATACATCATCAAGAAACAAAACTAATCCACATCAATCCCATGAACATCAAAAACATCGCCACAACATGCAGTATGCTGGCAGCCATGCTTCTTGGCGCAGCCCAAGCTCAGGAAACAGGAGACAAGCCCATCATCGCCGTACCGGCTTTCTCCAACCAAACAAACGGACATGTCACCCGCGTTGCACCGGGTTCCTACACCAGCACCGTCAAACGCGCAGCCAAGGAGCAATTGGATGTTGACACCAACGCCGACAATTCACGCTACATTGAAAATCTCACCGTAGAATATGCCCCGGGCGAATGGAGGCTTCCCGCCATTGCCGGCGAAATCGCGGCAGATGCTGCCAACAACGCTATCGCCGCCACCCGGCGTTTTCGCATTCTCTCGCGCTCCGAACCGGCCATTCAGGCAGCAGAGCAAGAGTTAGCCTACCAAAGCTCCGGCAGCGCGGACAGCTCTTCGCTGCTTTCCGCACTCAAGAGCATGAATGCAAAATACCTGATGCGCGGGCGCATCAACCGCTTCCGTGTAGATGAAACAACGGCGTTTGCCTACGGCGTAAACCGCAGACAGGTCATCACCAGCATCAGCCTTGATTTGAACATCATTGATGTGCAGACCATGGAGATTATCGCCGGCGAGAGCATGCAGGAAAGAATCGTCCTGCGCATCCCGCATGGCGTCACCAACATGACGAGCATCTACGATTGGGAAGCCATCATGCGCAAAGCCATCTCCACCTGTGTGCCGAAATTCCTGGCCAAGCTGAATATAGCCTCCGGAGCCCCGGATGAACTGGAACACAGCGCCCCGATGGTAGAAGTCTCCATCAACTCCACCCCCGAAGGTGCAGATGTCGAATTCAACGGTGATTTTGTAGGCAACACCCCCTGCACCGTCAGCATTCCTTCCGTACCGGGCATGCTCAGCATTTCTGCTGCCGGTTATGAGCCTTGGCGCAAACGTATCAAACCCAACGCCGGCCTGAAAATTGCCCCCAGGTTGAAAGAAATCAAGGTGACACCCCTTCCTCAAGAGCGGCCACAGCAACCTCAACAACCCGAAGCTCAGCTTCAAGCGTTCTGATACCCACATATCACACATCTGTCTACCGGCATGAAGAAGTACTATATATCCCCGGATGGAACAAACCCACAAGGTCCCTTCACGGAAGAGGACATTCTGAAGCAACTCCAATCCGGACAACTGAACTATGACCAGCTCATCTGGTGCGAGGGGATGGATTCCTATGACACTGTAGAAAACATCTTTTCTAGGGATGGTAGTAAGAAATCTACGGATTCGCCTAAATATGATACGCGGGCAACGGATGCCATCAAAAGCGTAACCTGCACAATAAAGAAAAAGAGTCAAAAACTCGTAAACCAAAAGCTAATAAGTAAAGAGTGTGCACATAACGCATGGACGCATGTTAAACCTTTTTTATTCGAAAAACGAAAATTGGCATGCCTCGTCATTCTGTTGTCAGTCATATTTGTTCTCATTACCTGTTCTCTTCAATCCTCCGACGATAAAATTGATGAGCAGAGCAGATCCTATATTGTTAACCGCTATCGTTTTATCGTTGACTTACCAAGTATACTAAAAAATCGGAGAAATGATGTATATCGTATGAATTATTACGATGAGTCAGGAGCGCCGAGAAAAACAGAGCTGTACAAAACAAAGGAAGAAATGTTCAATGTTGCATTAGAAAGACTGTGGGAAGCTTACTGGTATAAATCGCGGTACTATGAGTTAGGAAGAGATCGCAGACGGTGGATAGAAAAAATTGAAAGTGCTCAGAAAGATCATTTAGAAGTCTTTGTGGCAGAATATCAACAGCGTCTGTATAAAACAGAGGAAGAAATAGCCAAGGCCATATTCGATGGTTACGATGTGTATGAGCTTATGCTCACAGGTATCGGTTGTCCCGAAACTGCGTTTTTTTCAGACGAATACCTAGAACTACAAGAACGAATTCCCGAACTAAAAGAAGTCCTTGTAAAACTATATGATCGCTACCCTAATGAGTTCTCCAAAAGCAAAGAATGGCTGAATTTACTGCTCGATTTCGAAAAAAACATCAGTGATGAGATGCAACATAGGCTTGGGGTAGGTCGAGTACTAGACGTCAATCAACGTGCAAGAATTAACCAATTACGAGAAAAAATCAAAGAAAAAATCAGAAGATTAAAGGACGAGCCCATGGAAAGCTAATCTACTAGACAATTCTGTATCATCCAGCAGAGAACATAATAAGCGTACAACTTGGAACGTCCGGGAACCGGTATGCGTAAGCTCAAGATTGTTTGTAGGTGCTGATTCGCCTGCACCTCGTGGGATGGGGTCGAAACCGTGCAAATCTGACAGCGCGCAAACTTTTCACGTGCAGGGCTCCTTTTTTCAGAAATGAGCCCTCTTTTTCTTCATGCCTTTCATGATGACGAGATAAAGCACAAAGATGTAAAAAAGGCAGGACACATGGTCCTGCCTTAGTATTTATTGCATTAAGAAAAAACAGCATCAATACGAAGGGCAATAAGGATACTCTTGTTGACAAAAAACTTTGTTTTGTCATTTTTCTATTGCATATAGTATCGTTTCTGCTATATTCGCAATTAAGCAGAGGTAGAGAGAGTGTGTTTAGCGTAGAAATAATGAAAAAAAGGCCAAGCAACTTAGGGGAGATATTCCGGCATATTCAAGCAGTCTTCGTATTGCTTGGGCTGGCGTGGCTGGGTATAGGCAGCATAGCGACAGGTATCGCACTCGGAGCGCAAGAGGACTCGGCTGTGATGACGTCTCAGAAACAGGAGAAGGAGCGTTCCAAAAAGGAAGAGGGCAAAATGCAGAAAAAGATAGTGGGACTCCGGAAACAGATTCAGAAATTGCAGGGACAACTTGCGCGCTATCAGGAGCAGATAGACTACATCAACGTGCGCATGGAGCTGCATGAAAAGTGCAGAGATTGTGGATCCGGCAATTGCGATCACGATGATGTCAAATGCCGCCACTGGGCGGTGGGATACTACAAGAAGAAACGCTTGCGCGTGTGTCACCAATTGCCGCACGGCCCCAAGCGCTATTCCGGTATAGACCAAGCCATCTCCCGCCTCGAGAAGCAGTTGGAAGGGGTGGAGCGCAACCAGGAAAAGGTGAATGATAAGATTTATGAGTTGGAAGACGAACTGCAACAAGCGGAGGAGCAACTGGCAGCAATGGGAGAACAGGAGAATCTGCCGGCTGCAGGAGAGCAGCCTGAAACGGCTGAGTCTATAGCAGCTAAAATAGAGGAATTAAATCAGCAGAGAAAGAACTATTCCCAACAACTAGACACCACCCGCAAACTCATCCGGCTGCACGAACAATGCCGTGACTGCAACACGTGCATATGCGATGGGCGCGGTGACAACACGGGAAAATGCAAGCACACAGCAAGCCTGACGTCATACAATTTAAGTGTTAGACACACCTTGTTGCGTGGAGCCAATCGCTACGCAAGCATCGATAAGGCGATTGCCAAACTTGAACAACAACAAAAAAAACTGGAGCAGCAAAAGGAACAAGTGGAGTCGCAAATGAAGGAGCTGAGAAGCAAACGTGGAGAAATGAGCTACCGCGAACACCGGGAGAGACATCAAAAGAGGAATCAGAGCAAAGATGACCTACGCCCCCAAGAAACGAACAGTATCCCCCAAGAAACGAACAGCAAAAGAGACCTCCCCCACAAACCCAAGGAGGAGGAGGAAGAAGAAGAAGAATTTTGTGATTTGGAGCTGTGACCCCGGTTCAATCGCGCGTAGATTTATTTACACGTTTTGATATTTCGAGCTTGTATTTTATCGCTTTTTTCTTACAATAACACCCAACACAAACTTGTTTGAAAGAAGTGTCGACATCATACTAACGCAAGAAAGGCAAGGACATGAAGCAATACTATATCCTGAAAGATGGGGATAAACAGGAGGGGCCGATAGATGAAGAAAGCCTCCATAAGCAGTTGAAGGACGGCACCATCTCCGGCAGTACCAAGGTGTGGTGCGAGGGGATGCAGGAATGGGAGCCGGCCAGCAAGGTATTCCGCGAAGGAGCCGGGCAGCTCATCAAGCAAAAATTGGACGCAATAGTCAACTCCGATAAGAGCAAGGTAGAGATGGCGCACGAACTCATCAACAATGCCACGGGGTTGAGCAAGATTGACGGGTTTTCCTTCAAGACTTTCTTTTCGGAGCTTTTTAACAAGCACAGCAATGATGATGTGGTGCGGCTGTTTTGCCGCGGCACCAAAGAGACCACACCCGGCTTGGAAGCGGTGGCCGCAACATGGCCCACGCCGTGGGTATTCTCTCGCTTGCTGATTGCTTGTGTACTGTTGTATTTCGGGTTCGGTTGGGCGTTGGAAACGTACAAAAATGCCAATTTGATACCGGGCTATATTTTTGTGGGTTCGTTTGGTATGCCGCTGTGTATGATGGTGCTGTTTTACGAGCTGAATATTCGGCAAGACATGTCATTTTACGAGGCGGTGAAGGCCATGGTGTTCGGCGGTTTGTTGTCTTTGATTTTGGCCTTGTTCTTGTTCGACAAAGTGGATATTGATGCAGCATACTGGGCAGGCTCCATTGAGGAGCCGGCAAAGTTGCTGGCAGCTCTGTTCATCTGCGCCAAGACACACCGAGACGGCCGCATTCTGCACGGGCTGCTCATCGGCGCAGCTGTTGGCGCGGGTTTCGCCGCCTTTGAATCGGCCGGCTATGTATTCCGCTACATGAGCGAGGATGTCATGGAAATGCGAGCAATTTGGGCGCCGATGGGCCATGTGGTGTGGACGGCTATCACCGCCGGTGCATTCTGGCACGTCATGAGCCTGAAGATGCAGGAAGGGAAACGAGCCAAAAATGCCACGGATATTGATTTCTCCATCTTCGGCGATATGCGTTTTTGGCGCATTGCCATCATCCCCATTGTGCTGCACATGCTCTGGAACAGCGATTTGCTGGGTGACTACCACAACTATGTATGGATTGGAACCGGCGCCGCCGCTTGGTTTATTGCCTTGGGGTTGGTGCAAGCCGGCATCAACCAAATCAAACGAGAGAAGGCTGCTATGTTTGAAGCGCAATGTGAGGGAACGGAGGAGGCGGCATCTATGCAGGAGGAATCAGCCTGATGTAACAACGCCCCACCCATGAAAAGCCCGTTGTTTTACCCCAAAATAACGGGCTTTTCTTCTCCCCCGATTGTGGCGGGCATGGCATTTTTGACGCTATGTGCTATGGTGAGAGCCCCGCAGATTCCCATCTAACATGTTACAAAGGGGAAATTCTGCGTAAAATCAAGGGTTGGGGCGCAAAAAAAGATTGCCAAGGGGCGAAAATAAAGGTAGGCTTAGGCAGCTACGACAACTTATTAGACTATGGACGAAAACATCCAGGGAGGCAATCAACCCTTCGACCTTTCAGAGTTGACGGGATTTCAGTTTGGCCCGGCTTGGGCCAGAAAAGGAGCGGAAACAAGTGTGAAGATACCGGCAAGCTACACGCGCGAGCCCCGTGGCGAGCGCAAACCCGGCCGCAGGCAGGGAGGCGAGCGCCCGTTCAACCGCAACAACCGCGAACAGGGAGGCAAACCGTACATGCAGAAAGGGCGCGACCGTGATCGCCGCCGTGAGCAGCCGCAAAAAGAGCTGCCGCAACCTGCTGAGGGATACCGCGTGGAACTGCGCCCCTGCAACACGATACTGGAGGTTTTCACCAAGGAAATTCAAAAGCAAAAGCGCGCCCACTCCCTGTTGGATTTGGCTCGCGTAGTCATGGCCGCCAAAGACCGCTACGATTTGGTGTTCATGAAGCAAGAGGGCGGCAGCACGCTGATTCACTCCACCAAGGAGGATGGAGCTTGCTGGTTGACCGAGGCTGAGGCAGTGTCTTATCTGTGGGATGCCCCGTGGTTTGGCGAGTTCTACACCACCGAACAGGTGGAGACAGAGGCACCCAAGGGTACATTCACAGCTATTGCCACGTGCAGCATGGGCGGTGAGGTGATTGGGCCTGTGAACTGGCATGGCTACCAGGCCGCACTCATGAATTTGTACCGCAGCAAGTACGCCAATATGCCGCTGGATGCCTTCAAGAACCGCATCAGTCTGGATAAGAGCGAGGAAGCTGTGGCCGCGTGGTTGGAGGCAGCCAAGCACAAGACCGTGTGGAAGCCCACCCGCGAGGGCGCAGAGGAAGTGGTACTGGAAGATACCCGCGCCGTGGAGGCTGATTTCTTGGCCAATGGATACGCCAAGGTGTATGAGACCACGGACAAGGTGTTCATCAACGGAGCAACAGCTCGCAAGGTACTCTCCCCCGGATTGGCCGCCCACCAGGCCATTTTGGCAGATAAGACCCGCCGCTCCCCGCAGATGCTCATCCCGAATCTTTGCCACGGGTTGGCTCGCCACCACATGCCCATTTACAAGTGGCAGGGCAAGCATTTCACCGGGCCCAGCCGCGTGCGCACGATTCCGGCCGACACGGTGCTGGCAGATCGCATGGTTTCTATCGTAGAATGGTGCAAGGCAAACTCCGGCAAAAAGGTGGAGGCTATGTTTGCCGAGCTTTCCGGTGTGCCGAGCGGCACAGCAGAGGCCACCGAGGCATACGCCCCCTACACCAATGATATGATTTGGCTGCTGGAACAAGGTTTCATCGTGGTGACGGCTGATAACTCTATCTGGTATCCCAAGGGTGAGTTGGCGCCCACCCCCGCCCCGGTGCAGCAAAGCCGCCCCCAAGGCAAGGGCAAGCGCAAGCCCGCAAAGAAGGGTGACAAGAAGCCGGCAGAGCCCAAGGCCGAGGCCACCCCTGCCCCCGCGCCCGAGGAACCCGCCCCTGCTGCGGAAGAAGCTCCCGCTGAACCGGAGGCCGTAGCAGCCTCCACCGAGGAGCAGTCCTGATAAAGCCCCCACCGAGAAACAATGATTTTCAAACGGCAGCCCCACCAAGGCTGCCGTTTTTTATGGGCTGCGGCCACCCATCATTTGCAAAATCTTGGGGCTGTGCGTGGCGCCCCGTGTCGAGGGCATACTTTAGCATTGAAAAAGGGGGCTATATATGCTAGGCTGTGGGGCATAACGCTATGGGATTGGACGAGCTGCGAAAAGAAATAGATAGCATTGATGCACAGATTGTGGAGTTGCTGAAGCAACGTGCGCGGTGTGTGCATGGTGTCGGCGAGATAAAAAAGGCCGACGGAGCGCCAACTTTTGTGCCGGAGAGAGAGACCGCGCTCATTGCTAAGCTGATGAAGCTCAACAATGGGGAACTGCCCGAAAAAAGCTTGCTGAGCATCTACCGCCAGATAGTGAGCTGTTCTTTCCTGTTGGAGGGGAACATGAAGATAGGCTACTTGGGGCCGGAGGGTACTTGGAGCCACCAAGCGGCGTTATCGCGCTTCGGGGAGAGCGTAGAACTGTTTGCCTATCCATCTTTCCGCGAGGTGTTCACCGCAGTGGAACGCGGGCAAATCAACTATGGTGTCATCCCCATTGAAAACAGTACGGATGGCTCCGTGACCCAAGCCATGGATTTGCTGGGAAGCACCAACCTGCGCATCTGCGCCCAAATGCACCAAAGTGTACAAAATTGCCTCATGGCATCCATCCCCCGCGAGGAAATTCGCACGATCTATTCCCACCCGCAGGTGCTGGGGCAATGCCGCCTCTGGCTGCAGCACAATTTCCCCCAGGCAGAGCAAGTGCCCACAGCATCCACCACGGCTGCAGCAAAGCTGGCACGTGAACGAGCAGCCGAAGGAGCGGCGGCGTTGGGAAGCGAGCTAGCGGCCAAGCTCAACAACCTTCCCGTGCTGGAAACGCGCATCCAAGACAAAGCTACCAACACCACGCGTTTTGCCGTCATCGGCAACCAAAGCACCAAACCCTCTGCGTTGGATCGCACTACCATCTGTTTCGGTGTGCCGCATACACCGGGTAGCTTGGCAGATATTTTGATGATTCTCAAGAAGCACCATGTGAATATATACTGCATCGACTCCCGACCCACTCGCGATGTGGCATGGGAATATCTGTTCTACATTGATGTAGAGGGGCATGAGAGCTGCGAACCTCTCAAGTCCTGCTTGGCCGAGCTGCATACCAAGTGTCCCATGTTCAAGGTGCTGGGCTCCTACCCCGAACACTAACCCCCTGCTCTGTCTCCCTGCATGGCTTTCACCCGCGACCAAGCTTGGAATCTACTGCAAAACGCCCGCCAAGGGGGGCGGCTGCCGCATGCCATCCTCCTCACCGGCACGCCGGCTGCGGGTACGCACGCCCTCGCGCTCGCATTGGCAAAAGAACTGAACGGAGCCGTGGCAGATGCGCCGGAAAACCTACGCCACCCGATGTGTCGCGTTCTGCGCCCCGGCTCCAAGATACGCACCATCACCATTGACACAGTACGTAGTGTAGAGCCTTTCCTCACACTGAAAGCGGCAGAGGGCGATACCAAGCTGGTCATCCTGCTGGAGGCCGATCGCCTGATGGATGAAGCAGCCAACGCTTTCCTTAAAACGCTGGAGGAACCGCCACCGCAGACGCTTATCGTGCTCATCACGGAGCTGCCAAACCGTTTATTGCCCACCATCCTTTCACGCTGCGTGCGCTTGGATTTGCGCACCAAGGACACGAGTCTGCACCTGACTCCGGCTCAAAAATGTTTCCTGCCCTATGTGAAGGCAGCCTTGCCCAAGGTGGGAGAAGATGTGGCGGCGCTGGCTCTGCGCGCAGATTTTCAGAATCTTCTCTCCAAGCGCAAGGATGCCATCTCCGAGCGCATAACGGCAGACCTCAAGGCAGAGGCCAAAGCCATCTCCGAAGGGACGGATGTGCGCGACTGGGAAGCCCGCCAGAAGGATGCTACTGTGGCCATGATTGAAACCGAGTATCTGAGCGAGCGCTCGCAAATGATAGAGCTGCTCTCACTCTGTTTGGGACAAGCGCTGCTGGTGGCCTCGCATGCGCCGGATGTGCGTGTGTTGGTGCCGGAAATCGAAGAATTGGCACACAAATGCAGCGTACATTCTCTGCTGCGCCGCATGCAAAGCGTGGATTTGCTGCGCAGTGATCTCAATTTTAACATCAACGAAGCTCTGGCTCTGGATTCCAGGCTTCTGGACATCATCGGCAATAACTCATTATGAACAGTATGACTGGATTCGGAGCCGGCACGGCTCCACTCAAAGGCTCTACCTTGCGCGTCGAAATCTCCGGCGTGAACCGCAAACAAACCGAAATCGCCATTGCTATGCCTCGCGCCTGGAGCGAGCTTGAAACGCGCGTGCGCGACCTTGTGGCCGGGCTGGTTTCACGCGGTCGTATCAATGTATCCATCTCCCTGCAAGCCGGTAGCGACACCGGTGCCGGGCTCACCATCAACCAAGACAAGCTGGCCATGCTCAGAGCCCGCTTGGCAGAGGCAGAAGGTGCTTTGGGTCGCAGTATCGACACCTCGCTTGATTCGCTGATTCGCTTGGGTGTCATCTCCGAAGAAACGGAAGCAGACATCACCCCGGAGGAAGTATGGGGCGCAATAGAACCGGCTGTGCAACAGGCCATGCAAGCCTTCTTACTGCTGCGTGCCCAAGAGGGCGCCAACATGCGCCGCGATTTGCTCTCCCGCATAGCTGCACTGCACATATACCGCGAGCAAATCATTGAGCGAGCTGCCGGGGTGGCACAGCGCCACAAAGAAGTAATGCTGAAGCGATTGGAAGAGAGCGGGCTCCCCCTGCCGGCAGATGATGAGCGCATCATCAAGGAAATTGCTCTCTTTGCAGATAAGTGTGATGTGAGCGAAGAAACGACACGATTGGCCTCACACTTAGAGCAATTTGCCAACATTTGCGACAAGCAGGAGGCCGTGGGGCGCACGCTCGACTTCATGTGCCAGGAAATTTTCCGCGAGCTCAACACCACCGGCTCCAAAGCAAATGATGCAGGCTTGGCTCAGATTGTCGTGGCAGCCAAGACTGAACTTGAGAAAATTCGCGAACAGGTTCAAAACGTAGAATAACAACACGATATGATTGGAACATTGCTTATTGTATCCGGGCCATCCGGTTCCGGCAAAACAACGCTCTGCCGCCGCGCTGAGGCCGCAGGGCTCACATGCTACTCCATTTCCTGCACCACGCGCCCCCCGCGTCCCGGTGAACAGGATGGCATAGACTACCATTTCCTGACGCCGGAAACATTCGCCGCCAAAGTGCAAGCCGGAGAATTCCTGGAATACGCTACCGTACACGGCAACTCCTACGGTACACTCAAGGCAGATATCGAAAAGCTTTTGCTGGCAGGCAAAAACGTGGTGATGGATATTGATGTGCAAGGCGCTGCATCTATACGAGCCTGCACAGATGACATCATCCGCAAAGCATACGCAGATGTGTACATCCACGTTCCGGCGGCAGAGCTGGAAGCTCGTTTACGAGGTCGCCGGACTGATGCAGAAGAAGTCATCCAACTGCGTTTGCACAACGCCGCCATGGAAGACGCCCGCAGGGGAGAATACCAGTTTGCCCTCGTATCAGCCGATAAAGAAAGCGACTACACCCGCTTTACCGCCCTGCTCTCCACTCTGGGCATGCGCACCTGCTTAGCCTAATTTGGCATAACACACACATATCACCTTACTCACATCTCACCATGAACAAATATACACAATTATTATTCTGTGCAGCCACCGCTCTGAGCTGCACCCTCTTGGATAGCTGCCGCACAGTACCCATCACGGGGCGCACGCAGTTTATCATGAGCTCCGCCAGCGAAGAAAATGCCCTTGGTCTGCAAGCTTTTACCCAAGAAAGACAACAACATGGGCAATCCACCAACGCCACTTACAATGCAGTGCTCAAGCGTTGCGCATCTGCCCTTATCGCTGTGGCAGATGAGGACAGCTTCGACTGGCAGGTTTCTGTGCTGAACTCCAAGGAGCAAAACGCATTCTGCGCACCGGGTGGCAAAATCGGCGTGTATAGCGGCATCATGGATTTGATGAACAACGAAGCAGAGCTGGCGTTTGTGGTGGCACACGAAATCGGGCACGCCATTGCCCGCCACTATGGAGAACGCACGGCGTGGAATTCCGTGGTGCAAGCCGGAGGCGAAGTATTGAAGAACATTGACCCCAATTCCACGGCGAGCGCACTGTACGGGCCGGCCGCACAATTGGGCATCACCCTCCCGTTCAGCCGGCGAAATGAATATGAGGCAGATGAAATCGGCATGATTCTCATGGCCCGCGCAGGCTACAATCCCAACGCAGCCATTGAATTCTGGTCCCGATTCTCCGGCGGCAACGCATCTTCGGGCAGCATGCTCTCCGGCTTGATGCGCACCCACCCCAAAGATGCAGACCGCATCAATGCCATGAAAGAAATCCTGCCGCGAGCCCAAGAGGAATACGCCAAGGCTGCCACCAAACGCGGATACGGTTCCTCTTTCTAAACAGCTTTACAGGCTTTTTACCAAAGGTGGGGGCGTTGGGGCTCCCCACCTTTTTTGTGAACAAATGACACCGCAAAGCGTGCGAAGGAGCACTTACCCATCTATAGCTCACGGAGCCTTCGACAAATCCTGATTGATCTGCCGGATTGCTCAGCGCTTCCCTTTCACAAAAAATGGCGTTCGGCCCAGGCATGGAGAGCTTGCAGCACCCCGGTTTCGGGAGAAACATAACCGCCATGAGAGCGTAGCCACGCGCAAACTTCCGGATGCGCCGTAGCCGGAGCGGCGCAAAATGCTGCGGGTAAAGCTTGAAAGGCGTGCAAATCGTTGTGACCATCTCCCATGATTGCAACGTGTGAAACAGGTACGCTCCAACGCTGTGCCACGTGCAGGAGCGTGGTTCCCTTGTTGAATCGGGCATCGGCAAAACGCAGATAGCGACCGGCGCGCTGCATGGCAACACCGCCATCCACGGCAGCCAGGCGATTCATATCGGGTGCCATGGCATCCATCGTTGCGGCATCTACCGCTTCGATGGAGAGCGGGTCATCTGCTGCGTATTCCCATTGCCACTCCGGGTGCTGACGTGCCAGTTGGAGCATCATTTGCTGCAATACGGGAGCAAAGCGAGCGCGGACGGCCGCATTTATGGCCGCGCATTCCGCATTGTGTGCAGTATCCGGCACCAAACGCCCCGCAGCATCTGCCATGTAAATATAGCGTTCACAAGTGCATATAAAATCCGGCAAGAAGGGAGCACATGGTCTCAAGTCTTGCATGAGATAAGGCAAACTGCGCCCCGTGTTGATGCCCCAGCGCACCCCATGTGCACGCCAATGCTGCATCATAACGAAAAATGCAGACGGTATGCAGCGAGTTTCCTCGCACAGCAAAGTACCATCGAAATCCAGTGAAATCAGGTATCGGCACGCGCCATCAAAAGGAGCCGCTAGGCCGGGCGGCGTGCGCAATTCTTCAATCGCACAGTTCATCATCTTTTACCTTTGCCCGTGGCTTTGCGCAGGCGGCTACGAATGGAAGCGTCAGGTTTCTTGCCATCCTGCGGGGCAGCAGGAGCCGATGCCGACTCTGCCGGGGCGGGCTTTGCCGTAAAGGAAACAAATGTCTGCGGCACTCGAATACCGGAAGCCAGCTGCACCGATACGGGGGTAACCAAATCCACCTTGTAGGTATGGGGGGCGCACCCTTGCGGCAGCTTTTCATCCTTTTTGCGCATGTGAATTTCCACGCGTCGGTTGAGTGCCTGCTGCTCGCGGGTTCCCTTGGTGCTGACGAAGGGGGTCATATTGCCACAGGCTCGGATATGCACATTTTCAACGGGCACCCCATTGCCACGCAGCCATTCACGCACGGCAGCCGCACGCTGCATGGAGAGCAAGGCATTGTAATCAGCCGAGCCGAAACTATCCGTGTGACCTTCGATGATAAAGTGTGTCTGCGGGTTCTTTTGAATAAGAGCCGCAAGCTGCAACATGGGTATGCGGGCAGAATTCTTGAGACGACTCTCGTTAAACGCAAACAACACATCTGTACCCAAGCGCGCAACACCGGATTTTGCACCCGGATTGCTCACCCCCATCAGCTCTGCCAAGCTGCGCGTATCTCCGGGGAGTTTGGAGTTGGCCTCCTTGGCTTGGCGGCGCAGTTCCTCATCCATCAGGCGAGAGGCATCTTGAATATCCTCCGGCTGTGCTGTGGCATTGGCCACCACCACATTGCTATTGACAGGAGTTGGCTCCGGCACGGCAAGAGCCTCCTCCGGCATGGCAGCCGGGGCAAGTTCATCCAAATTGAGCTCGCCGGGCTTCATGTCCGAAATGGGAGTGGTTTCTTCGGGCGTATTAATGGGCTCAGGTACTGTGAGGTTCGTTTCTCCGGGAGCCATCGTCAGGTCTTCCACCTCAATATCCAGAATATCAATTTCTGTGGGTTCCTGCTCAATTTGCTCGATTTCTTCGGGTGCGTCTACGGGAGATTCAACATCTTCTGCCTCTGCATATTCCTCCTCCGGTTTCTCCTTGACAAACACACGAATAATCTCATCCTGCACACGTTCCTGTGGGTCCAACACCGTTGCAAAGGGCATCAGGATAATGGACGGAGCATACAGGAAAACGGCCACATGCAGCACAATGGCAGCACACCCCGCCCCCAACGCCAGTGGCAACATATCTCGTTGCCGAGTCAGTTCATAGCCTTTGCGGCGGCGATTCTGGTGTCTCTCCGGCACGGCGACTGTTTTGCTGTGATGCGATACTGCCATAACGCGTGCTTATAAGTGAGAATCAGGGGTTAATTCCGGACGCGGGGGAGCTACCGTGAGCGGAGCATCCAGCGTGGGTACAAATTGATCATTGAGCCAATGAAGCATGGATACAGCAGCCGTATCTTCATCGCGCAGCAAACCGACATCCACCAAGCGGGGGGTACCATCTAAGCTGCGCCCAACAGGCACGGAGCGGTGCGTTGCATCCACCGAATCATTCGGGCCGGCCATGGTCCACACTTCGCGCAAGTCGCAAGGTAATTGGCGGTAAATCGTGAGTGCATCCTTCATGGTACTCACGGGGTTATCCTGCACCAAATTAACAACGAGCACGGGTATATTGCGGCTGATACGAGATGCGCTTTCCACCGGGGCAACATCAAAGCATTCAATTCCCACGCAGCTATTCATGCGCATATCCATGAGCCAAATCGTGAGCGGAGAAAGCGCACCACCGGGCAATGTTCGTTGTATTGATTCTCGCAGAGAAGCACAGGCATCTATCGAAATAAGCCCGCGAATGCGCGGTTCTACTGCTGCGGCCTGGAGCATGAGACCGGCTCCATACCCCTGACCTACTGCTACAATGACGGGATTTTCTTCCCCGCTGCGGCGCTCCAGTTCATCTATCAGTTTGGGGACGTCTGCACTTTCCTTTAGTCCATGGGTGCAGTAGGGGCGGCGGTCGTTCACCCCGCGCGAATCCCACAACACGCACTTGAGGCCGGCAGCGGTAAAGGATTCTGCCAAAGGCAGTGCGGAGCGAATACCATGATCCCAATCCACGCAAATGAGTACATAGTCTATGCGCCCCAAATCATCTGCTTTATTCACCGTCAAATCACCGATAACCGTCAACTGGCGGGATGATTCTTCGCCCTCTTTCTCTGCGATGACGGCCTGCACGGCACCACCATCCCAGCCTTTGAACTGAAAAGTTTCCAATTTGAGCCCCAATGCCTTGTTGGGCACATGAGAATACCCGACGTACGACTGGTTAATGGGTTGAAGAACGGGCTCTGTCAGCTCTTTTGAGCGATTCCACAGACACAGCGCAAACCCCATTGCTGTCAGCACGACAGCAAGCAGCATCAGACGCCCGGCTAGTGAGAAAAACTTCATGTGGATACTGCGGTATTGTAGCAGGTCGCCCCTGCATCTTCAACTGCAAATTGAGCCATACCATTATTTATGCGCACACGCGCGCGAACGCTGAGTCGAAAAAACCGCGGTCGGACGCATCCGACCACGGTCTTGAACCTTAAAATAGAAAATTGTAGAAAAATTAACCCAATGTGGGCTTCTTGGCACGACGAACAGAACCAAAACGCTTCTGGAACTTGTCGATACGGCCTTCGGTATCCACGAACTGGTTCTTACCCGTGAAGAAAGGGTGAGAATCGGAGGTGATGCCGCAGGAGACAACGTAGTGTTCAACACCATCAATAACCTCGGTCTTAGCGGAGGTGACAGTGGAGCGGGTGATAAAGCGACGGCCCGTGGTGATGTCCACGAACACAACAGGATTGTACTTGGGATGGAGGTCTGCCTTCATAATATGTTCCGGCTGCGTTACCGTCGCAGCGCGCGGTAAATTATAACCACAATCTTACTGATGTCAAGCAAGATTCTACAGATAAGTTGATTTTTTCCGAAAAAGAAGCTGCAAATGACCATTTATCGAAAAAGAGAGAAAGAAAGAACGCAAAAAAAGCTCGCCATAGCTCTAGCTTTGTGATAGATTTGGGTCTGAAAGCGGGGAGTGGGCTGTGATAACGGCCTTGAAACATCCCCCTGCTCTCAATACGAGTTATGAACGATCTTACAAAGCCTTTCAAACGTCTGCCGGTAGCCCTGATTGGTACGGGGTCTTATGTACCGGAGCAGCGCCTCACCAACTCAGACTTGGAGAAAATGGTGGATACCTCTAACGAGTGGATTGTAGAGCGCACCGGCATTGAGGAGCGCCGCATCGCTGCCCCCAATGAAAAGACAAGCGATATGGCCACACAAGCGGCTCGCAAGGCAATGGAGGCAGCAGGAGTCAAGCCGGAAGAAATCGATTTGATTATCGTGGGCACGGTGACGCCCGATACGTTCACCCCCTCTACAGCTTGCTATGTACAAGCGAATTTGGGAGCAGTCAATGCTGCGGCATTTGATATTTCGGCCGCGTGTTCCAGTTTCTTGTTCGCGCTGAAGACAGCCGTGCAATACATCGGTTGCGGCCAAGCCCGCACCGCCCTGATTATTTCTTCGGAAAAGTTGAGTCACATTGTGAACTGGGAGGATCGCTCCACTTGTGTACTCTTTGGCGATGGCGCCGGTGCTGCCGTGCTGCGCACAGGTACCGGCATTGAGGGCGATAGTGCTATTTTGGCCTCAGACATCGGCTCCGACGGCACGCTGACAGACCTGCTGATGGTACCCGGTGGCGGCTCTGCCATTCCGACCACGGAGGAAAACATACACGAGAAGTTGTACACCTTGGCCATGCGTGGCAATGAAGTATTCCGCCACGCAGTTGCGCATATGAAAGACTCTGCTCTTTCTCTCATCAACCGCACAGGCATCAAGCCGGAAGATGTGGCGCTGGTGATTCCGCACCAAGCAAACCTGCGCATCATCAATGCCGTGGCTCAGCGTCTCGGTATCCCGCAGGACCGCGTGTTCATCAATCTGCAAAAGTACGGCAACACCTCCGGTGCAGCCTGCGCCATTGCTTTGGACGAAGCTATCCGCTCCGGCCGTGCCAAGAAGGGCGATATCGTGCTGATGGTCACCTTCGGGGCAGGTCTCACGTGGAGTTCCGCGGCCATCCGCCTGTGAGTTTTCTCATTTCCGACCACAAGTAAAACGCCCTCGGCTCATTCCGGCCGAGGGCGTTTTTTACATGTGGTCGGAACTCAGCGAGCGCAATTTTTGGCATCGCGCACAATCACATCGCGAAACATCGATGTACTGCGGGCTCTGGAATCCAAATGCGTACCGTCCGTGAAATGCAGAGAGTTTCGCCAATAGGGAGTATTGTAATTCAACACAGGGATCTGCGCAAATTTAGCAATTTTGCAAGCAGCCTCATACGAAGCTTGATAGCGTGAGGCATCGCTGACCGGCAGACGAACCATGCATATACGACCACCTTTTTGGCGTATCTTGCGCACGCCATCTATTACCCGCCTCCATTCTGTCTGTTCTTCGGCTGTCATGTCGTTCACCTGAACCAAGGGCTCAGGCGAAAGAGACGGAACAGCATCGCAGTTCGCGGAAGAATAATCCGCCCCAGGGCGCAGGATAAACTCCAAGTAGCTCAATATCAGATTGCTGGGTTTTGCCGCAACAGAAAAATGGGGGCTGCCTCGAAACACGCGAAAATCCCACTTTCTCGCATCAACGAGCACCAGTTCGTTGGGTTCATTCAAAATGTTGTTCGTTTCCAGAATATAGGTTGTTCCGGCAGGAAACTCCACCACATTCTCCATCAACTCCAAGCCGGACACGAAAGAGTTACCGGGGATTCCCAGCACAGCAGTTGTTTCATTCGAGCGGAAACGCTCCGTGATGGAAGATCCCATCATGAGAGTATCCCCTTTCAACTTTTGAATATTCTGCAAACGAATCAAAGAGATTTCTAAGCCCAGAGGCGCCACAAAGTTGCCGCGATGATTTTCCAGCCAACAGAAAAGGCTACGCTGTATTCCCAAACAGGCCAAACACCCCAGTATTGCGGTCAATACAAGGTACCAACGCCTTTTCTTTTTGAGGGTAACGTTCATCAGAATTGAAAATAAACAAAGCCGGATTGAGGCCCGGAGTTCGTGAGAATCATAAAGAGCATGAATCCATACACAAGCGCTCCCGGATATGACAGGGAACCTCGATAAACCGGCAGGTGTTGCTGTTTATTTTCGCGCATCCAGCCCCATATGTGATACACGAGAACAAAGGAGGAAAAAAGGAGCACACAATACACATACGTGCTCATGAATACGCCAGATAAAGAGGTACAGAAATTCGTACACACTTGCCGGAAAAACAGCTCCACCATCTCTATATCGGGCATCAGGAACGTAATCCACAAGGAGCACACAACAAACAAGCAGTACGGAATTGATATCCACTGCGGAATCCTCAACTTTTTCCCCCAAGTTGTCTGCCCGACCAAACGTTCCAAGGCCAGGACAAGACCATGCAGGCTACCCCACAACGCGAACTTCCAATCAGCCCCATGCCAAAGGCCACCCAAAAACATCACCAGAAAAAGATTGACGTAGGTGCGTGCGCGACCTTTTCTATTCCCCCCCAATGGGATGTACAAATAATCTCTGAGCCAGGCAGAAAGGGTCATATTCCAGCGCTGCCAGAATTGCGTAAGACTTGTGCTGATGTAGGGGAAATTAAAATTGATGGGGAAGCGATACCCAAACAATGATGCCAATCCTATGGCTATCATCGAATATCCGCAAAAATCTGCAAAAATTTGCACGCTATAGCCCAAAAGAAGAATCAAAAGAATAATGCCATCAGAACTCTGTACATACTGAGCAGATACCAGCATCTCTGTTACCGGGGCTAAATTATCGGCCACCACCATTTTGAAGAAATACCCCGTAATCAAATAACGGCAGGCGCGAGACCAATCAATGGCATGCCAAAGTTTTTCTTTGAGTTGCGGCCAAAAATAGTGAGCTTTGATAATGGGGCCTGCAATCAGTTGTGGGAACATAAGCAGATACAAGCCCATATCACGCAGCGTGGTTATATACAGGCCGGATTTTTTATGGGTGGCCAGCATCCCGTCATATGCATGTACCTTGCCACGGCTCATATCAACAACCATGCTGATACCATGAAAAGTATAAAAAGAAATACCAATGGGTAGAGGTATTGAGCATGCCCACTGCACCCAGGAATCAGGAATGCCGGGAACCAGTCCCAGCATCAAGCCTGCATACTTAAAGATACCCAGCAGCAGTAAATTAGCAGCAACAGTTCCTTTCACCCATCGTTTTACACCACTTTCATCTCCCGCTATTCGCTTTCGCAGGATATGTACTGTAGCTACAGCATTGCCCCCGCAGGATAAAAGGAGAAGAATAAGTAAACGCCAATCTTCCCAAGCATAAAAAACGGCGCTGGCGATGATAAATACCGTTGTCTGTATACACTTCCGAGCTGCACATTGTGGCACAGAATAGAAGCAAATCAAGGTTATCACCAAGAGTATGATAAACTCCCACGAATTGAACAGCACAGCAGTATTTATTTAGTTTGTTTCGCGCGCCGAGTATATCGCATTCCAAATGCGATGTACAGCAAAAAGTTCTCAAAAGAGCCCGTGCTTTGGTGGCGGGATTCTTTTGAAATATCCTCCTGCTGCATACGGTTTTGCGCCAAGGGATGGTAATTATGATAAATAGATTTCCTCCAAATCATCCGGCACATAGATAGAGCCGGCGAAATGAGTTGCCGCTTCAAGGGAATAAGCGAACTTACGGGATGCAAGAGTTTTATCCTCCGTATGGTAAAGAAGAAGATTTTTGACCTGCAAATCTGCGGCCAAGCGGCCGGCATCGAGCGCGGTACTGTGGTGTTTTTCGTATGGTTTGAAGCGTTCGCGATCCGAATAAAGGCAAAAAGCCTCGCACAGCAACCAATCAGCCCGCTCCGCGTAGCATCGGGTTCGCTCATTGAATGGCTCATCCCCAAGGCATACCAGAGCTAAATCTCCGGGAAGAAGTAAACGGAATCCAAATTGCAAAGCTTTGGTAGAACCAATATCGAAAGCCGTGACAGGCATCCCCCCCAAGACGGTGAAGGATGCGTCATCTTCCAGGGGATGAAGCAAAATATCCACGCCCAAATGAGCACAGACCTTTCCGGGGAGCGTGTGCCGACAAATAACTTCCAACACCTCCAATACCGAAGCAGCCCCCCAAACGTGAAGAGAGTCGGCATACTTCCCGCCATTCATAGCCTGCGCAACCATGCGCACTACCCACACACAGCCAAGAATATGATCCGTGTGCGCGTGCGTGACAAAAAGGTTGTGAATACTCTGCAATGGTATCCCGGCTTTTTCTAATTGAGACAAAATGGCATTGCCACCGCCGGCATCCACCAAGAATGTTTCATCCTTACATTGCAACGCAAAACAGGTGTTGTAGCAACGGGTCACCGCCGCATTGCCGGTGCCCAGCATGGTCAGTTTCACACTCATCGGGGTTGATTGTAAAACGGCTCATGCAAAAAGCAAGCAAAAACATGAGAGGCTCGCATACTCTTGTATGCAAGCCTCTCTTTCCTCCGGCGGTTGGGATCGAACCAACGACCTAGTGATTAACAGTCACCCGCTCTCCCGCTGAGCTACGCCGGATTTGCTATCCCCATCGGAATGGGTGCGGGCGAATCTTACTCCTATTCGCGGAGGATTGCAAGCTTTTTTTGAAAAAAAATACAATTTTTTATGAAATAGAATTGCAAGGGAGCTCAAATTGAGGTAAAAAGAGCCATGCAATGTAGTTCAGCTCCAAAGGGTAGCCTTTATTTTGAACTTTTTGGCGTTCCCGTACTCATAAAGCCGTCTTCTTGGATTGTGTTGGCATTGTTGGGTGGCGGATTGGGCATCAGCAACGGCACAGATGTATCAAACGTACTCATATTTGTGGTATCGGGCATGCTTTGTCTGCTGGTACACGAGTTTGGGCATGCGCTTGCGGGGCGCTCTTTAGGGAGTGGTGCTCCCGTTATTGAAATAGCCGGCTTGGGGGGTGCTACCTACACCCCCTATCCACCGCAAACACGGCGGGGATACTTTCTGATGGTGCTGGCAGGGCCGCTTGCCTCTCTCATTCTGGGAATGGTCGGTGGCTTCATCATGGGGTTACTGCATCTGGGTAATCCGATAGCGGGCATCGTTTTTTCTCTTTGTGCTCCCTTAGGGCTCAGCATGCCGGAATGGGTTACAATGCCATTTTACGAAGCGCTGCAAGCAGATGCTATCTCGCCGTTTCTCGGCAACTGCTACATGACTTTATTTATCATCTGCGTGTACTGGAGCATCTTCAACTTGCTTCCGATTTTTCCGTTGGATGGCGGCAAGCTTTTGGGCACCATATTGGATAATTATCGTATTGCCAGCATCGTAGGTTTGGTAGCATCCGCGATACTGTGCTTACTCAGTCTCCGATTTGGCCTGTGGTTCACCACCTTGCTTATGGGCTATCTGGCAGTCATCAACTGGCAGTATTTGCGCAGCTTCCGCAAGGAATAATCTGCGCTTGCTTTTCCCGCGCGCATCATGTATCATCCCCGCACGTATTATGTCCAGTTCATTCGGTTCCATTTTCAAAATCAGCACATGGGGAGAATCTCACGGAGCGGGAGTTGGTGTCGTGATAGATGGGTGTCCCTCTCGCGTTCCCTTGCTTGCAGAGGATATTCAGCGTGAACTGGATCGCCGACGTCCGGGGCAAAGCGATATTGTCACCCCCCGCACAGAAGAAGACAGGGTGGAGATACTCAGCGGAGTGTTGGAAGGTATGACTTTGGGCACACCCATTGCCCTGTTGGTGCGCAACAAAGACCATCGTTCCTCAGCCTACGATGAAATGCAGCACACGTACCGCCCCTCACACGCCGATTACTGCTACGATGCCAAATACGGCATCCGCGCATGGGCCGGCGGTGGGCGCGCAAGCGCACGCGAGACAATCGCCCGCGTGGCCGCCGGAGCTGTAGCCCGCGCCGTGGTAAAAGCACTTTTTCCCTCCACAGATGTATTAGCCTGGGTGCAACAGGTACGTGACTGCGTATGCCCCACCTCGCCCGCCGAAGTGCAACGGGAAACAGTAGAGAGCAACATCGTGCGCACGGCAGACGCAGCCATGGCAGAAAAAATGGTCCAACTTATCCGTGCAGCCCGCAACGCGGGGGATTCGCTCGGCGGTGTTGTGGCCTGCACAGTACGCAACTGCCCCGTGGGCTTGGGTGACCCGGTCTTCGACAAATTGGAGGCCACGCTTGCTCATGCCATGATGAGCATTCCCGCCTGCAAGGGATTTGAGGTCGGCTCCGGCTTTGCAGCCGCCAAACTGCGTGGCAGCGAGCACAACGATGTCTTTTACATGGAGGGCGAGCGCGTACGCACACGAACCAACCGCTCCGGCGGGATTCAGGGTGGCATCTCCAACGGAGAGGACATCAACCTACGCATGGCATTCAAACCCACGGCCACGCTCATGGTGGAGCAAGATACAGTGAATGATGAGCACCAAGAGGTGAAATTGCGAGGAAAAGGCCGCCACGATCCCTGCGTTCTCCCACGAGCTGTCCCCGTGGTAGAAGCCATGGCTTGGATAGTACTGTGTGATCATGTACTCCGCCAGCAGAGCGTATCGTGCCTTGCGTGAAAGCCTGCGCGGCTTGACATAACCCTTTAATATGATAGAATAAGCGCATGGGAATAGCGGTTTTACTGGGATATTTGAGCTCTGCTTTTTTTATCTTCAGCGGGCTTATCAATATGGTGAGTTATCTCAAAAGCTCTCCCCAAATGACTGATTATGCCGCCTTCCTGAACACACTGGCAACGAATGGCTGGGGATTGGCCGTGGGCACTGCACTTTACTTGCTTACCCAAATTGCCCTGCAATGTGAAAAACAAGCAGTCATGGGTAGTTCCCCCGTGCTGTTGACCAATGAAGCCGGAGGCAGAGAAAAAACCAAACAGAAGGCAGTGCAAAAAGCATCTGCCGACCTAGGTGACTAATAACGCACGCCGCCCGCACCATGTACAAAATCTCTCCAGAGGCACAAAAAACGATTGCTCAGCTCATGCAAGAGCATTCCGGAACTCACGCATCTGCGGATGATTTGCAACTCATTGCAGTAGGCGCTTCCGGGCGGGCCATTGTACGGCATCCCCTTCTTCCCGGCATTATCGGCATCTACTGGACACCGGAAAGAGCAGATAATCAATCCTTTCTTCCGGCTGCTCATGGTTTGGCTAAGCAAGGCGTACGCGTACCCTCTATTGCAGCAGAAAGAGATTGCGGGAATGGATGTGGCGTATGCTTGGTTCAAGACTTGGGCAAAATTGATATTCTGAGCTTAAAAGATGCCGTGTGGGGCACACGCAAAAAGGCTTACCAACAAGCCATACACAGCGTGCATGCACTGCACAACTGTACCCCGGATTGGGAATTACAGCCCGGCTTTGATACAGCCCTGTACCGCTGGGAGCAAAGCTACTTTGCCGAGCATTACTTGCAGGCATATTGCGGAAATAATGCGGCAGATTTTCTCCGGCAACCGGCCATGGTGAACTTGGCCGAATTCTTGGCAACACAAGAAGCAACCCCCATCCACCGGGATTTTCAAAGCCAAAACATCATGATATATCAGGACGATGCATGGCTCATTGATTTCCAAGGTATGCGAAAGGGTCGCCCCGAATATGATATGGCTTCTCTCTTGCTCGATCCATACATGGAGCTATCCCCCGCAGAGCAAACGGAACTTCTGCTCTACTGGGAGCAGGTACGTGGTTGCCGCATTGACCGCAGCATCTATGCTGCCTGTGCCATACAGCGCATGATGCAAGCACTGGGAGCCTATGCCAACATCGGGCTGAACCAGCAAAAGGAATGGTATCTCAACCTCATACCGGCGGGGTTGAGAGCATTGAAGCATGCCATGAGTTTAGCCCCCGCCGATTCACCCTCCGCCCACGCAGCAGCATGTCTAACGGCCGTTCTATAAGCATCAAAGCGTGGCTGGTATGGCTACTCCTCATAGTCGGCAGCTGGTTTGCCACAAAAGATTTGTTCACCGGGGCAGATACAGCAATGCTGGATGCCATCGGGCATCTGCACGGGTGGAACAAGCAGGAACACGCCCAATTGCACATACCGGGAAAAGACTTGCAGATGGAGACAGTTCTCAACGAGAAACGCATCCTCATCTGTCCGCCGGTGGGCAAAGTGGAGCTCAATGAGAGCACCACTCAAAATTGTTTTGCCGCCCTGCCCCTCCAAACACAGGACATGGCCGTTCTCCTGCGCTACCTTAGCCAAGCCGGCGTACGCTCAGTAGGGGTATCCGCTCCTTTTGTATGGCAAGAAGAACCCGGAGACATGGCACGCCAAATGTTCTGCCAAGCATTGCAGGGATTTGACAGCGCCGTCATTGGTCTGCGGGGACGCACCGCAGCACAGGCAGATTTCACACCCGTTGCGCTGCGCAACATTTCCATCCCGTCCGATCAAGTGGAAGGTGACCCCACCGGACTTCCTGCGGCCAACAAACCCTACCCAAACGGTTTGGCAGCCGCGCCCGATGCACTCAAAGTGACATGGGCGCCTGATTGGCTGGATGATGAACCCCTCACCCAAAAGCCATCCTCCCTCGCAGAGATTTCCTACCCGCTTCTTATGCGATGGAATGGGGAAACAATACCCACTCTACCGCTGCGATTGGCACTTATGCACTTGGGACTCACGCCGGCAGACGTTGGCGTGCGCTTGGGGCGAGATATCCGCTTTGGCGGGCGTATCCTTCCGCTCGACGAACATGGTCGCACCCGCGTTACCCATGCCTCCACCACAGACATTCCCTTGGCAGACATCGTGGGGGGCAGCAGTGAGAAGGTCAAAGCGCTGGGGGAAAAACCTTGTGTAATCATCTCTCAACCACACGAAGGGAAAGAAAGTACTGCCCGACTTCAACTTTTATCTCTCACCACTTCGCAGCTTATCGGCAAAGAGAAAATTGAATATACCAAAACCTCTCGTCCCTGCGGGGGCAAGGTACTAGAACCCGCTCAGGCTCAGATAACTCCGTGGATTGCGATAATGACTGCTGCATGTATCGCTTTTGCTCTCATTGTTCTTCCTTGGCTGCCGGGCATTCTTCGTTTTCTCGCCATTCTCGGTTCCTTGGCCGTTCTCTATTGGCAGGCCAAGGTTTGCGTACTCAACAACGTGTGGTTCAGCCTCAGCGCAGCATTGATATGCTGGGCTTTCTGGGCGCTGGCCCTCATCCTGCTGAGGCCCCGCGACAACGGATACTTCCGCCGCAAGCGCAGATAAAAGCAAAGGGGTTATTTACTTCTGCAAACGCACAATGGTTCGGAGCGTGCGCCGGCCATTATCAATCGTGATAATGCCATGCACGCTTTCTGCCACAGAAGCGGCCAGCTCTGCCGTAGTTGCCAATTCTTCCAGAGTTTCAGAGACCTTTTCAAGTTGAGTATTGCCATCCGAAGCAACAGTAGCTGCGGCTTCTTCGCCATCTTCCACCTGCGACATCGGAACCGCTTCTTCTTCTGCCGGGATGCGGGAGCGATAGGCATCTGCAATACCTCGCATGGTGGTGGCCAAAGGATCAAGTTTCAGAGCAAACACAGCACCCCGGAAAGGCTTGTTGCCCGTACCCGCAGATACCAGCTTCTCATTGTACGCAGAAGAAGACCCCACCACAAAGCTCTTGTCACTCACCGTGACATTGGGTATCATGTGCTCCGTGCAAATGGGCATGTACAAGCTGTAGGAAACAGCATCTCCAACTTTTTTGGAGGGGAATGCAAGAGCCTGCACCAACAGCGGACTGCCAAAAATTTTCCCGGCCAATCCACCCAAAGCCCCCATGATTTCATCCCACCCCTGAGACAAATTCGCCCGATTTGTCACAGAACCACAATATGCCAGACGAGGAATTGCCACGCGATTTCCTTTCACTCCGCCAAATAAAGTCGGCAAGCTACCGGCAGAATCCACCAAAACAGCGCCGCCATGCCCCAAACCTTCTGCCACAGTGGAAAAAGCTCGCCCCAGCATCGACAACTCCGGGGCAAGATTCTCAAGCATATTCAGATTCTGTTCCACCTCTTTCTGAGCTTCACCGGGCAAGGTCAAGGCATACCCCCTGCCCGCATCCAGTATAGCGGGGATTATTTTATTCCCATCCACAGCAAGCGTTGTACCGGAGAGGGGGGTAGATTCACAATAGAAGATGTTGTTGGGCTCTGCCAGCTGTGAAACAAAACGAAGTTGGCCTTCTTCATAATGTTTTCCATCTGCATCCTCGCTGTACTCCAAGGAAAACTCTTTCTCATTCAAGCGGCACAGCATCATACATTCCTGCTTTTGGGTCTGCCCCCATACTGCATTCAGTTGTTCCAGCAAAGTACTTACCCCTGCCGCAGCTTTATCGAAAGCAGCTTTACGGGAGGCATCTGCCGCGCCCAAAGTCTCAAAGATGAGGCGTGACATTTCTGCAGAACGCACAAGCACGGCATTCTGCGCTTGGTTCACCAACTTGGCAAACTCTGTACTACCATAGCTCACCATGAACAAGTCACTCAACGCTGAATCACACGCATTGAGACGCGGTGAGGCCAAGGCAGAATCCTCCACCCTGTCGGGTAGTTGAACATCCTCCGGTTTTGCACAAATGGCCACAATCAAGGCTGTGCCGCAGTGCCTCGTCATGACACAAAAGTTGTGCAACGCCGGATGTTGAGCCTCCGGGGTGGAAATTTTCACCCCTCTGAAGTCGCCGTACTCCAACGGCTCCGCATGGTCTGCATGCGATGCAAGAGCAATGGAGACAATCATCTTGCTCCACTCTTCCACCATTTTTTCATTACCTTTTTCGAGCGTTACAACAGCATAGATAGGTTTCATCTGCCACTGTTGTTGAAACTCTGCCGTAGCCTGTTGCAATTGCCCACTCACCGTTTGCTCCAGTAACTTTCTCATTTGCTGTGCATCCTCCGGCTTCGCCTTTGCGGTCCAGTCCTCTATGCAAGTCAATTTTTGAGTCGCAGTCAGCATGGGCAAGAGCAAACGTAAACCGGCAGTTGACCCTTCACTCAAGCTCAAAGCCACACTCTCCAAAGAAGCCAGCTCGGGTGGTGCCGGATCCACGGGTTGATCCAGCAGCATGCGATCCGACATAGCTCGGCTGATGTGTTGGCCAATGTTTGCAAACGCCACATAGGCATCTGCACCCGCCGGCAAATACCCCAACGCCGGTATCACAGATTGTCTTTTTGCTAAATCCACCGGCTCATTCTTGGCAGGGCGCATCAACGCAGCACAAACATCCTCCGGCGATACGGGCTTGGCCTCTGCCTGAGCACCAAACACGCCTATCGTCATCGCCAACGCCGCCAAGACTAATCGTTTCTTCATAGTGCCACTATAACTGACGCTCGCGCGCGTGTAAAGAAAAAAGGGGCTCAAGAAAGGGACAGAATTCACAATATTTTTCTTGTATAATGAACCCGAACATGGTAGAAAACCGCAAATACCATGGAAATATACTACGTCATCTTCGGTATGTTGGCGCTCTTGTCGGTCTTCGGACTGATAGTCGGCGTGAGTAACGACGCATGCAACTTCCTCAATTCTTCTCTTGGTTGCCGAGCCGGCAACTATAACCAAGCCGTCACCGTTGCGGCGGTTGGCGTGATATTGGGCGCCTGCTTCTCCAGCGGCATGATGAGTGTGGCTCGCAACGGCGTGATGGAACCCGCCATGTTCACTTTCCACGAGGTCATGTTACTTTATTTGGCCGTGATGGTAGCTAACATCATTCTGCTGGATACATTTAACACTCTGGGGCTTCCCACTTCCACCACCGTATCGTTGGTGTTTTCCTTACTGGGATCTGCCATTGGTATGGCCATTGTCAGCAGCGGGTCGTTCCTTTCATGCCCGCTTATCGAATACATCAACGAAGAACGCTGCCTCAAGATGGTGATTGCGATTTTTGCTTCTGTTGCTATCGCATTCACTGTAGGTTCCATTGTCATGTGGCTGGCGCGTCTTATCTTCACCTTCCGCTATCAGCGCATGTATCGCCTTATCGGGCCGCTGTGGTGCGGGCTGGCATTCACCGCCATCAGCTACTTCATCTTCTTCAAAGGGCTCAAGGGGAGCGTATTTAAATCTGATATCCAATACCTCATTGAGGCCGGGCTCGTACCTGTCATTGTGTGCAGCGCGGCTGTCTTCTGGGTTCTCATCTCGGCATTCCTGCAATATGTCTGCAAAATCAATACTCTGCGTATTGCCGTATTGGCCGGCACAGGATCCTTGGCACTGGCCTTTGCGGGCAATGACATGGTGAACTTCATTGGTGTCTTCATGGCGGCAAAGGATGCACTCTTCGCCCCCGAAGTAACGCCGGAGGTAGTTTGCACCCTCAAGATGGGTAATATCCTGGCAGGAGATGGTGCTGCCGCCAGCATCTACTACTTGCTGGGTGCAGGTGTCATTATGGTGCTGGCTCTCTTCTTCTCCAAGAAAGCTCGCAAAGTGACAGAAACAGAGCTGAAACTTTCCTCCTCCAACCAAGGCAAAGAGCGCTTCGGCTCCAGCCAACCGGCGCGTGTGATTGTGCGCACCGCGCTCAATACTGCACGCTTCATCGAAAAAATCACGCCTCGTCCTGTGGCGACATTCGTGAGCCAACGATTCAAGCCCCTCACACCAGAAGAAGAGACAGATGTGAACTACGATATGATTCGTGCGTCTGTCAACCTCACCATTGCGGCCCTTCTCATCTCAGTAGGTACAGACATGGGCTTACCCCTCTCCACCACCTACGTCATCTTCATGGTTTCCATGGGAACCTCTCTGGCAGATCGCGCATGGGGACGTGATAGTGCCGTATACCGCATTACAGGTGTACTTACAGTTATCGGGGGCTGGCTTATCACCGGCATTGCCGCCTGCTTGGCAGCATTGCTCGTAGCCTTGGTGTTGGGCTATGGTGGCACTTGGGGCATGGTCATCATGCTCACAGTTGCCGGGGTCTTGCTCATTAAATCGACATTCTTTAACCACTCCGTGCGCGAGGAAATTCGCCTGCTGGATGTGAACAAGGAAAGTTCCATGCATGATTTCGGCGCATCTGCAGCCGGCCGCTTGGGGCGTATGGTTGGCATTTACAACGCCATGGTTAAAGCTCTACTGGTCGAAGATCGCGAAACTCTGAAGCGCCTGCGCAAAAAGACCCGCAATCTGAAGCGAGATATTGAGCAAATCAAGGAAAATGAGGTATTGCCTACACTGCCGACAATTCCGGCAGCCCAGGCAGACCGAGGCCAGCTCATCTTCCGCATTACGGAGATTTCTCTGGTGACCTGCGAGTGCTTGCTCTCCTTGGTGAAGGCCAGCTTCAATCACATTGACAACACGCACGAAGGGCTCAACAAAAATCAGGCCAAAGATTTGTTGGCACTCAATGAAAAGATTGGGCGATTCTACCCGAACCTGCTTGACATGCTCAAAGCCGGGGATTACAACGGCATCAAGAACATGCTGGAATCCACCGAGCAGCTGGGCAATGATTTCGCAGATTGTATTACCCGCCACCTGATGCACAACGCAACGGATGACAGTGGAATGCGCAACGGCATCCTCTACCTCACGCTTCTCAACGAAACGCGTGCCATGGTCAGCCACGCATTTGCTCTCATCGAGCGTATCAAGGAATTGTACGAGGGGTAATCTCCACCGCCAAAACAACTTCATCCCGGGGTGGCAGCTGCGTTGTGCAGCTGCCACCCTTTTATTTTCATAAGATTTTTTGTACAAATTGCGTAATTTTTATGGACGCTTTCCGAGAAGTGATGTAGAATAGCGCACGTGAGCGTGAAATGGAAAGTAGAAGAATTGGATGAGTGCGAGTCCACCTTCAATGTGGCTCGCAAGTTGCCTGCATGGACAGTTGTCAGCGCCCGTCGGCAAACAAAGGGGCGCGGTCGCTTCAATCGTCCGTGGGTAGGAGAAGAAGGTGGTCTGTGGGCAACCTACAACCTGCCGATTGACACGCGTTCGCACATTCATTGGGGGCTGCTGCCGCTGGTGGCGGGTGCAGCTATCATGGATGCACTGCGAGCCTACGCTATTCCCGGATTGCGTTTACGCTGGCCCAATGATGTGTTGGTAGGGAAATCCAAACTTGCCGGTATCTTGGTAGAGCGCCCGGCAGCCAATATGGCTTCCATTGGCATCGGAGTCAACATGTTCAACAATCTCAATTCTCTGAATGGTATGACAATCGACCCCCCTACCCGCTTGGCTGATTGGGTACCCTCCTGCCCCTCAGTGAACAAGTTCCGCACCATCCTGGGAGATGATATTGCCGAGATTTTCCACTACTTCCAACAGGGAGGGTTAGATGCTGTCACGCACATGTTAGAAGCAGCATGGGGCGAAAGTCGTCCCGTGGTAGCCATCACCGACACTGATCGCATCTGCGGTTTCTTTGCCGGAGTCGAGCGCGATGGGTCTCCCATTCTGCGCAGACCGGATGGCTCTACCATCACCGTGCCCGGCATCACAGTCAATCGTCTCAAGGAGCTTATCTGATTTCCGACGAGACTTAAATCCCTTTCATTTGGGCAATCTGCACAACAGCAGATTGCCCATTTTGCAGAAACGCTGAGGTTACCAAGAAGTCAGCCGCAGATCCGAAGACCTGCGGCTGCCCAACTACCCTATGAAATGGGCCCTTTTCAAGCCCAGGGTTCTGTTTTAAGTCCGAACCCGAAGACGGGCAGATTGTATTACCAGTTACCACATTCGTCAAGCTAATAATGTTAAATCACCTTAATTTTGCGGATTATGACTCATTGCAGGCAAAGGGTTGACACGGCAAACACTTGTGAAGATGGAGAAAATGTAGTTTGATAAGATGATGGACAAGGACTGGAGCATCGGGCACATCAAGCGTGTATTGCTGTGCATCATCATGTCCGTTTTCGTACACATGCTCACAGTCCTCGGTCTGCTGCTTCTACCGGAGCCCGATGCCCCAAATCGGGGTTCAACTCAACATGAAAGTGATAGGCATTCTTCTGCCAAGAGAAATATCCGCATACACCGAACTCAGGAGGCAAAGCAGGAGACTCCGCACTTTGCCAAAACGAGTCCCGAAGCACAACAGGAAAAACCGGATAAGGCAGAGTTTGAAGGTAGGCACAACACGCAGGCATCCGGAGATAATGCCGCCCCCAGGCGGCAAAGCGATGCACCGGTTCCCACCATGCAGGGAGAAGATAAAAAAGAGATAGTCACTTTTGACCAAGAACGCCAAGAAGGCGCCTTGGAGCATGAGGGCAAGCAAGACACCACCCCCTCACCACCTCAACCGATAGCTGTGCCCTCCCCCCACACCGGTGCTCCCAGCTCGGCAGCGAGTATTGGCGCACCCGACAACACGGCAAATCACCATACAAATCTGGGGGATGGAGAAAACAACAACAGCCCGGAAGCTACCCACTCGGCAAAAATTCCCATCCCCACCCCGGAGGGCGATACCCTGCTGCAAACGCGTCAGGAGAAAGCCCGGCAGCAGCCTGTCCCCAGCCCACCTTCCGCTCGCCGTGGGCTGCGGCACATTCCCACCCCCACCCCGCATCAATCCAAGCGCTTACCTCGCCGGAGCGTCATCGTACACGACCCCAGTTTGGCAGATCACGCCCAGCAACCGGCGGGCTTCCGTACGCGCGAACGCCGCAGCCGCAGCACCGGGCGCTTTGTGATGGGGCGCAAGCCCTCCCTCAACGTGGCAGCCACACCACGTGGCCGCTATGAGGCAGAAATCTACCGTCGCATTGCTCGTCTTTGGTATGCCGCATGTGATGAACACCGGGGAGATATCATACCGGGGTCCCTCACCATCAGCCTACGCATCAACAAGCAAGGCCGCCTGCGCAACATGCAACTTATTTCTCGGCATGGAGCCGGCGTCATCCAACAATCCTTCACCCTCGGCGCCATACGCCGGGCAACCCTTCCCCCCATGCCACCCAATGTATCGGCTGACGTGGTGGGAGACATCCTGGAACTTATTATAGAATTTAACTTCGACACATAACCTGCACATCCCCATGATTACAACCATCACTCAATTTCTGGATGCGTGTTACCCTTTCGGCTACCCGCTCCTTGCCTGCTCCATCATCTTGCTGGCGGCTATTTTCTATCATCTTTTCTTCACCGGCAGCCGGCGCTTTCTCCTCAGGCTGGCGCCCAATCTGCAACGTATGGAAGATGGTGTGAGCAGCGCAGAAAATGCCCTGCGAGAGCAATGTATGTGCTCCTCTCACCCACTGGCAGATGATGTTCTGTTTGTTCTGCAACGTCATGAATCTGCGGAGCTCACCAGCCGCACAGAAGCGCGCTTGCGACTGCGAGTGGATGCAGAGCGTGCCGGCATGGCCACTATCAGCCTCATCACCAACGTTGCCCCCATGCTCGGCATTCTCGGCACTGCGTGGGGCTTGGTAGACATCTTCGGTGTATTCGGCACCCCGGAAGCCCAGCAAGGAATCGCCATTGGCATATCTAAAGCACTGTATACGACAATTTTCGGTCTGGCTATCGCCGTACCGGGAGTAATAGCGCAAACCTGCTTTGAACGAGGAATAGAACGCCGCGCGGCTTACATCAACGAGTTCTTCACCCGCCTGCTTGCCTTGGTAAACAAAGCTTAAATCCGTCCATGGTCATCTACACACGCAAAGCAACGGCGCCAGGCATATCCATCGTCCCCATGCTGGATATCCTCACCATTTTGCTCATTTTCTTCATTGTGCATACAGAATTCAAGCGCCAAGTCAACGTACTGGATATTGCCCTGCCCCAAACGCACAACATCGCCGGCAAAAAAGGAGATAAAAACCAAGTTTTGCTGGAAGTGGCAGATGATGGCACTATTGCGCTGGACGGCAAGGTGATTACAACAGATAAATTACCGACTACTGTGCAAGATATCCGCAGCGCCAGACCGGATGCTACCGTGCAGATATCAGCCGCCCGCGGTGTTTCCATGGGGCGCTTTATTCAGATTATGGATATCCTCAACACTGCCGGACTGACTGTTGAGGAAGTACCCGTGCGGATTGATTATCAATCCGTTCCATAACACAACAGAAAGGGGCATCCCGGTATCATCGAGATGCCCCCCCTGAAGCTTTTATGATTACGCATTGGTTACTTGGTCAAGCCATCTCGCTTGGCCTGATTCCAATAGGCATATTCAGAGCGGTTGAAGTCCACATACTCGGGAGATAAATCCGTAGTATACACCACATACTCATCCGCACCCATATTCAGGTTGATGAGCACCTCGAACTCACGAGCCTGCACGCGATCACGCAAATCGTCGCTGGGGGTATCTGTCTGCTCACCACCACGGCATGCAGGCAAACCGGCAATGTCAATATCTACCTTCTCCTCGCGAACACGGCGGCCGGAATAGCCCACAGCGTGAATAATGCGGCCCCAGTTCGGATCGCCGCCATTCCACGAGCTCTTCACCAAGGCAGACTTAGCCACACCCTCAGCCACACGCTTAGCTTCCTGCGGGCTGGGAGCACCCACCACGCGCACCGTCACAAACTTGGTCACACGTTCACCATCCTGCACAATGTGGCGAGCCTGCTCCATCATCACAAAGTGAAGCGCCTCCACAAACTTACCCCATTCGGGGTGTGCGGGGGAAAGATTCACCCCGGAAGCACCATTGGCCAGCACCAGCGTGGTATCGTTGGTGCTCATGTCTCCATCAATCGTGATGCGGTTGAAAGAAAGAGATACACCCTCACGCACGGTTGCATCCAAATCTTCGCGAGCTACACCGGCATCTGTGCAGATGAGGCAAATCATGGTGGCCATGCAGGGGGAAATCATTCCGGCGCCCTTGCAGCAAGAACCCACGCGCACGGGTTTGCCCTCAATCACCACCTCCACGGCTACTTCTTTCTCTCTTGTGTCGCTCGTAATGATGGCCGAAGCCACATCGTGCCCCTTAGCAGCAGACAAATCACTGCACAGCTCAGGTATGCGGGGTTCGATGCGCATCATGGGCATGGGCAACCCAATCACACCGGTGGAACACACAGCCACCTCAGCTGTCTTAAGACCCAACTGGCGTGCCACAATGGAGCATTCCTTGCGAGCCACAGCCACACCACCGGCACCCGTGCAGGCGTTGGCATTGCCACTGTTGGCGATAATCGCGCGTACGTTGCCACGGCGCAGGTGGCTCTGGCTCACTCGCACACAGGCCGCGCGTACACGGTTTGTCGTAAAAGTACCGGCAGATGTTGTCGGTTCAGTAGAATACACCAAGGCCAAATCCAAACGCGTAGCCGTCGGCTTCTTGATACCGCAGCTCAGGGCATTGGCCACATAACCCTTGGCAGCTGTCACACCGCCTTCAATCATTTTATATGTACTCATGAAGATATATGCTTAATTGTACTCCCCCACTTTGCCACACTTCCTCTCCGTCTTCAAGCGTTTTCTTTCATAAAGGCGCCCTAATCATCATTTAGTAAAGCTTGAAAAAAACACCTCTGCATGCTAAGATACGCGCATGGAGATTACGCTGGATTCACCTTTGGATATGCACCTGCACCTGCGGGATGGTGACATGCTGAAACTGACAGCTCCGCTCTCGGCCGATTTTGCAGGAGCAGTCATCATGCCCAACCTGGTTCCGCCCATCACCACGCCTGATAAGATGGCGGCGTATTCCGGGCGCATCCGCGAAGCCATGGGGGATTCCCCATTCACCCGCTACATGACCCTCTTTTTCACGCCGCAGACAGAAGCAACTCTGAAATGCATACGCAACACACCGGAATTTTTCGGGTTCAAACTCTACCCCGCCGGCATCACCACCAACAGCGAGGGGGGCATTGCGCACATGGATGATGCAGACAGCACCCTGCGCATGATGGAGGAAATGGATATTCCCCTGCTGGTGCATGGCGAAAGCCATGGTTTTGTCATGGATCGCGAGACCGAGTTCCTGGCCGTTTATCGCGATCTGGCCACGCGTTACCCCAAACTGCGCATCAGCATGGAGCATATCACTACCGCTGCTGCTCTGGAGCTGCTGGATGAGTTCGAGAATCTCTGTGCCACAGTCACCCTGCAACACCTCATCATCACGCTGGATGACGTAGCAGGAGGCGCACTCAATCCGCATCTTTTCTGTAAACCCATTGCCAAACGCCCCGGCGACCGCGATGCCCTGCTGCAAGCAGCACTCAATGGCCATCCGCGCCTCATGTTCGGCAGCGATTCTGCCCCCCACCCCCTGCACAGAAAAGAATGCTGCGGCTGTGCCGCCGGTGTTTTTACAGCCCCGCTGGCATTGCCGCGATTGGCGGCGCTCTTTGCAGAACACCATGCACTGGGTAAGCTACAGGATTTCGTCTCAGGCAATGCCTGCCGCATCTTCGGGCTCGCCCCGGTGAGCAAGCAAGTCACCCTTACGGATACACCCATGCATGTGCCCGCCAGCTACCGCAGCTTCGGGCAGCAAGTTGTCCCCATGTATGCCGGGCAAGACATCGCTTGGAGCATCAAAAAAGCCTGATATTGCTGCACCATGGAGGAAGCACCCATCCCCGGAGCGGAGGATTTACGCGCCCTGCTGGCGGAAATAGCAGCCATGCACATGCCCTACGGCATGTATGGGCCTGCTCATTACCCACCCCAAGGATGCCCGCTCATGGATTTACCCACAGAGTACCTTGATTGGTTCTGGCAACGCGGCTGGCCCAAGGGAAAACTCGGGCGTCTCATGGAACAAACGCTTCTCATCAAGAACAGTGGTTTAGATAAACTTTTTGACACCTTTCGCGCAGCCAATGGTGGCCGCCGTCACTTTCCCCGAAAAAAATGAATAAGCTAAAATCTCTCTTTCTCGCAGCACGCCCTAAGACCCTCCCCGCCGGGCTCGTTGCCGTATGGGCCGGGTGCATGATTGTCTGGAAATTTCAGCAATTCGCCCCGGAATTCGGCATTCGACTTGATTGGGAGCTTGCCATCTTCACCGCACTGAGTTGCATGTGCATCCAAATCGCTTGCAATTTTTTCAACGACTCACTGGATGCCACGAACAATGCCGATACGGATAAACGACAAGGCCCCCGCCGCATCACCGCCAGCGGAGATATGAGTGCGTTGAGCGTCAAGCTTTGGGGCTGTTTCTTTCTGGCAGCCGCGGCAGCGCTCAGCATCCCCCTCATTCTCGCACAAGGATGGGTTATTATAGCCATCGGCATTCCCTGCATGCTTTGTGCATACTGCTACACGGGCGGGCCATTCCCTTTGGCATACCATGGGTTGGGAGAGCTTTTTGTACTGCTCTTTTTCGGGCTTGTGGCCGTAGCAGGTACTGTGTTTGTACAAATTGGGTGGAGCGATGTTTTTCTTCCCCTGTATGGAGCAGCCTTTATTGTCGGCGTGCAATGTGGTCTACTCTCCTGTCTGCTCATTGAGGTCAACAACATCCGCGACCGCAAAGAAGATGCATCCACCGGCAAGCGCACTCTCGCAGTCCGATTGGGCGAAAAACGAGCCCGCGGTCTCGCCATGGCATTCCTTGTAGCCCCCTACGCCACCCTCAAACAGACGGCATTCTTTCTCCCGGGGGTGAACTGGAATCTCTGCTGGCTCGCAGCAATCGTTCTGGGAGGTTTCATCATGCTCAAGCTCTCCCGCACCCCGGCAGATAAACGTATGAATGTGCTTCTTGGTCTTTCCTCTCTACACATGATACTCTTTCTCACCGCCCTCACCCTTGGCTAAATCAGCCGGGTGGAGAAATGATGCGGGAGAGGAGCTCTGCCAAACGAGGCGTGAGACGCGATGCACCCAGGTAATTAGCGGTGGCTTTGAGGTGAGCATCGGATCCGGCAAAACAGCTGTTGGCACGGCGCACAAGCTCGGCAGCAGCGCGTATTTCAGCAGGCGGTATTTCATCCCACTCACGGTCGCCTCGCTCGCGAATGCGTACCTCCGGCTGCTCAGGGAGGCGATACACCGCCTGCTCACCTAAGCCATCGGCTTGCCAATCGCGCTCAAGACTGCCTTCCTGCACTAAGGCTTCCAGCATGGGTGAAATCGCTTGGGAAACGCGCCCACACAGCGTGGGGGTCGGTTTGGTACACAGAGCCACGCACAGGCGATTGAGGGTGATGGGGCCTTCGATTCGCACAAGCTCCATCACATGCTTGTAGAGTGAGCTTTCCGGCAGATTGGCAGGGTCTTTCACCGTGCGGCCATAGGCGCGGTATACAGCAGGCCGCGGAAGCTCGGCATGGGTAGATTCTGCCACAGGCTCATTCCTCATCTCATCGGGAGCTTCGGGTGCGCGCGTCTGAATGAGATTCGGGTATTGTGTGCGCGGGCGCGGTCCCCGCTCCATAATGACGCGCAGATAAGCATCCAACTTGTCGGCCGAATCTTCCGCACGGTGCCACCAATCCAGCACCCAAGTTCGTATGAGCTCCCACCCCAGGCCGGAAAGCACAGACTCACGCAATTTCAGGCGGTCACGGGTGGAAATGGCGGGAGAGAGGCTATCGGTAGCAATAGCCGCCAGGTAGGTTTCGGGATGATGCGGGTGCACCACAGCAAGCTCAATACGTTGGTCGCTCACCCCCACACCCTTGTGACAAGTCCACCCACGGCGAGAAAGCGCGGCAGCCACCACATCTCCGAACTTGCTGCACGAGGAAGAAGCGGCCGAGGATGCAGCGCTACCGCGCATGCTCCATTCCAAGAAGCCGCGCAGATCAGCCACGCCGCGGGCAGAGGTACGGGAAAGGTCTATCATTTCCGGGCGCAACGAGGAGAACACGTGCATTCCGGCGCGGGAGCGGGTGATGGCCACGTTGAGGCGGCGCTCCCCGCCCTGTTGATTGAGAGGGCCAAAGTTCATGGAAACCACATCGGTGGCATCGGGGCCAAATGTAGTGGAGAAATAGATGACACCGCGTTCATCCCCCTGCACACTTTCCAAGTTCTTCACAAAGACCGCCTCGCTCAGGTTTTCATCGAAGAAAGGCTCCAGAGAGGGGTCGGCAGCGCGGGCTTCATCAAGCATATCGGCTATGAGTTCCTGTTGCTGAATATTGAAGGTGACAATACCGATACTTGTCATCTCATTGTACTCAAAGCCCGGCGCTTTGAGTGTGGCAATCACATGATTCACCACCGCCCGAGCCTCTTTCGGATTCGTGCGGGAGGAGCCTTTTTCATACACCCCTTCAACAGCATGGTATTGCAAGGCCGCATCCTGCGTAGCGGGACTGGGGAACGTGACCAGCTGACCTTCGTAGTATCGCTTGTTGGAGAATGCGATGAGATTTTCCGAACGGGAGCGATAATGCCAACGCAATTTCAGCTGAGGCACGCCGCAGGCAATACATTCATCCAGAATACTCTCCATATCCTGCTCCACAGGAGAATCATCATCAGGATCATCCTCCGCTTTCTGGCGGGCAAAGAAGCTGGTAGGCGGCATCTGGCGGGGATCACCCACAATCACGGCACTACGGCCGCGAGCAATGGCTCCAATGGCATCCCACACGGGAATCTGGGATGCCTCGTCGAAGATGACCACATCAAAAGGCTCTCTCCCTGCACCGAGGTATTGAGAGGCAGAAAGCGGGCTCATGAGCATGCAGGGCTTGAGTAGAGGCAAAAGGCGAGGCATGGCATCCAACAAGCGGCGCAAAGGCATGTGACCACGCTGCTTGCTGAGTTCTCGTTGCAGCACATTCAGCTCCTCACGATACTCAGGCTTGGACATCCGGCGCGCACGCTCATAGAGCACGGAGCGCACGTTTTCCCCGGCCAATTTGAGCATAGCACCATCCGTAGCATCATAATCTTCCATCTTGTGCTCATAGAACGCAGCAGAAAAGCCGGAAAGCGAGGAATCTGCCGCAATGATATCGGAAGCACGCCTCCACGCATAGTTGACAAGGGCGGTTTTCTGCAACTGTTCGGGGGTGCAAATCCTCTGCTCCAGCCAAGCAGGCAATTCATCCATGCCGGCGCGGCGAGCCTCGGTCGCAGCATCACGCCACAAAGCCACATCTCGCCACAATTTTCTGTTCTCCAGCAGGAAATCCACAAAGTCCGCTACAGCATCGGGCGTTGGGGGCAACTGTCCGGCCTGCTCCACACAGCGCAGCTGCAACAAGCGCACACGCATAGCTTGCCACTGCTGCAAGGTGACAGCATAGCCGGCCACAGGCAAGGAAGCAGCTGCACGCGCCACCAACACGGATTCCCACGTTTCGCGAGCCTTCTTCATCGCCAAAAGTGCAGCCAAATCCCCCCCGCAGTCTATCTTGTTGCGGGTAAACGCCAGCAAGCGCAACGCTTTCTCCACCTTGCGAGTCTTCCACCATCGCGGTAATGCCCATGACAGGGAGGCATCCTTCCATTGCTCATACAAAGCTGGGAGATTAGGTGCCGTCTCAGCATCTTCAGGATACTCAACAGATAATTTTTTCCGCGCAGCAATGTAACTTTCCACCAAGGGGGCTATGTCTTCATACGCTACGGGCGCAGCCGCGCGGCAACGTCCCAAACAAGCCGCCATTGACGGCAGATTCTCTGTGCAAGGGGCCAACACTTCTGACGATTGTGGCAACAAGAGTCCGAGAGAGGCCAGCACTTCCGCACGCGCCGCCACCAAAGCTGCACTCTGTTGCGCCCACTCACGCAGAGCGCTCTCCAATGCAGAGTAATCTGCCTCCGTGGCAGATGAAGGCATGGCCAGATGCATACCGGGCGTTGCAAACAAAGAAGCAACCGGAGCGGCAACCGCAGCCAAGTTTCCTGCGAGCTGCTCAAGCTTGTCGGCCTCATCCTGTGTCACAGCTTGGCGTTTTGCTGCGGGGATGCGGGGTACATCCGGCGAAGCCAAAACTGTAGCAATGTATGAGCAAAGCGTCTCTCCGTCTTCCCTCTGCGCATGCAGCGTGGCGGGCAATGCCTGCAAGATGCGGAGATTCTCCGCCATGGCAGCAGCTTTCGTTTGCCATTCAGCGGCATCAAACTGATTCACCATGTCACGCACAGCGGCAAATTGGCGCAGCACCTCTCCGCGAGATGCCTTATTGGAATGCAGTTCCAGGCAGAAATCACCAAGTCCCACCTTACGCAAACGATTGTACACCACATTGAGGGCGGCAGATTTTTCGGCCACAAAGAGCACACTCTTGCCGGCAGCGAGACATTGCGCCACCATGTTGGCAATCGTTTGACTTTTCCCCGTGCCGGGAGGGCCAATCAGCACAAAACTCTTACCCGCTGCCGCAGCCATGACCGCTGAAAGCTGTGAAGAATCGTAGGAAAGCGGGGCGCACAAATCTGCCGGGTGCAGATTCTTTTCCATTTCCTCCACCGTGGGGAATCCTTGTGGTCCGGGGAACGCACCACGCGATTTCTCAGCAATATGCCCCACAACGGCATTTTGCAGCAGAGCATCGCGGCGCTCCATCATGTCCCGCCACATCAGATACTTGGCAAAGGAGAAAATGCCCAAAGAGCAACGTTCCTCCACCTGCCATTCCTCGCGCTCTGCCGTGGCGGTGCGCACGATGTCCAAGATGCGGGCCATATCAAGGCCATGCTCATCGTGCGGCAGCTCACCTTCCAACTCCGGCAGTGTGAGATCGAATTCCTGGCGAAGCAACTCCAGCAGCGTGAGATTGATGCGGCTCTCCCCCTCTGCGCTACGCAAACGGTAGCCCTGTGCGGAACGGCTCAAGCTCACCGGAATCAACAGCAGCGGAGCCAAATGAGACACATCTTTCTCGGCAGGGCGCTTCCAGCGCAGAAATCCCACCGCTACAAACAAGGTGTTGCACCCCATCTCTTCCAAATCACGCCTGGCATCGCGGTAAAGCTTCTGTACCCGGCGAGGAACAGGCAACCGCCCACCGGAAAGGCACAGCAACGTCTGTTTGCGCAGCATTCGCGCCGCTTCCTCGTGCAGAACTTTCTGCGCAGCATCGGTTTCTTGTGGCAGGGACAAGTCATCGCGCAGAGCTTGCAACTCAAAAGTTTTATTATCGGCAAGGGCATCCTCAAAAGCGACAATATCCGGCAAAACGAGCTCAATTTGACTGCGTTCAATGCGGGCGTTGAGCATGTTGTTGCGCAGCGACAAATCCAACAGATGCCGTTGCCAAACATCAAAGCGAGAAACAAGCGTCCCCGGTGCAGCCGCTGCACCGGAGACGGCTTGTTGTGTAGAATCAGCAGCTGTGGGGTGGGCATCAGGCATACTCATGCCATCATGCTACCATGCCCCACAGCGGGGTCAAGTCAGAAATCAATTCTATAGCCCAAAACACCGTTCACAGAGGCGGAGTTATTGGAGAATTCTGCGCTGCAATCCATGAAAAGAGCTCCGTTATCGAAACCCAGCGGCATCGTCATGCCAATGCCAAGCTCCACTCCAACGACTCCTTCCTCTGCCCCGGCTACACCGGCGCGTCGGCTCACACCGGGCATACTCACGCTCGCTTTCTGGCGGCGACTACCGGCCGTAGCCTTACCCAGCAGGCGCATTTCCCAGACAGCAGAGCGGTTGAGCCACTCGTGGTCCACCTGTGCCTGCAAGCGAGCACCCAGGCCAAAGATAACATTGTTGCGATCCTGCTTACCCACTTTCAAAGCGGCATCGGACCCGCTTTCAGTAAAGCCATCCATGCTGCTGTGAACATAGGACACATTAAACACCGGCTGCCACCAAGCATTGCTCATGTATTCGGGATTCACGCGATAAGTGGTGGCGGCTTCATACATCAGGCCATAGCCAATGCCATCTGCGGTGCCTTTCGTACCGTATGAACCGCTGCCGTAATTAACGTGGCGCTTCAACATAGCATCGGCAAAGCCTACTGTACCAATAAGTGTGTGTGTCACGCACCCCGTTTCCTTGCGAGCAAAGACGCTGGCGTAGTAGGCATCCAAATCACCGGAAGCATTGTTACCGGCCCCGGTGGAACGCAGCCGCCCGGCCATGCCTGTAAATGCAGCACCCAAAGTCATATCCTCAGAGGTCTGAGCAGAGAATCCGACTGTACCGCCCAAGCTATTAAGCTTGTAGCCGGGGGCGTTGCCATCGCTGTCAAGTTGATGATAATCAATCTCAGCATTGGCCCATACCGTGTAAGGAGGGGGAGCGCAACGCTCGCCCTTTTCATCCTGCACCGACTCACAAGGCATACCACCATTGAGCGTTGTGGTACGATTGCGAATAGCGCGCAGTTGGCGTTCCATCTGGTCGTTCCAAGCGGCACCCATAGCAGTCACGGCAGCACCGGAAACAGCAGTTGCTATTTTATTCACCGCCTTGCTGTTACCACGCACAATGTATTGGTCCAATGAGTCCATCACGCGAGCTAAATCCGGGTGTTTTGCACGATTATCTACGGTCTGAGGGTCAATCTGCCCAAAGGCCGCATCCAACAAGCGAGCACCGGCCTTGGCATTAGCAGAGCGGGCATGGCGGCCAAAGTAGTTGGCATCGGCAGAATCCAACACCATGACAAGATTATTGCCGCGTTGCTCCAAGGTGGCCTTATAGCCCCAGTGCAGTTCTTTAGCTATGGTATCCTGAGTAAGAGTATAGGTTCCCTCTGCCAAATTGGTGGTTGTAGCCAACGTGTAATCGCCGGAGCCACGCACCACTTGTTCCAATTTCACATCCATGGCGTTATCCACACCGGAAAGAGAACCTGACGTCAGCGTTGGCGTTTTCCCTCGGAAAACAATATGGCGAGCCGTCACGGAAGTAAACTTGTCTTCACCAAGCAGGCTGAGAGTATCGGCGGTGATGGTACCACCAGTCGAGGTACTCTTGCTGAGCAGCACGGAGTTGTCGGAGGAGATGCTGCCGGCGTTGTTCAGCTTTCCCACCGTAGCATCATTTTTCAACATAAGAGTCTTATCGGCAGCAACGTTCAATGTACCGAATCCTTGCAATGATGCAACGGAGGAATCCTCATTAATCGTAAGCGTACCCGTATTCTCTACGGTATTGGCCGCTAACGCTCCATTAAATGTACTTGTGCCGGCATTGAACAAGGCATTAATCTGAGCCGGGACATCAGATGTAAGCATACCCTGCACATTAACAGAGCTCTGCTCTGCTATAGCATCCAAATTGGCACCATCAAATGTAACTTTGGCACCTTCGGCAACAGTCAGTGAACTACCGGCTGCCAGGGAAGCGCCATTGTAAGAGGCATTTCCACTCAGTACCAACTGTCCCGCATCAACCCCCAAGCCGACACCGGAAGACGCTCCTGTTGAGTTCAGCTCCAGAGCAAATTCACCGGTCTTGGTAAGGCTGCCTGTGCCGGAGAAGGCCCCGCTGATAGCGGCATCTGCCGTTGTATTGAAGGTGTATTCACCATCAACCGCTACGGCTCCGGCTTGAATCTCCGAGCCGACATCCACGGTTGAATCCGGTGAGCCCGAAGTGATACCGAAGGTCACGTCATCGCCATCTGCAAAAGCAGCATTGTTGCCGCCGCTTTTCCAGATTTCGTTATCTGTGGCCGTGTTCCATACATGATTGTCGGCGGTGCCGTTCCAATCGAGACTAGCTGCAAAGGCCGTATGCCCGCAGACAACAATACCTGCCAAGATGCGCCGCAGGGAGCGTGAAAGTCGAGGTTTCATATACCCCCTGTGATGCACATCCTTTCACCAACATTAAAAAACGGTTGGAAATACAATAGCTCGCGTACATCTATACATGAAAATACCATCCCCAACGACATGCGTTCGGGATGGTATTTTGGGGAGAGATGCTTTTCTCTATCAGAAATGGTATGTGGCCCCCACAGACGCATTGTGGGAATTGGCCCGCGGCAACAGCTCCATGTTGTAGTTTGCGTTCAGGCTCCAGCTCTCGTTGAGGGCGTGCATGGCTCCTACAGTCATGTTCATGCCGGCTCGACCGGGGTTTGAGCCACTACGGCAGGTGCCGCCAATGTGAGTGGCAGGGTTATCTCGCACAATATCACCAATAAAACTCACCTCGCCATAAAGAGAGGTCTTGGCTGTGGCCATGTAGGTGAGCCCCGCACCAAGCTCTACGCGAACATTCTGCATCGAGTCTGCCTTCATGCCCTTTTCCGGAGTGGTGGAGTCAACGTGCAGATACTGCATGCCACCAAAGCCGCGCAAGATGGTGCGCTCATTGAGGGCATAACCATAGCTCAGGCGGGCATCAAGCTGCAGCGCATGCTGTGTCCAGTCATAGCGGCTACCCAAGATGTCGGCATCATTCTCACTGCGGCCATATGCGGCACTCCAATCAAGGGCGAAGTTCTTGCCCAAGCGGCTCTGCCCGTAGGCGGCGAAGTGAGTGCTGTTCTGGTCTACCTTATAGGCGCTCAGAGTGCTGATTTCACCCCATGTCACCCCCATGGCCAGACCGATATTGTGTTTGGGCGTGGCGTTTATCTCTGCCCCAAACACGGCGCCACTCAGGCTGTGGTCTGCCCCCAAACTGCTACCATGCGAACTCAAGCGACTCGTGGCACCGATGACGCTGCCCCAAGCAGCCCCACGACCATCGGCAAAGGAGGCTGCATTCTGCCCACGGTTGCCGATACTATCCACAAAGGCGCGACTGGCCTTGGCGCTACCCCAGGTCGTTTGCACCAGCGTATCACTCACCTTGTCCAATAGCTCGCTTATATCAAGCACCTGCTGCACCGGCAGGGTGGTGATAATCGCAGATTTCTCTTCTGCTTTCTCCTCTGCCGCAGCTTCGGGATTCGCTTCTTCCACGGCAGCGCTGGTGGTAATGATTGGTTCATTGGCAGCACGCGCAAACATTGCAACTGCAGGCATCGCCTCCATCGCATGATCTTCCACCCACTTGTTCCACTCCGTCTCTGTCACCTTCAAGGTAATGGCTTTCTTGTTGCTGTCCAGCGTGAGCGTGCAATAATCATCATTCAGATTCAGCAAATTGTACAAATTCGTATTTTCATCCACACCGACCAATGTCCTGAAGGTAATAAGATTATAGGTCTTACCCATGGTTATATTCAGTCCATCCTGCAGACCAAGTGAGATATTACCATTGAATGTCAATTCTTTGCCCACCTTGATGGTTTGCAACGTGGTGGAGGTAAGATGAATGCTGCTGCCGGCCTCCAATGTCATGTTCGTGGAGGAGAGCACACCACTCAGCGAAATACTGCTACCACTACCCAGCAGCAAGTCCCCGGCCACACTCAAGTTCATAGACTTAGGCTTGGCTGATTTGTCCTCCAGCTTAATCGTTGTTGCATTAAGCACCAGAGTACCCGCAACTGACATACTGCCATTGGCGTACAACTTAGAGTTGGTGAAGGTATTAATAATGGGCTGTTTGAGAGTATCCTTGCTCTGCGTAAGCGAGATTCCCTGTGCTGCCAGGTCATTGGCAAGCATGATATCCGCATTGCTAAGCTGCATGCTGGCTGCGGTGAGTTTACCTGTCAGATAAAGCTCATTGGCAGTGTCCTTGGTCGTATCAGCAATTTCCAATGCGCCCTTGACGGTGAGACCCAGCGCTTTCTTCTTGGTGGGCAGCTTCTCCGGGTCGCCATCATCCTGCAAAGTGATGCTCGAATCGCTCAGCTTCAATCCGCCATTCACGCTCATGCTTGCATCCGCATCTATGGTAGATGCTACAAGTGCATTCGTGGCATTTTTATCAGAAAGTGTGATGCTCTGCGGCGTGGCATGGGTTAGACTGATGTCGGATTGCTCCATCTGCAACGAGGCCACATTCAGGCCGCCTGTCAGAGTAATGGAGGATTGCTCTTTCAGAGACAAGTCACCTTTCACCGTGAGCCCCATGTTTTTGCCCTTCGCCGGGTCGCTCAGCGCAATATCCGAACTCACCAGCGCCAGACTGCCGGCCACGGACATGTTGCCATGCGCTGTCACGCGAGAATTGGTGAAGGTATTGAGGACAAGCTGCTTGGCTGCATCTTTGTTCTGCGTGAGCGTAATACCCTGTGCCGCAAGGTCGTTGGCAAGCATGA
>JAFSEZ010000024.1 GCA_017435505.1 Akkermansia sp.
CTTGCATTCCGGCACAGTCATGAACCAGCAAGAACTCTCGCTGGAGGGTGCGGCATGATTATCGGATGTAGCGGCATAGCTTGCCAAAGGCAAAGCGTTATCGTGTTGATTGTTTATTTTCATGATATTAATGTCATATATTTTATGAGGTCGAAGGGCTTTTTTGAGTACTCAGCACCAATGCCGAGAAAAAAGCACCGCACAACGCATCATAAACACAGAAAACGCCCCCCGCCAAGCAAGAGCGAAGCGCCGCACATCCTGCACCCTCATCAAGGAGGTTTGGATGATTCAAGGGAAAGGTGTTGTATCATGGAGGAGATACGGTTCGTAGGCGGGCGATGTAATAGTACGCAAAGGGGATAAAGAAGATGCCGATACAGGTAGCGGCGAGCATGCCTCCAATGACGCAGATGCCTACTGTTTGTCGAGCAACCGCACCGGCACCGGAGGCCAAAGCAAGGGGTACGCAGCCGAGGATGAAGGCAAAGCTCGTCATGAGGATGGGGCGCAGGCGCATGCGGGCTCCGGCGAGGGTGGCTTGCAGCAATGACATACCATCATGCAGGCGGTTTTGGGCAAATTCGACCACCAAGATGGCATTTTTGGCGGCCAAGCCAATGAGCATGATGAGCCCTATTTCTGCATACAGATTGAGTTGCATACCGGCCAGTAGCAAGGTCGCTAATGCACCTGCAATAGCCACCGGTACAGAGAGAATGACGGAAATGGGCAGCGCCCAGCTTTCGTAGAGCGAGGCCAGCAACAAATAGGCAAAGATGGCAGAGAGGGCAAAGATGCTACCCAGTCCGATTTGGGAGCGGGAGCGCGCCTCTTGGTAGCTCATGCCGGAATAATCATAGCCTATATCGCCCGGCATGGATTCGCGAAAGGTGCGGGAGATGGCATCCATGACTTGCGCGCCGGAGAAGCCGGGAGCTGCGCTGATGTTGAGCATGGCCGCATTGTACATATTATGGCGGATGAGAAAAGCGGGTCCCGTGCGTTTTTGTACATTCACCAAGGCGTTGAGAGGCACTTGGGAACCTTGGGCGCCGGGGAGGTAAAAATTGTTCAGTTGTTCGATATTCATGCGAGCCGGAGCATCGGCCTGCATGTAAACGCTGTATTGGTAGCCGTAGAGGTTGAAGTAATTGAGCATTTGGCTGCCCAAGAATACCTGGAGTGTGGTGTAGGCTGTTTCGGGCTCTACGCCTTGGGTGATGGCCTTGTCGGCATCAAAACGCAGGTAGTACTGTGGGGTATTGTTGGACATGAGGTTTTGCACGGCGGCAATTTCGGGGCATTGTTGCAGGGCGTGGATAAAAGTACCAGTCATCTCCCCCAGGTATTCCACACCCCGGCCGGTGCGATCTTCCAGCATAAGGGTAATATCGGAACTGGCACCGATACCGGGGATAGGCGGCGGAGTGATGGCGAATCCCAAGCCGCCGGAGGGTAGGGCATTCATTTTCTTTTGTAGGGAGGCGGCCAAGGCTGCTGCGTTTTCGGTAGAGGGATTGCGCTGGGACCAAGGTTTCAAATCCACAAAGAAGAAGGCGTTGTTGGGGCTTTGTACACCGGTGAGCAGATTGAATCCACCCACCATGACCACGCCGTTGATGCCGGGCATGTGCATAAGTTCTTGCACAATTTGACGCCCCGCTTTCTCGGTAACTTGCAGGGAGGAGCCTGCCGGCATTTGCAGCGAGGTGAAAAAGTAACCTTCATCCTCCTGCGGCAGAAAGGCGGCGGGGAGTCGTTTGGCAGTTGGCAAGATGCAGATACTGAGGATAATGAGTGATAATGCCGTGAGCGCGCCCCGCCGAATCATGCGCCCGGAGAAGCGTGCATAGGTGTTGCGGAAGCGTTGCAGCCAGCGGTTGAAGCGAGCCCCCGATTGGGCGAGGAATCCCTGCGCTTTTTGGGTTGGACGCAGCAGCAAGGCTGCCATGGCCGGGCTGAGACTGAGCGCACAAAAGGCCGATAGCAGGATGGATACGCCTATGGTGACGGCAAATTGTGTGAAAATACGCCCGGTGATGCCCGGCAACAACATGCAGGGGAAAAAGACGGCTGCTAGAACGAGCGCGGTTGTCATCACGGGGCCGGCCACTTCCCGCATGGCGCTCATGGTGGCTGCCTTGCGCTCTTCCCCCCGGTCCAAATGCGTTTGCACAGCTTCCACGACCACGATGGCATCATCCACCACCAAGCCGATGGCCAACACAAGCCCCATGAGGCATACGGTGTTGATTTCCATGCCAAAAATCGGGAAGAAAAGGAAGGTGCCGATGATGCTCACGGGAACAGCCGCCAAGGGAATGAGCGTGGCGCGCCAGCCTTGCAGGAACACGAATACCACCAGCATCACCAGTATCAATGCGATGAGCAGGGTCTCCAATATCTCATCAATGCCCAGCTGCACGCTCTCTGTGGTGTTGAGAGCTACCTTGAGCTCCAATCCCGGTGCCAGGTTGAGCCCCGCAAGGGTGGATTCTGCTGCTCGTACCGTCTCCAAGGCATTGCTGCCCGGACTCTGGTAGATGGCTAGGATGGCGCAGGCTTCTCCGTTGTAGGAAGATTGCATGGAGTAGGTCTCGCTTCCGAGTTCCACGCGGGCCACATCTCGCAGGCGCACGGTGGAATCGGGGGTGGCACGCAGGATGATATTGCCGAATTGCTCCGGGGTGGAGAGGCGGCCCGCGCTGCGCACGGTATAGGTTGTTTGCTGGCCCGGCACGGCGGGTTGAGCCCCTACTTTACCGATGGGGTTGACGCGGTTTTGGGCTTGCACGGCATTTTGTACCTGAGTGACTGTGATGCCGAGTGCAGCCAGCTTTTCAGGTTGCAGCCAGATACGCATGGCATATTCACCCGCCCCGAATACCTGAACATTGCCCACGCCGGGAGTGCGCAGCAGCGGATTTACCAAGTTGATGTAGGCGTAGTTGGACATCCACGTGCTGTCGTACACACCTTGGGGCGAGCGTAGGACATACAGCAGCACGGGCGAGCCGTTTTGGGTGCGGATGGTGATGCCCATTTCCTGCACTTCTGCCGGCAACTGCGCGGTTGATTGAGCGTAGCGCAGGTAGGCCAGCACTTGGTCCATGTCGGGTTTGCTGCCCACCTCGAAGAGGACTTGCAGGTTCATGCCGCCCTCGTTGGTGGAGGTGCTGGTCATGTATTCCATGCCCTCAACACCGCTCATTTGCTGTTCGATGGGGGCTGCTACGGAATCTACCACGGTGAAGCAATCTGCCCCGGGATAATTGGCCATGATACTCACCTGTGTGGGCACAATATCCGGGTATTGTGCCACCGGTAGGGACAAGGCGGTGATAAGCCCACCCAAGGTGAGCATGATGGCGATACAGATGGCAACAACCGGCCTGCGAATGAAGAATGCATACATGGCTCTCCTGAGCTGACAGGAGAGTAAGCCGAAGTGGTTGAATATATGCTAGAGTTCTTAGCGGTGGAGGTATTCCTGTGCCTGCGCGTTGCCACGAGAAGCGGCATGGTGAATCCACTCTACCGCTTTGGCATAGCCCTGCTCAGCTGCGGCAATGTACCAGCGCACCGCTTCATCCAAGTTTTTTTCTACGCCGATACCGCGGTCGTAAAATGTGCCCAGTAAGGTTTGCGCCTTTGCGTCTCCTTGCTCGGCTGCAGCAAGCCACCAACGCACCGCCTCAGCAGGGTCTTTTTCCAAGCCGTATCCTTGGGCATAGCAGGCGCCCAGGTTGAATTGCGCTTTGGAGTATCCTTGCTCGGCAGATGCGCGGTACCAGCGCACCGCTTCCGTCAAATCTTTTTCTACCCCGGTACCTTCCACATAGCAGCCACCCATGTTGCATTGTGCTGCGGCTATACCTTTCTCTGCCGCAGAGCGCCACCACCGAGCGGCAGCTGCGGCGTTTTTCACGACCCCGATGCCGCTGGCATAGCAATCTCCCAAGCGCAGTTGAGCCATGGCATGCCCGGTTTCTGCCGCCGCTCGATACCAACGCACGGCTTCTGCTGCGTCCTGCGGTACACCCAGTCCGGTTTCACAGCACACCCCCATGGCGTAGCGAGCTTCGGCATCTCCTTGCTCGGCAGATTGCTGACCGCAACGGATGGCCGCCACCCATACCTCTCGATTTGCCTGGCTCACCCCTTGTGCTGCGGCTTTGAGATACCATTTGGTTGCCACCGCTTTATCTTGCGGCACGCCCCAGCCTTTATTGTAGCAGTTGGCCAGGTTGTACTGTGCAGCAGGTCGTCCCTGTATGGCGGCAGCGCGGTACCAGCGGGCTGCTTCTGCGGGATTGTTCGGCACACCCAGTCCTTGTTGGTAGCAAGCTCCCAAGTTGGTCTGAGCGGCGGGGTGCCCTTGTTCGGCAGCAGCGCGATACCACTTGGCTGCTTCTTCCGTGTTTTGAGGCTCGCCCGCGCCCTTGGCGCAGCACAGCCCCAACTGATACTGGGCTGTGGCATCGCCTTGTTCGGCAGCGGCGCGATACCAGCGGGCAGCTGTTTGCATATCCGCAGCCACACCACTGCCTTGTGCATAGCAGGTGCCGAGCATGAGTTGTGCCCGCGCTATGCCTTTTTCTGCCGCTTGGGAGTACCGGCGCACAGCTTCTTCCATGTTTTGTTCCACTCCCTCTCCCCTCTGGTAGCAAAGTCCTAAGTTGTACTGTGCTATGCCATCCCCTTGTTCTGCTGCCGTGCGGTATTCTTCTGCCTTGGAGGTTGCAGGTTCTGCGCTGACGGTTTGCTCCTCGGTGATGACTTGTTCGGGTTGATTGGCAAAGCCAATGCTACCTAAGACAATGGGTAAAAGAGTTGTGCAAAGATAGTGTTTCATGCTATTCAACGAAAATCCGACTTGAGGCCATGCTACATCATTTAAAATGATTTCGTCAAGCAAATTCAGGTAGACGAGCCCGCCGGATTTGGGAGGGGTGCGGTGTCATTTGCTGATTTTACATTGACTATTACTTGCAGATGGCGCATTTTCATGCTATTCTGCGGGCGAGAGAGCTACATGTGTGCCCGATACAAAGCCGACCCTGACTATCCCCGCGCGGACTATGCGGCGCGGGCGGGTGGGCGCGTGCACGAAGCGTCTCCTCGCCCCGGAGCTTATGCTGAGGATGACGATATGTATGCTCAACCTCCTGCACGCTCCCGCTCGCATGCAGCCCCACCTCCGCGCCGGGGCTATGTGGAACAGTCTGACCCCTTGCAGCAACAGGCTACCGGGCGCCATGTGTTCTACACCGATGAGGCCAATGATACCTTTGGTACCCCCGGCCCCCAGCGCGAATATACCCGACGCTTGGGAGAACAGAATCCGTGGGAGGATTTTCGGCGGCCTCCCCGCAAGGGAATGAGCGTGTGGAAAGCTATATGGCTGATAATCAGCTTTCCTTTCCGGCTGATACTATTCCTGACACGCAAGTTGCCTAAGCTGGTGCTGTGGCCTATGCGTTTACTGATTAGTTTCTCCTTTGTAGGGGTTCTGTTTGCGTTGGTGTTGGCGGTGATATATGGTATCAAGGCGGGGCGCTACGATATCACCCAAGTCACGCGCATGCCGGAGCGCACCATTGTGCTGGATCGCAAGGGAACGGAGATTGGCACCTTGCATGGTGAAAACCGCCGCCGCATTACCCATTTGGAGGCCGAGGTGCCACAGTATTTCATTGATGCGCTCATTATGCAGGAGGATCGCTCCTTCTGGAAACATGGGGGTGTAGACCCCCGTGGTATTATGCGTGCGGTGGCACAAGTGTTCAAACACCACCGCACCACGCAAGGGGCATCGACCCTGACGATGCAGCTGGCCAAAAACACGTACAATCACCGTGAACGAAACTTTGACGCCAAGCTTACGGAAATGGCTTTGGCTCGGCGCATCGAGGCTACCTACGACAAGAAGACCATCCTCACCTGCTACATCAACCGCGTGTTTTGGGGACACACGTTCTTGGGGCTCAAGCAAGCGGCGTATGGCTATTTCAACAAGCAACCACGCGACCTCAGCATCGGAGAGGCGGCCATGCTGGCAGGCATTGTGTGTAGCCCCAATGAGTTTTCTCCTTACCGCAGCCTTTCCTCTGCCCGTATTCAGCGGGATAAGGTGCTCAAGCTGCTGTACGAGCATGGGCATATTACCCGCAATCAGTATGAGGCTGCTTTGGCCGAACAAATCGTTACCTGCAAACCGGAACGGCGTGGTAATGACAATTATGCCTTGGATCTTATCCGCAGCGAGGTGGACCACATCTTACAAATGCTCGATACCCAAGAACGCCGCGTGAAAGAAGATGCAGTATATTCCGGTGGCTTGGTGGTGCGCACGACCCTGGATGTGGATTTGCAGGATGCCGTGATGAAAGAAATTGATACGCGTTTGGTGCAAATGCTTGAGAGCAATCCGCGCTATCCCCACCAAACTCGCGCTCAATTCCGCAAGCTCATTGCCGATATGAGCCCCGAACAGGCAGACCGCGCCCGCCCGCAGTATGTCCAGGCCGCATGTGTTATCATTGATAATGCCACCGGGGCTCTCCTCTCTGTTGTGGGAGGGCGAGACAGCACGGAATCCCGCCTGAACCGCGCCGTGCAAAGCCGCCGCCAAGTGGGTTCGCTTTTCAAGCCCATTGTGTATTCTACATTCTTTGAACGTGGTGGTAGCCCCAATACGCTTATTTCAGATAATCGTTTGATGCCCGGTGAAATCGCGGGTGCCAAGCGCTGGAATCCCTCCAATGCCGATGGGCGTTTTACAGGCCCTCATCCTGCGGGATGGGGCTTACTCAAGAGCCGCAACACCATGTCGGTGCGTGTGGGTAATCGTGCGGGACTGCAAAATGTGGTCAATACTGCGCAGATGGCGGGATTCCCCCGACCGGCTCGCACACCCGGCCCCACGATTTATCTGGGGACTTGGGAGGCATCTCCCCTTGAAGTAGCCGGTGCCTACACGGCCTTTGCCAATGGGGGTGTGCGGCTCACGCCCTACATCATCGAAAGCATTACGGATACATCCGGTCGCGTACTCTGGCAGACCCAACTCTCTGCCCGCCGCGTCTTCTCTCCGCGTACAGCCAATGCGACTTCCTCCATTTTGCAACAAATCACCAAACCGGGGGGCACGGCCGGGAGCATGCAGCGCCTTGGCTTCACGGCACCTTGCGGCGGTAAAACCGGTACGACCAATGGTTATAAAAATGCTTGGTTCTGCGGCTTTACATCCGACCTCACGGCGGCTGTGTGGGTGGGCTTCGACCGCCCCCGCACCATAGCGGATAAGGCATACGGTGGCACGTTGGCTCTTCCCCTGTGGGTGGGGGCTATGCAGCGAGCGGCTACCTTGGGGTATGCCATGGGCAAGATTCGCACGAGTCCGGCGGGTGCCCGCCGCACAGGCATACGCCTTTGCCGCGAATCGGGGCACTTGGCTCACTCCGGATGCGAGTACCAAGGCAAGGCATACACGGAAACCATGGCAGATTTTACAGTACCGCGCCCTCTTTGCGGCAAGCATGATGAACTGGCCGAAGACCCCAATGCTTTCCCCGACGATGATATTGCGGAAGACCCTGCCGCCTTCCCCGATGACGATATTGCGGAAGACCCCGATGCTACGCCCGATATTGATGATACTGCCGAGGAAGTATAACGTATGCACCCTTAGACGATCGATGTTTTCCATACCTGAACATGCCCGGATAGTTGTTGACCGCCTGGAATACTGTGGCTACGAGGCCTACGTGGTGGGCGGTTGTGTGCGTGATTCTTTGCTGGGGCGCACTCCCAAGGATTGGGATGTGTGTACAAATGCTCTGCCGGACGAGGTGCTGAGGGTTTTTCGCCGTTTTCACGTGATAAAGACCGGGCTCAAGCACGGCACGGTGACAGTGATGGTGAACCATGAGCCGGTGGAGGTGACCACCTACCGCATCGATGGAGAATACACGGATAACCGCCACCCGGATGCCGTGCAATTTGTCTCCGACATCGAGGCCGACCTTGCCCGCCGGGATTTCACCATCAATGCGATGGCTTATAGTCCCACGCGTGGCTTGGTGGATGCTTTCGGGGGGCAACATGATTTAGCCGCCCGGAAGATTCGCTGCGTGGGGGAACCGGACGCACGCTTCAATGAAGATGGGCTTCGCCTCATGCGTGCTCTGCGCTTTGCAGCGCGCTATCGCTTCGATATTGAGCGCGAGACGGCATATTCCATTCACCGCAACCGCCACTTGTTGGAAAACGTGAGTGCGGAACGCATATTCTCCGAGCTCAAAGGCATCTTGGTGGGGGATGGTGTGCTGGACATGCTTCTTGCTTTTCCGGATGTTTTCACCGTCATTATCCCTGAGTTAGCACCCACCCTGGGCTTTGAGCAGCACAATCCTCACCATTGCTATGATGTGTGGACTCACACGGCACACGCAGTGCAGGCCATTCCGGCAGATGCCACTCTGCGCTTGGCTATGCTGTTGCATGATGTTGGCAAGCCCGCTTGCTACAGCATGGATGAACATGGCAAGGGGCATTTCTACGGCCACCCCAAACGCGGTGCTGACATGGCGCGTGATATCCTGACCCGCCTCCGCTGCGACAACGCCACGCTCTCGGCTGTGTTGACCTACGTCAACGAGCACGATAGGGCATTCCCCACGACAATTCCGGGTATGCGGCGTCTCATTGGTAAGTTGGGAGAGAGTACCATTCGCAGCCTTTTCGAGATAAAAAAAGCGGATATGGCAGCGCAGTCCACCCACGAACGTGCGGCAAAAGTGGCTGCTCTGCGGGAAGCTTCTCTGCTTCTGGATGATACGCTGGATGGGGGAGCTCTCTTTACGCTCAAGGATCTGCAAATCAACGGCAGCGACCTCATGAAAATGGGGGTGCCCCAAGGGCCGCGTATCCGTAATATTCTCTTCACCCTGCTGGAGGAAGTGCAGGATGATGCCCTTGCCAACACACGCGAGGCTTTGGCCTCGCGCGCTGAGGAGCTCATCTGATGCAAAAAAAAGCCCGCCGAAGATGCGGGCTCAGTGTGGGGAATATCTCTTTGGCTCCCAGGGCTTACCACTCGTTTACCTCGCGCCCTTGGGCATCTCTGTAGGTGCCGAAAAGGATGCGCAGTATATCAATGATTTGCCAGATAAAGAAGCCACCAAGAGTAATGAGCTGCAAAATGCCGGAGATGATGCGCCCGGTGTAGAAACGATGGATGCCGCCAACGCCGAAGATGAAAAGCAAAAAGGCAAGGACAAGTGTAACTGTACGGGAACGCGGGGATGCTGTGGTGGATGGTGTCATGTGCGTAGCTTAGGTGATGTGCGTTCTTTTGTCAATCCACGATTTAGGGATGACAGAGGGTACTTTATTCAAAAGACTCCAGATATTCCACGAACTGAGCCAAGGCTCGTGCGCGGTGCGAGATGGCATTTTTCTCTGAAGGGGCAATTTCAGCGAACGTGGAGCTGTAGCCATCTGGCACAAAGAGGGGGTCGTAGCCGAAGCCGGTTGTGCCGCGGGGGGAAAGAGATATGGAGCCCTCCACCTTGCCCTCGAAGGCGGCCACTTGTTTGCCGTTTCGTGCCAGGCTCATGGCACACACAAAGCGTGCGTGGAAAGGGGCTTGGCCTTGCATGGCCTGCAGCTCGGTGAGCAGCTTGCGGTTGTTGGCAGCGTCGTTGCCGTGTTCTCCGGCATAGCGGGCAGAGAGCACACCCGGCGAGCCATTGAGAGCATCTACACACAAGCCGGAATCATCTGCCAGCACCAATCCCGGCAAGACAGCGGAGATGCCCTCGGCCTTTTGGGCTGCATTGGCAGCAAAGGTGGTGCCGGTCTCCGGTACATCCGGTGCAGCCGGGAAGTCTGCCAGCGTTTTAACCGTGAAGCGGGTAGGGAGCATGGCGGCAATTTCCTGTGCTTTGTGGGCATTGCGGGTGGCCAGAATGATGGTGTGTTGCTTCATGTTGTTTGGGGATGGCTGAGAATCAGGATAGGCAATATCCTTGCAGCAGAAGGAACGCCGGAAGAAGAAATAGAGCACGGTGAAGCCCAGCGCAGCAGAGAGCCCATCTGCTGTGGCTTGTGATAACCAGATGCCGGGTTCGCCCAGCCAGAGAGGGAGCAGAGCCAAACAGGGTAGCAGGAAAAGTACCTGGCGTGTCAGGTTCAGGAAGATGCTCATCACCGGTCTGCCGATGGCTTGGAAGAAATTACCAATGACAATTTGCGAGCCGGCCAGCGGGAAGCAGATGGCCATGAGGCAGATGCCGCTCGTGGCGATATCAATGAGCCGGGAGGCGTTGTTATCCGCTTCTTTCACGAACACACTCACAATTTCTCGCGGGAAGAGCTCCACCAACAGCGTGCCAAAGCAGGTTACGCCCGTGCCGGCTATCATGGCACAATACAATACACGGCGCACGCGGCAGTAGTTGCCAACGCCCAAGTTGTAGCCTGCTATGGGTTGCATGCCTTGGGTGATGCCCAGCACAACCATCACAAAGAAAAAGAGCACGCGGTTGACCACCCCGTAGGCGCCTACTCCCATCGGGCCATCGTATGCCAGGAACAATTGGTTGAATACCACCACGATGACACATGCCCCGATGTTGAGCAGACAGGGCGGTAGCCCAATGCTCAACACGCGGCGCACAATGACACCGTTGAGCTTGTAGATGCCCCGCCGAAAATGCAACACGCTGCGGCGCTGAAAAAAATGATGCAAAATCCACACCAAGCCCACAATTTGCGCGGTGGCTGTGGCCAGTGCGGCCCCGCGCACTCCCCAATCAAATACATAAATGTACACGGGAGCGGTGGCGATGTTGACCACCATGGAGATGATGAGACTCACCATGGCTTTGACGGGGTAGCCACTGGCGCGCATCAGGTGGTTCAAGTTCATGAACGCACAGGTGATGGGGAAGGCCAGCATCATCACCAGCATGAAATCATAGGCCGGTTGCAGGGCTTCTCCCTCTGCTCCGAAGGCCAACAACATGGGTTCGAGCCACGGTATGGGCAGTATGCCTGCCAGCAACCCGGTGATGAGGCTGAGCATCACGCAGTGCCCCACCACGCGAAAGGCACGGTGAAAATCGCCTTGTCCCAGCGTGATAGAGGCGGTAGACGCACAGCCCAAGCCTACCAAGCTGCCCACGGCTGCCTGCAAGTTCATGAGCGGGAAGACCAACGCCATGGCGGTGATGGCAAACGCCCCGCACCATTGCCCCACGTAGATGGAATCCACGATGTTGAAGACAGACATGGCCGCCATGCCCACAATGGCCGGCAGGGAATAGCTGACCAAAAGCGACCACACGGACCGCTTCTCCAATTCCACCAGCTTTTCATTCTTTGCCATGGCTCGTCATTATCGTACACCCGCCTCTCCTCAGCGTCAAGCAGCAATTCACACACCGCGCGCAGGCGCGCGCAATAACACCTTTCGATAAATTGCCGTTTGACTTTCTGCGGGATTTTTGCTGTAATACGGCCATGCCGGCGGAGCCGACCAGTTATGTATTTTACGGAAGCGATGAGGGCGCAGCCGCGACCGAAGCGGCCAAGGTGTATGCGCGACTCACCGCCGGCGGCGATGGCTGGGGCGATGAAATGATAGATGGCGCTGCCGCTACGGTGGATGAGGCCGAGGCGATTATTCGCCGCGTCATTTCGGGTTTGCAGATGATGAACATGTTTGGCGGACGCAAGGTCATCTGGCTCAAGGGGGCAACTTTCATGGGCGATACCCCGCAGGGAGCCCGCAGCGAGACGGTGCAGGAGGCGCTGGCAGATTTGGCAGATGCGCTCGGTAACCTCCCGGCAGATACGTTCTTTGTTCTCACGGCATCCGAGATGGACAAACGCCGCACCTTTTTCAAGAAATTCGGTGCAGTGGCAGAGATGAAGGAATTTTCCAAAATAGATATCTCCAAAGCCGGGTGGGAGTCGGAGCTATCGGCGCTCGTCTTGCGTCAGGCCAAGCCTTTGGGCATCACTTTTGATAACGCCGCGCTGGATTTGTTCATTCACCGCGTGAATGAAAGCACACGCCAAATTGCCAACGAACTGGGCAAGATGGATGTGTATCTGGGGCCGGAGCGCCGCCGCGTGACAGTGGAGGATGTGGAGCTTATGGTGGCTGTCTCCCGCAATGGTATTATCTTTGAAATCTCGCGTGCTATCGAAAACGGCAACTGCCGTTTGGCTGTGAGGCTCATCAACGAGCAGCTGGACCACGGAGAGCAGGGGGTTACTATCATGCGCGCCGCCATTGTTCCCACGGTGCGCAACCGCTTCTGCGCCCGCTTGTTGCTCGATACGTACAAGCCGGATGTGTCCAACTACCGCGCCTTTGAATCGGCGCTCAACCGCTTGCCGATGGAGGGTAAAAAACTCCTGCCGCTCAAGAAGGATGGAACTCCCTCCTGCTATGGTATTTTCAATGCGGCACGCACCGTGTCCAAGTTGAGCCTGCGCAAAGCCCGCCAAGACTTACAGGCTTGTGCGTTGGCAGATAAACAGCTCGTGTCCTCGCGTTTGGACACGCGAGATATTCTTCATAAATTAGTCGTAGCCCTCACCGCCTGATACCCGTCGAGATGTCTACCCTCATTCCCACAGTTTTTGATGTGTTGGTCATTGGTGGCGGGCATGCCGGCATTGAAGCTGCGCTGGCTGCTGCCCGCATGGGTGGCCAGGTTGCTATGCTCACGCATGATTTGGACATGATTGGGCAAATGAGTTGCAACCCCGCCATCGGTGGTTTGGCCAAAGGCCATATCGTACGCGAAATTGATGCCTTGGGCGGTGCAATGGGTATCAACACCGATGCCACAGCTATCCAATTCCGCATGCTCAATGCCTCCAAGGGCCCCAGTGTGCGGGCACCCCGCGCTCAGTGCGATAAATTGGCCTACCGAGCCCGCATGAAATGGGTGATGGAGACGGCTCCCGGCGTGCAACTCTTCCAGGGGGATGTGCACGAGCTGGTGGTGGAGGATGGTCGCATTGCCGGAGCGGTGACTACTTGGGGGCAGCGTTTTGCTGCCCGCACGGTGGTGCTGTGCAGCGGCACGTTCATGCGCGGCCTGCTGCATGTGGGTATGGAAAATCTGCCGGGTGGGCGTTTGGGTGGTCCGCCCAGCGGCATCTCTGCCTCGCTGGCTCGCATCGGTTTCCCTTTGGAGCGTTTCAAGACCGGTACCAGCCCCCGCATCAAGGGCAGCACCATTGATTTTTCCTCCCTCGCGATGCAGCCCGGGGATGAGCCCCCGCAGCTTTTCAGCAACCGCTCGCGCGAGCTGCTGCACCGCTCTACTGAGCCGCATTGCACGCTCAACTACTGGGCCGATGCGGATTTTGCCCTGGAGCAGTTGCCCTGCGGTATCACATACACCAATACACAGACGCACGATATCATCCGCGCCAATCTGGAGCACAGCCCGCTTTTCGGCGGGGTGATTGAAGGCACCGGCCCCCGCTACTGCCCCAGTATCGAGGATAAAGTGGTGCGCTTTGCGGATAAGGACCGCCACCAAATCTTTATCGAACCGGAAGGTCGCAGCACAGATGAATTCTACCTCAACGGCCTCTCCTCCAGTCTGCCGTTCTTTGTGCAGTTGGATATCGTGCACAGCATCCCCGGTTTGGAACATGCCCAGCTCATTCGCCCCGGCTATGCTGTGGAATATGATTTTGTGCCCCCTACCGAGCTGCAGCCTACGCTCGAAACAAAGCGTGTGCGCGGGCTTTACTTTGCCGGTCAAATCAACGGCACCTCCGGCTACGAAGAAGCCGCCGGACAGGGCTTGCTGGCCGGGGCTAATGCCATGCTGGCACTGCGCGGGCAGGAGCCGCTTATTCTGCGCCGCGACCAAGCCTACCTCGGTGTGATGGTGGATGATTTGGTGACCCGCGGCACCGATGAGCCCTACCGCATGTTCACCAGCCGCGCGGAGATGCGCTTGTTGCTCCGCCAGGATAATGCAGATTTGCGTCTCACTCCTTTGGCTGCCTCTCTGGGGTTGGTGGATGAAGCCCAAGGAACCGCCGCTCAAAAACGCTTGCAGGATATAGAAAACGGCATTGCCCGCGCCGCCTCCGAACGCGTGGAGGGCCTTCCCCTCGACCGCTGGCTTCGCCGCCCGGAAAACGACTGGCAGCAGCTCCCAGAGCCCGTGCGTTCCATTTTCCCGGATGAGCTTTGGGAACCCATCGCCACGGAAATTGCATACGCCGGCCATATTGACCGCATGCGCGCGAGCGCTGCCCGCTTGCAGCGCCAGGAAGATAAAAAAATACCCGCAGATATTGATTACGAGGAGATTCCTGCTATGAAAACAGAGGCTCGCCAACGGCTTTCACGCGTGCGCCCTACCACCATCGGTCAGGCTTCCCGCATTCCCGGCATCACCCCGGCAGATGTGGCGCTCCTCCTCGTGTGGGTGCAAAAGTACTCATCCCGCAAAACCCGCTCATGATGCTTCGCTTCTCCCTATTCCTGTCAGTCACGTTGGCGGTGCTCAGTTTCCCTGCAGGTGCCGAGCTTCACAAAACCCATTACTATGTGCCACAGGGGGAACAGGGTGTCTCTCAGCGCACGGCAGATGCTGTCTATAGATCCGTGGCCGATGCCTACGCCAAATACACCCAAGTACTACAGAATCTTCACCCCTCCAACCTGCGCTCAGCCAAAGCTTCTTTCCAATCTCTGCGTACCCAAATGCGCAGCGTACAGCCCTACTTCCTGAAAGATGTCGCTTCTTCTGCCAGCCCCCAAGCTAAAGCTTACTTCGCCAATAAAGCTCGCGCTTGCGTCGAGGCTGAAAAGAGCTTGTCGGAGGCACGCCTCGCGGAAATTGATGATATCATGAGCCGCAACCCTCAGCTCAACCTCCTGCGCGAAGACGTATACCGCCTCTTTGTAGAATTCTTTAAAGCGGTCGTGACGGATTACTCTCACATGGGCATCCTGTAGGCGTGAATTGCAAGTTCAAATGCGACACTTTTTGAAAAAAATGCATTGTTAGTGTTTTAAGTCGGTAAAATTCATTCCGAGAGCTTTTGCCATGTCCATTGCGGACTTGCCATCGAAGATTTTTCTGGGCATTTTATTCA
>JAFSEZ010000025.1 GCA_017435505.1 Akkermansia sp.
TATCAGCCTGATGCCTACCAATCTTTATGGGCCGAATGACAACTATCACCCCACGAACAGCCATGTGCTGCCCGCTCTTATTCGCCGGTTCCATGAAGCCAAGGAGGCCGGAGCGCCCACGGTAACCTGCTGGGGAGACGGCACACCACGCCGTGAGTTTCTGTATGTGGATGACCTTGCCAATCTGTGCGTGTTCCTGATGAACAACTACAGCGGCAACGAAACAGTCAACGCAGGTACCGGCAAAGAGGTTACCATAAAAGAGCTGACTGAACTGGTGGCCGAAGTGGTGGGGTATACCGGAGAAATCCTTTGGGATACCACCAAGCCCAACGGCACTCCCCGCAAACTGCTGGATGTCTCTAAGAGCCGGGCTCTGGGCTGGAAGTACAAGACGAAGCTGAAAGACGGCATTCGATTAGCCTATCAGGACTTCCTGACCAATCCCATGAGAGCAGAGAGATAACCATGCGCGAACCTCGTCCTAAACGAGCAGGCGAGCAGATTTTCCTGCCCAAAGGTAGTATGCACCGCCTTAGTAATGTGTCCGGAACCCCCGTCACCGTTATTGAAATCCAGTTTGGTAATATCCTTAGCGAAGAAGATATAGAACGATTTAACGATGATTATGGCCGGGATTCTTGATGAGTCTCGATGCCTAAGGCAAGTTGCCGCGAGGAATAAAACAAATGCCGGTGCGGGCAGCGTATGCGCGACATGAGGCACCAAGCCCGGAGCCTAAAAAGCCCTGCAATGCACCCGGTGGGGGAGACAAAGCTTTCAATGTTCAACTTTCTGCTTTTCCCACCTTACTTCAGGTTGACGTTGCGCATGTCTCCCGTTTCTAAGAAGGCAGTTTGGAAAGCAAAAGCATTGGTGAGGCTGTGCGGGGTATGGCCGATGGGGGTGAGAGCCAGGTATTGGCGCAGGAGGGGGCGGTAATCCGGGTGGGCGCAGTTTTCGATGACGATTTCAGCGCGTTCGCGGGGGGATTTGCCGCGCAGGTCGGCCACACCCTGTTCGGTGACGATGACATCCACATCGTGTTCCGTGTGGTCGGTGTGGGAGACCATGGGCACGATGGAGGAGATGGCCCCACGCTTGGTGATGGAGGGGCAGGTGAAGATGGTGAGCACGGAGCAGCGTGCAAAGTCTCCCGATCCACCGATGCCGTTCATGATGCGGCTGCCGTAGAAGTGGGTGGAGTTGATATTGCCGAAGATGTCTGCCTCGATGGCTGTATTCATGCACACTACGCCCAGGCGGCGGATAACGGAGGTGTTGTTGGAGATTTCTGCCGGGCGCAGCAGGAACTTGTCGCGGTAAAAATCAAAGTTTTGGTACACCTCCTCCAGCATTTCATCCGAGAGCAGCAAGGAGCACCCCGATGCAAAGGAACAGCGCCCACGCTGCATCAGCTTCACCACCGAGTCCTGAATCACCTCACCATACATGCGCACGGGCGGGATGATGGTGGAATCCCCCAGCGCAGCCAGTACCGAGTTGGCCACGTTGCCCACACCGCTCTGGATGGGCAGGAAACCCTCCGGGATGCGTCCCATGCGGTATTCATTTTCCAAGAATTGCACCACGTTGCGGCCGATGCGGTCTGTTTCCGGGGTGCTTTCCTTGAAAGCCGCAAAGCCGTCCGGGCTGTGGGTGGGTACAATGCCCACAATTTTTTCCGGGTCTACTTTGAGCACGCGAGTGCCGATGCGGTCATCCTCATGATACAGGGGCACCAGGCAGCGTCCGGATTCATCGTGGGAGATGTAGATGTCGTGTATATCCTTGAGTTCGGGTTTGTGATAGGTGTTGAGCTCCAGAATGATGCGGTCTGCCAGCATGCAGAAAGCCGGGCTGTTGCCCATGCCCACGGTGAAGGTGAGCTCGCCTTCATCTGTCACCTCGCTCACTTCTACGATGGCTGTCTTGACGCGTGGAATATGGCCATGGCGCATGGCACGCATCATGAAGGAGAGGTGCATGTCGTTGTAGGCTATGTCGCCTTTATCAATGGCTTTGCGCGTGACCGGACAGGATTGATACGGCATGCGCAGCGATACTGCTTCGGCTTCCGACAGTAGCTTATCCACCAAATCCGTGGTGGAGGCACCTGTCATCAGTTTGATTTTGTAGGGGCGCCCCGCCGCATGTTCCGCCTTGGCTTTTGCCGCGATGGCTGCGGGAATTTTCTTGAGGGCACCTGCATGGGCAAACCCACTCATGCCTACGCATTCATCATGCTCAATGAGCGCGGCCGCTTCTTCCGGAGTCAGTATTTTGTAGCGCATAACGTTCCTTGCTTTGAAGTATCCGTCAATGCTAGAGTCAAGTCAAGCAAATTCGTGGAGCTGATGTAGAATAACAGCTTTTCGTATTGTGGCAGAGTGGGCTTGGTAGTGGCATCTCACATGAAACAGCATTGGCTTGCAAGCGGATAGGCAGCGGAAACATGCTCATTTGCGTGGCGAACATTCTTCTTGCTTTCGCCGGGTGAATTCGCTACAATGCCCGCGTGAGTTATCAGGTTTTTGCCAGAAAGTACAGACCCCGCACATTCAAGGATGTGTTGGGTCAGGATCATGTGGTGCGCACTCTTTGCAACGCCATTGAGCAGAAGCGCCTTGCGCATGCATACCTCTTTGTGGGCCCGCGCGGTACCGGCAAAACCTCCACTGCCCGCATTTTTGCCAAGGCGCTCAACTGCACCGGCGGTCCCAGCATAGACTTTGACCCCGATGAGGATGTATGCCGTGAAATCGCGGAAGGTCGCAGCTTGGATGTGTTGGAGATTGACGGTGCCTCCAACCGCGGTATTGATAACATACGCGACTTGCGCGACAATGTGCAATTTGCTCCCACCCGCGGGCAATACCGCATCATCTACATAGACGAGGTACACATGCTCACCAAGGAATCGTTCAACGCTTTGCTCAAGACCTTGGAGGAGCCGCCGCCCCACGTCATGTTCATCTTTGCGACCACTGAGCCGCACAAGATACTTCCCACCATTCTTTCTCGCTGTCAGCGTTTTGATTTGCGCCCAATCCCGGCAGATATCATTGCCCATCATCTGGTGAATATTGCGGCCAACGAAGGTGTGAGCCTGAGCGAGGCCGCAGCCTTTGCCATTGCCCGCGTGGCAGATGGCGGTATGCGCGATGCCCAGTCCATGCTCGATCAGCTCGTCTCCTTCTGCGGCAACAACATCAGCGAACAAAACGTGAACGACATTTTCGGCGTAACCAGCCGCGACACGGTGGCTCGCGCTCTCGCCTACATGCTGGACCGCCAGTTGCCCAGCTTGCTGCATCTCGTGCACGAACTGGCAGAAGCCGGGCGCGATATGGGGCAGCTGCTCTCCGAGCTGATGGGAGCCGTGCGCGAGCTGCTCGTCAGCAAGGTGGCTCCCGATGAAGCCGGCAACAGCTTGCCGGCCGATTGGCGAGAGACCCTCAACACCCTCCTCTCCCGCACCCCAACCGATAAAATTATCCGCCTCATGGAGGTGCTCTCCACCGCAGAAGAACACATGCGCTGGAGTACCAACAAGCGCTTGCATCTGGAGATGGGGCTCATCCAAGCCGTCCATTCCCTGGCAGAGGCCAATGTCAGCGATATCATCCGCGCTCTGGCCGGGGCTCCCCTGCCGGAAACACCCATCGCCACCGAGCCCTTGCCTGTTGTTCCTATGCCCGGTGTTCCTGCCGCCGCTCCTGTAGCGCCCGCGCAGCCGCCCATCTCCGAGCCGGCACCCATCATGGCGCAAGAAGCCGTCAGTCTGGAACCCATCGATGACCAGCCGCCGCTTTTTGGTGATATGCCCGCCCCCGACATGCCGCCGCAACCCGATACCCCGGCAGAACGCAACCTCAGCCCTGAGGATTGGGAGAGTATCATGGAAAGTGTGCGTGCCAAAGCCCCGCTCAAGGCGGCCATGATAGGCAATACTCTCTTTGTTAGCGATGATGATGGTATCGTCATCATCGGTATTCATCCGGAAGATATCAACACCCGCGATGCTCTGCTCAGCGAAACCATCATGGACCTCGTGCGCGAGGCGGCCCAAGCGCTATGCTCCCGCCGCATCACCTTGCGTGTGGTGGCAGATGCCAGCGTACCCCCGCCGGTAGTGGAAGAAATGCCCCCGCCACCACCCATGCCCACCCCCGCGCCCAAACCTGCCAAAAAAGCCCCCGCACCTGCCCCGGCAGAGGAGAAACAGGCAGCTCCGACATCTTTGCGCCCCTCCGAAGAAGAATTTTACAATGATCCCCTCATCGAGCTTGCGCTCAAGGAGTTTCATGCAACCCTTATCAAAAATTAACCTCATTTCTCATCATGAATATCCAAAAACTCATGAAACAAGCCCAAGCCATGCAGGCAAACATGGCACAAGCCCAAGCTAAATTGGCTGAAAAGCAGTTCGTGGCTGAAGCCGCCGGTGGTAAAATAAAAGCCACAGCCACCGGTGCCGGCATGATTACGGCCATCAGCATAGACCCTGCCGTCATCGACCCCGATGATGCAGAGTTTCTTCAGTCCCTCATTCTCAAGGCTGTGCAGGGCGCTCTTTCCGGCGCCCAGAAAATGGCCGAGAGCGAGATGCGCAAAGTGACGGGTGGTCTGGGTTTCCCCATGTAATTTTTCCTTCTTTTTATATGCAACTTCGAGAGCCGGCAACATGGGTATCGCTTTTGCTGTGCCTTTCTGTTCACGCAGAAGAGGTGAGCCTTGGCTCACAAGCTGCCAAAATTGTGCCGGAGCAGGTGGCCGTGCTCACCCTGTCTGAGCGCGGCATCGTGACTGATTTTGCCGATCCCGGCTCCCGTCTTCAACAAGGGGCTGTGATAGCCAGAGTCAACAAGGACAAGTTGGAACAGGAAAAAGAGGATATGGAGTTGCAGCTTGCTCGCGAGCGCATCAACAAAAAAGATGAATTACGCAAGCTGGAAGCTGAAAAACGCAAAATTGAGTTTTACTTGAATCTCGCGGATGGTGAGCGCAAGTTCGCCAAAGATTTAATGCCGTCTTCCGGCGAAACGCCCACCCCGGATTCCTTGGCCGATTTGAAGGAGCGCATGGATTTGCTCAAACGTGAATTGAGCACCCTTGAGCGCCGCAAACGCACCGAGTGGGAATCGAAAAACGAGTCCTGTACTCTTAAAATGCCCTTCGATGGGCGTTTGCAGTACAATGTTACCCTGCCGCAAGATAAGTCGAAGCCCTTTGAGAATACGGGCATGGTGCATTCTTTTGCTACGGCATGTGATGATTCGGCTTATTACATCACCATCAGCATTAATCGCAGCGAGTTCACCCAGTTGCCCGCAGAAAATTTCCGGGCAGAAGTCAAATTGCCGGCCAATCGCATACTGCGGGGCAGCTATGCGTTCCGGCGGGTAGAGCGCTCCCATTCCGGCGGGGATATGCTGGTCTATTTTTTCAAGCTTCCGGCAGAAGATCATGAGGTTGCCCACACCATGTTGGGGAGCAATGCCCGCGCAACCCTCATCTACAACGCCGGTGAGGGGGTGCAGCGTGTGCGCAAAGCGGCTTTAGCCGCACACCCGGAGGCATCCCGTTGTGAAAATTGGGAGGAACTGGTGGCAGTGGCCTACCCGGGGTACAACATCGTCATCATCGCTGAGCGGGATATTATCATCAGCCCGGATTCAGCCCCGGCCGCCTCTGATAGACCATGAAACTCGTCTGTGAGAACATCTCCTTTGCCTACACGCGCCGGGAACCGGTCATCGACCACTTCTCGCATACATTCTGCCCCGGTATTACCATCCTCAAGGGCTATTCCGGATCGGGAAAGACAACCTTACTCAAGCTCTTGGCCGGCTATCTGAAAGTGCAGAGCGGCCGCATCATTACCCCAACCGGGGCGCGGGTGACCTCTCGGCGCTATCACAAGCGGGATGTGGCCTATATGTTCCAAGGCATCAACCTGCTGCCGCTCATGAGTGTGGAGCGCAATTTGCGTTTGGCGGCAGAGATGGCCGTGCTACCGGCTCGGCAGTGGAAACCGCGCTTTGAATGTTTGTTGCAGGATTTGGGGTTGCAAGAGTTGCGCCACCGCAGGGCAGATAAGCTTTCCGGTGGGCAGGCTCAGCGTGCTGCGCTTGCACGCACCCTCATGAAAGATGCCCCCACCATCCTGTTAGATGAACCCACCTCCGGGTTGGATGATACCAATACCAATATCATCAAACAACTCATCCTCAAAGATGCTGCCCGCCGCATCTGCATCATCAGCACCCACGATAGCCGCCTGATTGAACTGGCCGATGAAATCATTGATTTTGACAAGCCTGTATCTTGCTAAAGATACCATCCACCGCTGGTTTTCGCGTGTGTCCAGTCCCTTGGCACGCGTGCTGGTGGTGTATTTTCTGGGCTTGTGCGCTCTTTGCTCGCTCGGCAGCTATGCACTTGCCACCAAAATCGTGCGGGATAAGATTATCTCGCGTGGCGGCGATTTAGTGCTGGTGACCATGGTGCCTTCTCGTGCATCAGACTGCGCGCATTTGCCCACAGCGGCAGAATTGGAAGAGTTGTTGGATATTGAGACCTACGCGCTGTCATCCGCGGGCTCGGCGCGTCTGCAGAACGGCCAGCACGCATCTGTATATACCTTTGATTTTGACAGGATGGGGCAGTGCTTGCCGCACATGGCCGCGAGCGGTGGACCGACCCTGCTGCAAAGCCCGGATGGGACATTGCCGCCCGGCCCGGCAGACGTGGAATTCATGGGGGAACAGTGCACCGTCTTTGTGCGAAACCTGCCGGAAAATCACCTCCTGATGCGCCTGATTCACAGCAGGGGCATCATCGTGCAGGCAGATAGCTTGCCGGATAAGCAAGCGCGGCATTCGTTCATGCGCTTGGTTGCTCGTGTGCGCCATTTGGAAAATACGGAGTCCATTCTCCGGGTGGAGCGCTATTTTAAAAACCTGATACGTTTGGAACAGGCCAATGGCAATGTCATATCCGCCTCTCGTTTGCTGGAAGAACTGGATACCGTCCTTTCCAAACAAAACCTGTGCCGCATGGCTTTTTGTTTGGGTATCAGTTGCATCGTCGGTATTTTGCTTACGGCGCTGGCCGGTATGGAATATCGCCAGAACGAGTATATATACACCCTCATGAAGAGCTTTGGCATACACCCCATCATGCTGGTGGGCGCTTTCATCGTGGAAAATATCATCATTGTGGGTGCCTCTTTTGCAGCGGCTGTGGTTACATTTATGCATTTCCAAAAAATCATCGTCTCCCAGTTACTCAAATTGGGAAATTACAGCCTTTCGCTGGAGGAAATTCTGCCGGAAATTCACATTATCAGCATCACGCTCGGTGTCTGCATTCTCATCTCATCTATCCCCATTATCATTGCAGCTCATAGAGATATAGGCCGCGTGCTCAAATAATTTTGACATGATGTCATACGTGTACGCATTTTCTTCTTGATTCTCTGTTGCGTTGTGGTAGAACTGACAAGTCATCTCCCTTTCTCGTGAGATTAAAACCTTAAACCTATTATATAAAAATGGATATTCAAGTTGCTGTCCTTTGCGACTACGCCGCCGACTATCAGGGCAAGCTCTGCGTGCAGGGTGCCTTTGATACTCTCTTTGCCCGCCAGTTCCCTGTCATTCACCCTGCTTGCGCTCTTGCTCTTCGCACCTGCATCGTCCCCGAGGACGCCGGTGACCACAAGCTCGGTATCTCCATCATTGATGAAGATGGTACCCCCATCGACAAGGAACGCATGCCCATCGTTGGTGATCTTAAGGTCGCCCTTCCCGAAGGCGCTTCTTTCCTCACACGCAACCTTATCATGAACTTCCAAGGCCTCAAGTTTGAGAAGGCCGGTGTTTACACCGTTGAGGTGACCCTCGATGGCGAAACCCTTTCCCAGACCCCCATCCGTCTGGTGATGGTGCAGCCGGAAGCCTAATCAGGGTTCATTTCTACTTCCTTTCTATTGTTTCCCCGTCATCCGCAATTGGGTGGCGGGGATTCTGCTTTCCTTTTTGCGTATGCCGGGGGAGGCAAGTGCAGATATACCCCGCCCATTTTCTTGCGCGATAGCGCCACTTTTTTCAATGAGAAATTAGAAATATGAATTTTGCAATTGATTTTCAAGCACTAGCAGCTATTTAAGCCGCATCTCGCCTCATGCACTTGCCCCGATTGCACGCGACCGCGACTTGACGCCGGCGGGCTACGTGGCTATACTAGCCGCATGCCTATATCAGAAGCATTGTATGAGCGAGCCGGCCGAGTGATACCGGGCGGGGTAAATTCTCCGGTGCGTGCTTTTCGCCGCTTGGGGCGGGCACCGTTTTTTGTAGCGTCTGCTGCCGGAGCGTACCTGCGGGATGAGGATGGCCGCCAATACATCGACTACGTAGGCACCTGGGGGCCAGCCATCTTGGGGCATGCTCCGGAGTGTGTGATTTCTGCCGTGCAGGAAGCCGTGCCCGCAGGCTTGGGCTATGGTACCCCCACGCGCATTGAGGTCGATATGGCTGAGACGGTATGCCGCCGGGTTCCGTCTATTGAAAAGGTGCGCATGACCAACAGCGGTACAGAGGCCACCATGAGCGCCGTACGCTTGGCACGTGGCTATACCGGGCGCAAGTATATGATCAAGTTTGCCGGCTGCTACCATGGGCATGTGGATAGCTTGCTGGTGGCAGCGGGTAGCGGTGCGCTAACCCACGGCGAGCCGGATAGCGCCGGCATTCCCCGCGAGTTTGCAGAGCTTACCATCGTGCTGCCCTACAATGATGAGGCCGCCGTGCGGGGGGCATTTGCCCGCTATGCAGGGCAGATTGCTGCTGTCATCGTGGAGCCTTATCCGGGCAATGCGGGCTTTTACCTGCCCAAGCCGGGGTATTTGGAGTTTCTGCGCGAAATCACAGCGGCAGATGGGGCTCTGCTGATTTTTGACGAGGTGATGACCGGTTTCCGCATTTCCCCCGCCGGGGTGCAGGGCAAGCACGGCATCACCCCGGATCTCACCACCCTCGGCAAAATCATTGGCGGCGGGTTGCCTGTGGGGGCCTTTGGCGGGCGCCGCGATATCATGGATTGCGTTTCCCCGCTGGGACCGGTATACCAGGCAGGCACGCTCAGCGGCAATCCCATTGCCATGGCTGCCGGTTTGGCGCAGCTGCGCGAGCTGGAGCGTACAGATGCATACACCCGCCTAGAATCCCTCGGTGCTCGTTTGGAGGAGGGGATGCACCGCATCTTGCGCGATTTGGCGCTGCCGCTCACCTTCAAGCGCAGCGGCTCCATGTTCTGCCTCTTCTTCACACAGGAAGATGTGGTGGACCTCACCACTGCCACCACCGCCAATTTTGATATGTGGCGGGCTTACTTCCTCTCCATGCTGGAGCAGAGGGTCTATATCGCCCCCTCGCCCTACGAGACAGGTTTCATCTCCACCGCCCATACTGAGGCCGATATAGATGCCACCCTCGCCGCTGCCGCCAAGGCATTGGCTGCGGCCAAGGCTGTATGATGCCCTCTGCAAGGGCACCGGCGCGGTGAAACGCACCCTCAGCTCATCATCGCCTCAATGTCTGCCACCTCCAACGGGGCATTGGGGATGAGGTCTTCTGTACCATCGGGGTGGATAACCACGTCCGTCTCGATGCGGATGCCGATGTTTTCCTCTGCAATGTAGATGCCGGGCTCAATCGTCCAGACCTGGTTTTCTGCAAAGACGGGGTCGGCGGGGCCTACATCGTGCACATCCAGCCCCAGCGGGTGGGAGGTGCCGTGCATGAAGTAGCGGCGCACGCAGAGCGGGTTCTCCGGCGCGGCATCCACCTCATCTTGGGTGAGCAAGCCCAGCTTCACCAGCTCGGCAGCCATGCGCACACGCACCAAGCGCTCGTATTCGGACTTGCGTAGGCCGGGGCGCATGATGTCGCGGGCATAGTAGTGCACAGCCAAGCATGCCTCGTACACAGCCTTTTGGCGGGGTGTGAACTTGCCGTTGGCGGGCACGGTGCGGCTCATATCGCCGGCGTAGCCGCCGTATTCTGCGCCGATGTCAAAGAGAATCAGATCTCCATCGGCACAGCATTTGTGGTTGGAGATGTAGTGCAGCACGCAGGTATCTGCCCCACTGGCAATGATGGGCAGGAAAGAGAATTTGCGCGCACGGCGGCGGATATAGGCGGCGCTCAGGGCAGCCTCCATCTCCCACTCACCCATGCCGGGTTTGATGCTGCGCAGCACCTCGGTGTAGCCCTCGCCGGTGATGCGGCAGGCTTCCCGCAGTTGCTGCAATTCCTCCTCCGTCTTCACCAGGCGCATCTCAGCCAGAATCTCGTAGAGGCTTCGCACGGTGGTATCGGGATAGCTTGCCAGCAGGGCGGCGGCGCTGCGTTCGTTGCGGGTTTGCACATAGGTGTAGCGGCGGGGGTGGTTGTCGCGCTCCAGCCACACTTCCTTGGCGGCGGGCACCCAAGCAGCCAGCAGGGTATTGTATTCATCTGTCCAGCGCACATCGGCAATTCCGCTCAACTCTGTACCCAGAGCTTGGGTGAGGCGGGCACCCTCCCAGATGATGATATGCTCGTTCGTCTCGCGCAGCAACAGCGTATCTTCGTGGCTGCCACCTTCCCCAATGCGCATCAGCAGCACCGTCTCCTCCTGGTCGATGCCGGTCAGGTAGAACAAATTGGCATTCTGGTGGTGCGGCATAGTGCCATCGGCATTCGTGGGGTAAATATCATTCGCATGAATGATGACCAGCGCCCCGGCGGGCAGCTGGGCGGCCAAGGCATCGCGGCGGTTGCAATAGAACGAAGCGGGCAGGGGAGTGTAACGCAGGGTGTGCATGGTTGTGCAAGGATAGCTTTCTGCCGCCAGTATACACCCACCCGGCTTCCATTGAAAGTCCGAAGTTTGAATTCAGGAAATGAACAATGTACAAGGGAAAATGCACAATGGGAAAGCTAGCCGTTGCTCCCGCCGCGGGGAATTTCATATCTGCTCGCCGCGCGAGCGAAGTTCCCGATGGCGTACCAGGGTGGGCGTTGACCGCGCTAGCGGACGTAGCCCCCAAGCCGTATCCCCTCTCCGCGCCCCGGAGCGGCTCACTTCTTTCATTGTACATTGTGCATTGTGCATTGCGCATTTTGCATTCCCTTGGCTTTTCCTCATTCCGTACATCCTCTCGCTTTGCCACAAACATCGGGCTTGCTTTTCGGGCTGGATGTGGTAGGATGTGGGCAGACGTTATGACACCCGAACATATTGTTGCAGTAATAGATTACGGCTCACAGTACACGCAGTTGATTGTGCGCCGCGTGCGCGAGCTGGGTTTCCTGGCCAAGTTGTATGCGCTGGAAGATTTGCATGAGATTAGCAATCCCGGTGCCATTATCCTTTCCGGCGGTCCCCGCAGTACCTCGGAGCCGGATGCGCCTGATATTGATTTTGAATGGCTCACCTCTTTCGGTGTGCCGGTGTTGGGCGTGTGCTACGGTATGCAGTTGCTCAACATAAAGACCGGTGGCACGGTGCGCCCCAGCAACAAGCGCGAGTATGGCCCCGCCGCTTTGGTGCCTGATAAGTTGGAAGGCTTGTATGCTGATATGTCCCCCTCCTCTCAGGTGTGGATGAGCCACTCGGACACCGTGGACCACTTGGCAGAGAACTGCAAGGTCATTGCCCGCAACAGCGAGGGTGTGCCCGTCTCCCTGCAGTGGGGCGAGCAGATGTTCGGTATCCAGTTCCACCCGGAGGTAACCCACTCTCACGAGGGTCGCACCATCCTGCGCAATTTCCTCTCCTACGCCAAGGATTTGGCTCGCTTCGACATCGGCGACTTCAAGCGAGAGCTCATCGAGGACATCCGCGCCAAGGTGGGCGATAAGCAGGTGGTATGCGGCGTGTCCGGCGGTGTGGATAGCACCGTGTTGGCCGTCCTCTTGCACGAAGCCGGCGTGAATGTACGCTGCATCTTTGTGGACAACGGCCTCCTGCGCAAGGACGAAGCTAAGGAAGTGCAGGCCAATTTCGAGCGTATGGGCGTGAAGATTGAGACGGTGGATGCCTCCCAACGCTTCTTGGATGCCCTGGCCGGTGAAACCGCCCCTGAGAAGAAGCGCCGCATCATTGGCAACCTCTTCATCGATGTGTTCTGGGATGCCGTGGGCGATGCAGAGATGCTGGCCCAAGGGACTCTCTACCCGGACGTGATTGAAAGCGCCTCCAACGCCAAGAGCAAGGCATCTGTCATCAAGACCCACCACAACCGCGTGGAGCGCGTGCTCAAGATGCAGGAAGAGGGCAAAGTCATCGAGCCGCTTGCCTTCCTCTTCAAGGATGAGGTGCGCGAACTGGGCGCTTCCATGGGCATCTCGCATGATATCCTGTGGCGCCATCCTTTCCCCGGCCCCGGCTTGGCCGTGCGCTGCCCCGGTGAGGTTACTAAAGAGCGCCTGGACATCATCCGCGAGTGCGATGCCATCTTCATCGGCACCCTCCGCAAGTGGGATTGGTACGATAAGTGCTGGCAGGCATACGCCGGTCTTATCCCCGTGAAGACCGTGGGCGTGAAGGGCGACGAACGCTCCTACGAATTTGCCACCAACCTGCGCGCCATCGTCTCCGAGGACGCCATGACCGCCGACTGGGTGCAGCTGCCCTACGACCTCCTGCGCGAGGCATCCAACCGCATCCTCAACGAGGTGAAGGGCATCAACCGCGTGCTGTTCGATGTGAGCACCAAGCCCCCGGCATCCATCGAGTGGGAATAAAGAGCCCGCAAGCTCACTCTCTTATCAAAACGGCTGCTTCACCGCAGCCGTTTTTTTGGGGGGGGGCTCAGCGTTTTACCTGTTCGGAAACGGAGTGGCGAAACACAGCCGGGCACAACAGGTGTTCTGATACAAATTGTTTGCGCAATTTGCTATCTACTTCGTTCATATCTGCATATTGAGATTGTATGAACTGCGGGTTAGCTGCAAAACAGGCGCGGGCAGCAGGGAGCAGTGTTTTTTTTTTATCAAGCTCGCGCAGGAATGGGAGCCCCGAGGCCAGCAAGAGCAGACACAACCCTATCCGCACGCTTGTTTTTTCCCATACCGTCAAAAGAGAGAGCAAGAGAACAAATGCATACGCAACGGAATACTTGTACCACCACTCGCTGATACCGTTATCCTGCCCCATCCAAAACAAGGTGAGTAGCGGAATAATGCGATGTCCGGGTCGGTTCAGTTAAATAACTTTAAACGAAATGATGAAAATCAAAGAATTGCGTCACTGTGTCAAAAATGCTTTGCTCGAATGCAGATTAAAACAGCTCGCATTTGCCTATGAATCCAACAAATTCGCTTTACAGGGGCGCGCGGCGGGAGTATAGTGCAGGTTATACCGCTATGCACGCTCCCAGCTTGTTCAAATCATTGCGTACGTACGACAGGAAGACATTTTTTGCGGATCTGACTGCCGGTTTGACCGTAGGTGTTGTGGCGCTACCCTTGGCCATGGCCTTCGCCATTGCTTGTGGTATTCAAGAGATTACCCCCTCCACGGGTTTGATTACCGCAGTGGTGGCCGGGTTCATGATATCCTTGCTGGGTGGCAGCAAGTTTCAGATTGGCGGGCCCACGGGGGCATTTGTGGTGCTGATAGCCGGGGTAGCCGGCAGCTTTGGGATGAGTGGGCTCATCCTGTGTACCTTGCTGGCAGGTTTGTTCCTGATTTTGTTCGGCGTGTTTCGGATGGGTGCGCTCATTAAGTTCATCCCCTATCCGGTCACGACCGGCTTTACCTCCGGTATTGCTGTCACGATTTTCTGCACCCAGATCAAGGATTTGCTGGGGCTGAACATCCCCGGTGCCGTGCCGGCAGAGTTTGTATCCAAGTGGGGGTGCTACTTCCAATACATAGACACGGTGAACTACTGGGCAGTGGGTGTATCGCTGCTGACGATAGGTGTCATTTTGTTTACCAAGAGGGTGTTGCCCAAGGCTCCTTTCATGCTGGTGGGTATGCTGGTGAGCACCATCGTGTGCCAGGCATTCAACTTGCCTGTGGAGACCATCGGTTCGCGCTTTGGCGAGCTGCCGCAGGGGCTGCCCATGCCGGAGCTCCCCTCTTTCGATTGGGCGCAGCTGCCCGACCTCATCAAACCCGCCTTTGTGATTGCCCTGCTGGCCGCCATTGAATCCCTGCTCAGCGCGAGCGTGGCCGATGGCATGACAGGCTCCCGCCACCACCCCAACACTGAGCTGATAGGGCAGGGCGTGGGCAACATAGCCGCTGCCTTGTTTGGTGGCATACCCGCCACAGGTGCCATTGCACGCACCGCCACCAACATTCGCGCCGGTGCCAAGACCCCTGTTTCCGGCCTCATTCATGCCGTGACTCTGCTGCTCATTCTGATGCTGGCGGGGCAGTATGCAGCCGTGGTGCCGCTGCCTGCGCTGGCGGGTATTCTGGTGCTGGTGTGCTGGAACATGGCAGAGGTGAGCACCTTTACCCACCTGCTTACCGGCCCCCGCCAAGATGCCGCCGTGCTTGTCATTACCTTTATCCTCACGGTTCTTATCGACCTCGTGGTGGCGGTGGAAGTGGGCGTGGTGTTGGCTGCTTTGCTCTTTATCGGCCGCATGGCCAAAATCAGCAACGTGGAAACCATCTCCCGCGAGCTGGAAGGAGAAGACCCCGAAGAAGTCCCCTCCCGCTCCCGTTACCTGCGCCATGTGCCGGAGAATGTGGAAATCTTTGATGTGCAGGGCCCCTTCTTCTTCGGCGCGGTGGAGAAGTTTAAGGACAACGTCTTCCGCAACATGGAAGACCATATCGAGTATGTGCTGCTGCGCATGCGCCTGGTGCCTGCGCTTGATGCCTCCGGCCTGCACGTGCTGGAAGATTTCCTGGCCTACTGCCGGCGCCACAATATCACCCTCCTGCTTTGCGGTGTGCAAAAGCAGCCCTTCAAGGTGATTCGCCGCGACTCCCCCTTCATGCAGGAGCTCCATGCCGAAAATATTTGCGAGAATATTGATGCGGCTCTTGCCCGTATTGCAGAGCTCGAAAAGGAAAAAGAGACCACCCCGGCCCCGCAGGTAGATGCCTGACGCTGCTATGAGTATATTTCACCATTTTTGTTTGTAGTATTGCATTCTCTACTTAATTTGTATACAATAAAGCCATGGGCATCAAACTCAAGCCATCCACCCCCACCATCCGTCCTCCTAAGCGAACGTCCAAGGCTCCGGTAGGCTTTATTGTAGGCATACTTATGGCGTTAGGATTGCTGGGAGGCGGCGGATATTACTACCTGCAAATGCAGGAGCAAGCTAAGGCCGAGGCTCTGGCACGCAAGGAAGCTGCGGAGCGCCGCGCCCGCGAGGCGGCCGAAGCCCGCCGCAAAGCTGCACTGGAAGCCGAGGCGGCTCGCAAGGCACGTGAGGAAGCAAAACGTCTTGCTGCAGAAGAAGCAGCTCGCAAGGCGGCCGAGGAAGCAGAGCGCAAAGCTGCGGAGGAAGCGGAGCGCCGCCGCCGCGAAGCAGAGGAGGCAGAGCGCCGCCGCCGGGAGGCCGAGGAAGCAGCCCGCCGACAGCAGGCAGATGCTCCCGCCGCCGAGCCCGACAAAGAGGACACGCCGCCGCTCTCCCCCTATGCAGCAGAAGTCTTGCTGACCGGGTCGGATTGCAACCTCCCCGCCAACGTGGCAGCTTTCAATGCCATGGTAGATGAGCTGCTGAGTCGCAGGGATTTCGATGCATTTACCGCTGCATTCAACCCGCGCATCAAAGCGGTGATGCCGGAGCTCATAAACGGGGATAAGCTGGGGCATAGCGCCTATGTACGTTGCCGCAACTTGGTGCAGGCTATCGATTTGTGTTTGTTGGCAGATATGGCCGGGCCGGAGGTATTGCGCGAGATGCTTACACCAAGTGGCAGGGAGTACCGTAATGGCCCGGAGGCACCCCAACTTTTCTTCAAGTGGGCTTTGCGCGATAAAACCCAACCCTTGCATACCCTGTTGCAGAACTTCATGATGAATGAGGGCAACCCGGCCAATATGGGCTATGCTATCCGCCTCTTTTTTGATTTGTGGGAACGCACACCTGAGCGCGACCGCGGAAAATACTTGAATTTGGCCGTAGCGTGCTCACTTGTTTCGCCGGCAGTAGCACAATCTGCCACCAAGGTGCGTGATGCGAACACCCCGCCGCTCTCCATGGTGCAGGTGTACGATTATTTCCGCGAGAAAGACGCCGCTAAAAAACTAGTGACTGATATCAAAAAACTCAGCGTCTCTCAACTGCTCTACGTGGTCGATGTGCGCTTGCCGCGTTCGGAGTTTGAATGGGTGCTGAAAAACCTGAAATACAACCAATCCAACTGGGGAGAAGCTTATGGCTCTATCCGCTACCGCATGGATCGTGCAGCACAAAAGGTGGATCCCTACACCAGCTACACCTTTGAGGAAATTCGCAAAGAGGGCGGCATTTGTATGGACCAAGCTTACTTTGCCCATACCACGGCCAAATGCGCCGGTATACCGGCTGTCTACATCGTGGGCGATGGCGACCGCGGCGGTCACGCTTGGATTGCCTCTCTGATCGATGGTGTGAGTTGGCAGCAAACCGGCTCATACGGCTACAAAACAGGCCGTTTTGCCAATAGTTGTTCCGGCCGCTGGCTGCACGAGAGTGTCCTCCTCAACCAAACCAAAAAGACCACTGACGAAAAATTGGAAAAAGCGGCAGATGGCATGCTTCTCTCAGCCTACCTCATGCGCATAGGCAGCAACGCAGAAGCTCGCGGTGCCGCCAAGTTCGTGACTTCTGCCTACCCCTTGCTCACCGCCGGTTGGGTCAATCGCGTGCGTGTCCTCTCGTTTGATGAAAAGAACATGCCGGAAACTGAAGTGTGGCGTTCCATCAGCCAAAATCTCATGCGCCATGGTCGCAAAAATGGCGAGCTTATTGACCTCGCGACTGAGGTGGAGGACCGATACCTCATGGATGCTAAGAGCTCCTCTGCCCAAAAAAGTGCCATGAAACGCAGCATGGATACCCTCAAGCGAACCGTGGGAGAAGGCCGCTCCGACCTCGTGGTGGAAGCTATTGAACGCCAAGGTCGCCTCCTGAGCGAAGAAGGGGATATCCGCGGCCTCTCCGTCCTCTACAAAAAGCAACTCAAGGAATTCACCGACCGTGGCGATATTTTCCAGCAACTTCTCGGCCAGTACATGAATTTCATGGGAGAGGAAGCCACGGAAAGACAATGGAAAGCCATGGCTAAAGATGTGGAAAAGCTCTTTGAAAAACACGTGCGTACCGGTGGCGGAGACCACTTCAAGCTTTCCAAAGAAGTGGCCATTCAGCACCTCATAGCGGATGCTTATGAAAAAGCCGGCGATTCCAAAAAAGCCGAAAAAATACGCCAAGATGCGGAAACCCGCATGCAAGCCAGCCGCGATCGTTACCAAGCTGAACAATAATGAATACGGAGCATTGTATCAATGTGCAGGGTGCCCATGTGTACCTGAGTGGGAGAGAAATCCTGAAAGGAATCAATTGGCAGGTGCGCCGCGGGGAGCGCTACTTTGTGCTGGGAGCCAACGGCGCCGGTAAGACCACTCTCGTGCGCATGCTTATGGGCTATGCCTGGCCGGTCTTCGGGGCTGTGGTAGAGGTGCTGGGGCAGCGTTTCGGACGGGTGAATCTGCAAGAGCTGCGCAAAAAAATTGCTTGGGTGAGCCCCCTCATGCACCAATGGTTGGGAGACCGCGAATGGACCGGCCGCCAGATGGTGCTTTCCGGCCCGGATGCCACCATTGGCCTCTTCCGCGAGCCCACAGAACAAGAGGAAATCCGCGCGGCAGAGCTCATGCACTCCCTGCGCGCAGAACACCTCATGCACCGCCCCGTTTGCACCATGAGCTCCGGTGAACAAGTGAAAGTGCTCATCGCCCGCGCGCTCATGACGGACCCCGAACTCATGATTCTGGACGAACCCAGCGTCTTTCTCGATATTGCCGGCCGCGAATTCCTGCTCAACACCATTGCCGATATGGCCGCCGCACGCCCGGAGCTCACCCTCATCTTCATTACCCAACGTATTGAGGATATTCTTCCTGTGTTTGATCATGGCATGATTCTCAAAGAAGGTCAAATGATTTCCAATGGAGCCCGCCGGGATGTCCTGACCGAAAACAATCTCCGCCGAGCCTTCGACCTTCCCATTCGCCTTATTCATGCCGCCAACGGCCGCCTCTGGAGTGTCATTGAATGATGACATATTGGCGTGACGTTAAATGATACAGTTATTTTTCGCTCGCATGCCGTAGCTCAAAATGTAAAGCGTTGCATATAAATGCTCAATATGCGTAAATGTAAGTAAAAATAAGCCGGCCACGTGCCGTCGCAATGTTTGAGGGTGGCTTGAAAAAACGCAAAAAAACTTCAAGCCGCCGGACACTTACGCACCCGATGGCCGGTAATCTATGTTTAAACCGGGACCTCTCCCGGGCAAGGCTTGCACCTTACACCCTCATTCTGCCCATCACTCACACATCGTCAAGCATTTCCTGCCGCTTTTTTCTCGTGAATTGCAAGTTCAAATGCGACACTTTTTGAAAAAAATGCATTGTTAGTGTTTTAAGTCGGTAAAATTCATTCCGAGAGCTTTTGCCATGTCCATTGCGGACTTGCCATCGAAGATTTTTCTGGGCATTTTATTCA
>JAFSEZ010000026.1 GCA_017435505.1 Akkermansia sp.
CAGATGGAGGCCATGAAAGGCGGCTCAACGGAGCGGTGAAAAATCGGAAGATTGGTCGAGTCAGGCTTTGAAATGTATTAACAATAAAAGAACAGAATGGCACGTACATGTATACCGCATTGTAAATGCGATATGCCGCCCGTTGGCACGGGCTCAAAATAAGCGCGCTGACGCGGGATGCTTTTGGGGGGAGAAGAACTCGTTGCACTCGTCATGAAGACCGCTCTTGCGAGCGGAATGAAGAACACGCTTGCGCTCGTAGTGAAGAATGGGCTGCGCCCATGGTGAAGAACGCCCTGCGGGCGTAACGGAGGAAATTCCCCGCGGCGTATGCCGCGGCAAGATGAGAGTCCCGGAGGGACGGCATATAGTAGCCAGGGGGCTTGCCCCCTGGACACGTATCCCCCAAGAAGTATACGAACCCCGGAGCCGCGCCAGCGGTGCGCGGAGCGCAGGGTGACAGAGGCCATAGCGGAGCGGTGATAACCCGGAGCGGGGGAAATTCCACCGCCGTGTTACGCACTTCGGCATGACAAGGAAGATGAAGAGCGTCCCGGCGGGCGTAATGGGTGGCGAGCGAAAAAAACCGCCGTTGCATGGTGTGCAACGGCGGCTGATAAGATGGGTGTTGTGTAGGGCTTAGGCCTGCTGCTCGGCAGCGGCGGCTTTTTCGGCCTCGAGTTTTTGGCGGAGTTTTTCCGGCAGCTTGACTTGGATGTGAATGTCTCGCAGCTGGTTGGGCTCTGCCGGGGCGGGAGATTCGCTCATGAGGTCGGCGCCGCGGTTGTTCTTGGGGAAGGCCATCACTTCGCGGATGGAATCGCAACCGGCGATGAGCATGACAACGCGGTCCAGCCCCAAGGCAAGACCACCGTGGGGAGGTGCGCCGAAGGAGAATGCGCTGAGGATGTGGCCGAATTGCTCTTGGATGGTGGCATCATCCAGCCCAAGGGCGCGGAAGGTGGCATCTTGGAGGTCTTTTTCGTGGATACGGATGGAGCCGCCGCCAAGTTCATTGCCGTTGAAGATGATGTCGTAGGCTTCGGCGCAGAGGTCGGTGGAGATTTCGCCGCGCAGAACCTTGTCTACGTCTTCGGGGACGGGGCGGGTGAAGGGGTGGTGAATGGCGCAGAAGCGCTGTTCCTCTGCATCCCAGCCAAAGAGGGGGAAGCGGGTGACCCAGAAGAGGTCTACATCGGTATTGCCTTTGAGCAGTTCCATGTATTCGGCGCATTCGAGGCGCACGCGGCCCAGGATGGTGCAGCTTTCTTCCCAGGGGCCGGCTGCAAAGAAGATGCAGTCGCCGCTTTCGATGTTGAGGCGCTGTTTCAGGGCATCGATTTCAGCATCGGTGAGGCGTTTGGTGATGGGGCTCTTCCAGCCATCGCGTTCGTTGACATCGCGCACTTTGATGTAGGCTAAGCCTTTGGCGCCGGCTTCTACTGCGGTTTGGGTGAGGGAATCAATCTGGCCGACAGAGGGGGAGAAGTTCTTGGCGTTGATGGCTTTGACCACACCGCCGTTGGCGATGGCACCGGAGAAGACGCGGAAATCACTGGTGGCAAAGATGTCGGAGCAGTCGGTAAGCTTCATGTCGAAGCGGCGCTCAGGTTTGTCGGAGCCGTATTGGTCCATGGCATCGTGCCAGGTCATGCGGGGGAAGGGGATGCTGATATCGCGGCCAACGGATTCTTTGAAGACGCGTTGGAGCATTTCTTCAATCCATTTGTACACATCTTCCGGGGTGATGAAGGAGGCCTCGATATCAATCTGGGTGAACTCGGGCTGGCGGTCGGCGCGCAGGTCTTCATCGCGGAAGCAGCGTGCTACTTGGAAGTAGCGCTCCATGCCGGCGACCATGAGAAGTTGCTTGTACTGCTGGGGAGCCTGGGGCAAGGCGTAGAAGCAACCGGGAGCCAAGCGGCTGGGTACCAGGAAGTCGCGTGCGCCCTCAGGGGTGCTCTTGGAGAGGATGGGAGTCTCTATCTCCAGGAAGGATTGCTCGTCCAGGTAGTCGCGCATGGCCTTGGTGATGCGGTGGCGCAAAATCATGTTGCGCTGCATGTTGGGGCGGCGCAGGTCGAGGAAGCGGTACTTCATGCGGATATCCTCGTTGGAGATGTTGCGATCCAGCTGGAAAGGCAGTACGGCGGCGCGGTTGAGTACATTCATGGAGGTGGCTTCGACCTCGATTTCGCCGGTGGCCAAATCGGGGTTGGTGGCATCTACCTCATCCGTCTTGAGACGGTGCACGACTTTGCCGCTTACTTGAATGACGGATTCAACGCGGAGCGATTCCGCTTCTGCAGCCAGGGCGGCATTATTCTCGGGGTGGAAGACTACCTGGGTTTTGCCGGCGCGGTCGCGGAGGTCGATGAAAATGACACCGCCGTGGTCGCGCACGGTGTCCACCCAACCGACAAGGGTCACATCACTGCCGACATCTGCGGGGCGCAGTGCATCACACGTATGGGTACGGTAACTATTCATGGTCGTAAATGTATATAAAAGAATCCAGGTGCCGTTCCGGCACAGATAAAGCGGCGCAAATTGTACGCCTCAAAGATTGATTGTCAAGCCAAATTTACGCTTTTGGGCGCAAAAGGAATCCCGCTCCTGCCGGCCTTTTGGGCAAACGGGAGCGGGGAGAGAAAAGAGGAGTTCGGCGGGTTATTTTTTTACCACGGTGGGGGTGGTTTCTTTGGCAACGCCATTGACCACGACCGTGACAGGTTTGGGGTTGGTGGTGGTGGTGGTGAGGGTGTAGGAGGTTACCTCGCCGTTTTTCCAGGCCATGCTCACGGTGATGTTGCCGCGGGCGCGGATGCCGTGGACATAGCCATCTGCCCAGGCTTGGGGCAGGGCGGGCAGTAGTTCAATCTGTCCGGCGTGGCTTTGCAGAAGCATCTCGCTCATGCCGCCGGTCATGCCGTAGGTGCCGTCCATTTGCATGGGCGGGTGGTCGCCAAAGAGGTTGTCCAGCAGGTTGTAGCAGATATAATGCTGCACCATGGAGTGAGCTTTGTCTGCCTTGTCGAAGCGAGCCCACAGTGCGGTGCGCCATGGCCAGGTCCAGCTGCGGCGGTTGTCGGCAGTCAGACCGCGCAGCTCCAGACTCTTCATCGCAGCTTTGGCCAATTCAGGGGTCTTGGCCAAGGAGATGGAGGAGCCGGGGAAAACGCCGATGAGGTGAGAGGTGTGGCGCTGACCGGAAAGCGAGGAGTTGCCATTCGGGAAAGTTTGGCGATCCACAATCCACTCTTGCAGGTAGCCGCCGGCGCCGATGCGATTGCCGGCAAGGCGTGCTTGTTTTTCGGCGAGTTTTTCGATCCATTCTTCATCTGCCTTCAAGATGCGGGCAGCGGCGATGGTGTTTTCAAAGAGTTCCCAAACGAGTTGTTGGTCGTGGGCGCAGCCGTCTTCCACCGGCCCCCATTCGTGAGACCATCCCATGGGGCAGACGAGGGTGCCCGGTTTGATTTCGGCTAATTCAGGCCAGTCTGCCACTTTCAGATCTTTTTTGCCGCCTTCTGTTTTGAGCCCCTTGCCATCGGCTCCCACTTCTTTGAGTTCATCTTCCCAGTAGTGGCAGATTTCCTTGAGGATGGGGTAGGCTGTTTTGCGCAGGTAGTTGATATCACCTGTGTATTGATAGTGATCCCACAGGTGCAGGGCGTACCAAGCGTTGACGGGGGGATTCCACTTGACCCAGCCGCCGCCGCCCCAGGGGTTTTGGGAGATACGGGCGGTCCAGCCGCGTATGTTTTTGCCGAATTCTTTTTGGGTGGATTCGCGGAGGGGCTGGCGCATGGTGTCGATGAAGCGGATGAGTGGCATGTGGCATTCGGAGAGGTTGGCCACCTCTGCGCCCCAGTAACACATTTGCAGGTTGATGTTGTTGTGGTAATCGCTTGCCCAGGGGGCGTGTACTTTGTTGTTCCAAATGCCCTGAAGGTTGACAGGCAGATTGCCCGGGCGGGAACCGCTGATGAGTACGTAGCGCCCGTACTGGTAGATGAGAGCTTCCAGACCGGGGTCGTGTTGTGTGGTTTTGTAGCGGGCAATGCGTTCATCCGTCGGCATGGCATCCACGGACTCACCGGCGCTGCCCAAGTAGATGCTCAGGCGGTTGAAAAGGGATTTGTAGTTGGCTACGTGGTCACTCAGTATATCACCTGCCTGCTTCTTGCTCACCTTGGACAGCACCGCCTTGTTGTGTTTGGCGGGGGCTTTGCCTATCCAATTGGCTTTGTAGCTTTGTTTGTAGTTGGTGGCTAGGGTGATGAGGATGGCCATGGAATCCGCCCCGGTCACTTCCACGTAGGGGATGCCGGCGGGGTCGATGAGGGGTTGGTCTGATTTTTCTTTGCCAATGCGGCCATAGGTCAGGCTGACATCTTTTTTGCCTGCATGCACAAGCCGCGCATTGCCACCCTTGGTGCGGATGAGGAGACGCCCCTCGAAGGTCTGCCCGTTGGCGAGTGTGCCGCTCATGATGATGGTGTTGCCCGAGGCTACGGAGTAGCTTACGTTGTGGTAGGGCATGAGAGCGACTTTGGCCGATACTTGGCCGGGTTTGTCGGCGGTGGCGGTGTATACCAGTACATCATCCGGCTCGCTCACGAAGCTGAGTCGTTTGTGCTTCACGTCGCCGCACTCAAAAGTGGTGCTGTGTACTGCTTTTTGCAAATCAAGTTCGCGACGGTAATTCAGCGGTTTCTCATCCGGCAGGGTAAATTGCACATAGAGATTAGCAAAGGGTTGGTAGCTGCCAAAGCTTTCTTTGCCTGCTTTGGGGCCATATTCATAATTATAGCCGTTTTTTGGGGCGTTGGGGCCGCCGGACCACAAGCTTACTTCGTTGAGGTTGATGCGATCCAGATGGTCGCCCCCATATACCGTGCCGCCGATGCGGCCATTGCCGATGGGCAGAGTCTGGGATTCCCAGGAGTCGTTTGTGGGTTGCCCTTGCCCGTTTTTGGCCGGCTTGCCGGGCAGGTTGTCGGTTGCTTTTGGGGTGGTTGCCCAGGGAAGCGGTGTCTCGCTGATGATTGCGGGCTGCTTGTACCAAAGGACGGGAGCGGGGGCTTCTGTCGCGGTGGCGATACCGGTGCAGATGGCAAGGGTATATATCAGGGTGCGTGTCATCATGGTGTACTTTAGTTAGTTGTATTCTGCTCGTAAAATGATGTTGCCCAAGGTCAGCATGGCGCCGTCATCCAAAGGCATTTGGCGATTATAGGCGCTCAGCCGGGTGTCGTTGACCCACACGCCGTTGGTGGAGTTCTCATCCGTCACCACCAAGCCATCGTCTGTTAACTCCAAACGTGCGTGGCAGCGGGAGATACCGGGCTCTGCCAGTACAATGTCGGCCGATTCCTCGCAGCGTCCTATCACGCAGCCTCCGTAGTTGGCCATGCGGCTGAATGGGATATTGACCTGCCAAGGATTACCGGTGCTGAGCAGCCCATAAAGGCGCAGGCTGCGCTCTTGTTCTGCGGGGGGCAGGAGTTCTTGTTCTTCGGTAGGGGCAGATGCTTCTTCGGTACAAGTCAGGCCGCTGCCTAATTTCCATTTGCGGCTCAGGTGGCCTGTAGCGTTCAGTGGGGCCAGATAATGAAAATCGGGGTTCGCGTTTTTTTCCTGCTCCGGCAGGGGAACCCCCGCTTCGCTTGAAACCAGCTCCGCGCGCAGCATATTGACTGCTGCGCGGCACTGGGCGAGTTCTTCTTCTAAATCTCGAACACGTCTTTCTTGCGCGGCCAATGTGGCGCAGCTTTCGCGAGGCGTGTATTCCATACGCTCTCATTTTAGCAATTTTTTTTCGGCTGGCAATCCAAAAAGTCAAAATCACAAGCTCTGTTTATCTTTTCTCATCTCCCTGTTTCTGAACCGATGGTGAGTACATGGTGTTCATTCGTTTTATCCCACACACGATGAAGACATACAACATGATATTCACACTGATGACGCTTGCCGCCGTGAGCCCGCTCATGGCTCAACCCACCACCCCTGTGCAGCAGGAATCCACCCTCCAAACCCTCCTGAATGCCGGGCAGGATTACAGCGAGCATCGCGCCCGCGAAAAACGCATCGAACGCCGTGATGAACGCCGTGACCGAGAGCGCGATCATCACCGCCGCCGCAATCGTGACCGCGATAATCGCCACCGCCATCACCACCGTTAAAACGCTTGTTGCTTGCCATACAAAAATCCCCTGCAAGGTTGCTTGCAGGGGATTTTGTCGCGGAGAGAGAGGGATTCGAACCCTCGGTGACATCTCTGCCACGTTCGATTTCGAGTCGAGTGCCTTAGACCAACTCAGCCATCTCTCCATGCGCTGTTGTATGCAGTGCGGGGGGGATTATGCCGTGGGGGGGGCTGCTTGTCAAGCACTTTCTCTGCGCCGGCGCTGACGCGCAGAGAAATGCTCCATTTGAAATCATGCGAATACGTCATCATTCTCATGCGTTTGCCCTGAACAATGAGACAGGGCAAACGCATTAAGGCGAGATCTGACTTAAATAGCTGCTGCTGCTTGAATATCAATTGCAAAATTCATATTTCAAATTTCACATTGAAAAAAGTGGCGCTGTCGCGCAAGAAAATGGGTGGGGTGCATCTGCGCTCGCCGCCCCCGCCTTGAAGGCGGGGCGAGGCCAAAGTGTCGTTATCGTTTCGCTTTACATCTGACGCAAGTCAGCTAGCTCCAATAAATTATAAATTTGAAATCTGAAATCATTGCTATCCCACAGAGGTTCATTGTAGGCTTTTAACACAAGGTAAGGTGTTGATATGTCCATATATGCTTCTTGGCATTCCTGCAAAATAAGGTTTAGAACCCGGCCTCTACCCCGGC
>JAFSEZ010000027.1 GCA_017435505.1 Akkermansia sp.
CCCTTGCTCGGCTTTGCAATCATTGTACATTTTACATTGTTCATTGTAAGTTTCAGGCAAAAGCATAGGTGCGTGCTTTCAAATCATCCCCCTTGCTCGGCTTTGCAATCATTGTACATTTTTCATTGTTCATTGTACATTTCCCCTGATTTTTTCCAGCACTTGCTTCCTCACCGTCTCCAGTTCGCCCTTCATGCGGATGCCTGCGGCCATGGCGTGGCCACCACCGCCGAAGTGAGCCGCAATCTCTGCCACGTTGATGGCCGGGTCTTTGGAGCGCAGGGAAATGCGGATGCGGCCATCCTCCAAATCCTCGAAGATGGCAGAGACTCGCACCCCCTCCACCACGCGCACAATGTCCACCAAATCCTTTGTGGCCTCCAACCCCACACCCAAGCGGGCTTTGGTGCCGGCTGGCATGGAGTAGTGGGAAATCTGCCCCTTGCACTCTACGACCATGTTGTTGAGCACCTCGGCATTCACGCGCATGGTATCCCATGGTATTTCTTGGTAGAGCAGGCAGTTGATGCGGCCTACGTCTATGCCGCATTCCAGCAAATCTGCTGCTTGGCGCATGACTTCCGCTGTCGTGGAGCCGTATTGGAATGAGCCTGTATCGGTGCTGATAGCGGTGTAGAGAGCTGCCGCCATAGCTGCATCTACCGTGAGCCCCAGCGCTCGAATGATGTTGAGGATGATACACCCGCAGGCCGCAGCCCCCCCCTCGATGATGTTCAGGTGGCCATAGGCGGAGTTGGTGCCGTGGTGGTCGATATTCACAATGCAGGGGTGGCCGTTGAAGCGGGCCATGGCGTCATCTCCCAAGCGTTTCCAATCCCCCGTATCGACGCAAATGAGCACCTGCGGCAGCTCCTCTTCCGGGCCCGGCAGCGCGCCGATGTCTTGCGCCCCGCTCAGGAACGCGTAGCGGGAGGGAACGCTGTCTTCATTCCACATGTGCACCTGCTTGCCCATAGCGCGCAGAGCCAGCCCCATAGCCAGCGTGGAGCCAATGGCATCGCCATCCGGCCGGAAATGTGATATGACCCCAAAGCTCTCGTGCCCCCGGATGAGGGCGATTAAATCTGCGTATTTCATCGATGCGCCCCTTATATCACGCCCGCGCCCGCGCGTCAAGGCGCAATCGAATGATGAAACAGGGCTTATGAAAATACTGCGATAAGGTGGCTGTATTGGTTTTGTTGTGCTTTGACCAATGCTCAGCGCACAGGTGCCCTAAAGTTTGAGTAAGGAGTGCAGAAAATGGCAATCCTCCCCTTCGAATGGCCATTTGCCGAAGCGAGGGGGGATTCTTTCAAAATACTGTTGATGTTACTATGGCTTACAAAATCTTGGGATACGCGTGGAGGCACGTTGAGAACACACAATGCATACTTGACAGCTACCTGATTCACTGTATAATCGGTTCAGGTGGATAGTGTTAAAAGTAGACGTTGTTTTTATGGCTTTCTGACGCGTTATTGGTTGAGTTAACGTTGAAAGGATAAGGAGGAATATGAATCAGTATATAAAGAGAAAGTGGGAAACTGCATTTCTTCTCAACGGCCGGGCCGGGATAATGATGCTTTTGCTGGTGGTATCTGCAACGATAAATTACTTTTGCAATCTGTATTCTCCTCAATACGATGAAGTGATGTGGGATGGGGTTGATGCTTTAGTCTTTTGTATGGATGGTAGAGCGTGGGTTCATGGGTATGTTCCCTATGTGGATTTTGAAGATTGTAAGGGGCCTCTGTTGTTTTTTATCCATGCATTCGGATATCTTGTTTCCAGATGTTTTTTTGGGGGGTGCGGGAGGGATATGATGTTTTTTATTAACATTGCATGTACCTTTGTTACATTGTGTTTTTTATATAAGACAGCGCGGATTTTTTGTGCAGAGAAATGGAAGGCCGTTGTAGCGTGTACTATACCGCTGTTTTCTCTGTTTTCTCCAAGTTTGGGGGTATGGGGCGGACAGCCAGAGGTTTATACCGTTGTTTTCCTGTCGGCTTTTTTGTTTTATTTTACCGAAAGCCTGTACGGCGAACATGGTAAGCCAGGTGTTTTATCCGTCGCGCTCGTGAGCGGTATAGCAGTTGGCGGAACCTTGCTTGTTAAATATACTAACACGGTTCCGATTTTATTCGGTACTTTCCTTGTCTTATTATTCGCTGTAGATAGGAAAAATATTCTGCGTTTTCTGGTTTGGTTTATGGTAGGTTTGGGAGCGATGACGCTTCCATTTGTGATTTACATGCTCATAACATCTTCTTTCGATGATTTCCTGAGAGTATACTTATTCGGTAATTTTCTTTCATATTTCGGAGCACATAAGGCCGGTCATTCAAACGGATCACTTATTCAGTTGTGCATTAATTTTCTTTCGTATTGTATAAGAGATCCCAGGACCTTTTACTCGTTTGTAGCACTGCCTTTCATGTTGCTTGTTCCTTTTGTGGGAAAAGCGAAACGGCTTGGGCGATTCAACGTGCCATGTTGGGGAATTTTGTTGGCATTTGCTTTTTCCATTTGTGCATCTTGTTGGGGGATGTATGAATATTACCAGCTGTATGCATCTGTTTTGCTCGTCTTTCCTGCTGTGTTTTTGTTAGTAAATTGTCGTTTCGCTCCTTCCGGATTCGTGGTGGTTATCGTTGTTGCTTTCATTTGTTCTTTCATAATAAGACAAAATGGCATGTGGTATGAAAAAAATATGGCGCAAGCCGAGAAGAAAGAGTTTATCAGTTTGGATGCAATTGTTTGTGAGAAGAAAGAACCCAAGATATTGAATTTCTTGGGCTTGGGTACAAGTATGGGGATGAAAGCATGTTCTTTGCCGGCATGCCCGCAGTGGATTGCTTTAAATGGCTATCCTTACGACTATCTACAAATTCACATGCAAGCTGTTCGCGATAGAAAAGCTGATTTTATCTTTGTAACAGGGGATAAACACCAGGAAGAGTTTTCAGCAGAGTTCCGAAAAAACGGATACTCCTATGTGGGCTCAGGTAGGGCTACGACAAAAATTGATTACCACGTATGGAAAAAGTTATAGAAGAAAGCTGTGAAAAGAACAGCAATTGCGATGATTCGCTCTACATTATCATCCCTGCCTACAATGAAAGGGATAACATTCGTACAGTCGTGGAAGAATGGTACCCGATTGTGGAAGCACATAGCGGTAATGGAGCATCCCGATTGGTTATCATAGATGACGGAAGCAAGGATGATACATTGGCAATACTTCGCTCTCTTACCGAAGATAGACCTTTATTGGAAGTTGTTGCAAAGGCGAACGGAGGTCATGGAGCAACCGTTTTGTATGGGTATCATTTGGCGTTGAACAAGGGGGCTGATTATGTGTTCCAAACGGATTCAGATGGGCAAACCCGACCTGCTGAGTTTGAGCAATTTTGGAGACTGAGGCAGGAGAATGATATGGTCATCGGATGGCGCAAAGGGAGAGAGGATGGATGCTCTCGTGTGATTGTCACAAAAGTGCTTAAACTTGTTATCAGGCTGTGTTTTGGCGTATCTGTGGCAGATGCCAACACGCCATTTCGACTCATAAAAGTGCCGACACTACGAAAATATATTGGGTTGATTCCGGAAAATTATCATTTATCCAATGTATTACTTGCCGTCATTTTCAGTAAGAAATGCTGCGCTGTTACATATTTGCCTATCACATTTCGACCAAGACAAGGTGGAATCAATTCTATCAATATCCGCCGCATCATAGGCATTGGTTGGAGAGCGATCAAAGATTTTTCACAAATAGCGAAAGTTATTTCTTCTAAATGAGTCAATTTATTCATCTCATATTGAAGTATAAGAACATCTTGGCGTACATCATTTTCGGTGTATGCACAACGCTGGTCAATATAGTTTCTTATTGGGTGTGTTGCGAGATGATAGGGATACCGAATATCCCGGCTGTCATTATAGCGTGGATTCTTGCAGTCTCTTTTGCTTTTTTCACCAACAAATTATGGGTGTTTGAGAGCAAATCGCTTCGTAAATCCATTTTATTTTATGAGTTGGTGACTTTCTATACATGCCGTTTAATGACAGGCGTTATAGATGTTGTTGTGATGTATCTTGCAGTCGATTTGCTTTCTCTCAATGCGGTGGCATGGAAAGCAATAGCTAATCTGCTTATTATCCTTACTAATTTTATTGCCAGCAAATATTTTATCTTTATTCACAAGAATAAAGGTTGAGGCTTTTGACTTCTCCATTAGTCGATGATAAACCCATCACGGAAGGGGTCGCTTTCTTCGCGGATGAATTCGCAGCGGGCGGTGAGGTAGGGGCGGCCGGTGACGAGGGGGACCACGGCGGGGTAGGGACCCACGGGTTCAGATTCGCGGAGGGTGCCGCGGAAGATAGAGCCGATGAAAGATTCGGAGATGTAGTCATCCCCGATGCGGAGCTCGCCCAGGTGGTGCATGAGTGTCATGAGGGCCGAGGTGCCGGAACCGCAGGGGCTGCGGTCCATTTGCCCATCGCCGAAGATGACGGTGTTGCGCACGTGCAAGGGGTTGGTGGCCTTGCGCTGGTAGATGACTGCGAGGGCAATCTTGCGGGTGGAGGGGTTGGTGGGGTGCTCGACTTGCAGAGCCTCGTTGGCGGCATTTTTGATGCGCATACCCAGATCCACATAGAAGGATTTATCGTGTGATTCAGGCCCCAATGGCTCGGCAAAGGGGTAGTCTACCAGCACAAAGAAGTTGCCGGCAAAGACAACGTAGGCTTTCACCGCCCCCAGACCGGGCACTTGCAGGGTGATGGGTTGCGGGGTGTACACAAAGGAGGGTACGTTGCGTACGGTCACTTCCTCTACTCGTCCCGTGGCACCGCGGTGCAGGGTGGCCTCGATGCGGCCGCACACGGCATCCAGCACTACTTTATCCGGGGTGTGCAGGGGCAGCCCCAGTTCGGCTACGGCGCGGGCGGTGCAGATGGTGCCGTGAATGCACATATCCAAGTAGGAATCGGAATCGGTGTAGAGGATGCCGGCATCTGCATCGGGCGTGACAGGGTGGCACAGAATGGAGCCGAACATGGCCTTGTGGCCGCGGGGCTCCTGCATGAGGAAGGAGCGGATGACATCCAGGTGATTGCGCATGTAGTCCAGACGCTCGCGCATGGTCTTGCCGGGCAGCTCTTGGCAGGCAGAATAAAGTACGCGGCAGGGTTCGCCGGCGGCGTGCAGGTCTATGGTGTGCACGGATGAGATGTTGGAGGGGGCAATCATGAAAAGAGGAGGGGGAGGGAAATTTATTGTTTAGCCGGTAGGAGGGATTGCAGGGCAGAGGCCCCCAGCACCAGCGCAAAGCCGCACCATTGGCCGGGAGAGATGCTTTCGCCATACACCATCCACCCCAGCGCCACGGCTACGGCGGGTTCCAAATATGAAATGGTACCGAACTCAATGGCCGTGAGCCGCCGCACCGCATAGGCTACCAGCAGCAGCACCGCAAAGCCTTGCAGTACACCGATACACAGCAGGTAGGGCCACCCCGCACTCAGCCCTGCATAGGGATCTTCCGTGCAGAGAAGCGGAACCAACAGCACCAAACTTCCCGCTGCAAATTGCCAGAAGGTGCGCACTGCCAGCGAGATGTGGCCGGGAATCTGGCGGTTGAGCAGAATGTAGGCGGCATAGCACACACCCGAGAGCAGCCCGTAGGCATAGCCGATAGGCTCGTGCACTTGATTCGCCGCCGGTTCGCCTGCACACACGGTGACGAGCACGATTCCCGCCGCTGCGGCCGGCATGAGCAGCATATCCCGCCGCGGGGGTAAACTGCGGCGCAGCAGAGATTCCCCTACTGCCGCAAACACCGGTCCGGTGTAGAGAAGCAACGCAGCTATGCCCACTGATATTTGGGTGATAGCCAAGAAATAGAACAGAATGCAAAGGCTGATGCCTGCGCCGGAAAACACCGCCGGCAGAGAAAAAGGCAGCCGCGCCGCGCTTTGTGTGTTGCGCCTGCATACCAAGGGAATGATGAGCACCAGCCCAATGATGAAACGCGCAAAGGAACAGCCTTGGGCAGAACACTGCGTCTCGCGTACAAAGAAACCGAGCACACCCATCAGCACAGCCGCTACAATGGCTGCTATCAATGCACTGCAGTTGGTCTTATTCATACAAAAGCTATGCCCCCGTACGCGAGGCGCGCCATTCTAGCACCAGCCATGTCCCTTGGCAATACTTTTATGATGTATCACACCATTCTTGCCGTTTGCGGGAGATATCGTGGATTTTTTGTCTTATTTTTTTCCCTGTGCATCGGCGGTATCTTGAGGAAGATCGGGTTGAGTCCCTGTATATGGCTCAACCAGTGGGGATGAACAGTCCCATGTGGCTTTGTAATGGGGGGTCTCAATGCCGAAGATACCGAGAAGAGTGTCGAAAATATGACCATGACTGATGGTCATCAATCGGTTCTTTCGGAGTTGTTCTGCCGCTTTGTTGAAATGTGGGTGCAACGCCAGCCATTCATCCGAGGGGAGATAAAACATGCCCACAGAAGCGGCATCCGTGTGGCGGAATGCACGTATTCCTTCCTGAGGATTATGTTGAGCGAAAATCCACGTGCGTCCCCATTTGCCGTTTTGTCCGAGATATTCGCCGTGGTCGCTAACGTAAATATAGATGAAAGGGCGTCCTTTTAATCCCTCGGCAATTTTCTTGATGCAGGCATCTGTGTAGACCAAGGTGTTGTCGTAGGCATTGTTGATGCCTTCTTTGTCTTGATGCGGGCTTGTGAAAAAGTCTTCAGGGTTGGAAGGTGTGAAAGTTGGGTGCTCCAGGTCATACATGTTGAAGGGGCCATGGCTTCCTTCATTATTGAGAACGATAAACATGTTCCGGTTTGCGTGTGCGTTGCACAAATCCACCACTTGTTGGGCTTGCTGCATGGGACTCCCTTTGGATTCCTGTATGCAGTCCGTCTTTTTATTGAGCGCCAACATGGCATCCCCGAAGGTGTAGCGGGTCATGATGCTTTTTTGGTAAATAGCATCATATCCGGCGAAAAGGACGGTGTAATAGCCGTGTTTCGAGAATAAATCTGCAATGTTACCTATGCCGGGGGAAACGAGGGAGAAAGTCTCTCTGTGAGCTTCTTTGCGTGCGCCATCGGTCAGGATACCTACGATGCAGGTAGTTGTTTGGTGGTACAAGGAGATGCAGCGGGGATAGGAAATGAGATTTTTTTGGGAGCTCAGCCACGGCGTTGTATTCCGATGGTATCCATTAAATTTCAGCCTGTCGCTACGTACACTTTCACCGATATGAAGAATGCAAACGATGCCGGCGTTGTCCGGGGTGACAGTACTGCGGGATGGTAGTTCCGCAGGGGATGGCATGTTTTGTATGTGCAGGAGAAGCTTGACATCCTGATTTGCTTCTTCACTACTCTCTTTTAGAATGTGGTAAGTTTCCTGAATTGGGTATGGATAAATCTGTAGGTATTGCAAGTGTTTGGGACACAACCTTTGATGATGGGGAACAAAGGCCAGGAGGATACAAAACAAGGCCATGAAAAAGCAGCCATGGCCGGCGATGACGAATCGAGAAAAACGCCTTAGCGTGCGATGTTGCCACCAGCTCAATCCAACAGCCGACAGGAATGCCAGCGCAAGCCCCATGAGGTTTTCAGTGGTGGCAAAGCTTTTAATCTCGGCTTGAGATGCGTGCATCATTTCTGCAATGATGCCTCCTGAGATGCGAACACCAAGTCGATAGAAGCTTGCCAATTGTACAATTTCCAAAAATAAAAAGGTGCTCCAGAAGATGAGGCTGAATCGCCCCGCGATGGTGTATAGAAGAAGGGTAAAAGCAAGACTTCCCGTAGCAATGACAAGGACTTGAGGTAAATGCTGATGAAATTCTATACATAACGAGGAAGTGAGCACCGAGAAAAGACAGATAGGTATCCAAGTGGATATGGGCAGCTGCCAAGATAAATGCCGCATCCGGGTTTTGTACAAAAGAAGCCCTCCGACTGAGAAAATGAAAGCTGTTGCAATGAGATTTTTTAAACCAAACCACCAATACACCCACTCGCTCCAATATGAACTGATTGTCCAAATGGAGGAAACAATGAGCACCACGCCGATACTGATGAAATACCAGTAAATGGAAGATTTTTTGAGCGATGTAGTGTTCATTTTACGAATGCAGGATGCTACGCATTCTAACCCGCGTGCAATTTCAAGTCAAGAGCAGGTCGTGTATCACACAGGGCAAACGCATGAGTATTATGACATATTGGCGTGATTTCACATTGCAGATTTCACATTGCTCATGGATGGAAGCCGGCTGACTTGCGGCAGATGTAAAGCAAAGCGGCAAGCGCAGATGTACCCCGCCCATTTTCTTGCGCAACAGCACCACATATTTCAATGTGGGAATTGAAATGTGAACTTTGCAATCGATTTTCAAGTATTAGCGGCTATTTAAGCCGCATATTGTCTCATGCGTTTGCCCTGGCGTATCACGGGGTGGGAGGTGGGTTTTGCGGAGACCATGTATCTGTGTAGAAACGGCTCGTCGTGGTTCCGAGATGCTCGTTTATGAAGGCCGGTTGGTCGCAAATGGCAGCCCAATGCACCATGATGCAGCAGCCGTCCTGATACAGTTGCCTTGCCAGTATGCCGGCTTCCGGCTCAGACTCCAGCGTGGTTGCAGAAAGAACGACTCCCGGTATGCGGTGTTTACGAGCCAGCCGCAAATCCCCTGCAGACCACGCGGAGAGTGCCACATTGGTGAATCCGTGGCGCAGGGCCTGTAAGTAATTGTAGCAGCCAGCGGCTTCTATGATGATTCGTTCGGGGTATGGTAACTCTTTGGCTAAACGCTCAAAATCCTGGCATTTATCTGTCACAAGCACCATGTTGGGGTGTTCCCGCATCAGTTTCCGTATATCCTCGGCAAAGAGAGGGGTTTGTTGCCAACTTTTTTGAAGCGTCATGATGTCGGCCTTGCTCATGGGGGTGTTGCTGGTGGTGTTGCTCCCCACAATTCGGTGCAGTTGGTGCCAATCGTGCACCGCTACGAGGGCGCCATCCGTTGTGAATTGCAAATCAAGTTCAATGTAGCGGAAGCCGCGTTGCAAGGAATCAAGGACGGCCTCTTTGCTGTTGCAGTATACAAAAGTGCCGATGCCACCGCCATGCGCAATCCAGGATTCGGGGCTGTTCGGGGATTGCGGTGTGTGGTTGGAGCGCAGAAGATGGGCTTGGGTTTTCTGTACATATGAGTCAAGGTACCAATTTACTTCGACTTGTTGAATGCGCCTCTCTATTTTGCCAATGATTTTGTAGACGTGAGCAGGGTACAGAAGCCATGCGCATCCGACACTCAGCAGCAGTACAACTGCAGCTGCTATGCACACGCTTGTTACTTTCTTCTTGTTCATCTTCCCGATATGCCAAAGCTTAACAGCGATGAAACTACCACATTTCACTCTAGATGCAAGGCCAAAATAGCCTACACGCCCATCCCCCTCCCTTCCGGTAAGAGGTATCGGTACATGGAGCGTGCCTGCCGGAGCCTACTTGCGGCGGCGGCGTGCAGCAAGCGCGGCCAAGGCCAGCAGGCTGAGCGTGGCGGTGGCCGGCTCGGGGACGAGGGTGATGCTCACCGTCCCCACATTGCTGTAGCCTACATTGAAGTTTTGCAGTTTGTTATCTATGTTGAAGCTCACTTGCGTCGTGGTGTCGGGGGCGATGTTGTTGCCATCTATGATGAGTGCATCTACGCTTGAGAAGATTTCGATGGACTCCCAGCGGTACATGAGGGCCAGTAACTCTTCCGAAAGGTCAATGGTCATGCCGCTGGTGAGGCTCACGGTGCTGCCCATGGTGAGGCAGTCTTCCAATCGCAGGGTGGAGTTGGCACCCAGCACAATGTTGGCGTTGAGCGTGGCGCCCTTGCCCGCCGTCAGCGTGGTGAGGGTGAGCGTGGTTTCACTGCCTGTTTCGACTGTGCGGGCATCTGCCGCCTTGAAGGCACCGAAGGTGGTGTTGGCATCCAGCGTCAGGCTTTCCAGCGTGGCAAGATCCCCCATGATGAGGCTGGTGTTGGTGCCGTTGGTGAGGCTCAGCTCCTCCACGCTGACAGAGGCTACCAGTTCGGTTTGCACATTATCCAGCACCATTTTTTGGGATGTGATGGCGTTGGCGTACTTATCAAAGCCGTTGTCGACGCCGGATTCGCTCACATTTCGCAGGGTGACGGTATCAGCCTCGATGTTGCCGCCGATGGAAGCCTTGTTGCCAACGATGGTTACGCTCGTGGTGGAACCTTCCTTTTGTGTGCCGTCGCCTTTAGCAATATGACCGCTAATGATGCCGCCATTGATGGTGACGTTGACATCACCTATACTTCCGGCGCTTCCTTCCGCAACAAGATCGCCCGTGATTACACCACCATTGATGGTAATGGCGGCTTTTCCTACATCGCCTCCGCTTACTTTGGAGCCACCGTAGATGGAGGCGGTGATGGTGCCATCGTTGATGACGAGATTCACTTCGCCGATAGAGCCACTGTTGTTAACCGAACCGCCCACTACATCGCCGCCAATGCTGCCGCCGTTTATATAGACATTGAATTCATCCGCATCACCGCCTCCGTAGGAGCCGGCAATGGCTGCCGTAACATCATTGTATGAACCGCTGGAGCCTATAGTTGAACCTGCCTCAATGTCAAGCACCAGTTTGCCTGCATTGCCGGCGTTCATCGAGCCGAAGATTGTAGCGTGGATGTTGCCGATATGCTGCACGTGGATGTCCGATTCATATTCGCAGTTGACCATGCCCACCCATGCTTCTGTTTCGGTGGTGGGGTCTGCTGTTGTGATGATATGAGTGGATGCTGATTGGTCAGAAGTAACAAGTGTGCTGTAAGTGGTAACGGTAGTTGGGGTTGTATTACCGTAATTGACACCGCTGGTGGTGATGCTTTCTGTATTGTTGTTCCAGAGATAAGTGTTCTGAATCACTTCAGCAGTTCCTGCGTCTTGTTGTGTTTGGTAGGCGTATTCTGTGCTGGTGGTTAGCGTGGTGGTGGGGGCATAGGCCGTGTTGCTCCAGCTCAGGTCTGTGATGCTGCCACTTGCTCCGGTGGCGGTGAAGGCGATACCATTGAGCCCGCTGCCGGTAGCATCTGCCGCAAGCCCTTGGCCGATGAGCATATCCCCCAGCCATACGTAGTAGCCACCCAGCACATTGTCCGTGCTGTTGCCATTGTGCCAGGCAATGCGCAGATGTTCATCCAGAGCGGATGTATCTGCGCAGAAAAGCACATCTGTACCCCACATGATGTAGCCTTCGCTCAGGTTGAGCGTGCCGCTGTTGGCGCCATCGCCAATGCTGATGCTCAGGGTATTATCCGCGCCCAGCCAGCCATCTGTGGCACCATTGCCGAAAGCAGCGCGGAAATCCACCGTGTAGCCGGCATCTTCTGTAAAGGCATTCTCTGCCAGACGATAGGTTGCGGCATGCCCAACCGTGCCATTTGTTCCCACTGTGGCAGAGTGCCATGTGGTGCCGGCGGTATTCTTATCTGCCCGCGCCAGCCCGGCGGTGCGCCCGCCGATGCCCATGCCACGCGCAAGATTGCCGGCCATGATGATGGAGCCTTGGTCATTGGGGTGCAGACCATCGCTGCCCGGTGCATTGAAGAAGTTACGATGCCCCTTGAAGGGGGTATCATCAGTCAAATCAATGAGGCCATTGTTTACGTTGACTAATTTGACTTGGGCTTCACCGGTACCGGTGCTGTACTGTTCATTGTAGGCATCAACCCATTGAACCAACAAGCGATTGTACTCTTCTACAGCATGATGGTTTTTCGCAGCAGTGTTGTTGCCATGATCCGTCCAGCACGGGATATTCATCAGGTAGAGCTTGTCGCTATCTTCTACCAGCAGGTCATTCACCGCTGTGAGCATGTTGCCACCCAACGTACCGTTCCAAGAGTAACTATCAGTGGATTCCTCGTAAGATACTTCTCCACCCAGCAGCTTCTGCATGTATGTTGTGTACTGCTCCGGGGTAATGGCTTGCCATCCTATATTATTATTTGTATCTGAAAGCAAGTCGTTGGTGCCAATCATCATGATATATGTATTGGCATTGTATTGGCGGGCTGCATCCTCGGTAGAGAACCCGGAGTAGCGGGAGTTGCTGTCATTCACCAGCTCGTGGGCACGACCCGAAGATTGTGCCAAGTGTACGTTGCTAAATTCCCCGTTACCGTAGGTGATTGTTTGGCTGTTGTGGGTGATGCCTTCGTCATTGCTAAAGGCATACTGGCTTCTGTTGTCAAATCCCTTCAGTGGCCCTTCCAACTCATGCTCAATACCATTGTCCACCAATGTTTTGAAAAGTTGCCAACGCCAAGTTGCATCTTTGATACCATGGGTGATGGAGTCGCCTACGCACATGACACGTCCTACGCTGGTGCCATCTGTACGGGTGGATACGAACGGATCAAGAATGACGGGTGGTTCAAACGTACTGGTATCAAGTGTGGAGGCGGTCTTGATGGTGACTGCGGTTACATAGTTGGTGTTGATTGTGTATGCAGTCGTTTGTGTCGCATATGAATTGTAAAGATTGCCTGATCCCCAAACCTGCGTTTCCCCGGCGTAGACATAAATGCCATCGTTTACAGTGTCGTCTTTCTTGGGGTCGTTTGTGATGGTGAGGGTCAGGGTGTCACCGACGGCGTATTGCTTGAGCGTCTCGTACGTTGTCTCCGTTCCATTGGTGCCGCCGTTCCATGAGCCGATGATGCCGGTGGCCGTATCGTTGAGCCCCCATGAGGTCAGGCTCTGGGTGACGTTGTATGTCCACGTGACGAATCCGCTGGTGGTGTAATCGTTGGAGGCCAGATAGCGATCCAATGCGCTGATGCTGATGGTGACATCAATCTCGGTTGTGGGGGAAGACAGTACAGAGAATGTCCCCAGACCATCGTACGTGACCTTGTTTGTTTCATTGCAGAATGCACCATCGAGCGTCGTATAGGTGTTTCCTGTCGTAGTGCTGTTGTCAAAAGTTGTTTCACCGTAGGCAGAGGAAAGGCAACAGGCCAGCAGAGCTGCAATGAAAAGGGTCTTTTTCATGATAGGGGGATGGGTGTGGGGGTAGGGTTGAGTTAATTCCTAGGGGGGGGTAGGAATTAGCATCATGATAGCAAAAAGCACCACGAAAGCAAGCTCAAAAAACGCATTTTCTCATAAAATAACGTGGGGAAGGGGCTCAAAGAGCTTGACGCGAGAGAGGGCAATATGTTAGGATACGGCATAATTCCTACTAAATATCCATGAAAATCATAAAAAGCCTGATGATAGTAGCAGCGAGCAGTGCGCAGGTGGTTTGCGCAGCGGGAGAGTACACGGATTTGGCAAGCCCGTGGTGTGATGAGGAGAACAAGGTGATATACGACGGGAAGGGGTATTTTGCAGTACAATCGCCGGCGAACACGGAGTTGGAGCTTTGCATCAACCTGCAATCCTTGCACAGCTACATCAACTCCAATGACTACAAGAGTGGTAGCTGCTTGATTCTCTGGGATGCGGATGTTTCGGATTACGGCATAGCAGATAACGCAGACTCGGGGCGTGCCACAGGTGCGCGCAAGCCATACCTGACCGGGTATTGGGCGGGGAACGTGTGGAAGCCCGCCGTGCAGGTTTCCTACGATACTCTGCGGCAATATGCCGCAGCGGATGGCACGGTGCGGGTGCGTGTGGCGGGCAGCAGCCGGGCGGGTGTCACGATGACCGCTCGTGATAGTTCGGGGGCAACGCATGTGCTGTACTCTGCCCCGGCGCTCAAAGCAGCCCGCAATACAGCGGTGCAGGGCTACCACGTGAATGTGAACTACGTGACGGCGGTGCGTCTGCACACCGCATCGACCTTGGATACATCTTCCTACGAGCCGCCGAAGGATTACACGCAGCCCTTTATCAGCGAGCGGGCAGAGGCGGGGGAGAGTTTGCGGCGCGTCATGTTCATGGGAGATTCCATCACCCACGGGGTGAATGATCAGACTTGGCGCTGGCAGCTGTTCAAGACACTGGTGGATAACGGGATAGAGGCCGAGATAGTGGGGCCGCGCAGTGGCTACACCCCCGGCTACACCCGCCTGAGCACCCCGGATGCCGGGGAGAGCTATGGTGGCGTGCCCTTTCCGAATGTGCATTTGGCGCAGTCTTCCGGGCGCACACACAATATCATTTCCGGCTCCAATGCCGGGATGACCGGCGTGAACTATGGTGGGCATTCCACGCGCAGCGCGGCAGGTTCATACAACTGCGACACGTGGTGCAGCCTGATGGGCACGAATGATTTGTTGTCCGACCCCGGCTATACCGAGGCAGATTTCACCGCGAAGATGCAGCGCATGCTTGGCGGGCGGGTCGTATGCGAACACGGCACATACCGTTGGATTTCCGGGGATGATTGGGGCAACCTGGGGCGCATGGTGGCAGATGTGATGCGCGATAAGGAGGATGTGTATTATGTGATGGCTGTGCCGTGCTGGGGCCGCCACCACAACAACAACCGGCCGGAGCGCCACTTGGCGGTGCAGCAATACAACGGCCTGTTGCAGCAATGGGTGGCGGCGTATGGTGCCAAGCATGCCAAGCAACTTCGTTTTGTAGATACCAACGTCGGCATGGTGGATCCCGCGCACCCTGTCCCCTTCAGCTGGCCGGATTCAATGTCCAACCGTCCGGGGCGGGATGGTTTGCACCCCAATGCGCAGGGGTCTCTCATCATGGCCGGCAATGTGGCGCGTGCCATGGGCCTTGCCGGTCGCACCGCAGGGTTGCCCCGCGCGGCTGCCGGAGCCGACTGGGATGCTGCCGCCGTGGGTGTGGTGAGCCCGCAGCAAGTCTCTCCCTGCGCCGCCGGAGCATTTACTGAGCAGGGGGGCTATAGTGTAGAGTGCCTCGCTACCTTCGGAGATGGTGCCCAAGGGGGCTGGCAGCAAGCAGACAAGGCGCTTTGCATCACCGTGGGTCATGGGGAAGAAGGCGGGCAGCTGCGCGTGAGCGAGGGAAGCATCCTGTGGGGCAACACAGCCCTGTACTGCGGGGACCAATCTACGCAAACGCAGCTGCTTCGCATCGTGTGGCACCCCGGGCATGCGGCGCACAACGTGCAGCGGGGCTACTATGTGTGGCTGGGGGATATGCTCATCGGCCAGGGATTGCAGCCACTGCCCGGTGTGGCGCTCAACGGCATTCACGTGGAATCCCAAGGGGGTATGGGGCGCATGGAGCAACTGCGCTGGGTCAACCGCGCCTATGCTCCCGCTTCTGCCGGCAAGAGTGCGCCAAAGCACGCCTACATGGTGCCGCTCGGAGAGTAATGCCGCTTACCGCAGCGGCTTCAGGCGCATGCCGGTGTAGGTGTTGATGGTGATACGGCCAATGGGGCCGTAGAGCGGGTGGCCAGCGCAGTCAAAGATAAGCATGCCCGCCTCCTCCCTCAGGGGGATGCGGTGCAGGTGCCGGCGGCGGTCGTCGGAATCCGTCATGTAGATAGCGCGGATGCAGGGGGAGCCGTCTTCCTTGGTGTGGCAGTCAATCCCCCAAACGTTGAGGGAGTGGGTGTAGCGCCGACCATCCGGACGGTAGTAGTAGACCCCGATCCAGAAGGCGTCACCGTTGCGCAATCCGCTGTGCAGGGCGTGGGTGAGGCTGCGGGCAGTCACGGTGTCGCTGCGGCCGCAGTAGAGCAGGCGGGCGGCCACATCTCCCCCGCGAACCAACTCCTGCTGCCGGTAGTAGCCCCCCGCTTCGGGCGCGATGATGCGGGCGCTGCTCTCCGGCTGCATAGGGGTGTATTCTCCGCTGAACCACCAGCGGATAGCCTGGTCGGGGTCGCTCCCTTCATTGCTGAATGATTGGCGGAACACCTGCCAGATATCTTTCCCCATGGGCGTGCCCGGCGGTACTTCTGTGCGGTGCTGTTCCTGCCACCAAGCAATGAGATTGGTGGCTGCTATCCCCCAGCAAAAGCCGCTGTCGGCGGGGGCGGTCTTATCGATATCGTTCCAGCCGCTTTCGCGTGTCACCCCGGCGGCCCACAGTGTCTCATCGGCGCGGGCTTGCCCCACCAGCACCATCGCTCCCAGGAATATCAACCGTATGACTTGTTTTGTGTTCATGCCCACCATTGTCTGTTAAGCGATTCTGTTTATTCTTTCTTTGACAACAAAGTGTACTTCAAGAAATTGCATGCAAATTCTTAAAACATACTTTAATATGCTGATGCAAGTATTGAATCTCAACGAGTCGGGGTGTTTTTTTGGAGCGAGGTGGGTTTATTTGCTGTTCTTTTGGGCGGCAGCAGCAGCCTTATCAAAGAGCTCCTTGCGGTTGGCGCGGCGTTCGCGGGTAATTTGTTCTTCCGTGGCGCCCAGATTGCGGAGCACATGGCTGGTCATGGCCAGCGCCACCTCGGCTTCGCCGGAGAATACGGCTGTGGCACCGGCGTTGATGAGAGTCTGCGCATTGCGGATGTAGTTGGTGTGGGCAATGACGCGGATATCAGGATTCAGGCTGTGGGCGGCAGCAGCAATGGCTGCCGACGGGGCGGCCGAGGCGGTGATGGCGATGGCACGCGCCTTCTCGCAACCCGCCAAGCGCAGGATGGTGCGGTTGGCGGCATCGCCATGCAGCGCGCGAATTCCCGCCGCTTGGAGTCGGGTCACGGTGTCCACGTTCATCTCCAGCACCACCACATCCATATCAAAGCGGGTGAGCGTGCGCTCCAGCAGCTCGCCGCAGGGGCCATAGCCTACCATGATGATGCGGTGGCGGTCCTCCGTGGGCGGGAGTTCGGCGGCCAAGGTGGCGGGATTCAGTCCCATGCCGCGTTCCTCAAGGACGTTGATGGCGCGGGGTACAAAGCGATAAAGGGCTGCGTTGAGCGTGATAGAAATGATAGCCACACCGGTGATGACATTCACCGCCTCCATGGGCAGCAACTTATAGGTGCCGGCCACCAAGGTAGCCAAAATGAAAGAGAACTCACCAATTTGGGAGAGAGAACCACCCACCAGCATGCTCAGGCGCATGGGTTTGCCCATGATGCGCACCATCAGCATGGCAACCAGTGGCTTGCCCAGCATACAGATGGCCAGCGTGGCCAAGGCCAGCGGCCAATGCTCCAGCAGCCCCATGGCATCGAACCCCATACCCACCGATACGAAAAACAGCACCGCAAAAGCATCGCGCATGGGCATGGCATCGCTGGCGGCGCGGCTGGCAAACTTGCTCTGCCCCACCACCATGCCGGATAAGAAAGCACCAAACTCCATGGAAGCGTTGAATACCTTGGCCGACAATACCGCGATGCCCAAGGCGCATACCAGCACCGCCAGCGTGAACAGCTCATCCGAGCAATGCCGCGATATGTAGGTGAGAATCCTGGAAATCACTTTGCGCCCCAAATAGGCCACGCACACGACAAGCATTGTCAGCTTGAGCGCCATCCACCCCAGCGCCGGCCCCAATTCTTGCCCGCCGAACAGCGCCGGCAGCAACACCAGCAAGATGATGGTGAACATATCTTCCACCACCAGCCAGCCCAGCGCCGTGTGCCCTGCCGGCGATTGCAAAATGCGGTTATCGCTCAGCACGCGCGTGAGCACCACCGTACTGCTTACGCACACGCACAGCCCGAACATGAGACTATTCACCCACGCCACGTGATCGCCCCCCAGGTAGTGAAAGGCCACCATGCCCAGCAGCGATACCGTGAGCATGCACACCAATGCCCCCGGCACAGCTACCCTCTGCACCGCCAACAAATCTTTGATGTGAAACTGCAAGCCCACGCCAAACAACAGCAATACCACCCCAATGTGCGAAAAATCCTCCACCACGTGGGCATCCACCGGCTGCCCCCACCACGGCTGAGCAGCCAGCATGCCCGCTACCAAATAGCCCACCAAGGGAGATAATTTCAACCGCTGTGCCAGCATCCCCAATGCCAAAGCCAGCACCATGCCTATGACCAAGGTAAATATCATCTTATCTGCATCATACTCCTGCTTTTTTGCCTATGTCAAGTGGCAAATCCATTTTAGGCAGGGCAAACGCATTTGGATTATGACATGCGTGTGTGATTTTAAAATTTATCATTTGTTGAAGCTAGATGACTTGCTCAGAAGTAAAGCTGAGCGATAACCACCCTTTGGGCTTGCCCCGCCTTCAAGGCGGGGGCGGCAAGCGCAGGTGCACCCCACCCATTTTCTTGCGCGACAGCGCCCATTTTTTCAATGTGAAATTTGAAATATGAATTTTGCAATTGATATTCAAGCTCTAGTAGCTATTTAAGCCACATCTCGCCTCATGCGTTTGCCCTGCAAATGCCCGTTTGAATGGTTGACATATCCGCATGGATATGGTAGGAATGGTGGCGTATGGCCATCTCACGCACACTGGTCGCTGCGGCGGCAATGTTCATGGGGGGGCTCAGCGTAGCATTTGCTGCGGATGAGCGCCCGAATATTCTTTTTATCATCTCGGATGATCACGGCACCAACGCCTTGGGTACATGCGAGAAAGACAGCCCGGTGCCTCTGCCCGGTTTCCGCCGTTTGGCGAATGAGGGCATGGTGTTCGACCGCGCCTACTGTGCCAACTCCCTGTGCGGCCCCTCGCGAGCCTGCATGCTCACAGGGCGCCACTCGCACAACAACGGCTTTTTGTACAACTATGGCGGCCCCGCCTTCAACGGCGACCAGCCTACCTACCCCAAGATGCTGCAAAAGGCCGGTTACCAGACGGGTATTGTGGGCAAGTGGCATTTGATTTCCCGCCCCACCGGTTTCGACTCCTGGCAGGTGTTCCCCAGCCAGGGTGATTACCTGAACTCCACCTTCCTCTCCGCCGGCCCCAACAACAGCACCCGCAGCAACCGCATGCGTGGGTATGTGACCGATGTGGTGACCAACATGGCTATCACCTGGATGGAAAGCCGCGACCGCAGCAAGCCCTTTGCCCTCGTGGTGGGCCACAAAGCCCCGCACCGCAACTGGTTGCCCGCCGTGCGCCACCTGGATATCATCAAGCAGCATGTGGCCAAGATGACTCCCCCCGCCACCCTGCACGATGACTGGAGCAACCGCCCCGAGTTCTTGCGCCACAACCGCCAAAGCATCGGCTGGGACCTCTGCAACTGGAACGATAACCACCTCGTCTACTCCCGCATCCCCTTTGATGTGATGAAGGACATCGTGCCCAAGTGGCAGCTGCGCAACAAGCTCAAGAACGGCGAGTTTGCAGGGCAGGTGCCCGCCGATTTTGATATCGAGAAACACGAACCCCGCTTTGCCCCCAAGACCAATCTGGGCTGGAGCATGGATTGGATTGAACCCGGCTTGCAGGGTGTGTACCGCCAGTTCTACAATGCCCGCACAGATGAATTCGTGGCCAATTTCCGCGCCGGTAAGTACAAGACCCAGCAGGATATGACAGAGCAGCGCTGGCGCTGGTACATGGAAGACTACCTCGGCTGCATCCTCTCGTTGGATGAGTCTATCTCCTCCCTGCTGGAGTATTTGGACAATGCCGGTCTTTCGGAGAACACGCTCGTGATATACGTGGGCGACCAGAGCTTCTACCTGGGCGAGCACGGCCTCTATGATAAACGCTGGATTTTCGAGGAATCCATGCGCATGCCGCTCATCATGCGTTGGAAGGGCAAGATTCCTGCCGGCAAGCGTAGCCAAGCCATGGTGCAGAACATCGACTACGCACCCACGCTGCTTGAGCTCGCCAAGGCCGACACCCCGGAAAATACCCGCACCATGGAGGGTACATCCCTTGTGCCGCTGCTGGCCACCGGTGAGGCTCCCCAATTTGCCGACCGCCCGCTCTACTACGCTTTCTATGAGCAGCCCGGCGAACACAATGCCCCCCGCCACGATGGCATCCGCACCGCCCGCTATACCTTTGCCCGCATTTGGACCCCGCTGCCCGATGAGCGCAAGACCGGCGTGCGCAAGCCTGAGAACGAATGGCTGCTCATCGACAACGAAAAGGATTCGCAGCAGCTGCGCAATGTCTCCCAAGACCCCGCCTATGCTCAGGTCATGCAGGAGCTCACCGCCAAGTATCATGCCGCCCGCGAGCAATACCGCGTGCCGGCTGATTGCCCCGGCTCCGGCCCCCGCATCCCCGATTTCCTCCCCTCCTGGGGTCCCGGCGAAGATGATCGCATCAAGAAATAATCAATCTTCTAATCGAGTTTAAGCACCAATCCCCGGATGTTGTGAAAGGCGGCATCCGGGGAATTTTTTGTATCGGTGGTCGTCAGGGCCATTTCGCGTGCGTCCTATGCGGGCGGAACGGCGTTTGTCAGGATTCCCCGGAAAGTTTGGCCTGAAAGGCAGCTTTGATGGTGGCGATTCTTGAGCGCCACTTGTTCATTTCCCGTTTTCTGGCGCGATAATATCTTCTTTTAGCCCCCAAAGAGAAGATGGATAAGAGCCCGTAATAGAAGCATTTCCAACGGATACTACCGGCACACAGAAGCGCGGCCATATCTTCAGGTTGCAGCTGAGATGCCTCGCAAGCGGCCGTGGTATCTTTTGTGTGTTGGGTGTAGGTTAATTTCAGCCGGGAGAATGCATCATCACATGCCGGGATGCTGCCGCCGGTGGCCTCCGTGCTGTCCTCCCAAGCAAAGCGGTTATGCGCGTTGTTGCACCAAAGCTTATCATACAGAAAAGCCACCTTATCCCGCGAGTGCGAGAGAGTGCGGAGCGCTGCATCCAAATCTGCCGGGTGCAGCATTTCCTCCTGCGTGGGCTCAAAACAGGCATTCCGGTACTCCTCATCTGCCTCATCCAGGGCGGTATAGTGTCCCAATTCCTCATCGCTCAAATCGTATGAACAAGGAGAGAGCCAAAAGATGCTCCCTTCTTTTTTGATGCGTGCCGGTAGCCCGGCCAGCAGAGAATTAGCCGGGTACAGGCCGCCGGATACAATACCGCCTGCCGCGCACATGCAGCCGGAGGAAATGCACGCTTTTTTGTATACCTTTACCTCGCGCCCCAACCATACGTGGTCTCCGATAAAGATACTCTCCTCCTTGTTTACCCGCCTGCGGGATGCGCGGTCGTAGATGAGGTGTGTATCAGTCGTTGTGATGTTGATTCCCATTGAGCAAAGGCAATGATTACCGATGATAACATGCGCTGTACCCGTAGCGCGGATGGATTGCGGCTCCCCATGACCATTCATATAGACCCTGTTGCCGATGTAGACACAACTTTGCGCATGCGCGTGTATGGCTGCTCGGCGCAAGTTTGTGTTCCCGATGAACACGGCGGCATGGTCCCCATACACATGTATCATGCCCTCTGCCAAGTTGGCATTGGGTGCCAGAAAGATGGTGCAATTTGTTGCACGGTGAAACTGTATATTGTTTTTTATCAGCTCATACGGCAGCTCGGAAATGACAACGTTTCCGTCTTTCAGTTGCGTTTGGTACATGGGAAAATGGCGGGGGTGGAGAGAGAGAGGAGCACTTCAGCGGAACATTCGCAGAGCTTGTTTGCCCCATGCTACCAGCTTGGAGAAGGGCGATATCTCTTTGTTCAGGATGGCGTATGAATCTTCTGTCATGCCCACACCCTTGCGGTAGGCAATGTACAGGTTTTGCAGGTAGTGGGTGCGCTTGGCGCGGTAGGCGGCAATATCAAAGATACCGGCAAAGTTGTCCAGTTTGCCCAGTGCGTCCAGAATCCACAAAGTTCTTTTGCATTTGGCACATGTGCCGCAATGCCCCTTACCCTGTTTCAGGCAGACGCTGAGGTATTTGTGGGCAATGGGGTAATCTGCGATATTACGCATTTTTTCAAATCGGCTCATGGTGATGCTTTCATTGCAAATTCTCAATTGGCTGATAGAGAATGCAGGCAGGGCGATGAGGTCGTATTGGCACGGCGGCAGATAATCATTGTGAACAATCTTGAAACGATCCTGAATTCGCGTACCCGGCGAGGCATAGTAGTAGCGGTGCCAAAGCTTTCGGAGCATGTAAACGGCAAAGCTGCTGGAGTAAACGTGCGTCAGCAGGTGCTTTTGCGGTATGGCTTCGGAGAAGTTGGAATCCGTCACAATGAGGGGAATGCCCAGTTCTTTGGCACACTGGCGTGCGTTTTCGGCATTTTGGTCGTATTTGTCAGCATAAAGTTTTCCGCCGCTGGTGTATGCTCCCACATTGTTGACAACCAAGTAATCCGGCTTGAATCTGCCATCCAGGTTTTCGCACATGCACTTGATGGCGTTCAGCGAATCTACGCCACACGAGCAACCCGTCGCTACTTTTTGGGCGCTCGGCAAGGGCTCATCGCTTAATGCACCGGTGATGACAGGCGCATACAAGCCCTGCGAGTAGGTAACAACGGAGGCTATGAGCTCGGTCTGTATTTGGTGCACCAGCTCACCCGTAAGCGGGGCTTCGCTGTGGATATTGCAGCGTTCTCGCATGGCAAAGTTCAGCAGACCGATGAGATACGCATCACCGCGCTCATGGCACAGGTATTGCCCGTATTCTTCGTCTACGGAAAAGTACACCTCTTTTACAATGTCGGCAATGCTGATGGTGCACCATTGAAAAGCCTTGCCGTCTTTCATTTCCATGCGTGGCTTGCCTATGGTGATTTGGCGCACCGGGGTCGTGGCCGGCACGAGCTTGCTTGCTGCCATGCGCTTGATATCGCTCTGTGTAAAATCTTTCATCTCTGTAAAAAATGGTATGTGTTATGTTCGGTTGTTGTTGAGTTCTTTCAGTAGTTTTTTGCAGCGCTCGACCCGCTTCAGGTAGACATTTTTTTTGCGGCTGCCTTTCTTGGCCAACAAGGCTTGGATTTGAAAGGAGAACCGGTGAAGCAAGATGGTGCATGTGCCGGGGAAGCGGTAACGCACAGTCCCTTTCCCCACATAGGCTTCCATCTCGTTTTTCATGCGTTGGTATTCTTCTTCAAATCCCTCCGGGCAGCCCACTTTCTCAAAAACGATGAGAATGGTGAATGTATCATCCCACTCATATTTCTTGTATCTAAAGATGTCCTGATCAACTAAGTTATAAAAGCGGTGGAATTTTGTTTCCTTGTAGTTTGATTTTGATACTGCATATTGGAAATCAATGAGTTTCAGACTGCCATCGGAATACATCATTTGATTGGCATGAATATCCCGGTGAGCTACATCGCCTTGCTTGAGCGCCAGGAAGATGGCGTATATGTTTTTCAGCATCTGCACGCGGAGCGAGTCGTTCCATGCAGGGCTTTGCATGAGCTCTCCCAGTGCAATTCCCTCCTCAAAGGATGTTGCACAAAAGCCATAGGGGGCTTTATCGCAGTAGGCTATGGCTTCCGTGAAGCAAGTAGGGGCAATCGCGTGCAGCTGCTGATTGGCCATATACTCGTGTCTTGCCAAGCGTGCTTCTGTGGTGGCCTTGATGAAGATTTTTTTCCCGTTCTTGTCCTGAGCGGTGAAAAATTTGTTGACCCCGGTGCGTTTGGAATGATCCGTATAAAATGGTGTTATGTGGACAAAACCATATTTCTTTTGGAGAAATGCAGCAAATTTTTCGTCGGGGGCGATGGTATTTTTTCTTAATCTCATAACGATCGTAGAAAGAGGCGGCGGAATTTTTTATAGATGAAAGAAGGAAGGATGAAGATGCGCTTGCCGATGCGGAAGAAGGGGCGGGGCAACACGCCACGCTTGACCAGCCAGCGTTTGCACAGTTGCGAAGCGGTGAGATGTTCCAGCTCCTGCAGCACAATGGGGCGTGCGGGCGGGGCCGTGCGGGGTGGGTTGGCAAAGCCGTCATTCCCCTTGGTCACATCCGCTTGGGAGATGGGAGCCAGGTGCATTTCTGCTTCTATGGCTTGCAGCATTTCCCGCCCTTTGTCCGTGCGGCAGATGATGGAGGAGACACCCAAGCGATCTGCTTCTGCATCATGGGCTCGCCCCCAAAAATCGCCGAGTGATAAATCACCGGGGCGTGCATCGGTGGCATGGTGGCAGTGGTAGCAGGCATCATTGAGAGCCAATCCGGAAAGATAAGCCCGCATGTAGGGGTGGGTGCGGCGGGGCTGTATCTCCGTGTGCCCGGAGGCATCGTGCAGGGCAAAGGCATAATCGCGCCAGCCGTGGTGTTTGTTGCGGAATTCTATTCGGGTCACATGGCGTCCCTGATTGGGGAGTTCGCGCAGCCAGGCATCAAACAACTTGCGGCCGGGGGCACCATAGCACGCAATGTCGACAGCATACAGCAAATCCCGCTTGTAGCCGAAGCGCACTCTCAGCGCATTGACCTGGCACGCCACCCCAATGAACAACACCGGCACACCTGCTTTGAGCTTCTCTGCCACCTGCGCCAAGCATCCGCTTGTATCCGCTTGCAGGTATTTGCTCCCTTGCAGCAGGGGTAAATCTTCTTCCCGGCTTACGCAGATGAACTTGGGCTGTTGCGTGCCCTCCATGGCCACGCCGAACACACAGCCGCCTCGCTTTATCATCCACCGCGCCAACAGGGGCACAATACCACCGCTGGAGCTCCCCCTGCGGGTCTCTGCATGGTGCGCCCACCCTTCATGGTAACTCACAGCAGCATCCTCCGGTTGCGGGGGTGCATCCAATCGGGCGCACATTTTCTCGCACGCATGGCAGCCAATGCACCGCTGCGCATCCACCACCGGGCGCACAAAGCCCGCTGCATTCAGCTGCATGCTGATAGCGCCCTGCGCACATACCGACTCGCACAGGCCGCAGCCTGTGCACTCGTGCTTGCCGGCGGGCAAGTGCGGCAAGCATGTGGGGGTATGATCTGTTGGCGAGAGAGTGGACATGGTGCAACAGGTGGTGCTTATTTGAGGTTTTCTTCCAGATAGGAGCGGCCGCGCCGGCGCAGCTCCTCAATGACGGAGTGAATGCGCTCCCAGCGCTCCGGCGTGATGCGTGCCGCTTCAAAGGGTTGGGTGGGTTCTGCCATGCGATCCCATAAATCCAGCTTGCCGAACAAAGTTTCAAAGCGTGCCCCGCCGCGCCGCATATTGCCCAAGCACACAAAATCTTTGCGGAAAAGGGTGGAGAAGACGGAGCCGTGGAAGGAATCGGTGATGACAAATGCAGCTCGGCTGAGCAAATCTATCCATTCCTCCACGGGGCGGAAAGGCGTTTTCCTGTCTTTTTTGCGGCGTTTCTCAGCCGGGAGGTCGAACATGATGTCTACCGCCTTCATCCCCAGCGCTTTCTCTGCCCGGTGAATGTAATCCCGCACTTCGGGGTTCATATCCAGCACGTAGTAGGCTATGTAGTTTCCTTGCGGCCGCTCCGCCGGCAGCTCGCTCATCCGGCAATAGTCCTCCGCCGTGAGCAACAGCGTGGGATCCGGCATGAACACGGCCTCCCGCCCAAAGGTGCGCCGGCATAGCTCGCAGCCGCTTTCCTCGCGCACGGATACGGCCTTGAAATCTGCCAGCAGGCGCCGGCATGCCTCTGTATCCTCTGCCGGGGCATCCCAAGTGTCGTGCCCGAATGAGGGGGCGTAGGTGATGCTTTTTTGGCGCTGTTCGGGGGTGCAGAAGGTGAGGAAACAATCACGGATAGCGTTTTGGTAGGCGTAGCGCCATACTTGGTCGGAGCCCACCACCCAAGCCTCGGCACCTGTGGCGGCGGCATCTTGGGGGGAAACAGGGTGGTGGCAGAGGGGCGAAAGGTTGAGATTGCGGCGAATGAACGATTCTTGGGGCTCGTGCTGCCGCAGGAGCGCGCGCTGCTTTAGAGAGGGGGAAAATCCTTTCAGGCGTGCCAGGGTTTTGAGACGGTGCAGACCGAAAAGCTCCATCGCGGCGCTCACGCGGTCTTTGAAACGCTTGGAGCCCACGCGGAAATCAGCTGCGCGGCGGTCGAGCACGGTGACATCGTGGCCGAGTTGTTGCAGAACCCGCTGCAAAGCTGCGGCTTGCAGGATGCCGCCATAGTTGCTGTCCCATTTCTGTGTCAGGATGCCGATGTGCATAGTACTGGGTGGTAATCAGTGGTTGGATGTCATGTATGCGCGGTAGCGCCACTTTTGCTGTGTGAAATGGGGAATCATCAATTTAAACTCTATCTGACCTCCTGCGCTTGCTCCGGGTGGTGATCTATCAGGTATTGCAGGTGCGGAATCATGCAGCGGTAGCGGTGGCGCATCTTGGCCTGGTGGTGAAAGAGTCTTCTGAGACGGCAGGTCTTGATGGCCGCATGCAATTCTTCCATAGAGGGATAAGGGTGGGTGTAAACAAGTGTTCCCCGTGCTTTTTGCAGCTCGGCGCAGATGAACTCAAAGCGTTCTTGGTGGGCGGGGGTGGAACCGATGCTTTGGATGGATTTGAGGAGCACCGGCACATCGTCCCATTCCAAAAACGAAGGACCGGGGGTTCCCATCCAGCGGCATTTGCATATTTTCAGGATGTGGTCAAAGAAAGACGTGACTTTGGTTTCATTTCGCTTGGTAGCCAACTGGCAATCAATGAGTATGACTCTGCCTTGGTGGTAGAGCATGTTTTTGAGCACCACATCGCGGTGCACTATGTCTGCCCGCACCAGTGCTTGGTGAATGGTGTAGATATCCTCCACCATCTGTGCTCTTTGCTCTCCGGTCAGCGGGGTGCCATCGGTCAGAAGGGCATAGAGGTCTTTGCCGGGTACATACTCTGTGCTGCAAAAGGAGAAACGCTTGCCGACATGGTAGGCCAGGGGCTTGGCAAAATGCTGTGGCGCTTGTTCCCAGAGCGCGAGTCCGGTGCGGTATTCATTCTCGCACATATCGCCATAGCGGCAGGTTTTGATGAAGATGGTCTTCCCCTCCGCATCTTTGGCCAGGTAGATGGCATTCATGGCAGCTGCAAAGCGCTTGTGCGGTGAAAAGGAGCGCACATCTGTGTAGCCGTATTCCTTGGCTAAAAATTGAATCAATCTTTTTTTCATGTCAAAACAATTGAGAGAGGGTGTAGGCGTAGTAGTGGTACAGGCTGCGGGGAGTGGCGCCGCGCATGCGTTTATCCAGCTTGCGCAGTAGCTTGTGTCCCAAGCGGCAGAGGCGGGGGGGATTGCACACGCGGGCAGCATCTGCGAGTGCTCCTTCACGCGTGTACACGTGCAGCTCGGCTTCCTCGCCGGGGGGCAGGTGCAGGTGGTACAGGCCATCTGCTCCGGGGCAAAGTTCGCGTACGTCATCCCGCTGCACCAGGCATACGCGGTGTGCGCCCGCGGCGGCATCCGGCCAGGTGTAGAGGGAGAAGCGCAGCTCACCGCTGCGGGGCGTGGTATAATCGTACAGGAAATGGCCATCGGCATCTTGCAGCTTCACCACCTGCCAGAGCGGGCAGGGGGGCGTGGCATAGGCCTCCACCTCGGCCAAGCCCGGTCGGGGCCCGGTGGTGGCGAGCAGTTCCAGCGTGAACCCGCTCACCGCCTCTTCGCAGTCGGTCGCGACCACCAAGGCAGAGCCGTTGGCCGGCAGCGGCCCCAGCTTTTTTTGCACGCCATTGCTGAGAGTCAGGCGCAGCTTTTCGATGCAGCTGCCCGTGCCGCCCACGGCGTAGAGACGCAGCTGTGCCAGGCGAGTGGGTGCGGCCAAGGTGAAGTGTGCGCGGGCTTTGCCGGCCGGCGGAAACCAACCGGCTGCAGTCGGTAGCTCATCGGGGTTGGTGATATCTGCCGCCCCGTAGAGATGAAAATCGTGCAGCGCCGCCGCATCGCCGGATTCGGCCTCCACCTGCGCTTGCAGCAACACATTGCCGGTGGGGCGCCACCAGTACACCTTGTCGCCGTTGATCATGCGCTCTTTCACCCCTTCCATGGGTACAGCTTGGGATTCATGCTGCATGTAAGCCTCGTACAGGAGGTTGCCGGGCAGCACGCGGCTGACGCAGCCACGGGAGACCGGCACACGCAGGCGTTCGCTCCAGCGGTAGGCCGGTACCTCGCTCATCTCATCTCCCGGCATGGGTCGCGGGGTGCTCAGCAGGTTCTCGCAGTAAAAATCCCGCGGGCTATTCCAGCAGCAGCTGTAGGCAAAAGTCTTGAGTACAAAAGGTGCATACCCGGCATCAGCCTTCATTTCTGCGGCCAGCGCCTCCTCAAACAGGAGGGAGAGCGCTCGGTGATCGGCATGCACATCATAATCCACGCAGATGATAGTATCCGGGCGCAGCCGGGCCAACTCCCCGCGCAGCAGCTCCACAAAGTTGCGGCGGGTGTAGGCAAGCCCCGCCCGGATGCAGGGAGCAGCAGCCGTGCCCCAGGTCTCGGACTCCCCGGAGAAGGAGTGCTGCACGGCATCCGGTGCAGCGTGGTAGAGGTGCAGATAGCGCTCGCCCGGCTTGCCGCTGCGCTCCGGCTGCCACTCATTGCCAAACCCCATGAAACGCACCCGCTCTGCCGGGATGCCGAATTCCTGCATGGCGCGGTATGCCTCCTGCATGCGCAGCCCCTTGCGTTCGCGGGGCAGGGGGCGCTTGCGGGTGTAATCCCCATTGGTGGAGAAGATGATATGTACCTCGCTCGCCTGCACCAAATCCTCCAGAATCCCCCCTGCCAGCAGCAGCTCATCGTCTTGGTGCGGAGCAAGCACCAGCACCTTGCCCTGCGGGTAGCGTGCAGTCCCCGGTACCGGTGGCACGCAGCAGCGCCCCAGCCGGCTCCAGCACAGAGCCGGCACCACCAAGAGCATGCTGATACCCCCCAAGATGGGTGCCGCCCACGCGCACACTGTTTCATACCAAGCCCCGGCCCACATGGCGCCTGCCACAAGCAGAAGCGGCACGCCCATGCACACCCCCACCTGCGCCCAAGCTTTGCGGCAGCGTATAAGCAACAACACCGGCAACATGGTAGCCGGTATTATCAGGAGCTCTGCTGTGGTCCACGTGTGCAACATGCCCTCTCCTCCCTATCATTTGCCCCTCAGCATGCGCGTGAAGCGCTTCCAGTAATAGCCGGCGTTCAGGCCGCTGCCACCGCGCAAGATGCTCTGCAACACAGCGGCATCCCTGCGGCGCAGTTCTTGCGCCACCAACTCCTCCAGTTGATTGGCGCGGAGCACCCGTCGTATGCGCTCGGTGGCGCCTTGCTGGGCTTGGTGGGGCGCCATAGAGCGTATGCGCTTGAGCGCATGGTTGATGAAATGCACCAGCAAGGCTCCCCCATCTGCCCCTTTCAGTTGATACACCCCCGCCAAAAATTCCGCTCCGTCGGCCATGTGTACCACCCGCTCGCTGCGCGCGGCCGATAAGCTCCCCGCTGCTGCGCGGTAATAGTAGCCATTCTCCGGCAAAATCACAATCTTGCGGCACCAAGGGTACACGCAGTAATGAAAAATCGTATCCTCCCCATATTGAATACCGGGCGGGAACATCGCGCCGGAGCACTGCAAGACGCTCTGCTTGTACAAGCGCGCGCACATCTGGGATGGCAAGCTTGCCAAATCACGCGCGGTAGGCCGCTCTACCACCTGCTCCGCCTTTGCGATAGGGTGCGGCCGCTCATCGCCCGCGTCGCTGAAGCGCGTCCACCCCGTCACCACGCAATCTGCCCCGCTGCGCTCTGCTGTCTCCACCAATGTCCGCAAGTAGGTGGGCGATACCTTGTCATCTGCATCCACAAAGGTGACATAGCGCCCCCTTGCTTGCTGCAAAGCGGCATTGCGCGCCGCGCTGGCGCCGGCATTTGCCTGGTGCCACACGCGCACGCGAGCATCTGCGGCTCCCATGGCATCCAGCATCTCCCCGCTCCCATCGATCGAGCCATCATCCACACACAACAACTCCACCGCCTCCACCCCCGATGCCAGCACGCTCCGCACCGCCTCTTCCAGATACGCAGAGGCGTTGTATACCGGCATGATGACCGTCAGTTGGGGGCTTTCGCTGTGCATAATCCGTCCCGTCTTCCTGCTTGTTTTTTCAGCTTCGTTATTATACCGCACCCCCATGGCTTTAATCAAGCGCATAATTAAATTTTCTATCATGCGCGCGTGAGAGGCCACACGCACCTTTCTCGCTCAGTAGGAGCCGCGTCTGCAATGGTTGGAATTCACCCATTAAACCATTCATCCGGCTGCTCCGATACATTCTCGTCTCCCTGCTCAAACGCCCCGGCGGTGTGTGAAGTGCAGGGTGGTACAAAGCGTTGCCCATCAAGGCGCAGGGCAAGACGCGAGGGTTACCTTGTGTTAAAAGTCTACGATGCGACCCTGTGGGATGGCAATGATGTAAAATAGACAATGCGGAAGACGAATCACCAAGCCGGGACAAGTTGTGCACATTGATTGCATGCTTGGTATGTGAACCAAGCGCCAAAAAGCAAATCAGGATATTTCGTCAGAATAGTTGGATATTAAGTGAGGTGGTTGGTTTCTCACCATCGTGGATGATATATCCGGAGTGCGCGGCAGGTAAGATACCTCGCAATATTCTGACAGGAAATCAAACTTTCCCTCCCAGTCATCACCCATCACAAATACATCAACACTGTATTTTTTTACGTCGCTTACTTTCTGTTCCCATGTGTCTTCCGGTATTACCAAGTCAACGTATTTGATGGCTTCGAGAATTAACTTGCGGTGCTCATAGCTATAAAAGCTTTTCTTGTTTTTGAGAGCGTTGAATTCATCACTGGAAAGCCCTACAATCAAGTAATCACCCAAAGCTTTGGCTCTCTTGAGCAGGTTGATATGGCCATAGTGAAGTACATCAAAAGTACCATAGGTAAGGACGGTTTTCATGAGGGAAAGGTATGGTTAATTGTGGATATTGAAAAAACTTACATGCATTTTAAGCGCTTGCCGTGTTCCACCAGCTTTTGTATTTCTGACAAATCAGCTGTTGATAAGTTGAGGTGGGAGGGGAAAATCTTGGTTTTCCAGTAACTTCCGTATACGCACCACATCCACATTTCCGGTTGACCGGGAGCCATGAAACGACACCCCTCGAAATCGATTTCTTGCAAGGGGAAGATGTCGCACGTACGCGCTACGCGTGGCGGGAAAAGAGGAAGGTTTTGCCAATGCCAGCGTAGACTCATGAACATGTAGTTTGTGGGAGAGGAAGAAACAATAGATTCTTCTCCGGCCTTAAAGAGATCATGCACTTTCTCCCACGTGGTATAATTGTATCCGCACTCTGATTCCAGCCTGTTGCATGCATTGGTTTTATCCTTGCAGACATTTCGTATGTAGTCGATGGCTGTTTCTCTGTTCCAATCTTCTTTCAAATGATGATAGGGGAAGATATCCAACGCAATGAAAATCTTGGATGAAGCTTGGCCGCGGAAAGGAAGTACCCAATCTTCATCTGTCCGGGGTGAAAAATCCTTATGCGCTACTTTGCCCCACTGCCCGGGCGGGAAACACGCCACGCTTTCTTGCAGTTCTGACGCTGCAACTTCTTTAAATCGAAGGAAGTCATCCCATGTCATGCTGATGTCAATATCGTCATCCCACGGGATGAAGCCCCCATGACGCATGGCTCCAAGCAAGGTACCGAAATCAAGCCAATAGCGGATATTGTGTTTGCGGCAGACCCGATCTACGTCTTTCAGGATTTCCAGGGATATGAGTTGTACTGTTCGATCAAGGCCTCGCGCAGCAGGGATATCTTTGGGGTGGAAAACGGTATTGATCTGTTCTTTCAGTAAATCCACTTTTGTTTCAATGTGATTAAGCTGCTCAAGCTGCTCATTCAATTGCATTCTGATGGATTTTTGGGTGTGTTTCTTTATAAACTCCCACCTCTTGCTTTTCGAAAGAATGAAACAGGATAAGATTCGGTAAAATGTGGATCTCATGGCGATGTAGTGTTGTTAATTCGATTGAAACATGAAAAGTACGTCAAAAACTTCATATTACGTTTTCAGTGTTCCATGTCAATTTAATAAGCAGAATAACCCCAAGAAGATAGTCTTTGCTCTAATGTTTCTCTATCCTATGCAAGCAAAATATACTGAATGAACCGGAATCTATTTTCTTCATAAGATAGAAAACGGACGCCCAACATTGCAATTTGGTCTTGGCTTTTTTCACGGTTTTGGGATGATTCGATTTGCGTGCCGCCCCGTCCGGCCCTCCGTCTCCGGATACGCAGAGACACTGTATACCGGCATGATGACCGTCAACTCCGGGCTTTTGCTGTGCAAGGCGCGCTCTGTCTTACTACTTGTTTCCAAGCTTCCTTATTATACCGCACCCCCAAGGCTCGAATCAAGCTCATAATTAAATTTTCTATCATGTGCGCGTGAGAGGAAATGCGCATATAGCGGCGCCATTTTTTTTCATGGATTTAGCTCCTTTTTGCTTGCTTACAGCATTACCGATGCTGATCCCGGGTAGTCCTACACCGTATCAATAACTTATCGAAAAAGTCTTCTCTGCGAATTAGGATTTGGGCGAATATTTTATTCCCGAAAATACGTATTGCCTCAAAAAAAACAGTCACCGAAAAGTGGATGCCTCAAAATTGCGGTCACCGAAATTTTAGCGGATAATTGACTAAAAAACAAGGCAAATCCACCATTTTTCTGCCCCAAAATGACAGCGAGCGTAGCGAGTC
>JAFSEZ010000028.1 GCA_017435505.1 Akkermansia sp.
GGCTTTCATCGAAAAATGAAATTAATTCAACGACGCGCTTACGGATATCGTAACTTTGAAAACTATCGGTTAAGAGTGTTAATTGAATGTGGGCACGTGGTGATATGAAAATTCAAATTCCACAAAAATTGGGCTTGACCCTGAAGTTCAACAATGGCACATGGTATCGCCCCACCATTACCAACTATGTACCAAAATATGTCGTCAACTTCCCGGATATCTCTAGAGGATTCACCTTCTACACAAAATCTGTACAAGTTGGCACTTTTGTTCGTGATATGACGGATGAAGACAGAGCCTTCCTGAATTGGTTGGACACACAACCCGGTGAGACCAGATGTCCGGATTGTTCAGACTCATGGCCAGGGAGTTCTTGTTCGCGTTGTGGAGGAAAAGGCGTTGTCCCCATTCCATAATTACGCATAAAATTCCCGGTCTGGCTACTCTGTGCGAGCATCCAAGGTAGGGCAGCGGAAATAGCCGCTGCCTTCCGTCGCGCCATAAAACACGTGGCCCGAATCCGCAATTTTTACATCCGGTACGCCGTCCGCGTTCGCATCGCACACCAGCACCCGCAGCTCAGCAGGCCCCAAGGTCAGGCGGTAGAACTCACCATTCGCGGCGGGAAGTGATAGAGAGAGGCGATGGCGCCGGGAAAGGTGCCGCAAAGACGGCGGCATCTTATGCACCGACTCGCGTTCCCGGACTATCTCTACCGGAAAGCGCAGCTCACCATGGCGCAGGTACCATGTCTCCGGCTTCTTCTCGTTCAGGCACATGGAGATGTCCAGCATGTGGTCTGGCAGCAACTCCACCTCACGTGAGCCGCTCGTCAGGGGCAAAAGCAGGGCCACGCGGGGGTTGGAGTGCTCCGTGGGCCTCCCCATGTAGAGCACTTGCCCACTCAGGCGGTACGTTGTGGCGGCATCCACATCAAAACGGGCCTCGCTGCGTGCTTTGTCCGCCAACTGCCGCAGCAGGTGCCAGCGGCCATTCTCCCGCCGCCAGAGTTGCGCCGTGCGCACGGAGCCATCGAACCCGGAAGTGAGCCCTGGCTCATAATTCATCTTCCACGCATAGTCCTCACACAACGGGGATGAGGACATGTTGGGGCTATCCGCCCGCCGGATGACATACGGCACATACTCATGCGCTCGTGCCCGGACAGAGACGGGAGCAGAGAAAGCCACATAGGACACATACGGCTCCGCTATCTCCATCTTCTCGCGCTGCGGACTGTTAAAAAAGCTGTTGATGGACAGGGGAAGCTCCAAATGCCGGGTTTCATGCGGCTGTAGCACACACTCCTTTCGCAGACAAGCCCGATACACCATATCGTGCATGGCTGGTTGCCCCATAAGCCCGTTCACCTCGAACAAGCCCGGCAGCAAGCGCACAGGAATATCCAGCGTATTGTGTACCTCGACCCGCACGATGCCGGACTCAAAGCCCATGTAGCGCAGCTGCACATACTGCGGGGCATCCGCAAAACTGCCATCCGTGGCCATATCTGCCACCAAATGCCCGGTAGCCGTGAGCAACTGCAGCACCGTGCCATCCCAGCTGTGGGAGGCTACGTTATCACAGGCTATTCGAAAATCTAGCATCTGAATTCCCCACCACTGCCCACACTCACGCCGAACCAACATGTAGCGCACATACACCGCCTCGTTCCTCTCCTCACGTCCCTCTTCAAAACGCAGCAGGTAGACATCCTCTGCCAGCTTTTCTGCGCGCACTTCGCGCATTCCCTCCATGCGCAGCTGCAGCGCTCGCGTAGAGTCACCCCAAACGGGTGGCATGGTATACAAAGCCGCCGCCTTCAGCAGCTCTTCCTGTGTAGGCTCGGCAGTCGGTTCTGCCCAGCAACTCAATGCCCCCAGAAAGAACGCGCTTAGTGCTCTGCTCACAATGCTCGCCATCTTCGCACTATACACTAAATCCAAGGCTGTTGCAAGCATAAAAATCTCCCGGAATCAGCGACTTTTCTCCTTTTCTGATTATGCGCTTGTGATTTTGTGCTCAGCTCTTATCTTGATGAATCACGGCGCATTTTTCTCTTCGGCTTCGTCTATTCTTCTGTATGAAAGTTCCGCATGCCAGAGCAACACAAGGGAAAAGACCAATCCCCGCACCCGGCTGACCAAGGGCTCCACTTCGAGTAAATCCTCGGCTTTTTGCTCAGTTTTTGTGCCATCGGCAACAAAAATGCAGGAAATTCGCAACAAAATGCCCGCCGCGCTTGAACAGAGGGGCTGGAGTCACTATAATGAGCCGGACAGATAGCATTATCTAATTCACCATGAAATTATCCCCCATCAATAGCAAGCTGCTGAAACAGTCTGAAAAAGGCAATATTGAGCAGATTTTACAACTTCTCGATATGGGCGCAGATGTAAATGCTAAGGATAAAGAAGGTTGGTCTCCTTTGCTGACCGCTCTGGGGATGAATCATTTTCAGGCGGCAGAAATTCTCATTGATGCCGGAGCCGATGTGAATTACATGCTGCCGATATCCCCCATTGAGGCAACTCCACTTATGATGGCTGCTTCCAAAGGAAGTCTCTCTATAGTAGAAAAACTATTGTCCAAAGGGGCAGAGGTGAACTCGAAGACAGATGATGGCACAACCGCCTTGATTTTTGCAGCCTCGGGTGGACACCTTGCAGTAGTGCAGAAGTTGCTGACGGCCGGGGCCGATATCCATGTAAGGAATACTAATCAAGGAGCATTGGGTGCATCATTGCAACAAGGACACAAGGAGGTTGCTGAGTTTCTCCGGGCAGCCGGAGCTCAACTCAATTTATCAGAAGCCGCAGCTTGTGGTTTAACGGATGAAGTGCGCTCGTTGTTGGCAGCCGGTGCGAGTCCTGATGAAGGGGCCGCAATTGCACATGCCGCCAAATCAGAGCATCTGGAAATCATCCTTCTGCTGGTGGAAGCCGCTGCCAACATCAATGCTCAGGATTCAGATGGCAACACGGCTCTGCACCATGCTGCTCAGTGGGAAATGCACGACATGGCCCGCTACCTGCTCACGAAGTGCAATGCTCTGGCAGATATTGAGAATGATGACGATGAGACTCCATTCGACCTTGCCATACACTCTGATGATACGGAAATGGTCAGACTATTTCTGGATAACCGCAAGTTGAATGTTAACAGAAAGGACTACACGGGAGCAACCGCCTTACACCACGCGGTGGAGGCAGTAAATACCGAACTTGTCAGGATTCTTCTTACAGCCGGGGCAAAGGTAAATGTAAAGGATTGTCTTGGCGATACGCCTCTCTCTATCGCCAGGGAAGCCGAGAATGAAGATATCATTCGCCTTTTGCGGGCGACTGGAGCTAAAAGATAACTTTTCATCCATCGCTTGCAAGTGTCTTTTTATCCCCTTGCAAGTGATGTTTCATTTTAGGTTGTCACTCGGTGAAAAATACACCTTAAACTACCGATTCTGTGTAACTTGCCAGTTCGAGACATCTTTAGTGACCCTAAAAAGCATTTGAGCTTAGGAAAAGAGTCTTCCGGCTTCGAGTTCGGGCTTGCGTCCTCCTTTCTACGCCGCGACGAGTAGGCATGCTTCTGTCTTCGCCGATGGCTACGCCGAGATAAGTAGGCTTTGGGGCTTTAAGAAAGCGATGTCATGCCCATGGGCAACCTAAGGTGTTTGATAACCCATTCTCGCCCGGAGTGTGATTTGAAATATTTCTCCAGCTCAGATGCTTGCTCTTCTGTTTGAACGGCTATGGCAGAGTGAATTTCCCACGGTGCAAACTTGGAAGTGTGTGGCACATGCCCTGCATTGTGTGTTTTGAGCCGTGCTGCAAGGTCTGAGGTGTGGCCAACGTAAAAGTGGGAATGCGTGGCGGCATTCCACAGGATGTAGACATAATGAAAATGTGATGTTGGCATGGTGGAAGTATGATGAATATAGCGGGTGAATGCAAGTAGAAAAAATGGAACCGTCTGTAGTTATGCAACGCGGGTGTAGCCCGGCTTCGTCCGCTGACGCGTTCTACGCCGAGGCAGACTTCGTTCTCGTTGCATCATGAGCGCAGCTCAGATGCAACTCGTCTACGCGCCGTCAGGCCTAATCGGCCTGCCTGGGCGTAGAAAAACAGCGTATCAGGTGACCTGATACGCTGTTTTACGAAGCCTGGAGTTAAAGAGCCATCAGCTTGGAAAAATTGAGCCCGGAAATCGCTTTTTTCGTTTTTTCTACGTTCAGCCCAAGCAAATATGGAATCACATTATAATATATTGGATATAGGTGTTTTATGAAATTTGCTTCGCAATTCTGGAGCCTGTCACATCGCTTGTAAGAGGTCATGGAAAATGAAATACAGCATTCGCAGAGGATGGGCAGAATCAACGCACAAAACACCACCCGCAAGACTAGGACGCCCCCAACGCTGGGCAAGAATGAGCCCCGGCACTCGTCCCACCCTTGCGGGTGTCTTTTTGTCTTCTTTGGCTGTCATTCCGCTGGTGGAGATTGCTTCGTCACCGGGGGCGGCTGCATGTTGTACACCGCCATCCGGTGCTCGATGGTCTGCAAGCGGACAGACATCTCGGAAAGCACGCGGATGGTCTTTTCCTGCGCTTCGGCCTGCTCAGCGATGAAGGAACGCAGGTCGCAATACAGCACGATGGCAGCAGCAATCCCGATGACCGCAAGCACGGCCCGGGGTTGCTCCACGACATAGCGGCACATATAGGCCAGCCAAGGTTCATTTGGTCTCTTTTCGCACATAGACAATCGGATGGTAAGGGTTAGCTCAGCAAGGCCAGCAGCTCATCCTTGCGGGCGAGCAACTGAGCCAACCCTGCATGTTCATCGGCGGTCAGATGAGAGATGAAGTCAGCAGCATGGCGGACCTGTATCTCCCAAGAGTACAGAGGGACGATATTGGTATACTGCCATTGACCATTACCTCCGATGCACCCGGTTTCCGGTTCGGAGGTGCTTGTCACGGCAAAGCAACATTGATGCCCGGCGGCGTATTGAGTACCGTCTTCGTAGTCGCTGGTATGGAACGTAACAAGCAGCATATCCCCGGAAGCTACCTCGAACGGCTCAAACACCCAGCGCAGGGTCTGCCCTACATTGTGTTGCTGGTAGTTCGTACTGGTAGCGAGGAGGGACTTGTTCCCGCTGCCGTCCTTTTTCCATACCTTTGCCAGAATATCCGTGTTGGCAGGAGTCGCGCTGCCTCCGCTTCGGCATTGCGTGGAGAGCGCGAGCACTTGCCCCCTGTGTTTCATCACCATGCCGAAGCCATACACATTGGCATTGTCGGTAGCTACCTCGGGAGACGATTGATACATGGTAGCCAAGGCAGACGTTCCCAAGGCCGCAAAAAAGGCTTTTTCGTCCCC
>JAFSEZ010000001.1 GCA_017435505.1 Akkermansia sp.
ATCCCATCGAATTGGAGGAAAATATCCAAAAATCCCTAAAAAGACTCTTCCACCTCCTGAAACCCGAGAGTATTTTATGAAGCTATCCCCCCCATCCGGCGAATTTTTCTGCCCCAAAATGCCGACTCGCTACGCTCGCTGGCAGTTTGGGGCAGAAAAATGGTGGATTTGCCTTGTTTTTTAGTCAATTATCCGCTAAAATTTCGGTGACCGCAATTTTGAGGCATCCACTTTTCGGTGACTGTTTTTTTTGAGGCAATACGCATTAAGAGGCAGGAAAGAGTTTTTTTCGGGTATGCAGCAAACGCCAAATCAAAAAGAGAGAGGCTAAGGAGAGGGTGGCAATAAAGCTCCACCACGCACCGTCCACCCCCAGCCCTGCTGAGAAGATATCCGTGCGAATCAGCACCCATGCAAGGGGCAACCCCACCAACCAGTAACAGGAGAGGTTGACCCAGGTAATGATGCGCGTATCATGACAACCGCGCAGCAACCCGGCAGCAATAGCCTGCACAGCATCCGGCAGTTGGTAGATTGCACAGAGGATGAGGAGCATTTGAGCAATTTCTGCCACAAGAGGAGAATCTGTGTAGAGTGCCACAATGCCATGCCGAGCACCCATAGCAACAGCCATGAGTATCCCCACGGCCACCAGCGTGGAAATGGCAGCGGTGGAGACAAGAGAATCAAACCGCACCTTGCGTGCAGCCCCCACAAAGTATGCAGCACGTATGGAAACCGCCACCCCCATGCTCAGCGGTAGCATGAAAAGCAGGCGGGAGATATTCATGGCAATTTGCTGTGCACCGATGGCAACCTTGCCCAAAGGCGCGATGATCAGCATCACCGCACAGAAGAAGCCCATTTCACACAAGGTGGCAATGCCCAGTGGCAACCCTAAGCGGAAAACGTGGCGAAGCATAGCCGGGTGCACGCGGCGCCAACAAAGAAATTGCATAGCATGGCGGCGGTGTTCCGGCAAGGCAAACATGATACCCAACAGGGAGAGGAAAATAAACCAATGAACCAACGTGGTAGCAAGCCCGCACCCTGCTCCCCCCATGGCCGCGATGGGGCCGTAACCCATCACGAACAGGTAGTTGAGCGGGATATTGAGCAACAGTGCCACCACAAACACCACCATGCCCGGCCATGTGCGGCGGTAGCCTTCAAAACACCCCAGTACCACGCGTTGCAATATACTGGCAGGTACGTTCAATATCACCAAATACAAATATAAACGTGCGATACGCACCATTTCCGCATCATCTGATACGAAACCCAACACTACACCGGCCGCCAGCAGCAACACCAGTTCCACCAGCATGAGGCGCAGCGACAAGCTCTTGGCATTATTCAGAAGCACCCCTACCCGACTCGCCTGCTGCACACCGCGCATGCGTGCCACCATCGGGCTGACAATCGTCACAATGGCACCTACTGACATCATGATGGGAGCAATCACTGCCACCCCCAGCGACACAGCCGCCAAATCAGTAAGCCCCGCCTTACCGGCCATGATGGTATCCGTCACCGCCATGCCAATGCGGGTCAGGTTCGCAATATAGAGGGGCAAGGTCAGGATGATGAGCTTCCACATCTCTCCCAAGTGAAAAAAGGACTTTTTATTCAGATTATTCATGTAAAATCAAGGAGAGGGAAAAGATTTAGTACGCGTATGGGCGAAACGCCACACAAACAAAGCCGCTGCCAAAGAAAGCGCCACGATGAAACTTACCCAAGCGCCTGCCGGCCCCATGGCGGGCATTAACCAATCCGTGCGCACCAAGGTATATGCCAAGGGAAAACCCACCAGCCAGTAGCACACCAGATTAATCCATGTGATGATGCGCGTATCATGGCAACCGCGCAACAGGCCGGAGAAGAGTGCTTGTGTGGCATCTGGCAGTTGGTAAAAAGCACAGAACAAAATCAACAGTTGAGCCAACTCTATCACTTCGTTTGAATCCGTATAGAGAGAGGCGATATCTCGCCTGAATACCATGCTGAACACCATCACACAAATGACCAAGACATAGGTAACGAGCATTGCCGTGCGCACCATGGAATCAAACGCTTCCTTGCGGTGAGCCCCCACATGATATGCCGCGCGTATGGAGGCTGCAATCCCCAAACTGAGCGGCAGCATAAAGATGACACCGGACACGTTGATAGCCACTTGCTGGGCGCTCACCATGAGCTCTCCCAATGGTGCAATAATAAGCATAGCCACACAGAAAAAGCCCAGTTCACACATGGATGCTATGCCCAAAGGCAAGCCCAAATGAAAGACACGACCACACAGTTTCCAATCCGGGCGTCGATTCGCCACCATCTGCCTGGCATGCTGCCGGTGCTGCCGAGAAGCAAACATGAGCAGCACTAACCCCAAAAGCATTATCCAATGAATGATAGCCGTTGCCAAACCGCAACCTGCCCCACCAAGTGCCGGCACCCCGCATTTTCCCAACACAAATACGTAGTTAAGCGGTACATTCAACAACAAGCCGCACAGCGAAAGCACCATGGCAGGGCGAGTCTGCCCGTACCCCTCAAAATTGCCTTGAATCGCGCGCAATAGCACACTTGCCGGCACACCTAATATCATGTACCAAACATATTGTGCCGCTTTTTCTGCCAATACGGGATCATTCGTTACCCATGGGAAAATGTAGCGCCCACCCCATAGCGCAAGAGCCTCCACAACCATCAGGATAAGGGCCAAAACTTTAGCATTGTTGAGCAACAAGCCGATTTGACGCTCAATTCCCCCACCACGCATGCGGGATACCATAGGTCCCACGATGGTCAGTACCGCCCCAACCGCTACCATGATGGGTGCTGTCACCGAAGTGCCAAGTGCAACTGCCGCCAATTCCACCGGCCCGGCTACCCCTGCCACGATAGTATCTATCACCCCCATGCCGATATGCATCAAGTTCGCAATGTATAATGGCAACATGAGCGTCAACAAACGCCCCAGCTCCTCCACATCCACCCACTTGCTCAGTAGGCCGGATTTAGCACAACTCCTTGTTCTCTCTACCATCGTACCTTCCATGCAAACAAAAACCTCTCCCTGTGAGGAGAGGTTTTGTGTTTCACATCTGGAACGGGATTCGAACCCGTGTTGCGCGCGTGAAAGGCGCGAGTCCTAGGCCTCTAGACGATCCAGACTTTCTTTCTCTGCCGCAGCAGCGCAGGCGCAATTTAGCATATGTATCTCTGCTTGGCAAGACAAATTTTGAAAAATTGTGCTTTTTTTTGCTTTTTTGTTTTTGATACGCAGAAACCCGCCCTGTGCAGCATGCACAGGGCGGGTCAAAGTTACCATTGAACCTCAGGCGTGATTAGGGATTAGCCAAACCATCGTCAGGGAAGAGGCTGGGAGCAGATGTACCAGCCGTGGGGCTATCACCGGTACCGCGGTCACGCAGGCGGGTGGGCTTGCCGGTCGGGTCAATCTTCTCAGCTGTCACGAACACCATCAGGTTCTTGCGAACATGGGATTCTGCATTGCTGCGGAAGAGACGCCCGATGAGAGGCAGATCACCGAATACGGGAACCTTGTCTTCCACCTTCTGCACGGTATCTTCAATCATACCACCGATGGCGATGGTGTGACCATCATAGATGCAGGGGTTGGAGTTCACGTAGCGGCGGCTGAAGATGGGCATATCAATGCGGTTTTCCGTCAGGACAATATGCTCAATCTTGGTCTTGTTGGCCACACCGGCGGTGATGGGAGAGCCGTAGTTCACGAAGCCTTCAAAGTTCACAACCTTGATTTCAAAGTGATTGAACTTGATGATATCGCTATTCTCCAACTCAGGGTCAACACGGAAACGCATCACGATACCCACTTCTTCCACGCCCCATTCAGAGGGGTTAGCCGGAGAAGCAATCGGCATGCTGCTGTTGTAATTATCGTTATCGTTATCGTAATTATTATTATTGTTGTTGGAGGAACCGATTTCGGGGGCATCGTAAGCGGTCGGGTAGATGAAGCGGCGAATGACTTCAATCTTGGCGCAATCGTCATCACCCTTCTGGTCACTTGCCAACGGATCAGGATCAGGAGTCCATTCCAAGGTGCCGGGGCGTGCCACCAAGCTGGGGGCAGACATCACGTCCACACCCTTCTTCTGGGACAGACCGCGCATAATCATCTGGAAAGAACCGGAGTCATAGATGCCGGAGAGGGAGAGAATGCCCGGAGCGGGAGATGTGCTGGTGTTGGCCGCCGCAGAACCGGAGGAAACCAAGGAATCCATGCTGTTGCCGGACAATGCACCTGTACCGGAGCGCAAACCGCCGGTCACAAGACCATTGGTGATGGTGTCTGTATCGGAAGTCAGGGAGCTGCCGGGAGACACAGGCCACGAGCCATTACCTGTGAAATTATTGGCAAAAGCAGAGCCGCCATTCGTTACAAAATCACGATAGGAGCGATTCGGATTAGAGGAGGTGCCATTTACGCCACCAAGGTAGGTGGAACCATCGTTGGCAACAGAGAAAGGATTGACTACCCAGTCAAAGCTGAGTTCTTCCTCGTTGGTCTGGGCAACTTCGATGAACTTGGCGCTCACCTTCACCATCTGCGGCAGGCGGCGGCGATAATCGTTCACCACTTCTTCCACGATATCAAGGTTATCAGCCGTGTTCTCCACTGTGAGAAGGTTCAGACTGGAGGAGTACTGAGCAGATGCGCCTTTCGGGAACTTCACGCCAAGTCGATGAAGTGCAGCCTGAGCATCAATCAGCTTGGGTGCACTTGCACCACCACCATCAGAGAAAGCATCTTCTTCTTCCTCGTCTCCACCGTCTTCACCGGCGCCGGCATCAAAGATTTCGCGGGAAATCTTCCACTTGCGCTTGAACATCTTCTCGGAGCCACCGCTCTGGTACACCACAATGGCGTTGTCATCCACGCGGTACTGGCAGCCGGACTGGGAGCAAATCATCTGCAGCAATTCCTTGGCAGATACGTTCTGTACCACCAACTTGCTGATGCGAGCTTCTTCAATGGGTTCTTCAATCGGCTGGGGTGCTGCACCCTCACCTTCCTCGCCTTCTTCATCATCGCCGGAGGAAGCTACAGGAGCGGGCTTGCTCTTCTTGGCTGCCTCGAACATGAAGTTAATCTGGATACCATTCTTGCGTGCTTCGCCACGAAGGAAATCAAGCGCATCCTCTACGGGGGCATCTTCGAACGTGATGGAAGAAATCTGCATCTTGCTCAGATTCTCATCATTGCGAATCTGCTGTTCGGAAATCGGGGTTGTCACTTCACCGCCACCCAACTCAATATCAGGAAGCTCCTGGGGCATGGATTCTTCCCACAGGGCATCCACTTCGGAGAGAGCCTTGGCGCGGAAAGAATCGCGTGCTGTCTGGTAGTAGGAAGATCGGCGCTTGCTCACAGCCTCCTGTCCGCGACGAGCAGCGGAGTTGTAGGGATCAATCTGAATGACGCGGTTGAACTCTGCATATGCCTCATCAAACTTACCAAGGTCATAGTAGCCATAGGCAAGGGTAAGGAGACGATTAACTTCTTCTACGTTCTTGACGTGTTCGGGAGTGAGAGCAGGATTGTTGCGAACGGGGTCACGAAGAACGGAAAGTTCCTTACGAGCACGGCGATTGTTGGGATCGCGGCTGAGAACATCGAGCAGAAGCTGTTCGGCATCATCATATCGACCGACCTTGGAGTATTCGATAGCCACGGCAATGGAGGCATCACCGATGCTCTTGATGATGAAGTCTTGGAACTTCTCCGTAGCAGGAGCCTTGGGGATACGAGCCCAAGCAGCCTGATACTTCTCAAGAGATTCCTTATACTTGCCATCAGCGTATGCAAGACGACCCTCCTGCAGAAGCTGCTGAGCTTCCAGAGTCATGGCCTTGCGGCGGGCTGCTTCGCGAGCATTAATACCATCCTGGGTGGAGAGCTGACCAGCATACATGGCCGTAGGCCCGACTTCGCTGGTTCCTGCTGCTGTCGAGGTGCTCAGATAACCGGCGGTTGCAGCCTGCGCAAAGGGGCAGGAAAGAGCAACTGCCATGAGCATCATCGTGCGCTTTGAGTTAATGAGAGGTGCGTGGTTCATGGTAATGTCTAATTTATGTCAGAAAACTGCGTGAATGTAAAGTCTACAATTGAAAAAATTGTGTTTTTTTTAGAGTTTGGTGGTAATAGTGGGGTTATTTTGCTGCTTTTGGGACGATAACCGGGCTTTCAGCTCCTTCGGGGCGTACATTAACGGTACCTTGTGCGTCAATTGATTCAAGCTTGCAGCTAATCTTTTCGTTGCCGGGCACCTTGAATGTATCATTCAGCATGACGGTGAAAGTTCCTTCGGGCTTACCGGCCTTCGGGCCGGCCGTGACTCGAAGTGTAGCAGAGGCATCGTTGATGTCGCGGCCCTTCACATTGGGGGTTCCGATGTCATTATTCTTGGCACCGGGGCGCACACGTGTCAGGCCGGGACGAATGATAAATTCTTTTTCACCGGTCAGCGTCTGATTATCACGAACGCGCAAAACAGACTCTTCGGATTTATTACCCACGGAGTCGGTGTATGTAGCTTTCTCGAAGCCCACAACCGTAAAGCGCTTAGGATCTGATTTTGCTCCACCCAAGCCAAAGGAATCGCCGGGTTTCACCTTTATTTTCTTGCCAATACGCTTGGAACCGGAGCGATCTGCGTGAATCGTAATGCTGGTTTCCGTTGGGTTCGGCTCATATGCAAGCATGCTTTCAACTTCAATGACGGCCTTATCCTCGCTGGTGCTGACAACCTCAAGCTTATGATTCGGCTTACCGGCTTCAATCAGCGGGGGCAAGCTATTGGGGTCGGAGGGGGATGTCTTGGCGCCGAATTCTTCCACATTGGAGAAACCATCGCCATCGCTGTCAATAGTCAAGCCATCTGCACGCCCCAAGGCGTCTGCAATATTATTGGAAATGAACCAAGCGTTGGGTACACCATTGTGCAAGCTTTCAGACTTGGGATCATAAATATCAATAACTGTAGTCATCTTCTTGCTGTCAATGGAAACTTGCCACAGCTCAGGAGAGAAGAAGATGGGAGTAAAACGAGGCTTATTGTTGACAACAGCCCCTTCAGGAGCAACGTCCACAATCTTGCGGCTGCGTTCTTTTTCACTCTTGGCTTGTTCGGCCTGCGCTGTCAGTGCAGCAGCTTTGGTACCGGCGGCATCCAAATCTGTTGCGGGCGCGGTGACTTTGTTGCTGACCATAGTATATGCGCCAAGACCGCCGGCAGCGAGACCGAGCACGATACCAACAATGAGAGCGTTTCTTCCGGGATTGGATTGATCTGCCATACTCAAATAGTCGTTGTTAAATTTTACTTACCTTTGGAGGGGTTGAAATAGAGGACTTGGATGTTGAGGTGCACACGCACAGTTTCATCCGGGCTACCCGTTTTGCGCACTGCAATGATGCGTTCGGCAGGAGTTTCCGGCTGTGCTTCCTCTTCTCCTCCCAAATCATCCCCCTTTGCCACAGGGGCAGAAGGTTCCTGATATGCATCACGCGCAGGAAGAGAAATAGAGGATTCCACGGCCATCCCCGTGACAATAAGGAAAAAATCCTTATCGGCCAACAGCGTGTTCATCACACGCGGAAGAGTACTCAGCTTTTCATCTGTCTGTCCATCCGTATCAACACCGCGCTTAGCATTGAATGCCACTTGGAAACTCAACGGGAAATAGGCAGCTCCTTTTCCCTTGCGGGCGTTGGTGGCTTCTTCGGGCAGCGGGGCGCAATAGACCTTATCCAAGGCAGGGGCACCGGAGTTGATGATAGCTTCAGCAACGCGCTGCACAGCCTTAAGTTGGAAGCTGCGGTAGGGTACTTCAGCTTCCGTGGCAGCGGCATTTTTGAAAGAAGCCATACCTAAGTCCATGGCGGGGGCAGAGAGGGTGCAACCCTGAGCGTTGGCCTTGTTCTGCACTTCTGCAATAGCGGAGCGCACTTGGTTCTGGAAATCAACCGGGGAGAGCACCTTGCCATCGCCATAGCAATAAGAAGCGTACTTTTCAATTTCTGCCTGCATCTCGGCGCTGATTTTATCAACCTCCTTGCAGGCTGCTACGATAGCCTTGCGGTTAGCAGCAGTAGGTGGAAGCTCCGCCTCGTTGTAGTCCTGGAACTTGGTTTCAATCTTTTTAAGCTCCGCTTGGGTCTTGGAGAACTGCATAGAGCGATCGTAGCCCATATACGTCAACCCGGCAAAGCCTAAGGCAAACAGAGCGGAGAGCAAAACAACTCGCTTATTTTCAAGTATATTCATGAGAGATTACAAGAGGTTGAGATTTTACTTATTATCACCGCTAAGTTCAGGAATAGCAATGGGAGTCTTGAGTGGCATGACCATCATGAATTTCTCCACGTAATCCGGAATCTGCATCTTGCCCTTGGATGCCTTGCTGTCGATGAACTGGAAGTAGTGATTCTGGTCGCGGCGCACCTCGGCATTCTGGTAAGAGAAGAGAGAGTCTGCGCTGCGCTCATCAAAATTCTTATCAACCAAATCGTAGAGAGCTTGGCGCTGATCAATGCTGCGTTCATCTCCCGGCTTCTTTGCGGTGTAGCCGCTCACATAGATGGCCGTCACCACAGGAGCCTTGCCACGCTTGCGCTGGTCCACAGCTTCCGGTGCGCGGTTAATGGAGCTATCTGAGCTGCCACTGCGGCTCTTATTCATATCAATCAGGCGAGTACCCTTGGTATCTGTGGAACCTGCCAGAGAGGTAGAGGCTACATCGTAGTTGATAAGCGGTGCAAATTCTGTGAACCAGAACTTAACAGAAGCACTACGTTCGGAGAGTTGCTTCAGCACATCGGTATAAGCATTACGCATGGCGTAGAGTTTGGAAAGCTCACCCACTTTATCCATGGAGCGCTTGTGGCGACCCCGGGCAGTTTCGATGCTGTCATTGATAGAATCCACCTCCTGCTCCACACGAGAAACCTTCTGGTAGATAGCCTCCGCATCACTAGCTGCCTTGTCTGCCGTATATGCGTAGAATCCGGCTCCGGCCAGCGCAATAATACCGGCTGCCACAACCTTGGGAATCATCTGCATCTCGGCGCGTTCCTTACCCACACTGGTGGGCACCAGGTCAATGTCAAACTCACCAACCTTGGCACCGGAAACAGCTGCACCGGCAATAGCTCCCAGGCAGAGGTAATCCTGGGCCAGTGCATCCTCATCAACCTTGCTGCCAATGGAGAATGCGTTGAGGGGGTTCATGTACTCAACCGGTATATTGAGAGAGTTTTGCAGGAATTCCAGTGCATAGGGCAAGCGTGCACCACCACCGCAAATATAAGCCTTGACGGGGGGATTCCCCTTGTATTGGGCTCGGTAGTGGTTAATGGTGCGATGCACCTCGGAGCCCAAACGGCTCATAGCGTTGCGAATTGCCGTGGCCAAGGCAGCCTGCTGCTCAGGCATGGACTCCGTGTGCCCATTGCCCAGGGAAACAATACCCTGCTCCAATTTTATACGTTCGGCCTCGCGGAAGCTCAAGTTAAACTCGCGCGCGATAGTGTTGGTAACAAAGGAACCGGCAGCCGTGACGGAGCGAGTAAAGAAGCGCCCGGCCTCTGCAAAGATGATATCCGTGGTCTTGGCACCGATATCAAGCAACATCACAGGAGCATCCTCTTCCGGGTAACTCATGCGGAACGCATTGTAGAGAGAGGTGATGGAGCAGTCCACGCTGCGGGTACGCAGGCTGTTGCTTTCCACCTGGCCGTTGAGGTTATCCAACACATCTTTCTTAATGGCCACCAAGAGCACCTCGCGCTCGCCTTCACCGCGATCCGCAAGCTCCTGATAAGAATAGATGATATCTTCCAAGGGGAATGGAATATGCTGCTGTGCTTCGTAACCTACCTGCTCAGAGATATCATCCATATCCAAAGCCGGCAGTTTGATAAAGCGCATAAACACTTGCTGTCCCGATACGACGTTGCGAACATCGCTACCCTTTACTTTGAGCTCGCTCACGAGCTCTCCGATAGCGTTGCTCACATAGTCCATTCTCATCCCCTCCTCCACAGGGTCGAGCAAAATCTCCCTGCGAGCGTAGCGAGAAAGGGCATAACCCTTGCCCGCCGGGGTAAACACGCCCATGGTGACGCTCTGAGCGCCAATCTCCAAGGCGACGGTTGTCTTATATTCAGCCATGGCTAATCAGTAATAAGTTAAAAAATCAAAGTGAAGAAGAACGGCGGCTGCGGCGCTTGGACTTGGAGCGTTTTTTGCCGGTAGAGCTGCTATCCTCATCTGTCACCTCCACCCCGGCAGAATTCTCTGCAGAGGAGCTATCAGAAGTAGTAGCAGCATCAGCTCCACCCGTAGTATCCGCAGTTGTAGCCCTATCGGCGGAATCCGAAGCCGATACAGCAGAAGCCCCCGGAACAGTAGCAGCAGACTCACCGCCCACAACCATCGGGTTCATTTCAGGATAGAATGACCCGAACGCAAATGCATAAGGCGTTTCCGATGCAGACTTAAGCGCAACGCCTTGATCCTTTGTTGCGCGGCTCCACCACTTACCGGTAAGATTCCATTCACGCTCCAGCTTCTTATCCAGCACATGAGCCTGAGGGTGCTTGTTCTTATCAGAATTCATGCAGTTAGACCCGTTGAAAGTGGATTCAATCGCATAAGCCACAAGCGTCCCGTCCAATTCACCCTTGGCTTTTTCATTAATCTTCCACGCATCAGAGGGGGAAATAAACACACCCGCAAAAATATCATTCTTACGAATGCCTTTTTTCTTGCTCTCCACAGGAACGGGGATATTAACAAAGCTCAACTCCTTACTCAGCATCAGAGGTGACGGATCTTTGGCTTTCTCATCCTGCTGTTTGAAGAGCAAACACACCTTTACCGTAAGAGAAGGAATATAGTGCACAGGCAAAAAGTTACCGTTTTCATCCTTCTGCTTAGTGTACCCCTCAACCTCCAGAGGGACATTCACCACATGCCAACCACCGGTCTTGTGCTGCTGCATGATGCTTTCCACACCAACACCATGGTTGCCCAACAGACCGATTTTTTGCACCGTTACAGGTTTACCGGGCTGCTGCTTTACAGTCACCTGCACAGCAGAGGCATCACGTGCAGTCGCAAACGGCATGCCAAATAACGCGGCAACAACTAAGGACAGGAAGATTTTTTTCATGATAGGAACGTCAGATTTGTGGTATACTTATACACAATTCACCCCCGCTTGGCGAGAAGAATCTTGCACCAATAAGCTTTTTTTTGAAAGAAACGCGCGTTCACTCCTGTATAAAGGCACGCTTTCGCCATTTTTTTCGCGGGAAAATTATGTCATTCCCCTTGTCCCGCTTTGTCTTCCTGTGCTATATACAGCAGAGCCGACATGAACACACTTGCCACCTACATTCACCATATTGACCCCATTTTACTGGACATCCCCGGCACGCCACTGGCCATACGCTGGTATGGCTTGGCTTACGTGGGCGGATTTATCTTGGGTTATATGGTTCTACTCTGGCTGGCAAAGCGGCGGCTCTACACCGTCGCACCCGAAAAGTTGGGGGATTTTATCACCACCGTCTGCATATTCGGCGTGCTCATGGGTGGCCGCTTAGGAGAATTTTTCTTTTATTGGCTACCGGAGCATGGATGGAGCGGTTTCTGCCACGACCCCCTCTGGGTGCTGCGTGTGTGGGAAGGCGGCATGGCCTCCCATGGTGGCATCATCGCTGTACTTCTTGTGACCATCTGGTACTGCCGCAAAAACAAATTGAGCATACCCTCCGTGACAGATGGGCTTGCTATTGTATGCACCATCGGCATCTTCTTTGGACGTGTGGCCAATTTCATCAATGGCGAATTGTATGGGCGCATCACCACTGCGGCCAATCCCATCGCCATGAAATTCCCACAGGAATTCTTCTCCTTGCCCACCACCACCCAAATCCAAGCAAAAGCCGCGCTGGATCACACCATGGGCGCCCCCATCGAAACCTTGGCTATATGTGATAACGCAGGCATGCCCACCGAGAGTTTCTTTGATATCATGATGAGGCTCACCCGTGAGAACGAATCTTTCCGTGAAACACTGGGGCAATTCCTCACCCCCCGCTACCCCTCCCAGTTATTTGAAGCACTGGGCGAGGGGCTCATCATCTTCATCGTGCTCATCGCCCTGCGTCTGGGATGGAAGAACGCACCCTCCGGCATCTTCTCTGCCCTCTTCTGTTTCATGTATGCCACGGCACGCATCTCTACAGAATGTTTCCGCGAGCCGGACGCAGATACATGGCATGGCATCACACGCGGCCAATACCTCTCATTTGCCATTGTAGCCCTGGGTGTAGCCTTCCTCATTCCGGCTCTCCGCAAACTTAAAATGCAAAAAAATTAAAAAAATCTCAAAAAAAGCTTGCATTAATCTTGAAAATCGTGTAGATTCTCGCCGCACGCTTTCCGATAAGGAGGCCGGCAAAGAATGGGTAGGTTCCCGAGCGGTCAAAGGGGGCAGACTGTAAATCTGCTATCGTACGATTTCGATGGTTCGAATCCATCCCTGCCCAGTTCACATGCGGAGGTAGCTCAGTTGGTAGAGCAACACCTTGACATGGTGGAGGTCGTAGGTTCGAGTCCTATCCCCCGTATATTTTATGGAAGCCGCTCAGGAGAGCGGCTGTTTTGTTTCTCGGCGGGGAGCATCCCCCCACAATTTTGGTTAGAAAGCCAAGTTACTTCTTGACAATTGATGGCAGGGTGCTACCATTACCATGAAAGAGCCGATAGCATGAACACCCACCCCGACATCCGCTACTACTACATCAACCTGGAGCGCGCCACCGAGCGTCGCGAAGAGGCAGAAAAACAGGCAGCAGCTTTCGGTATTCAGCTGGAACGCATTGATGCTGTGGCCGGCAAAGATTTGGACATTGACTCATTACCGGCATACGACAGCGAACGCCGAGCCTCCGAATTTGCCGCACAGCTTTCCCCGAACCAACACGCATGCATCATGAGCCACCTCAAAGCTCTGCAAACTTTCGTAGATTCCGGTGCTACGTATGGTGTTATCATGGAAGATGACCTGCAACTGCACCCGCAGTTCAACGAAGGCATTGCCTGGCTCATTGAACACACCTCCGGCTGGGAGGCACTGAAGCTGTGGACAGGCGATGGCAAAATTTACCCCCTGCACAAGCCATTGAAAGATTGCCCTTGGCAAATCGTTTTCCCCAAGAAATTACCATGGGTGGCCGTGGGCAACATCTATACCCGCAAAGGCGCCATGGGCATACTCAAGGGCTTCAAACGATACTGGCTGGGTTATGATGCCCAGTGGGCGTGGGCAACCTTAATTACTGAGGATATCCCCTGTTGTGGCATATCGCCCAGCTTGGTTGTATCCTCCGATCCTAAGAATGAAAAATCCACCATTGACGCCGAGGCCAATTCACGTGTAGCAGCCTTCATCAAGCAAAAGAAGGAGCAGACATGGAAGCAATATATCTTCCACCGACTCTGCGTGTGGAAGATGGCCTGTGGTAAACTGCGTATGCGTGCCCGCATGAAATCACTACTGAAATTCCGTTGACCACCTCCCCATGCTGTCCGGCAAAGCGCATTTACCCGTCCAAGACCTACCGCCCTTGCAGGGAGAACCTGCGGAGCGGCATCCGGTGGTCTTTGCATCCGATGGAAGGGGTGGGCTCATGCTGGGCATTGCGCTGTATTCTCTTCTCAGCACCATAGCAAAGCCGGCAGGCTTGCGCATAGTTATTCTCGATGCCGGGCTGGAAACCAAAGACACAGAGCGCATGCGGGATCTGTGCCATACTTGGGGTGCCACCCTGCAATTCATCAGCTTGGAAGGCAAGCTGGACAACATGCCATTCTCCAAATCCTTCCCCAAGGCGGCTTGCGGGCGTCTGCTCTTGCCGGAGCTGATGCCGGAGGACAACATCGTGCTCTATACTGATATAGACGTACTGTTCAGCGAGGACATCACCCCCCTGCTCACCTACAATTTGGAAGAAGACTTAGCTGCAGCCGTATACGAGCATCCCACCTACTTCAACTCGGGAGTTATGCTACTGAACTTGGCGCAGATGCGCAAAGAAGGCACCCAGCAAGCCATCATTGATTGCATGGCAGCCAACCGCAATAAATTTGTGTACTTTGACCAAGACGGGCTCAACACCGTCATGTATGGCAGGGTGCGCGCACTACACCCTCGTTGGAATTGGAACGAGTTGCAACCTCGCAAACTGCTCAAACGCTACCGCTATTGGGGCTGTATTTCATTCCTGGATGCTCTGCGCACTTGCATGAAACCCTCCATCCGGCATTTCGCCTGCCGCCCCAAGATTACAGAGTACAACTATCGGTGGAATCACGAGCTGTACCGCCGCATCTGGTTGCAATCGCCTTGGAAAAATGACCCCCAGCCGGGCGAACGCCGATTGAGCACCCGTCTGCGGCGTATGTTGTATAGTATTCTGGATGCCTTGCAACGCCGCCGCATCCGGCACATCATCGCAAAAGATGATATCAACCCCTATCCTCAGGTAGACTGCCATTGGAGCTCCCGGCAAGATTAAAACCACGCTAATTCCATTCATCTTATGCCAGATAACATAGCAAACCTTGCTTCCTACGTTGAAAAATTTTCAGATCTTCGCCTACTGTGCGTGGGTGATATGATGCTGGATACCTTTGTCTACGGCAAAGCCGGGCGACTCTCCCCGGAAGCTCCCGTACCCGTTCTGCAAAAACAGCGCGAAAACAGCATGCCCGGCGGTGTGGGCAATGTTGTAACCAATCTCTGCACGCTGGGCTGTCAAACAAGCCTCATCAGCGTAGTGGGACAAGACGCAGAGGGAGATTTACTGTGCCGAACCCTCGCGCAGCAGGGCTCCAATGTGCGTCTGCTCTTGCAGCAGCAAAATTACTGCACCACAGTCAAAACACGCTTTGTAGCAGGAGGCCACCACCTCCTGCGCGTAGACCGCGAAGAAAAGTTGCACCTGCCGGACGATGCCCTCGCATCCCTCCTCAAACAGGTGGAGTCCCACATCCGCAATATCGACCTTGTGCTCCTGTCAGACTACGGCAAAGGGCTTTTCGATGAGCGCTTCACCCCGGCTATCATCCGGATTTGCCAACAACATGGTTGCAAAGTCATTGTGGATCCCAAACGTATCGACTACACCATCTACCAAGGCGCCACAGTCGTGAAACCCAACCTGAAAGAATTCCAAGGGGTCACCGGGCGCACCTTCAATCCCCGCGCAGCAGATTTCCAGCAAGAAGCTGTGGCAGCAGGGCGCGAAGTATGCCGCCGCTACGGCGTGCAAAACCTTCTCGTCACCCTCAGCGAACATGGCATGATGTACATTCCCGGCGATGAGGCAGAACAACCCGTATGGATACCCACCGAAGCACAGGAAGTATTTGATGTTTCCGGTGCCGGTGATACCTCACTTGCAGCACTGGGTGCCTCTCTGGCAGCCGGTGCCCCCATGCAGGCAGCCATGCGCATTGCCAACGCAGCATCCGGCATTGTTGTGGGCAAGTTCGGCACAGCCAGTGTCACCGGCGCAGAACTCAGCCAAAAACTGGGGCAGAAGCACAACTCCGGCTTAGTGACTGCAGAAGAAGCAGTAGAAATCATCGCGAAGCTGCGCGCCCAAGGCAAAATCATCGGCTTTACCAACGGGTGTTTTGATTTATTGCACCCCGGGCACCTGCAATCTTTCCGCAATGCACGCAACCTGTGCGATGTGCTCTTTGTTGGCCTCAACAGCGATGACTCCGTGCGCCGTTTGAAAGGCCCCAGCCGCCCGGTGAACAACCAGGAATCCCGCGCAGCCATGCTCACCGGACTGAAAGCGGTGGACTACGTTGTCATCTTCGATGAAGACTCTGCCCTGCCCTTGCTGCAAAAGCTGCGCCCCGATGTTATCGCCAAAGAGGGCTACCCGCTGGAAAAATGGCGCGGCGGGCAATTCGTGGTTTCCTATGGGGGTCGAGCCGTAGAACTCCCCCGTGTAGAAGGCTTTTCCTCCACCTCCATCATCAACAAACTCAATCAATAATCATGAGCAAAGAATGGATTTCCCAAGAATTGCACAGTGTGGCAGAAAGCTTCCACGCCTTGGCAGCTTTAGCCCCCACCATCGCGGAGATAGCTGAGCGATGCGCCGCATCGTTAAAGGCAGGTGGCAAAGTCATGTTCTGCGGCAATGGTGGGTCTGCGGCAGATTCCCAACACTTGGCCGCCGAGTTTGTGGGGCGCTATAAGTTGGAGCGTCCGGCTCTCAATTCTGTTGCACTTACCGTTGACACATCCATCCTCACAGCCGTGGGCAACGACTATGGGTACGATGAAGTTTTCCGGCGTCAGGTAGAGGGAATCGGCAAAGCGGGAGATATACTCATCGGGCTTTCTACCAGCGGTAATAGCCGCAATGTCTTGCTTGCTTTTGAAAAAGCAAGCAGCATGGGCATCACCACCGTAGCCCTTACCGGTGCAGGTGGCGGCAAAATGAAAGAAGCCGCAGACATTGCCTTGCCCGTTCCCGCCGGTATCACCAACCACATCCAGGAAATGCACATCACATGCGGACACCTCATCTGTGAGCTCACCGAAAAAATGCTTTTCCCGACTCTGTAAATCATCAATAGCATGAAAAAAATTCTCATCATCAAGCTGGGAGCATTGGGTGACTTCATGATTGCCATAGGCTTTATGCGCACCATACAAGCCAAGCACCCGGATGCAGAATTTACGCTCATGACCGGCAAGCCATTTGTTTCCATCGCGAAACAAATGAACATGTTCTCTCACTACATTATTGATGACCGCCAATCATGGCTCAACCTACCATATTTGGCTAGGTTAATCAAAGAAACATCTGCCGGCGATTTCGACTATGTGTATGATATTCAGGCTGTAAACCGGACAGAGAAAAAATACTTTGCAGCCCTGCGCCTTATCGCTCACAAGTCATTCGTATGGTACAATGTATACCGCAGAACGGAATGGCACGTGGAAAAGAAGGGCCGCTTGGGCATGGGCAAAGTAACAGAAAAGCCCGGAGTTTCATATTATCAGCTGACAGATCTTTCATTTCTGCACGGGCCTAACAAGAACTTTGACCTTCTGCCGGAACGCTACGTCTTGCTCATTCCCGGATGCTCTGCCAAAAATGCCCACAAGCGTTGGCCGGTTGCCTCATACAATGAAATTGTGAAGCGTCTCGGCGAACGAGGCATCCGCTCCGTTGTCATCGGCACCAACGCAGAGGCCGCAGAAATTAATGCCATTTGTGAATCTAGTGAGTATGCCATCAATATGCTCAACAAGACGGCTCTTTTAGACGTGCCCGACTTGGCTCGCAGAGCCTATGTTGTCATGGGCAACGACACCGGCCCCACCCACATGGCCTCATTCTCCGGGGTGCCGACCATCGGCGTATACTGGAGCAAAGTGCGCTACGGCCACCTCAAAGGCCCCCGCTCCACCAGCATTGTTTCCCCGGGAAGCATCAGTGAAATCAGCGTGGATGAAGTGTGGTCTCACATGCTGCCTTTCTTGGAAGAAGCAGGTGTTTAACTCATCACGCCACCCCAAATGCGGCGCGCACCGCATTCATCTGCTCCCCGCTCAGATGCGGCTGTAGGCGGGACTGCATGCGCGCAACATATTCTTGGGGTGTCCAACCGTGCAGCGGTTGGGGAGCGGCTGATTTGAAAGCCCAAGAGGGTACAGGCAGCGTCAAATCAATCAACACCGCAGCCTTGGCCGCCGTGCGCTGCAACACAGCCACCACATCCGAAGCCAATGTGGGGTGTGCCTCCAGCACCCCAAGCAGCCAGCTGCATGAAAGGTGATTGGGAACCACCTCCAACTCCCCAAGCCAAGCGGAAAGCTGAGGCACCGACCGCTCATACAAACGCTCCAGCAGGTGCAGGAAACGCATATCGCCCAAGCTCAGCAGCGCATCCAGCACCGTCGCAGGGCTGGTTTCATCGGTGGATAAACGGCGCACCAATTCAGCCACGCCGGTAAAGCGCTCCAGCTCTCCGGGTGTGGCCAATGTTGCCATGTACACAGCAGCCTTGCGCCGCAAGGCTGCATCCGGGTCAGCCATGGCGCAAGGCATAAACCCACGCCAACCATTCCCTTTGTTGGCACACACAAAGCGAGAAAGCTGCACCAAGCCGGCCGCACGCGTCGCAGGTGGATTCTTCTGCACAAAGATGGCGTACGCCCGCATCAACTCTGCTTGGCGGCTCTCATCACCACCCGCTATGAGCGCCGCTGCCAGCATAGCCACAGGCCACCGGTCGATGCCCAGCTCGTGCACCCGCACAGGGTCCAACGCCATAGCGGCCAATCTCTCCAGCTCCGAGAGCATGGAGAAGTGGTCTTGGTGCATCGCCATGCCGTTTAATTCCCGGAAGCGGGCATAGTCGATGTTGAGGGGAAGGAGAAACCGGCCCCGGAGGCAGGCGCAGCCGTGGGAGCGCCAAAGGGGTTGAAGGGGGTCGCATCGGGGGTTTGCGGTTTGGGCGCAGGAGTCTCCTGCTTGGGTGCATCCACCCCCAGCAACATCAGGCGCAGCTCCGCAGCACCCTGGCGGGCAAGCGGGCTGTTGGGACATGCCGTGGCAATCTGCTTATAGTAGCCGCGCGCACCCTCAACATCCCCCTTCTGCTTGGCTAAATCACCCAGACTGAGATAGGCCAATGCGGTGTAAGGATTCTGTGGCAAGCGGATAAGGTTATTCCACTCGGCCGCAGACTTGTCTGCCTCTCCATTGCGCATGTAGTGGGCGGCCAACGCCGCACGAGCGCGAGAGGCAATCAGCGTATCGGAAGCATTGGCAGCCAGCTGCTCAAGACGAGAAATGCCACTTTGCTGCTTATCTCCCTCTGCGGAGAGGAGAGAAAGCCCCTCCATCAGCTCTGCTGTAGGAGCAGATGGCGTGGGTGCATAATCGCTCACCACAGTAGCAAGTTGGGTAGCATCATACGCATCCGGGGTGGCCACATTACCGGGTGCTGTCACTTTCATAGCGCTCACCATCGCCGCACCGGCATCTTCGTCTCTCTGCTGCACATAGGTGGCGTAGCAAATGGCTGCACTAGCCACGGCCACCAAAGCCAAACCACCTACGATGAGTTTCTTGTAGTGATTGTTGAGGAAAATCTCGTGCTTAGACGGGCCAATTTCAATTTCACCGATAGCTTTAATATCCTCAGGGGAAAGAGGAGCTGTATCCTCGTTATTCTTGTAATTCATGTCCATAGGTCAGGATTTGTAGAGATTGCTGAGCATGTGGATGCGATCCACATCAAAATAGTTGTTGATACCAAGGTTGCGGTAAATCTCCAGCGTAGCGCGGGAGCGATTGAGGGTGTAAAAATGAATACCATCCACCTCCGCATCCAAGAGCTCACCACACTGATTGCTGGCGTAGTTGATGCCTATGCGCTCAATGCTTGCCTTGTCTCCACCGGCGCGGAGCATGGCCTTGAGCAAACGAGCGGGGAAATTGGTACCGGCCGAAAGTTCAGCCATGCGATTCATACTGGAAATAGAGGTCACAGGCATAATGCCGGCAATAATCGGCACATCAATCCCCAGCAGACGACAGCGGTCGCGATAGTCGAAAAAGGCGTGGTTATCAAAGAAAAGCTGGGTGCAGATGTAATCGGCTCCCTCATCCAACTTGGCTTTCAAATAATCCATTTCGCGGATGCGGTTGCGAGTATCGGGATGCCCCTCGGGGAAGCCTGCCACTCCGATGATGAGCCGGAACGGCAACCCGCGTTGTTCCTCCCACGAACGAATGAAACGCACCAAATCCGAAGCGTGGCGAAATGCATCGCGTCCGGGGTCATAGGGGCGGTTACGAGGAGGGTCGCCACGTAGTGCCAGCACGGCGCGAGCACCGGCATGCACGTAGCCCTCCAAAATATCTGCCAGCTCCTGCTCCGTATGCCCCACACAAGTGAGGTGAGGCACGGTAGGAATACCGCTTTCCTGAATATCCTGCACAACGGAACGGGTAAGTTCACGCGAACCGCCACCTGCGCCATAGGTTACACTCACAAAGCTGGGACGAAAGACCCGCAACTTCATCACAGTATCATACAGGGCAGAAGCACCCTCCGGAGTTTTCGGGGGAAAGAACTCGAATGAGAAACTTGGCACATGGCCAAACAGTGCTGGCTTGGCAGACATCATCAGGGTACAGGGGTAAGGGAAGCATCAATGACAGGAAGTCCTCCATCGTTCACTGCCCCGTTGTCTGCCGGTAAATCCGGCAACACAGAGGCAGGAGCAACGGTATTGCCGCGCAATTCTGCGCTACTGGGAAAAGGAGACTCGATAATCTCATCCCCCACGGCGGGCTGCAAAGATGCCTCAGATGAAACATTGGAAATCACTTTACCCAAATCTGCCACTTTCAGGGTAGCGCTATACTGGCCGGACTCACTGTCCAGCACATCAATCACAGCCTCGCACACGATGCGGCCATCGCGGCGCACCGCCACCACATAGCCGGGGTGCAGCGGCACATCGCTCACAGGCTTAATCATGAGAATATTCCACTCCTGATCAAAGGCAGCCACCAAACCCAGAGGCTTAGGGGCATTGGCTTCCACCTCTGCCTGTTTAGCCAAAGTGGCCTCTTCCTTTCGCTTGGCGGCCGCAATCACGCTGCTTTCCTCTGCTTCGGTGAGAGCTTGTTCCCCCTTGCGGGCGCTCTCCTCAGCAGCCGCACGAGCTTGGGCTACCTCCGGAGATTCCGCCTCAGGAGCAAATTGCTCCATGCGCAGGCGATGAAAATCATTATTTCGCTGATACTCTGCCAGTTTCTGCGATGCCTGATACTCGCCGTATTGATTCTGCCAACTCGGCACAACGACCATCACGGCATAGAACATGAGAGTCACGGCCAAACAAAGCAATACTAAAAGGGTAATGCGAAATCCATTCATGGCATGCAGTATAGCAAAAGCTGGCAGGCTTTCAAGGAAAGAATCTGTCACAAATCACTCATCTTGCACAGATGCGACGTTGCAACCTGTCATTTTCCGTTTCAAAGACAGTTTTTTAGGACATGCAGAGGGATTGGGCGGTCTTTTCGCTTGCAAAAAGCAATCAAGCGGTGATATAAAGAGCGCAGCAATACTATGTTGAACCTGCCAAATTCCATCACGCTGGTGCGCATTCTGCTCGTCCTCGTCTTCACCATTGTGCTTGCAATGGGCGGGGCTGCTCCCATCCATGATACAAGCCCGATCGACAGTATGCCTTTCGAAGGTTATTTCGTCTCTATCTCCATGGCGGGTTGCATTGCTCTGTGGGCCTTTGTAGCCGGAGCCATTAGTGATTTTCTGGATGGTTATCTGGCTCGCAGACTCAACTTGGTGACTAATTTCGGCAAACTTATTGACCCGTTGGCAGATAAAATTCTCGTCTGTGCAGCATTCGTATACCTCACCTACATGGGCATGTGCCCTTTCTGGGTCACCATCATCATTCTTTTCCGTGAATTCTTAGTGACAGGTCTGCGCCAAGTGGCAGCCACCCAAAATTTTGTCATTGCGGCCGACTGGTGTGGCAAATGGAAGACAGGCATTCAGCTTGCCTACTGCATAGCATGCTTGGTTCACCTGGCCTATGGCCCCAACCTTTTTGAACCGCTCAAGAGCCTTTCCGTGGGTATCATTGCAGAGTATTTCCGCGATACACTTATGTGGATCAGCGTCATTCTTACCCTGTGGAGCGGCATAAACTACTGCGTTCAGGGACGCCACTTCCTGCTCAAGTAAGTGCCGCTGTATAGCGCTCGTTCAAAAAGCGCAGAGAGACGCGGCGTATGGTTTCGGCGGCATCCGGCATGGGTATACCCAGAGAAAGCAGTTTGCTGTTATCCATGGCGGTGTAAGCGGGGCGCTCCTCGCGAAAGAACGGCACCTCTGCCCGCTTCTGCATAGCCACCTGCGGCACGGCAGCTAAATACCCGCTCTCCACGGCGGTTTGCAAGGCCAACACGGCACAATCATACCAGCTCAGCGGCTCGCCCCCTGCACATACATGCAACACCCCCCTCTCCGGGCTTGCAGCCAAAGCCAGCACCACCCGGGCGATATCCTCTGCATCTGTCGGCATGGATTGTTTATCCGCTATGGCCGCCAAAGCTTGCCCGGCCAGAGCTTTCATAAGCAGTTGTTCGACAAAGGCGGGTTTCAGAGGGTTACCGCAAATCCACGACACACGTGCCACAAGAGCACCGGGCAAGGCATCCAACACCTGGAGCTCGCCCTCCCGCTTACTCTCTCCATACACACTCACAGGCTTGCATTTGGCCGATTCCATTTTCTTACCGGCGCGGCGACCATCCAACACGTAGTCGGTCGACAAGTGCACAAAACGTGCCCCGGTGTGCCTGCAAGCCAAAGCCATAGCAGCCGGAGCCACGGCATTCACAACATGAGCTTTCAAAGGGTCATCCAAACACGCCTCCAATCCGCTGATAGCGGCCGCATTCACCACTAACGCCGCATCACTCGCCAGCACAAGGTCGGATACAGCCCGCGCATCTGCCAACTCACACTCTGCATGCGCGGGAGCCTGCACCTGCCACCCCATTTGCTGCGCCACACGCACCAGCACCTGTCCCGTGCGCCCGCTTCCCCCGAATACCAGCATCTTCATACCGCAACACACTAGCCCCGCCACGCTCACATTGCAAGAAAAAAGCATCAAAAAAATATGAACAGGATACAACAATAAGCTGCGCAGCATAACATCCATGCTCACCGCACTAGGCTCACGCACTTCAAATTGCGAGCTCAGCAAGTCCAAGCTCCGGGACTCGCCAAGCACTTTGCCAAATTGTGTCTTGACAAATTGGGGGCGGCTGTGAGACACTTTGGCCGTGCTGGATATCTGCTTGCTGGGAACCGGCGGCACCCAACCGCTGATGAATCGTTGGCTCACCTCCCTGATGGTGCGCTACAACGGGCATGCCGTGCTGATAGATTGCGGCGAGGGAACCCAAATTGCGGCACAGCGCGCCGGGCTCAGCCTCAAACCGATTGATAAAATCCTCATCACCCACCTGCATGCAGATCACATAAGCGGTCTACCCGGTCTGCTTCTTACCATGGGCAACATGGGGCGTACCGACTCCCTCTCCATCATCGGGCCGCGCGGCACAGAGCGAGCAGTCAATGCCCTGCGCACCATCGCCCCCAACCTCCCCTTTGACATACGAATAAGTGAGTTGGAGACAGAGGAGGAAACCATGTTTTTCATGGATTGCGATATCCTCGCATTCTCCGTATACCATGGCGTACCCTGCTATGGCTACAGCTTTACCCTACCGCGAGCCGGCAAGTTCGATGCCGCCAGAGCCAAAGAGCAAAACATCCCCTTGGCCTACTGGAGTCGCCTGCAAAAGGGCGAAACCATCGAAGACGGAGACCGCACCTACACCCCGGACATGGTGCTGGGGCCGCCACGCCGCGGGCTCAAGCTCACCTACTGTACCGACACGCGCCCCATACCGGCCATCGTCTCTGCCGCAGCCGGTTCCGATTTATTCATCTGTGAAGGCATGTACGGCGAAGACGAGATGCTGCCCAAAGCCAAGGAGAACAAGCACATGCTCTTCAGCGAAGCCGCCCGTATGGCAGCAGATGCCGGTGGTGTGCGCGAACTGTGGCTCACCCACTACAGCCCCTCCCTGCCCAACCCCAAGGCATTCCGCGATGCAGCACGCACCATCTTCCCCAACACGCATACCCCGCGAGACGGCTGGAGTAAAACATTGACCTTTGATGATGAAGCCAAGTAATCATCAGTGAATGCGGCGCAACTCCGTGGATCCATCCGTATTGAGCCGCAGCACATGGCGGTTCTCCCCCGCCCGGTGGTGGCGCTGCTCATAGCAATACGTGGGGTTGCCATCCTCATCCCAAAAAAGCTCACGCTCCAGCGAACCATCCGGCGCGTACTCACACACCCGCTCCGCATAGCCCAGCTCCGTATTCATGCAGGGCATGCCATCATCTGCGTTGTAGCACTCCCACTCCGGCTTGCCACCAAGGGTTGAGCGCACCAAATGCTCGGCACACACACGACCTCGCCCTCGCATCGCACCATTTTCCCCGCACCACCGGTAGCGAGCATACTGCCCATCCTGAATCACATCCCGCTGCACCGCCGCGGCACCCACCTGCGGATTCTCCACAGGCTTCTCGTCCGCATTGTACCACGCTGTGCGCTGTGTATTACCGCCGTTGGCGGTCACTCTTTTCTCCACCGCCACACCGGAATAATTCTCGCGTGGCAGGTTATCCACATAATTAGTACGCACTACCTCCCCCTGCGCATCATTGTATACAAACTCCACTCGGCTCTCACCACGGGCATTCACCATAGGTTCCCCCTCACCGTCCAAATACTCAATGCGCACAGGACGATTCTGCTCATCATAGCTAATGCGCTCGCGGGCGTATCCGGGCATGCGCGGAGCTACGTTGCGCCCGGTCGCATCATACAAACGAGTCTCTGTCAAAAGCCCCTTTGAATTGTAGGTATAGCGGCGCTCTGCCACCCCGGATGCATCAGGTGCGGGAACACCATGCGCATCAAAATTACTTTTGCGCACAATACGCCCATCTCCATCGTACTCCAAACGCTGTTCCGCCACCTTGCTGCCGGGCATGGTGCTGAGATTGCCGTCCCGGTTCAAATGAACCAAACGCCGCAAGCGCCCCGCATCATCGTATTCAAAACGCAAGTGTTCTCCTGCAACTCCCGCCACTGCTGCCGGTAATTCAGTGAGCCCCACCGGAGCCTCCGCGCGTGCGCTGTTATACATGCCGGCAAAGCAGCGGTAGCTCATCAACTCCTCTCGCTTGCCCTCCATCAGATGATACAGCCCCATGCCAAGCACCCCCACCAGTAGGCCCATTGCTGACAGCGTTCCCATATACGTCCATACAAACTCGACCATTCGCCACCACCTCAGAGATTTCTTTTGCTTATGTTGCTCTGCCATGCCATCATGACCCCTCAGCTACACCGTATGTTCGATAACAAACAGAAACAAAATCACGTCTTTTCCGCTTTTTCATGCACCTTTTTGTGTCTGCATGCACATTTTCTCTTGACCGACGGTCTCAGCTTTGCTAAACTGCGCCCGCAACCACGCATCGGCGGGATAGCCAAGTGGCCTAAGGCATCGGTTTGCAAAACCGACATTCGTGGGTTCAAATCCCACTCCCGCCTCTCAAAAGCGCAGTACCAAGGTAATACCTTGATACTGCGTTTTTTGTTGTCTGAGATGCGAAAGTCGCCATGAGATATTTTTCTTGCACACCCTGTTCAATCCCCGACTTTGGGCTTGACCTGGCGCATAGCAAAAAATAGAATACGGCAATCCGATTTTTATGAAAATAGGCAATATCATTCTCAATAGTGCTCTCCTGCTGACTATTGCAGCGGGAGGTGTGTATCTGTACAATCCTAATCTTTTGGAAAGCTGGTGGCAGCAAGCTCAAGCCGGCATCGGTGCCGGACGCCCCATTCCGGGTTCTTTCATCGGCAACAATATCAAAGGCATTGAGTGGGCCGAGCCGGAAACCGTGCAAAGCAAGGTAGAAGAAGAAATTTTGAAAAACCTCTCATCCACCGCGCCCGCAGTTGTCAAAGCATTCCTCAAAGACCCGAAGAATCGTTTACTGCTGGCACAGTGGATGATTGCACAAAACGAGACCAGCTCGACAGACTTGCTCAAGAAGAGCGAAGAAGAACTCACCAAGCGTATCGAACGCATCAAGGGCGAAATTGCAGAAATTGAAGCCGACAAGCCCGATGGAGTTGAACCCACAACCCGCTTGGGTGTGCAGCTTAAAAACAAGAAAGAAGAACTGGGCAAGCTGGAAGCAGAGGCCTTGCAGGCTCATGCCATTTTAGAGAGCATCAGCGCTCCCGGTGCCGGTAAGCTGATGGAACAAATCACCAACAACCTGGACTGGGCAGAACAATTTGCGTGGTCGGGAGATGCCCCGCGTGTAGGCACGGCTTTGGCCATATTGGCAGACGTAGTAGCCAAGGAGCCGGAGATTATATACAACCAAATGGAGCGCGATATTGCTACGGCCGGTGCTCTTGAGTTTGCCAAATACGGCTGGCAACACAATGAAGCTCTGGATCGCATCAACTTCTACCTGAAGAACTGGCGAGATGGGCGTCTCAACAAGGTATTCGACACCCTCCCCTTCTGGCAACGCCGCATGGTAGTTGGCTGCAAGGGCGACAACAACTTCGGCAGCGTGGAAAGCATGCAATGGAGCTTGGACAACGTGCACCTGCCGGCAGAGCAATACTCCGGCTGCTGCTGGCGCTGCGGCTACAAGCTCTACAACCTGTATGGCCAAAGCATCCACGGACCCGGCTACGGACAGCCGTTTGAGGATCACTACGGCCGCAACCGCGCCCGGTTCACCTACGATGTAGGCGGCGTGTGCGGCAGTCTCTCTCACTTTGGCGCATTCGCAGCTTTGGCCAACGGCATACCCGCTCTCACCATGGGCGAACCCGGCCACTGCGCCTTTGTCGTACTGGTGGGAGATAAATGGGTACCTTCATACTCCCTGCACTGGGATCGCGGCATTCACTGGAACCCTTGGGTGGGCAACTACCGCTACTCCACCCTCCCCTTAGCCAGCAATCTTTTCTCGGAAGAAGAATCAGAAAACACACTTCTTTCCAACGCATATCGTGTACTGGGCGGCATCTATGCCAAGAGCGATGATGCCAAGGCGCGGGAATGCTATGATGAATCCGTAAAAGCACAGCCGCTCAACTACCCGGCTTGGCGTGAATATGCTCGCTATTTGGCAGACAAAACCCCGACCAACACCGAAGCTTGGAAACAATACAACCGGGATCTTTGCGGATTCTTAGCTGCTGATTGGCCGGAAATTGCCGCAGATATTCTTCAGCAATATGCCTATACTCCCATGGCTAAGGCTCTGGGTGAAGAAGCCATGCGCACAGAGTGCATCGCGTTCTGGGAAAAAGTTCAAGCCATGGAACAGGGGCGCTGGGGGGTAGAAAAAATGTGCGATTCACAAATGAAACTTCTCCCCCAAATCAGTAAAGATCCCTCCGCATTGTGCGATTTCTATGCAGATGTGCTTGGAGCCGTCGCCTCCAAAGCTCCCTACACGCCCATCGTCCTCGGCTGGGGTAACAAACTGGCAGAAAAACAGCCCGATGCCATCAAAAAGCAATTCATGGCTGCCACGGTTAAAGGCATCAGCAAGGGAGAAGGCATGGCAGCAGATGACCGCGATAAGATTCTGGCTCCGGCCATCACCGCAGCGGAAAAAATGGAAGATCTCTCCACTTTCCAATCCTTGGGTAAATTACTTTCCCCCAAATTCACTGCACCTGCAGCCAAGATGCCGGGGCACCAGCCCTATCCGGGCAAGGTGGTGTCCCAAGGCGGGCTGATACGCACCAGCTCCTCCTCCCATGAAAATCCTTGTGCACATTGGGGTGTGCTGGAGCCCGTAGGCGGGCACTTCCACACGAACAAAGAAGAAAACCCCTGGGTTGCCATCCTGCTGCCCAAGCAAGCTTTCGTCACGGGCGTTGTTATCATCACCACCAGTGGTAATATGCAGCGTCTCCACAACATGAAGGTGCAGGTATCTGAAACAGGCAAGGACAACGATTGGCATGATGTGGCTCAGCTGGGTCCCTGCAAGCAGCGCGTCATCCAAGTGGATTTGAGCGACAAGAAGCCCCGCGCCAAATATGTACGCATTGTGCGCACCGGCGGCCCGGATTTCTTCCACCTCAACGCCATCTATGTATACGGCGAGCAAGCCGCGTAATTATAAGAAAACCGTGTAACCTTTACCACATATTCAAATGAAAAAAATACTCATCATTGCGGCCATCATCGTAGCATCCTGCGCCGTGTACAAGGGCTACTCCCTACGCGAAGCCAAGAAAGCATTAGCCGCAGAAGAAGCAGCTCCCATACCCACCATGCCCTTAGAAGAGGCCAAAGCCAAAGTAACAGACGATGGTTACATCCTCTTTGCCTATGCAGAAACGTGGGATACCTACGGTAAGAAAGTGGTTCGCAAACTCATCAAGAGCAAGGAAGTGACCGGGGCTGCCGGCAGCGCTATTCTTCTTCCCTACGCTCTAGACCAAGCGCTCAACGAAGAAGCACGCAAGGCATTTCAAGCACAATGGGAGGGGCTCAAAATTCCCAATGCGGATAACTACCCGGCCTTGTTCCTCATTGATCGCAACGGTCGCCACTACTCCACCATTTGCGGCACCTATATGACCCAAGCCAACCCCGCTAAAGTGGCAAAACTTATCAAAGAACGCATGGCCGTCAAGCGCAAGCAGGATGAGCTCATGCGCCAAGCCGCAGAGGCCAAGGGGGTGGAAAAAGCACGCCTCATTGCGCAAGCCTGCAACATCAAGGATATCAACCGCCCTGATAACTACGAAAGGCAACTGCGCGAGGCCGATCCCAAAGACGAAAGCGGCGTCGTGCGGCAGGTAACATTCAATCCTTGGGCTTTCGTGGAGAAGAAACTCAAGGAAGAACCGGATGCTGTACTGGCCGAGCTGGATACCATGTTGGCCGACCCCGCCTACACCGATGACCAAAAGCAGGTCTTCTGCGCCTGCGCTATCGGCACCCTGCGCCGCATTGGCGGTCCCGCCGCTTCCAAGCGCATGAGCGAGTATGCCCGCAAGCTGGAATCGTACGGCAAGGACACCGTGCTGGGGCGCTCTGCAGCCATTGCAGAGCGTGAGTGGGTCTCCAAGCTCACATATGCGGACGGCTGGCAACCTAGTGTACTGCCGGCAGATCAAACGCCGGTGGAGCTGGAGGGCGAGCTTCCCATCAGTGGGGCCGGGCACTATACCGTTGTTTTCCAGTACAAGAAAGGCCCCCATGCACTCTTTGTAAAAGCAGTGGAGCTCTACGACGGTGACACCAAGGTGACAGAGGATCGCCACGATGGTTCCACGGGCATAAAAAATAACAAGAACACCTACGATTTGAAAGTGGAAGCTCCGCTCTCCCAACCGCGTTTGCTCATTACTTTCAACATGAACAATAACCGCGACTCATACGGTCGCATTTCCATCATCAAACAGAAATAATGCCTGCCAAGGCGACCAAAAGTCGCGCAACAACCATTGCGCTTTATCTCACACTCCCCCTGGTTCTGCTGGGGGGAGTGTACTATTACGGCTACCGGGAGCGCCCGCACCGCCCCGTGCAACCCCTCCCTTTCTCGCACGCCACCCACACCGATACGGACAAAGCAGCCATACCATGTGCAGCATGCCACCGCGGTGCAGAACATGCCTCCGGTGCCGGCATGCCCGCAGATAGCACCTGCATGCAGTGCCACCTACACGTGCTACCCGCAGATGCGCGGCTTGCTCCCCTGCACGCTGCGGCCAACCCACATTCCTCAGCCTACACGGGGGAACCCCTGCGCTGGGTACGCTCTGCCCCGCTACCTGCGCACGTACATTTTCACCATGGCCAGCACACCCGCGCCGGTATTGCGTGTGCTCGCTGCCACCCCACCCCGGATGCACAGCTCCCCCACAGCATGAGCTCTTGTCTTGATTGCCACCGCAAAGAGGCTGTGCCCACAGATTGCTCCCGCTGCCACCATTGATAAACTTTCTGAATACTCGTAAAAAGCCCGTTAAGCTATACGCTCAACGGGCTTTTGCGTGTTTTATGGGTAAAATGTATACTTATTCAGCCTCTTCTTCTGTCTCGTTAGCAAGTGGTGTAGGCTCTGTGGAAGAAGTGGCAGCGGGCTTATGGCGAGCCGCTTCCAGCAGGAAAAGCTCTGCCACGCGGAACGCCCGTCGGGAAGCCTCAGCAGCAGTACGGTCATCCATGAGAGCCAGGCCTTCTTCCGTCACCTCGCCCAAGAAAATCTTCCAGGCGCGGCGCACCAATTCATCGGGGTTCACCTTGGGTTGGGCAGGCTGCTGAGTCTGGGGCTGACCTTCGCCGCCACGGCGGTTGCGATTGCGGCGGCGGCGGCGCTTGCCACCATTGCCACCACCTTCGTTGCCCCCTACCGTTTCCGGCACAGCAAAACCAGGAGCGGGTTCCAACTCACGCTCGCGAGGTTGCTGGGGTGTAGGGATGAACTCCTCCACCTTAGGGGCAGGAGTCGGTGCAAGGGTAGCGGGGGCTTCTTTCAGCGGCTGTTCAACATGGGGAGCCGGAGCTGCGGCCGGGGCTGCTTCCTTTGCGGGGGGCTGCTTCGTCTTCACGCGGCGCACCTTTGTCTTGGGGGCGGTAGTCGTTGGCTCCGCAGCGGGGGCTGCATCAACCGTAGCAGGTGCAGGTGCGGCCGGTGCTTCGGGAGCGGCGTTTTCGGCCTTGGGAGCGGCCTTTCGTGTACGGGGCTTGCGGGCAGCAGGACTGCTCGTTTTCTCTGCGGCGGGTTTGGCAGTCTTGCGGGCGCGGGGCTTTTTACCACCGGCCTCAGCAGCTGCGGGCGCAGGAGTGTTCTTATCTTCTGATTCCATGATTGGTATTTTAATCATTGTTGAACCGGCACTTCCTGGTTCACCTTGAACGACCACTCAGCCTTGTGGCTGGTACCATCGCTACTGGTCCAGGTGAGGTGCACGGAAATGTTGGGCATGTAGATGCGGCAGGGTGGAGTCCAGCTCATCGTGCGGGTGTTTTTATCCACGCGAGCCGGCACACGGCCAAAGCCGCTGACCTTCATGTGTACGGACGAGAGGTTGATACCGGGCACACCGCTCAGTTCAGCGGTAATTTCCGGCACCTCACAAGAGACGGTGCTGCCGGGTTGGGGCGACACCGGGAAAGGGGGAGGCGGGGTTTTAATGGGAAGCGTGCCCGGCGTAGAACCGGTGGATACCACCTTGCCCACCTCTGCCACGCGAAAATCCATAGCATTCTTGAAGATGGAATGATCGTTGCCAAACACCATGTAGCGGTGAATCATCCAGGGATTTTCCTCGCATGTCACCTTGCCCGGCACCACGGTAAAAGCAGCCACATACCCATAGCTGGGGATGCGATCCACCATGGGTTGGGTTGCATAGCCACCGGGATAACAATAAGTGTTTACATTGCCGAAAGCGCGTGCCAGGCGGCGGCGGGATTGCCCCAGCTCCTCATCCACCATCTTGGTGTATTCCAGTTCTCCTTTCTCGGCACATTCCTCCCACTTGCTGGGATAATGGTGGTGCACCGAGTGGCTGCCCACCGTGGCTCCGTTCCTTTGCATCTCACGAATCATGGAGGGAGACATACTATCGCCTCGCCCCGAAATAAAATCCGTGTACAGGAACAGGGTGAAAGGGTACTTGTATTCTTTGAGAATGGGATATGCCTGAGTATACACATTGCGCCATCCGTCATCAATGGTTATGAGCACACACTTGGGGGGCAAGTCGCGCGCACCGAAGCGCCACTCCAAAAACTCCTGCATGCTGATGACTTTGAGCCCCGCTTTGCGGATGTATTCCATCTGCGCCCGAAAGTCGGAGGTACGCATCATCATCTCCGTCACAGGCTCCGTTTCACTGAAATTGTGGTACCCCAGCACGGCCACGCGTGTGTAACGGCGGGGAACTGTGCCGTCTGCTCGCGGTTGACTGGATTCCGGTTCATCTTCCGCTTTTTGCAGCTTAACCGGGCGCGCCGGCCTCATTTTTCGTGGATCTATAATGCGGAACTGCACCTCGCGCACCCCTTTCTTCTCCGGAAAAGGGTCCAGAGGCACGGGGTCATAAATCTGCCCAGTGGCCAACCCTCCCAGAAGCAGAAGCATCAGGTACATGTAGCGTATCATCCGCGCACAGCATAGCATATTCCCCATGATTGGCAAGCCTTTATTCCGTCTCCCCCCACAGCATGCAGCGGCTTGCGCATGCCACAGCTCGTGCATCCATCACGCATTTTTGACTGTCAATGGCAAAAAGAGTGTGGTAGAATACGCGCACATGAGCCAAGGGGATATCGTCTGTAAAGCTACTTTGGACACATTCGTGCGTTTCGGCATTGTCATTGCGGCACTGCTGGGCTTTGCTGTGTACTTTTTCTATGATGGCCACATTGGCTACGCCAAGCAGAACGAAGCCATATGCAGCTACCGTGCATTTGCCAAGCTCGGCAGCACCGCAGCAGAATACAGCGCCACCGGCTGGGAGGCCATGTTAAGCGAGAGGCCACTCATTTCCACCATAGAAGAAAACGGGCAACTCTTGGCAAGGGGAGAGAACGGAAGCCGCTACCCCCTACCCGCCGGTTGCGAGGCGGCTCGCAGCTGCCCGCCCGAAGTACTCAACCACGCAGCGATGAATCGCAGCTGGAGCGATTGTTGGGCCGCGTACAGCAATCGCATGCACTATCCCATCAAACCGGGTGACCACCCGCACGATGAAGGTGCCATCCGCGAACAGTGGTATGCCGGAACGGCGTTCAGCATTGTCGGCATCATTCTGCTGCTACTGGCACTGCGCACCCACCAACGCGAACTGAGCTTGCGGGGCAACACCATCACTGCCGCAGGCCGAAGCTTCCGCATCAGTGACATTGAGTGCATTGATTTACGCCAGTGGGGCACCGGCTTCAAAGGGGTAGCCTACATGACTGTCGGTGGAAAAAAAATACGTTTTGATGGCATGACCTACGGAGGCTTCAACAAAGAAAAGGGCGAACCGGCAGAAGCGCTCATGCAGGCCATTTTGGCACAGTATAAGGGAGACATCATCGAGTATGAAAAAACTGCTGCGCAAGATTCTTAACATCCCCGGCCGCACCGCTCGCGGGATACTGGCATTGGGGCGCATCTGCACCTCATACAAGAGCTGTGTATTGATACTGCTGGCCGTAGTAGCCATCGAGCTGTGCATCTTGGGAGCCGGAGTCGTGCGCAGGCTGGAGAACTCATACCACTTGGCCATGGAAGCCGCCCGCACAGAGCTTGCCTTGCTGGAAGCCCAGGAACTCGCAGAAACCCTCCCCAACAAAGGCTCCGCCGGCATCGGTGCCACAGAAAACAGCCAAGCTCCCGCTACCGGCCTCCAGGAAGCCCCGGACACGGCCACCGACACCCCGCCCCCCCTGCGCCCACGAGATGTAGCCACCATCGTGGCTCAAGAAACAGGTGAGCCCCTGCAGAATGACACCACGCCTACCGACGAAACCGAGCAGCAGGAGCAACAAGCCCCCCCCAACGAAACACGCGTCCAAAGCGGGGATGAAGCCAACCAAGAAGAAGCAGACCGACTCATCCGCCAAGGTGTAGCCGCACTCACCGCCGGGGATATGCGCCTGTGCATCCTGAGCTTGGAGCAGGCACTCACCCACACTCCCGAACACCCCGCCCTGCTCTATTACTACGGCTTGGCATACGACAAGTTGCTCAATCCCGCCAAGGCGAGAGAATACTACACCAAGGTTTTCCACATGCGCGGAGCGGCGGGCAAATACTTCCAGCGCGCCGCCCGCCGCCTGACCTATGGGTTCGAGCAACCCTCAGCCATGCGCGGCAAGCTTTCCTTCGGCCCGCACCAGGCGCGCCACACCTACAGCGCCGAGCAAGGCGAGAATGTGGACATTCTCCTGCCCATTCTGTTGGCACCGGGTGAGGATGTGCGCCCGGATGACATCTACATCACCATCCAATTTTTCGACTTAGTCAACGGACGCAAAATTGAATTTTCCCGCAACGCCCCCCAACTGGCCTGGCAGAATGAAAAACCCACTTGGCAGGATTGGGAAGAAAACTTGGTTGTGAGCTACGCCGTTCCCCCTCCCACCCAAGAGGAAATCGATGCCTACGGCGAGCTCAAATACTACGGCTTTACCGCCAAGCTGTACTACAAAGGTGAGCCTTTGGACTGTATCAGCACCCCTTCTGCCCTCATCTTGCAGGAGCAACGCCTCAATAGCCGCCGCAAACCGGCTGCACCGGCATCCGGGCTTTTGCCGGACGATGGGCTTGAACCGGAAGAAGCAACCCCGTACTCTGATTTCTTAGAAGAAATAGATTCCCCTGAATCGTGAGCCACATTTTCCCAGAACTGCCGCACGCGCTGGGAGCCTACACGCTAACCCACCAAATCGGCAACTATGAGCACAGCGAACTGTACGCTGCGCAGCAGGAGCATGTGGAGCGCAAAGTGCTCATCGAGGTTCTGAATCCCCAAGTAGGACAAGAAGTCATCAACCAATTTCTTAAGACCGCGCGCGCACGTGTAGCCGCCACGCTACCATCCGTGGCACATGTGTTTGAGACAATGATTTCGGATGGCACTTGGTACATCACCCAAGAGAAACCCGCTGGCTCCAATCTGGAAACACTCTATCGCCAAGGGGCTCAGCTGTCTCCGCTGCAAGTATGCGCCATCCTACAGGCTGTTTCCAAACTGTACGGAGCCTGCGAGAAAGCTGATTTGCAGGCAGCTTCTCTGCGCAGAACTGATATATTTTTGTCCAAAAGCACCAATGGCAACGCGGTGGTGCGTTTCCTTTCTCCGGTGTATGATGATGAAAACCGCTTCATCTCCCCGGAGCAGCAAATGCAAGAGCTTGCAGATGAGCTGGCTCCCCTCTTGCCCACAAATGTGGCAGGGCAGACCCGCATCTCCACTCTCATGCTCTGGGTGAAAGAAGGCTACGAGGGGAAATATATGGACTGGCCCGCCATCTCATTCACCGCCTCCATGATTGAGGAACAGCTCACCCCGGAGCAAACTCTCAACCTGACCACCCCGGCAGAAAAACCCACCGCCGCCAGCATACTACGTACTAAACTTAAGCTACAACGCCGCATCCGCAAATCGGTCAAACTGGCTTTACAATCACTGCTCATCCTCATCTTTTGCGGCATCATTGGGGCGCTTCTTTCACCCGGTGAGCCGGAATTACTGAGCCCGGAGGTGGGTGGATTCATCATCTGCAAGCCCAAAGGTTCCAACACAACATTATACGTAGCCGACGCACCCGTTTCCATCCTCGAATACGAGCAATTTCTGGCACAGTACGCCGCAATGAACAGTTCCGAAAAAGCACGCATCAACCGTGGCCTGCCGGATGGTATAGCCGACCACATCCCGGCTGATTGGGAACAACAACTTGCCGCTGCCAGAAATAAATCTACCAGACAAGGCCGCCAACATACTGAGCACACCCCCGTCACAGGTGTATCATACTGGTCGGCATACGCCTATGCAGTCAACTATCGGCAAGCACACCTGCCCAACCTGAGCATGCTCTTGGGAGTAACCGAGAAAAACGCCGCATCCGGCATTCAGGAATGGACAAGTGATACGCAAGCTGCTAATGTTGTCATGGCCAAGAGTTACTTGGTACTGGCAGAAGACAGCAAGCAAATCATCCGCGAGTCCGACCCCAAAGCCCGCCACAGCTCCCGCGGCTTCCGCATCGTTTTACCAACACCACCTCAATCGTAAACCATATCATGAAGCACCTCACACGTATCTTCACCTTTCTGCTGCTCTTACTGGCCGGTCAGGCTCTGGCTCAAGTAGATGTTCGTTTGGATCCCGTTCGCCGCGATTTCCTGCTGGGAGAAAGCATCGGGCTCAAAATCACCATGGTCAACCACACGGACCAAACCATCAAACTGACTAACCTCCCCGGTCGCAGCTGGCTCAACTTCAACATCACCAGCCGCGAGGGCGGCAACGCCCTCTCCCCCAAAGCCACCCCTCGCTACCCCGACCTCACACTCTCCCCCGGCGCCACCCGTAGCTATCAATTGGATATCAAACCTTTCTATAACTTTAACCGCTCCGGCACCTACAAGGCAATCGCCACCATACGCATGCCGGACATGCACACCACCTACAGCTCCAACCGCGCCACCTTCACGCTGGCTTCCGGCGGCAGCATCAAAACCTTCAAGACCCAAGCCCGCGGCCAGCGCCTCGAAATGAGTGTCAAAATCCTCAACGTAGGTGGCAAGGACTCGCTTTTCGGCCAGGTGCTCAATGCAGATTCACAAGTCCCCATCGGCGCCTGCTACCTGGCACAGTTCCTCAACTTCATGGAGCCCCGCATCGTGTTGGACAACGCTCAGAACCTGCACGTGCTCTGCCAATCTACCCCGGAGTACTTTACCTACTCCATCATGAACACCAAGGGAGGCCGCAGCCAGTACAAACTCTTCCGCCGCAGCGGTGGGCCCGTAGACCTCATCAGCACAGGCAAGGGCATCCGCACCATCGGCCTTATCCCCTATGTCAAATCCAAGACGGGTGATGACCAGTACCACAGCGCTTCGGATCGTCCCTCTCGCTAATCTCGTATCTTCCCTTTCCCATGTCCACCCCCACAATCGCCATTGTAGGCCGCCCCAATGTGGGCAAATCTGCCATTTTCAACCGCATGGTAGCGCGCCGCATTGCCATCGTGCACGACCAACCCGGTGTCACCCGCGACCGCCTCACCGCCCCGGTGCGCATCACCCATTACCAAGCAGATGTGGTTGATACCGGCGGTATCGGTTCCACGTTGGATGATGGTTTTGCCTCTGCCGTGACACGCGAGGCCGATATTGCCCTCAACGCAGCAGACCTCATCATGTTCGTGTGCGATTGCCGCGACCACCTCACCCCCATCGACCGCAACATCGCCGCCCAGCTGCACAAGAGCAAGACTCCCGTCATCCTCGTGCTCAACAAGGCAGATACGGATAAGCAAGAGCTCAACCTCGGAGAATTCTCCGCGCTCGGCTTTGAGGAGTACGTCTTCACCTCTGCCGCTCATGGCCGCGGGTTCGAGGCGCTCGCCGCCAAGCTCGACCACCACCTCAAATCACTGGGCGCTTCCCCCATGGCAGCGGAAACGAACGCCACCCCGGAAGATGAAGACGCACCCGAGGAAGTCACCCCGGATTCCCCCATCAAGGTAGCCATCGTTGGCCGACCCAACGCAGGTAAATCATCCTTGGTCAATGCCATTCTGGAGGACGAACGCACCATCGTGTCCAACATCGCCGGCACCACGCGCGATGCAATCGACATTCCCTACACCCGAGGCGAGCAGAACTACATGCTCATCGACACCGCCGGCATGCGCCCCCGCTCCCGCCGCGACACCTCGGTAGAGGTTTTCTCTGCCATGCGCAGCGAGCGCGCCATCCGCCGCTCCGATATCTGCCTGCTCGTCATTGATATTGCAGCCGGTGTCACCCAGCAGGATCGCCGCATCGGCTCCATCATCGCCAAGGAAAGCAAACCCTGCATTATCATCGTCAACAAGTTCGATCTCTACTTCCCGGATGCCCCCCTCTCGGCCCGCAAAGATGCTGTCAAGGAGCACATCAAGGAAAACCTCTTCTTCTTGGACTACGCCCCCATTGCCATCGTCTCTGCCAAGGAGGGTCGCGGCATGCAGGATATCTTCAAATCCATCGACCGCGTCAAGCGCGATGCCCTCAACATGCCCGGCACCGGCGAGCTCAACCGCCTCTTGCAGCGAGCCATGGAGATGAACCCACCCGGCCAGCACCGCGTGCTGCGCAAGCGCCTCAAGCTCTTCTACGCCACCACCGCCGTGAACGAGAAATACACCACTATCCCGGTGCCCACCTACGTTCTTTTCGTGAACGACAAGCGCCTGCTGGCCGATAGCTACGCCCAATACCTGCGCAACACCATCCGCAGCCGCATCAAAGGTGCCGCCGGTATCCCCATCGTCCTTTCTCCCCGCTCCCGCGTGCGAAATGACTGAGCGTGCTGCCACGTATACAGATTCCCCTCTCAGCCATACTCATTCGGGCGTGGACGAATTGCTTGCATACGATGCATCGGTGCACAGCCTCTGGCCACGCCTCAGCCAATGGATGATGGTCTCCCTGGGGTGGAGCGTCATTTTACCCGGGCGGGATGCCACAAAAGTGCTCATCATGCTGTCCGCAGCTGCCGTCAGCATCTTGTGCCTACTCATCTGGAACGACACCCGCAAAATCTACAAGAAAGCCCGGCATCTGGAGGAATCCCTGCTGCATACCCGGCCACAGGATGCCACCGAGGCACACATACGCGACCACATCTCCCAACTCACCCAAAAACTCCGGCGCTACACCTACCTCAATGGCCTCTATTCCATCGCCTACAGCCTTATTTTTACCTGTCTCTATTTGGAGGAAACGGATTTACTGCACCTAGGAGAGGCCTTCTACATCCCGGCACTGGTGGTGATTCTGGCGTGTCCCATCGTTTTTTTCCCCAAGGATATCTTCCTATTCTTCCTGCTGGTGGGAAGTCCGCTGGTGATTATAGGGATGGATCCCTCGCCGGAGCTCTTTGTCTACTGTTTACTGGTGGCCCTGCTTATACCGGGACTATTCTTCATCTTTGCACGCCAGGCTATTTTCCGCGCCACAGTCTTTGGGGCAAAGCTCATGCTTTGCTTTGAACTATGCGCCGTACCGTGGTTGATACCGCTGGGGCTTCTGCTCCCCCTCTACCTCCAAAAACGCGGAGATTCCACCTATACCATAATCGCGGCACAAGCGGAACCCACATGGGTACGCCGACTCTTCACCGATACCACAGCCCCTTCCCCGTTTCCTTGGAAAAACAAATTTCGGAGCGTCAGTACCGGCATTCTGAGCACCCTTTTCTTCATCCTGCTGCTGCTCTGGGGGGCATACAGCGTGTGTGCCCTGTAAACACACCTATTTCTCAATATCAAGAGATGCCCCCGTTGTTTCGGTGAACAACGGGGGCTATAAATGAGCTAATTGCTTGGGCTTTATTGGATGGCGGCGAACGCCTGCTTGAGGTCATCAATGATATCCTCGGCATCTTCAATACCCACGGAGAAGCGGATGAGGTCGGGCTTCACGCCGGCTTCGATGAGCTGCTCATCCGTAAGCTGGCGGTGGGTGTGGCTGGCGGGGTGCAGCACGCAGGTGCGGGCATCTGCCACGTGGGTGACAATGGCGGTGAGCTTCAGACTATCCATGAACTTGATAGCGCGCTCGCGCCCCCCCTTGATACCGAAGGTCACCACACCGCAGGTGCGGCCTTGGGTGAACTGGCGCTGTGCCAACTCATAGTATTGGTTGGAGGGCAAGCCTGCGTAGTTAATCCACGCCACCTCAGGGTGGTTTTCCAGGAACTCTGCCACACGCTGGGCGTTCTCGCAATGGCGGGGCACACGCAGGTGCAGCGTCTCCAAGCCAAGGTTGAGCAAGAATGCATTGAAGGGCGAGGGGATGGAGCCCAAATCGCGCATGAGCTGCACCGTGCATTTGGTGATATAAGCACCGGCGCCAAAAGCATCTGTGTACACCAAACCGTGGTAGGAATCATCCGGCGTGGTCAGGCCGGGGAACTTATCGGCATGGGCGGCCCAGTCGAACTTGCCGCTATCCACAATCACGCCGCCCACCTGTGTGGCATGGCCATCCATATACTTGGTGGTAGAGTGCATCACAATGTCAGCCCCGTGCTCAAAGGGGCAGCAGTTGATGGGGGTGGCAAAAGTGTTGTCCACAATCAGGGGCACACCGTTCTTGTGGGCAATATCTGCCATTTTCTTAATATCCAGCACCTGCAAAGAGGGGTTGGATATCGTCTCGGAGAACAGGCACTTGGTGTTGGGGCGGAAAGCCTTCTGAATCTCCTCCTCCGGCGCATCCTGATCCACAAAGGTGACCTCTATCCCCAGCTTCTTGAAGGTAACGGCAAAGAGGTTGAAGGTACCGCCATAAATCGCAGAAGTAGATACAAAGTGGTCTCCGGCTTCGCAGATGTTGAAAATGGAGTAGAACGAAGCGGCTTGGCCGGAGGAGGTGAGAATAGCTGCCACGCCGCCCTCCAATTCCGCTATCTTCTTAGCCACACACTCATTGGTGGGATTTTGCAAGCGGGTGTAGAAGAAACCGGCCTCTTCCAAATCAAACAAACGCGCCATCTGGTCGCTCGTTTCATAGCGGAACGTGGTCGATTGGTAGATGGGAAGGACTCTGGGCTCACCTTTCTTGGGATTCCAGCCGCTTTGTACGCAAATGGTGTCTGTTTTCATAACGTGCTGGCGGCATGATAGCACGCTGACCGCTCATCATCAAGCCAAAGTAAGCATGTGAACACAGAAAAGGCGCACAATCACTTGTGCGCCTTTCTCAGTAGGGCTACAGGGACTCGAACCCCGAATAGCGGTGCCAGAAACCGATGTGTTGCCAATTACACCATAGCCCTGTGTTCTTGGAACGGCGGGAGTATACGCCCGCACCACCGGCTTGTCAAGCCAATTTCTGATTTTTTTGCTCAGAAATGTGCTTTTTTCAGCAAAATGAGCCAAAGGAGGGTACACAACATGCGCTCGCTTACAATTCCCCATATCATGGCACAGCCGGTCGTTGACAGCGGCTCGCGCGTGCGCTATCATGCACGCATGAGCGAAGAAGAAAACAAAAAGAACGCCGAGAGCTGCGACCCCTGCGATTGCGAAAAACCGGAGCAGCCGGAGCAGGAATACGCTGAAGCTGTCGATGAATCCCAGGCCGAGGAAGCAACCGCCGCTGTAGATGAACTGACCAAATGGCGCGAACTGGCTCTGCGCACCGCAGCAGAATACGACAACTACCGCAAACGCTGCGTGAAAGACCGCGAGGAGTTCACCCGCTACGCCACCCGCAGCCTGCTGGAGGAGCTGCTGCCCGTGGTAGACAACTTTGAAATGGGCATGCAAATGGCCGGCAAAGACCCCGGCAGCATGATTTACATCGGCATGAGCATGGTGCAAAAGCAACTCACCGATTTCCTGACAGGCCAAGGCGTGGAATACATCCCCACCGAGCCCGGTCAAATGTTCGACCACAACATCCACGAAGCCATCCAAAGCGAGCCCTCCGACCAACCGGAAGGCACCATCCTGCGTGTGCTGCGCAAGGGCTACAACCTGAAAGGCCGCTTGCTGCGCCCCGCCAATGTTGTGACTGCCGCCCCCATTGAAGAAGGTAAATAATTTCTCATCACCACCATGTCCAGGGACTACTACGAGGTGCTCGGTGTCGCGCGCGATGCAGACGACACGACCATCAAAAAGGCCTACCGCAAATTGGCCATGAAATACCATCCGGACCGCAATCCGGATAACAAAGAAGCAGAAGAAAAATTCAAGGAAGTCGGCGAGGCTTACGAGGTACTGAGCAACGCCGACAAGCGCGCTGCATACGACCGCATGGGGCACGATGCCTTCAAGAACGGCGGCATGGGCAGCGCGGGAGGAGGCGCCGGCGGCTTCGGTGGCTTCACCGACCCCATGGATATCTTTGCCCAGATGTTTGGCGGCATGGGTGGGTTTGGCGGCTTTGGCGGCGGAGCACGCCGCAAGGCAGACCCGCGCCAACCCGGCTCCGACCTGCGCTATGATTTGGACATCACCTTGGAAGAAGCAGCCCATGGCTGCGACAAGACGCTGGAGATTGAGCGCCTTGTCCCCTGCGAGGCATGCCATGCCACCGGCTCCAAAGACGGAACCGCCGGCTTCAAGCAATGCCCCACCTGCCATGGCACCGGCGTGGTGACCCGCCAGAGCGGCTTCTTTGTGCAGCAAAGCACCTGCCCCAGCTGCCGCGGCGCCGGCCAGACCATCTCCAACCCCTGCCCCAAATGCCGGGGAGAAGGCCGCGTGCACAAGGACGTGAAAATTACCCTGCACATCCCTGCCGGGGTGGATACCGGCACCAAGCTGCGCTCCAGCGGCAATGGCGATGCCGGTCTGCACGGCGGCGAAACCGGTGACCTCTACGTCTTCCTCGAAGTGCAGCCACACGAAATTTTCACCCGCGATGGCATGGATTTGCACTGCACCATGCCGGTCACCTTTGCCGAGGCTGCGCTGGGCGGTGTACTCTCCGTGCCCACCTTGGATGGCGCAGCCAAGCTCAAACTACCGGCCGGCACCACCGGCGGCACCATCTTCCGCGTGCGCGGCAAGGGCATGCCCTCCCTCAAGAGCAGTTCGCACGGTGATCTCATGGTGGAAATCCAGGTGGAAACACCCTCCGAGCTCAGCTCCGCCCAGAAGAAAGCGCTGGAAGCCTTCACCTCCACCCTCAAGGCTGCCAACCAGCCGGAAGCCACCGCTTTCCTCAACAAAGCAGCCAAGTACATGAAGTAACCCCTGCATAAACTCTCTCCGCCATGCACCGCTGCTACCTGCCCTATGCTGATTTTTCCGCCGGACTTCTCCTGATAGAAGGGGAAGAAGCACACCACGCCACCCGCGTGATGCGGCTCAAGGAAGGCGACCGCTGCGAGGTATTCGACGGCGATGGCCACGCGGCCATTGCCAAGGTGTGCGGAGCCCGCGGCAGTCACCTCCAGCTGGAGGTGCAAGAAGTGCTGTCACCCCTGCCTCCGGTTGCCGGCATCACCCTGGCCTTGGCAATCCCCAAGGGCAGCAACATGGATCTGATTGTGCAGAAAGCGGTGGAGATGGGGGTCTCCCGCATTGTACCGCTTATCAGCGAGCGCACCATCGTGCGCCTAGATGCCAAGGAGGCAGCTGCCAAAACAACCAAATGGCAACGCACCGTACTGGAGGCCTGCAAACAATGTGGTGTCAACACCCTGCCCGTGGTGGAAACACCCCAAAGCTACTCCGCCTTCCTGCAGCGCCAAGACCTGCCCGGTCTGCGCCTGCAATGCGCCATTGTAGAGCACGCCAAGCCCCTCCGCTCCGTGCTGGAAGCAGCTCGCAGCGCCGGAGAAACAGCCGCTACCATCCTCATCGGCCCGGAGGGGGACTTCTCCCCCGCCGAATACGCTGCAGCCGCGCAAGCAGGCTATCTTCTCACCTCCCTTGGTCCCATCATCCTGCGAGTGGAAACCGCCGTATTCATGGCAGTTGCCGCTGCCCGCTACGCCCTCGACCGCTGATGGCTTATCTGGAAATCACCAACGCCTGCGTACACTTCCCCGTGCGCAACACCTGGGGCACCACCGGCGAAGTGGTGCGCGCCGTGGATGGAGTAAGCCTGAGCGTGGAAAAAGGCCGCATTCTGGGTCTGGTCGGCGAATCCGGCTGTGGCAAATCCACCCTCACCCGCGCCATCATGCAGCTGCAGCCCCTCACTGCCGGCTGCATCACGCTCAATGGTGAAAATCTGACCGCACTTTCAGTCGCACAAGTACGCCGCCGCAGACTGGAGTTTCAGATGGTGTTCCAAGACCCCTACGCCTCTCTCAACCCGCGCTTCAGCATCTTCTCGACCCTCTTGGAAGCCCTGACCCGCCGCGCCCCCTTGCCCCGTTCCGAGCGCGAAGCAGCCGTAGCCGAGCTGATGCAGCGCGTGGGGCTCAGCCCCGAACACATGTACAAATACCCGCACGAGTTTTCCGGCGGCCAGCGCCAACGCATTGCCATTGCCCGCGCCATTGCCCCCCGCCCCGCCCTCCTGCTGGCAGATGAACCCGTCTCTGCGCTGGATGTCTCCATCCAAAGCCAAATCCTCAACCTGCTCTGCGCGCTCACGCGCGAGATGAACCTCACCATGATTTTCATCTCACACGACTTATCCGTGGTACATTACATGGCAGATGATATTGCCGTAATGCGCCGTGGCAAAATTGTAGAATACGGCACGGCAGATGATGTTTTTCACCGACCGCAGGCAGAATATACCCAAACCCTGCTGGCTGCCATTCCCAAGCTCTAACTTCCCGCTCGTGACAGCGAGCCGTTCCCGAAGCCCTATGGCTTCTGTTATTTGTGGAGTGGGGCGCCAAGGGAACAGAGGCCGTTTCCGTCCTCGCGAACAGGCGCTCTCGCGCCGGGAACTTTTTGGCTACGCCAAAAGGGAAAATGATTCAAACAACCGCTCGCGACAGCGAGCCGTTCCCGAAGCCTCATGACTTCTGTTATTTGTGGAGTGGGGCGGCCAAGGGAACAGAGGCCGTTTCCGTCCTCGCGAACAGGCGCTCTCGCGCACGGGAACTTTTTGGCTACGCCAAAAGGGATTTAGAGGTGGCAGGCAGAGGCTATTCGCTCGCACACAGCCTCACAGCTATCATGGGGCGCTACAGGCACGGGAGAAAGCCACTTTTCGCGGCGCAGCCAGGTGCGCTGGCGCTTGGCATATTGGCGCGTAGCAAGGGCAAGGGCAGCCACCATCTGCGGCAAACTGCACGCGCCCTGCAAGTAGTGCTGCACCTGCTCCAGCCCCAGTGTGCGGGCAGCGGTGTGGGAGAGAGCGGTGCCTGCATTGGTAGCAGCCGTCAGCTGCTCCACCTCCTGCACCACCCCCTGCTCTGCCATGGCGGCAGCGCGGCGGGCAATGCGGGCATCCAAATCCACCGTATCACGCACCAGACAAAAGCCCGGCCCGGCGGCTTGCTCCGGCACCCAGTTGTTCTTCCAATACGCAAGCGGCTTGCCACCCAACAACACAATTTCCAAGTTGCGCACCACATAGCGTGGGTTTTGCAAATCTGTGGCAGCTGCACCCTCAGGGTCTGCCTCCTGCAAGCGGCGCACGGCCTCCTCCAAGGGCAAAGCAGCCAGCTCTGCCCGCAGCGCTTCATCCGATGGCGGTGCGGGAGAAATCCCATGGGAGATAAACTTCACGTACAAGCCGGAGCCGCCCGTCACAATAGGCGTGCAGCCCCGCTGCTGAATCTGCCGAATGCAGGCTTGTGCTTTGCGAGCGTGTGTGGCGGCATCATTGCTTTCCTGCACCCCCATACACGCCACCAAATGATGCGGCACACGCGCCATTTCCCCGGCAGAGGGAGCGGCGGTCAGGATGGGCAGCTCGCGGTATACCTGGTAGGCATCTGCGCTCACAATCTCCGCATTCCCCAGCTGCTCAGCCAGAGCCACGGCTACGGAACTCTTGCCGCAGCCGGTAGGCCCCAGAATAAAGATAGGCTGAGGAGGGGTAGGCATACATCAACCCATGGGATATTTGCGGGAGGGGCCGTATTGATTCGCCCCGCGCTGGCTATCGAACAAACTGACAACAAAGCTCAGCAGCCCTATCAAGGCCATCGCCACATAGGCAACACCGGCAACGATTGCCCAACTGATAGCCGCTTGTGAGAAAGCCTCCTCAAACTCCACAGCCTCGTAATCCAACGAGCACAGCATGCCTGCCAATCCACCCATAACGGCCAGCATGCAAAGCAGCATCGCCAGTACCCATTTGCCGGACCACCCCGCATCATGCAAACGGCGGGTCATCACGGCGTATGAGGGTATTATCAGCACGAAGATCAGCAGCATCAGTACCAACGACACAATGCCCTCTGCAATCCCCCATTCGCTATTCATCGTTTCCATGACATGAAAAAGCACATTGGCAAGAAAACAGACAATGTTGGAAAAGAGAATAAAGCTCCAATACTCCATGCGAGTGGCACGCCCGGTAAACTTGGCGTACTGGCGCAATGCCAGCGTAAAGTTGTACCACAAGTTATTTTCCTTGCCCTCGATGGGTCGGAAGGCGCGCCCGCAGTGGGGGCACGAGAGGGGGAGCGAGCCATCCGGCAGGATGCTGAGCTCCTGCCCGCAGGTAGGGCACGCTCCGGCTCCCCCCGCCACGTTGAGCGCCATTCCCTGCTCTGCCGCCACAGCTGCCAACGGGCGCCACGAGGCATCCCCTTCTTTAGCTACCAACACAGAGACAGAGAGCTGCCCACCCTCCGCTTTGGCACACAGTTCTTCCAACGGCATGGGACCGTTCGGCTTCTTATCAGGAGTCAGATAATAGTAGTTCATAATCAAAAAACTTAACCCATGGGGTATTTGCTTGAAGGGCCATACTTGTTGGGGCCTTTCCGGCTATCAAAAAAGCTCAGCACAAAAATCAACAAGAAAAGCACCTGACTCACCAAGTTCAACATACAAAATGCGCTCAACATGGGAGAAACCGGTGTGTCCATAGCCAGCTGTACCGCCTGCAACATATTTTTGTTGCCCTGCTTCACACTCTGCTCGACTGCCAGCGATAACTTTGCATATTCCTCCCGGCAAACAACATACAGCCCCACCGTATACACAAGATTGCACAGCCAAGCAGCGCCCAACCACCAGCCGGACCACCCCACATCATGCAAACGACGCACCTGCACACTCAGCAGCGGCACGATACACAGCAATGCCATGATAAACACCCCCCCCAAGGCTATGGTAACACCCCATTTGAGCTGCTCCAGAGAACCGCCCGCCAATCCGACAAACGACATCGCCATCCCACCTATGAGCAGAGCATACATCAACACGGAAACAACCAGCGTGAAAATCCAATACTCCGCGCGTGTGGCACGCCCGCTGAACGTGGCATATAATCGCAACGGCAGCACCAAGTTGCCCCAACCCCCCCCCTTGGCAGAGCGGAGCACGCGCCCGCACTGCGGGCAGCGCGCGGGTAATACGGCTGCCTCCGTTTCCAATGCCGTTTTGCAACTCGGGCACTTACCGGGCGCACCGAGCATCGCAGGAATGGGCGGTAATTTCGCTTCCGTCAGCTGCTCCTGAGTCACTAAACTACCCAGCGGCACCCAGCTACCATCACCGGGAGAGGCCACTTCCGTATCCGGCATCACCGTGCCGGCCTTCAGCATCCCGGCCAATTCATCCAACTTGTGGGGGCCGCATACTTTTCGGTTTATATCCAGATAGTAGTACTCTTTCATTCTTACGCGGATTATGCCCTTTTGCGTAGCCTCTGTCAAGCATGTGTTGTGCAAATCGCCCCTGCTGCAAGATTGCAACAGGGGCGAGAGAGGAGATAATAGAGGGAATCTCGTTATCAGAAGTTGACGCGATAACCCACGGTACCATTGATGTTGGTGTAACCGCTGCGGAGCTCGGCAGAGGCATCCACGAAGATGGAGCCACCCTCGGCACCGACCGGAATCGTCACGCCGGCACCCAGTTCCACACCGATTTCGCCTACGTCCACACCCTCAACCGGGTGAGCCTTGCCATCGCCGTTGATCATGGCAGTAGTGGCTTCCGTCTCGGTATCACCTACATCGAACTTGAGCAAGGCGCGAGCCTCGAAGATAGAGGTGCGGTTGTACAGATTCTCGCCCATGATGGTCTGCATGCGGGCGCCCAACCCGAAGGTGATGGTGGTGAAATCCTGATCGCCCACAGTCAATGCAGCATCGCTGCCTTCTTCCTCGTAGCCGGAGATGCTGCTGTTGCGCAGAGCTACATTGAAGACGGGCTGCCAGCAGGTTGTGCCTTCTTCATTCGCGGCGAAGACGCGACCCACTTCATACATGAAGCCAAAGGCCATACCATCGGTATCGCCGGTGGTCTTGTAGCTGTAGCCACCCACATTCACCGTGCGGTCCAGCGTCACATCCGCGCGGCCCACGGTTGCCACGAAGGTGTGCACCCAAGCATTGCGGGCATAGCGGGCAAAGGCGCTCAGGTACATGGTGTCGAAGTCGCCTTCGGCCTTGTCCGGGCCATCGGATTCAATATCACCATACATGGCAGTAAGAGCCAAGCCCATGGTGACGGAGGGAGTCACGTCCACATCGAAGCCCACGGTGCCACCCCAGCTATCGTGGGTGTAACCGGCAGCCAAGCCATCGGCATCAAGCTCGCGGTGGTTGCCCTCGGCGTTGATCCACGCATTGTAGTAGGGCATATTCTCGTTGACCTCGCACTGGCTCACACCCATGGTAGTGGTGCGGTTGCGAATGGCCTTGAGCTGGCGTTCCACATCAGCGGAGAAGGCCGAACCCAACACAGCCGTGCTGCTACCGGCCACGGCGGCCAAAGCCTTGGAGATTTCACCCTTGTCTACGTTTGTGCTGGTCACCATACCGGCAACAGCATTGAATGCATGCGCCATGTCGCTCTCCGGATTCTCATTGATGTAGGCCTGAGCCTCTGCGGAGCCCAACATCTCTGCACCGGCGGAGGCATTGCCCTCCTCTACCACAGAAGTGAACGGGTTGGAATCATCCACCGTTGCCTTGAGTACAAGGTCGTAGAGACCTCGGTCGTTCAGGATGGCTTCCAGTGTCACAGGCTTGGTCTTATCAATCATCAGGAAGGCCGAACCGGAACCCAGCTGAATTTCCAGGCTGTCGAAGTCGATGGCATCATCCGAGAACGTACCCAGCACCTTGTAGCTCATGCCGGGGGTATTTTCACCGCTCATGATGGTGGAGGTACCCGTGCTGTTGAGGGTGATGGCAGCGCCGTCTTCCACACTCAACTTCGTGAGACCCAGCAACTGCGACTTGTCGGTATTGACCGTCAGCGTCGTGTCAGAAGCACCTGTCAGCGTCAGGCTATGCAGCGCGCTGTCCTCGGTGGGGGTGAAGTCCAGCTTGCCATTGTTCACAATGCTCCAGCTGTCATCCGTGGTCACATTCTTGAAGGTCTGCAACGCATTCTTGCCATCCACGCCAATCGTCAGCAGGTTTGCACCGGCAGCAGCATTTTCCGTGCCCAGCAAGGAGCCTTGGAAGGAGCCGGTGGCATCCCCCGTGACAAGCATTTTAGCAGCTTCACCCACAATGGAGCCATCACCGCCCAGCGAAACCACCTTGGTGGAATCCTGCGTAGTCAAATCCAACTTGCTGTTGGCACCATCCATGTAGAGGGCTACACCATCAATCTTGGCCTGATCCATCAGCTTGGTCTTACCGCCCAAAATCAAGGTATTGGCCGTGCTGCCATCGCCATTCAGAATCTCCGTATTGTGCAGCTCGCCCATGCCGGATTCTACCTTCAGGCGTGCGCCATCGGTCACAGGGTTGCCATTGGCATCCGTCGTATCAACGCTGTTGAGGAGGAATGTCACATCTGCATCTTCCTTCTCATAGAACTGGGATTCAATCGTCAGGTCGTTGCCATCGGCCAAGTCGAAGGTGTAGTCACCATTCTTCACAGCCATTTCACGTGCCGTGATATCCTCTGTCAGCGTCACCGTGGTGGGGGTAGCAGCGTTGGTGAAGTAGGCCGCACCTTTCTTGTACAGATACTTACCTTCCACATCATCCTTGGTGGCCCACACCTTGTCGGTGGTGTTCCACTCACCGCTTGTACCGCCGTTGTACTCATAGTACTGGCCATCGGTGGCATTGGTGAGCTTGATACGCAGCGTGCCTACGTCGGTGTAGGTCAGCATGGCCTCTGCCAGGTTGATGTCATCGCACTCAAAGAAGTCGGCCAAGCAGCCAATCTCCGTGTTGCGGTCGATTTCCACCCCGTCGATGACAAGCGTACCCACCTGGCTGAAGAGATCCACATCCGTCCCCTCCTCCATGAAGGCGGAGAGATTGATGGTCAAATCGCTCTTGTCTGCGGTATTCAGCGTCATGGTGCGGCCATACATCTTCAAGCCATCGTGAGCTGTCCACACCTCATCTTCCGTGCCGAGGATGATGTGACCACCGGCTACCGGTGCAAAGTGGGAGTTGAGCGTGGCCCCGGTCTCTGTGATGAGCAAGGTCTGCGCAGAACCATCCGTCGACGCGTTGCGACCCAGCGTCAGCGTTTCTGCCACATAACCACCTGTGTAGTTACCGTCATTATCCACTTCAGGGTAGCCGAAGCAGAGTTCAGCATCATCGCTGGTAATCTTGAGCGTATTGAATGTATCGGGAGTGTCACGGAACTGAAGCAAACCTTCGTTCACAATCAGGGAGCCGTTGTAACCTTCCGCAAAGCACGATATATCAATATCAGCCCACCTCCGCGTGAACTTCTGAGCGCCCTTGCCGTTCTTCACCAAGGTCACATCCTTGCCTATGGTGCCAAGGTAGGCATCGTATACCTGCAGGCCGTCCAGCACCAAGGTCTTCATGACCCCCTCTTCAGCAGAGACGACACCGATTGTCTGGCTAAGACCTGCTGCATAGTATGTATCGCTCTCGGCTCCCAATTCCAACCAAGACGTGCCATAGCCACCGGTACCCGCGATGGCGGCGTTCTTGGCTGCATTCTCATGGTTGAGCTGCAGTGTCGCACCTTGGGCAACTTCCCAAGTTCCTTCGAAATCAGGATTGGCCGTATTAAGCGCCACCAAGCTGTTCGAGCCAACCGTCAGCACACTTGCCTCATCCCCTACAATGGGAGCATTGATAGCCATCCCTTTCAGCGCGCCGAGGGCGACAGAGCCATCCACAAACAAGCCGCCTTCCAAGGCAACGTAGCTCTTCGCGCGGAGCGTAGTGCCACTTTCCATGGAAATCTTGTTGGCAACAGCTGTGGGTTCCGTTCCGGAATCGTGCACATCTTTCTCGTCAAAGTTAAAGCTGAGGACACCATCCTTTACCTCGATATCGCCCTTCTTGGCGGAGCTGTCAACCCCACACAAGGTCAACTCACCCATGCCGGCCTTCGTCAGGGTATTCCCGTCGGAGCAGAAGCCGCCGCCCAAGGTCAGTGAGCCATGATTGCCCGGTTGCACATGGATTCCGCTGAGATGGTTTTCCACCCAGAAATCATTACCCACGTAAATGGTGGAGTCCTTTTTCAGCACGGTATCAGCCAAAATGGTAGTATCCGTACTATAGTAGGTGTATCGGGGCGTGCCGTCCACCTCATCCTCCACAATCTTGGGAGCGACTGTCAGGGCAGATTCGTACCCCTCCAAATCACCCACCTTGCCGGCACCGGCAAGATACAGCATATCGCCGGCTTCCAGCATCGTTTCCGTCTTGCCGGAGGTGATGTAAAGACGAGACCCCTCACGGATGTCCACATTCTTGGCGGCCGCCAACTTAGCAGCTTCGCCGGCACCATCCGCACCAATCTCGATGGTGGTATAATTATCCAAGGCCACGGTACCCACGCTGCTGCCCATCACGCTGGTGAGCACATTGGTGCGGATACCGGAGGTAGCCACCACGAGCGTACCTTCATCGCCGGTCACGGGAGCCTGCCAGTTGGGAGTAGCCGCTGTGGAGAGATATTCCAGACGCAGGGTGGCACCCTTGCCCAATTCCACACCACCTTCAAAGTACACGGAACCCGTGTTGGAGAAGGTCACGGATGCGCCATCTGCCACCGTCATCTTGTGCACCTCTCCGGCGACACTTGAATGGCGGCCATAGATAGAGCCGGCACCTGTGAACTCGTAGCCGGTACCGGTGATGGTCACATTACCCGTCCACACTTCATCCAAGACGGTGATGGACTCCCCGGCACCCACAAACTGCACATCAGAGTCATTGGTGAAACGGCGTGCACCATTCACATCATCCTTCCAGTTCTTCTGCGTACTGTTGGCCCAGAAATCAGATTGGCCGTCTGTCATCCAGGTCAGCAACTTGTCCGATCCATATTTGGTGACACCGGTGTTGGTAAGGGTCACGTAACCAAAGCCGCCTTCCAATTCATAGCGCGCATCCACACCGTCATCCACCAAGGCAATCAAATTCACCTTGTCAGCATCCGGAGCACCCAGCAGTACAGCATAGGTCTTACCCACCTGGCCGGTCGTCCCCTGGCGCACGGTCAGATTCAGCTTCGTGCTGGTCAACTCCGTCATGGTGGCGTAGGGCTGCCCGTCTGTAGGAATACCACTTTGGTCATCATCCTTAATAGGCGAGATCAAATCAAACAACAGCGAGCCATTGCCGTTTGTGGCTACCTTGCCCAAGGCAATGTTGTAGTTTTCTGAGCCTTCTTCCACGGAAAGAGCCACATAGCCGTCATTAATCGTGGTTTGGGTGCTGTTCGACCCGGCACGCAGCACCAAGGTACCCAAGCCTTCTTTCACGATGGAGCCGGACTCCACAGCCATCGTGATGGTCTTGGCCGTGCCGTTGCGCGTGCTTGCATCATCAATGACATAGCCCTGCGTGTTGACTGTCAGGCTCACCCCATCCAAATCAATAGTGCGCTCGGTAGACCACCCTTCTGCACATTCATTGAGCACACCCAGGGTGGCACCGTCTTCAAAGGTGAGAATCAAGTCATTGTTATCAGGCCCCTGCACATTACCCTTACCATCCTTATTGGCGTGGCCGATACCGTCTTCACCGATATTGAGGGTCGCACCGGAATGAATAGTCACATAGGTTTCCGCGCCTTCACCGCCGCCGGGAACCTGCAGCCACAAGCCCTTCGCATTGAAGACACCGCCACCGTGAATATCAATGGTCTTCTTCCATTCTGTGCTGGAAACAACGGAGATGTTCGACATGCGCTCCATGGTCAATGTGCCATACACATCCATTATACCATGGCTCACATTACTCATGACGAATGGTGCAAGCTGGTAACTAAGAGTGGGATTCGTATCATCCAAGCTTTCATTATTGACACCGGTGAGCGTAAGAGAGGAACCGGCCTCAATCTCCAGATTGGCCGCATAGCGGGCACCGCCGACCACGCGTTCGAACCGGAAGGATCCAGATGTCACCACCGCCTGATTCGTCAGCTGCAGCAGTGCCTTATCCCAAGCATAAACACCCAAGGCAGAGAAGTTTTTAATCCTGCCGTTGGCACCGCTCAATTCCAAAGTGCCATCGTTCACGGACAAGAAAGCATTGAAATCGGACATATCGCCCGACAGGGTCACTTTACCAAAGCCCTCTTTAATCAAATCATCACTAGCGCCGTTGTAGGAAGAAATGCTGCCGGAATAGGTGGTGTTGTAGCCATCAATCTCCCATTGCTGTGTGTTGTATGACCGATACAGCGAACCGTATGACTGCAAATAGCCTGTCCCGCGAATGACGAGATCAGATTCGACAACGATATTCGGATCCCCCAGCAGGATATTGCTGTGGTGCTCGCGCGCAGCAGACACCAAGGAGCCGCCGCTCATCAAGGTGATGGTGCCAATGGAGCTCAGCCCGGCATCTCGCCCGGTATTGGGATTGAACACGGCCAAATCCGCACCCACAACTGTCAACGTATCCTTCGTGTAGGTGGAAGGATCCAAGTATGTCACCGTGATGGTAGACTCAGACGCGCGGCCTTCAAAGGCGCGGTCGTAAATCTTATCCGTCAGCACCACGTTGCCTTGAATCTTGGAGGAATCGCTCAGGTCAATATCATTTCCCACGAGGTCGTAGTAGCGATACTGTCCATTGTTGCCCCATGTATTGGCCTTGCTGCTGGTAGAGAAACCAATCTCTGCGCGGGCGCCGTTGCTCACAACAATGCGATAAAACTCACCCAGCGACCCCATTTCCAACGTACCTTCCTTCACGAAGATGTAACGGGAAGGGTCTGCCTCGATATTGGCTATCACCTGTGTGCCTTCGCCCTCCTTGGAAAGGTTAACATTCGGGAGCACAATACCATAGAAATAATCCTTGGAATCCGCAGCTTGCATAGCACCTATGTGCAGCGTCTTGGTTGCGGCACTACTTGCCGGGCGAATGGCGGTGGAAGGTCTGCTGGCCGTACCATTCGTGGGAGCTTTGCCGGCGCTCACCAAGGAAAGACCGTTACCCTCGAATCTGCCGATGTAAGCATCCGTTGACTCCAGAGCCAGCACGCTCCATTCCGGAGAGATGCTGCTGCCATCCAACGACAAGGTGGCATTTTCCAACGCTTTGGAATGACCAATTTCCAAGTAGTTCTGGTAAATACCGTAATTGCTTGTCTCTGCACCGGCCAGTTCGATGTGGTTGTTGAAGGTCAGATAACCCGTGAAGTTCTCATTCGGGGTATTCAGATAAATAATCGACGGGTTGAAGCTTTCCCCCTCAAACAAGCTGGTCACAAAGCCATCACCCACAATAGAATTAAGGCGCCACTGGGTCGTACCGTTCGGCGAATACAGATAAGTCTGGGCAAAATCATTCACCAGCATCTTGGTGATGTTCTGCCGCACCTGCGAACCACCGGCATTATTGCGCAGCACGGAGCGATTCTTCAAATCCACCTGACCAATCGTGAGCCCGGCTGCGCTCAGCCACAAAGCAGCCTGGTTTTCGACAACAAACTTGGCTGCACCCGATATTGTGCTGCCATGCGAAATGGAAAGAGCCACTTGCTCCAACGGGTCTTGACTGGGATTACCGTCGGATTTGGGTTTTTCCACCACAATGGTGCCTTTATAAGCTGCACCGGGCAAATCCTTGTTATAGGCCAAGGTGTAAGATACAATACGCCCTTCAGTATTCGTCGTACGGAAGTGCAGTTCGTCCGTATCGTTGGTAGCGGTCAGGTTGGTGAAGGTCTGGTTGCAGGAGTAACGCGTTTCAATCGTCACATAGCCATCAATCGTAATGGGAACAGCCTTACTGCCGGCTGAGAAGCTGTAACGGCCATCATCAATGTAAAGAGCAGCCAAATCTTCGACTCCTTCTTCCGTGGGTGCCGTACCCCGGAGAGTAATGGCGCCGGTCATGTTCTTGGTCTGGTTCTTGTCGCGGTGCAGCAAGAGGTACAGCTGGCCACCTTCTTCCACCGTAATGCTGCCGAACGTGAACGCCTTGCCATATTTTTCACCGGAAGACCAAGCAGAATCAGCAGGTTGCTGCGGATTATTAGATCCGTCTATACTGCCGGCAATAACAAGCCTGTCACCGGCACCGACAGTAATTTGCGTATTTGCTTTTTCCTGATACTTAGTCGCATCCCACAGCGTATCCGCTGCCCGGGCTTGAGAAAGAGAAAGCGCACCGGCAACAAGCGCACCGGTAGCACAGGTGGTGGTAATGCCAACCATTGCCGTCATGCAGGCAAGGAGGGCATTGCGAAGTTTAGAGGGGAGGTGTAATTTCATGGATGTAATTTATGAAGATGGGTCTATGTTTATTTGTAGGCGGGAAGATACAGTCCTTCCACGGACTATCATGGTGCAAGCATAGCAGATAGACCCCGCATGTCAAGAAGGAAAAGCAGGAAAAATGCAGGGCAAACGCATTTTGCGCCCGTGACGTCCGCACCCCGCGTGCATCGTGCGCGAAGTTCCCTGCCCACCCCCGTTGCTTTTTCCCCTTGGGGACAGCCCATTCTTCGCTACGAGCGCAAGCGAGTTCTTCATCCTCAAAAATCCCCTGCACACCACATGCGTTTGCCCCACGGTGACAGAACGGGGGAGGCTTGCGTGCGATGAAGCAATAAATGCTTGCCAAAGGGTGGGGGCTGGGGTAGACTCTGCGCCATGCGTTATCTTGTCCTCTTTGCTATGCTGTGTTCCACCTTGTTGATGAGCGGGTGCCAGCAAACCTACGCCAACGCACCGAGAATACAGTACCGCGCATGGGCAGGAGATCACCGCGCACCGATTATTCACACGCAAGCACCCATCCCCGCGAGCGCACAGAGCGTGTATGGCCCCAACCGGGCAGCACGCGTGCCGGCTCGCCCGCTGGCACAACCGACCACCCCTGCACCGCGCCCGGATTGCGCTGCGGTGTGTGTGATTGACCCCCGCACGGGCAACATCATCTATTCCCACAATGCAGATGTACGCCGCCAAGTGGCCAGCACCCAAAAAATCATCACCGCCTTGTGCGTTTGCGATGCCGGCAATCTGCACCGCATGGTTCGCATTGATGCATCGGACCGCCGCACACCCCCCATCCGCATGAACCTGAAAGTGGGGGATACTTATAGCCGAGGCGATTTGTTGCAGGCTATGCTCACGGGCAGCTTCAATGACTTGGCCGTGGCCTTGGCTCGCGACACCGCCGGCAGCGTGGAAAACTTTGCCCGCCTCATGAATGCGCGCGCGCGCCGCATGCGTATGTATAATTCTCATTTTGTGAATCCCAGCGGACTCCCCGCAGAACAGTACTCCACCGCGCATGACATGGCCTTGGCGGCTTGCTACGCCTACAACAACAAAATCATCCGCAACTGCATCAATATCCCTGAGTACGAGTTTGTGAAGAATGATGGCAGCGTGCGTATGGTGCGCTCTACCAACCGCCTCCTCCGCAGCCACCCGTGGGTGCATGGCATGAAAACAGGCTACACCAACGCCGCCGGCAAATGTCTCATCTCCTGCGGCACCAAAGATGGCCGCGCCGTGATTGTGGTCATTCTCGGCAGCACCAACCGCAAAATCTGGGGCGAATCGCTCAAGTACCTGCGCTGGGCTCTCGGCATTGCCTGAGAAATTTCAAATTTGAAATCATTGCCATCCCATAAAGCAATGTTATATGGCAGGCTTAACGTTTTTCGTTCCGGGCCGGTGCCCTCCACCCCTAGGGTTGCGCTTTATGTCACCCTGCGCTCCGCGCACCGCTGGCGCGGCTCCGGGGTTCGTATACTTCGTGGGGGATACGAGTCCAGGGGGCAAGCCCCCTGTCTACTCTATGCCGTCCCTCCGGGACTCTCATCTTGCCGCGGCGCATGCCGCGGGGAATTTACTACCCGCGCACCACGTGCGCGCTATCTTTGAGCCCGTGCCAACGGGCGGCATACCAATAGGCAGGGGCCTTGGCCCCTGCTCACCATGAAATAACGAACCGGAACCCCGTCAGCCGCGTCAGCGGTGCGCGGAGCGCAGGGTGGCATAATGCCCCG